>NZ_JALPQE010000010.1:0-19770 GCF_023195575.1 Aliiroseovarius sp. S2029
TCACCGCCAAACCTAGTAAGCAGCTCAATTCTCTCAATACGATTAAAATTAAAAAAACCGCCGCCGAGCAGAAATGCCGGCGGCGGTTCTGCGTTTGGACGCCAATATTTCCGCTCGAAGAGGCAAAGGCTTCGCCACAAGGTGGTGGGCAATCCTATCGCAGCCAGACCGAAAGCCCGGAAGGTGGCATGTCGCGCCGCTATTTGTCGGGATCGACCATCCGATACCCCGTCCGCACCCCCGGATTGGCCCTGATCGCCCGTTTCATCCGATAGATACGCTGTTTCTTGCGCCAACTACGGGCCAATGGCTGAACCTCGGTCAGGTGGTCATGCAGGGCATCGTCATCCAGCCCGCTGACCTTGCCGGCAGTCAGCGCCGCCTCATTTATTTGGCGGATGTTCTGGAAGATCACGGTGTCATCCGGGCAGAAGGCCACCGGTCGGAACCAGTCTTGCATCAGGTGCATTTGCACTGGGATCCAGGGCAGGCGCCAGTGGAAGTAATCCTGCTGCACCACCAGAGATTGCCCGGGAATGAGATACGGAAAAAACCGTTCCGCGATGCCATCCGCGGTCTCGGTCGATTTTGCGGCGTCCATGACCAGAAGTTCGATCGGCGACCCATCCCAGGTTTTTGTGAGAATGTCGCCTCGATGCAAGGTGACGCGATCTTCCCATGGTTCCAGAAGATCGCGGGCCAGCCAATAGATGTCGGTCCCGTCGAAGGGGGGAATGCCTTTGCGGTAAAGCTCCTGCGCCTTGGTGCGGTCGTCCGCCTTGAAGCGGTCATAGGCGTGGATCCAGTGGCGTTTGCCTGCATCCACATGCCCGTCGGCAAGGCGCGCGGTCGATCCGCCCACAAAACAGCCCAAATCGACCACCGCCCCGATGTCCTGCGTCCAATGCGAGGTCAGCCAGTAATAGAGTTTCTGCTCGCGTTTCGACAGCATGGTCGGCACGCTCATCGCGTGTTCCATCTCGACCCGGTCGATGTTGCGCCAGGGGGCGGCCTTGAAATCGCTTACATCCCGTACCATCTTCATCCCGTGTTATCGCATCACCTGACAGGTAAACAGTCGTAGATTTAAGAGCGGGTTGCTTTCTTTGACGTTTGTCACCGAAATCGCTTGAAAACCTGCGCGCCTTGCCGTAATCCGACCCTCGGTCCTAGGGGTATAGCTCAGTTGGTAGAGCGACGGTCTCCAAAACCGTAGGTCGCGGGTTCGAACCCTGCTGCCCCTGCCATTTTCAACGTATCCATGACCGCAATCGCGCCATTTCGCCTTTATTGGCGGGTTGAAAAGCGGACGAGACTTGAAAACCCCGCGCGCATTGCGTAATTGACCGCCTGATACATGAAAGGTTGAGAAACAAGATGACCAATCCGCTGCAATTCATCCAGCAGGTGCGCGCCGAGGTGTCCAAGGTGACATGGCCGACCCGCCGCGAGGTGCTTCTGACCACGGGGATGGTCTTTGTGCTGGCCGCGTTGACGGCGCTGTTCTTCTCGTTGGTTGATCTGGGGATCCGCAGCGGACTGGCCGCTGTGCTTGGTCTGTTTGGCTGAGTTTGCGCCTGACCCCTTGAAATGAACACGTTTCAGGGGTAGGTCGGGCCACACTTCGGGACGGGCGTGTGGCGATTCGAGTTGCACGCCGATTTTTTGTTCCCGAGAACGGAATTTGAATGGCCCGCAGGGCGCAAGAAGGCAGAGGCTGAAATGGCGAAACGGTGGTATTCGGTGAGCGTGCTCTCGAACTTCGAAAAGAAGATTGCCGAACAGATCAAGACCTCGGTCGAAGAAAAGGGTTTGGGCGATGAGATCGACGAGGTTCTGGTCCCCACCGAAGAGGTGATCGAGGTTCGTCGCGGCAAGAAAGTGACCACTGAGCGCCGGTTCATGCCCGGATACGTGCTGGTGCATATGGAGATGTCGGACGAAGGATATCACCTGATCACCTCGATCAACCGCGTGACCGGGTTCCTTGGTCCGCAAGGTCGCCCGATGCCGATGCGTGACGCCGAAGTGAACGCCATCCTGAACCGGGTTGAAGAAGGTGTTGAAGCACCGCGCACCCTGATCCACTTCGAAGTGGGCGAGAAGGTCGCCGTGACAGACGGACCGTTCGAAGGCTTCGACGGGATGGTCGAGGATGTGGATGACGACAACCAGCGCCTGAAGGTGACGGTGTCGATCTTTGGCCGGGCCACCCCGGTCGAACTGGAATACACGCAGGTCACGAAACAGACCTGACGTGTCAGCCGCCCAAACGGGCGGGCGTGGGAGGGGCAGGGATCGCGATCCCCAACCCAGACCACGACAATGAAAGGCAAAGGGACGCGTCCCCGCGCTGTTGTTAAAGGAGAAGCCAAATGGCTAAGAAAGTCGCTGGCACGATGAAGCTGCAGGTTCCTGCAGGTCAAGCCAACCCCAGCCCGCCCGTCGGCCCTGCCCTGGGTCAGCGCGGCATCAACATCATGGAATTCTGCAAGGCGTTCAACGCCAAGACGCAGGAAATGGAGCCCGGTGCGCCGTGCCCGACTGTGATCACCTATTATCAGGACAAGTCCTTCACCATGGACATCAAGACGCCGCCTGCGTCGTATTTCCTGAAAAAGGCCGCCAAGCTGAAATCGGGCGCCAACAAGCCCGGCCATGAAACCGCTGGCACGGTGACCGCCGCTCAGGTGAAAGAGATCGCCGAAGCGAAAATGAAAGATCTGAACGCGAATGACGTCGAAGCTGCGATGTTGATCGTTCTGGGCTCTGCCCGTTCCATGGGCATCGAGGTGAAGTAAGATGGCGAAACTGGGTAAACGCACCAAAGCCGCACGCGAAGCATTCGCCGGCAAAGAAAACGTTTCGATCGAAGAGGCCGTGGCGCTGGTCAAGAACAACGCCAAGGCCAAGTTCGATGAAACCATCGAAATCGCCATGTCGCTGGGTGTCGACACGCGCCACGCCGACCAGATGGTCCGCGGCGTCGTCGGCCTGCCGAACGGCACGGGGAAGACCATGCGCGTCGCCGTGTTCGCACGCGGCCCGAAAGCCGAGGAAGCTCAGGCCGCCGGTGCAGACATCGTTGGCGCCGAAGATCTGATGGAAACGATCCAGGGCGGCAAGATCGAGTTTGATCGCTGCATTGCCACCCCGGACATGATGCCGATCGTTGGTCGACTGGGCAAAGTGCTTGGCCCGCGCAACCTGATGCCGAACCCGAAGGTCGGCACGGTCACCATGGACGTCAAGGAAGCTGTCGAAGCCGCCAAGGGTGGTGAAGTTCAGTTCAAGGCGGAAAAGGGTGGCGTGGTTCACGCAGGCCTGGGCAAAGCGTCGTTCGACGAAAACAAGCTGGTCGAAAACGTGCGTGCGTTTGTTGACGCCGTGCAAAAGGCCAAGCCGACCGGCGCCAAAGGCACCTATATGAAGAAGATCGCGCTCAGCTCGACCATGGGTCCGGGCGTCACCATCTCGGTGGACAGCGCGACCGGGAACTGATCCGGTTCCTGAAAGTCTCTATGGAAAGGCGGACCAATCGGTCCGCCTTTTTCTTTGATATGTGCCATGCGCGAGCGAGGACGATGGGATGACATGCCCGCAAGGGGCCGATAACGTGCCGCAAGGAATTGTCGCGTGAAAGGTGTCGCAGTGCCAGACAGCAGAAAAGTGCTTTTCTCAGCGGTGAAGAACGAAGCGCCCTTCATCCTTGAGTGGATCGCGTATCACAGGGTGATCGGATTTGACCGGATCATCATCTGTTCGAATGATTGCGATGACGGCACGGACGAGATCCTTTCGTCCTTGGCCCGACATGGCATTGTCGAACATCTGACCCATGAGGTGCCGATTGGTGTTTCGCCGCAGCTGCAAGCCGCACAGCGCGTGTCCGAGGCGGCGCTGATCGCGGATGGTGACTGGGTTCTATGGCTGGATGGCGACGAGTTCTTGAATGTCCGCACCGGGACGCGGGACGTCGCATCGCTGGTCGCAGCGCTGGGGGGCAGGAAAGGGATCTTGATCAACTGGCGACTCTTCGGTGATTCCGGGCAGATACCGTTTGCTGGAAGGCTGATTTCGAACGATTTTACGATGTGTTCGAAGCGCAAGAATGCCGAAAACTGTTCGATCAAGACCCTGTTTCGTCAAGGTGATGGAATCGTCGGGTTTCAGGAAAAAGGGGTGCACCGCCCCAAAATTGATCCGACGTCGGGATTGACGCATTCGGATTTTCTGAATGGTAAGGGAAACCCCTTGTCGAAAAGTTATGCCAAGCACAAACGCTGGCTTGCCGGTCAGGACATCGGTCATGACGCGAAGGTTCTGGACGAGGAAGCGGGCTTCGGTCTGGCGCAGATCAACCACTATGTCACGCGCACGCCTGAAATGTTCTGGCTGAAACAGCTGAGGGGAAGGGGCTGGGCACCGAAACGTGCGGATGGCGCGAACAACAGGCACACGGCGGCAAACTACGCTGCAATGAACCACAATGAAACCAGAGATGAGTCAATCCTGTTCTGGGAAAATCAGACAACAGATGAGATTGCCAGTTTGCTGTCTCTGGACGGGGTGGCCGAGGCTCTGCGCCTTGCAAACGACATCATTGCGGATCGGCTTTCAGATTTTCGGCACAGCACCTTTGCAGCTCAGGTGCTAAAGACACCGGAGTTCGAGCTGACCTTGCCCACGGACGAGGCAAACCTTGTGCGAGATGAGTATTCGAAAGCATCCTCGATCCTTGAATATGGGTCGGGGGGCTCGACATTCATTGCGGCTGCGGTTCCGGGGTGTCGGACAGTGACGGTCGAAAGTGACTGGAACTGGTCAGCCACGATGCGCAAGGCGCTGTATCGGACAAATGCGGATAAGAATGTGACCGTTCATTGGGTCGACATTGGTCCAACCGGACCGTGGGGGCGGCCAAAGTCCGATACAGCTTGGGCCAATTACCCGAAATACGCGCTCGAGGTTTGGGATCTTCCCGACTTTGTCGCCCCCGATGTCGTACTGATCGACGGGCGGTTTCGCGTGGCGTGTTTTCTAGCATGTTTGTTCAGGTGCAAAAAGCCGACACGGATTCTGTGGGATGATTACGTCGGGCGCGAGAATTACTATTTTGCCGAAAGATACCTGAAGCCGTCCCGACAGGTGGGGCGTATGGCGGTGTTTGACATAGAGCCGACGGACGTGCCCGCAGATAAGCTGCTTGAGATCGTCTCGTTGTTCTCGGATATGGAATAAAGGCGGGGCTTCACCGCCATTGCCAATCGTGATAAAGATTGTGGCAACAGTCGGAGCGCGTGGTCTGCTTTGCCATGCAGATATCTTCCGATTAGGGGTTGGAAATCCCCGGCAAACATCCTAAGTAACCCTTGCAGATCAGCGTGCGATTCGTCGTGCGCTGTTTTGCATTTCGTCCGAGACGGTGGGTGACGCTGGTGGGCCAAGCTGAAAAGCGACTGCGCGCAAGGGTCATAATTCCTGCCTGAGATGGGAAATGAACAAAAGAATTCTCGTGGCCGCTTGGCCTTGGGGCGATTTTGCGAAGGACCCGTATCACGGACCCGATTGCCGGGTTTTCTCTGAAAATCTGGTGAAATAAGAGCCGGAGGGTCTGACCCTCCATACTTGGAGTAAAACTGTGGATAGAGCCCAGAAAGAGAAAGTGGTCGAGGAACTCGGCCAGATCTTCGAAAGCTCTGGCGTCGTAGTGGTTGCCCACTACGCGGGTCTCACGGTTGCCGAGATGCAGGACCTGCGTTCGCAAATGCGCGAAGCTGGCGGGTCGGTGCGTGTTGCCAAGAACAAGCTCGCCAAAATCGCCCTGGAAGACAAGCCGGCCGCTTCTATCGCCGACCTTCTTTCGGGCATGACCGTTCTTGCCTATTCCGAAGATGCTGTGGCTGCGGCCAAGGTCATGGAAGGCTACGCCAAGACCAACGACAAGCTCGTTATTCTTGGTGGTGCCATGGGTGAAACGGCGCTGGATACGGCCGGTGTCAAAGCTGTTGCCGCTATGCCGTCGCGTGACGAGCTTATTGCTTCGATCGTCGGCTGCATTGGCGCACCCGCTTCGAACATCGCCGGTGCCATTGGCGCGCCTGCTTCGAACATCGCATCCATCTTGTCCACGATCGAGGACAAGGCTGCATAAGCAATCTGAGCCCCGTGTAGCGGATGACCGCCTCACGTTGGAACACATCTAATAACGGAAAGAAGTCAAATGGCTGATCTGAAAAAACTGGCTGAAGAGATCGTGGGTCTGACCCTTCTCGAAGCACAAGAACTGAAAACCATCCTGAAGGACGAATATGGCATCGAGCCCGCTGCTGGCGGCGCTGTCATGATGGCCGGTCCTGCTGGTGGCGACGCTGGTGCGGCTGCCGAGGAAAAAACCGAGTTCGACGTCGTTCTGAAGAACGCCGGCGCCTCGAAAATCAACGTCATCAAAGAAGTTCGCGGCATCACCGGTCTTGGCCTGAAAGAAGCCAAGGAACTGGTCGAAGCTGGCGGCAAGATCAAAGAAGGCGTGGACAAAGCTGAAGCAGAAGACATCAAAGGCAAGCTGGAAGCAGCTGGCGCCGAAGTCGAGCTGGCCTAAGCCCTGCGCTTTTGGGCCGGTTCAGGCCCATGAATATGGCTGGGCCCGGAGAAATCCGGGTCCAGCCGAACCTGTCTTGAAGAGGGCCTGATTGGTCGGGCGTTCTTCTGGGAAAGGTTCAATGGATCGGGAGGAAACCCTTGGGCGGGTTTCCGGGAATTGGTTCGAACCCCCAATCTCGGACGAGGCGTCGCCGGTGACCCGACGGTCGGCGCATCAGTTGAGAAATGAAAGGTAATTACCTTATGGCGCAGACCTATCTTGGCCAGAAACGCTTGCGTAAGTACTACGGCAAAATCCGTGAAGTGCTTGAGATGCCGAACCTGATCGAGGTTCAGAAAAGCTCGTATGACCTGTTCCTGAACTCCGGTGATCAGCCGCAGCCGATGGACGGCGAAGGCATCAACGCTGTTTTCCAGTCGGTGTTCCCGATCAAGGATTTCAATGAAACCGCTATTCTGGAATTCGTGAAATACGAGCTGGAAGAGCCGAAATTCGACGTGGAAGAATGCCAGCAGCGCGACCTGACCTATTCGGCGCCGCTGAAGGTGACTCTGCGTCTGATCGTGTTCGATGTGGACGAAGATACCGGCGCCAAGTCGGTCAAGGACATCAAGGAACAAGACGTGTTCATGGGCGACATGCCCCTGATGACGCCCAATGGCACCTTTGTCGTGAACGGCACCGAGCGTGTGATCGTGTCCCAGATGCACCGCTCGCCCGGTGTGTTCTTTGATCACGACAAGGGCAAGACACATTCGTCCGGCAAGCTGCTGTTTGCCTGCCGCATCATTCCCTATCGCGGGTCGTGGCTGGATTTCGAATTTGACGCCAAGGACATTGTGTTCGCGCGCATCGACCGCCGCCGCAAGCTGCCGGTGACGACCCTGCTTTATGCATTGGGTCTGGATCAGGAAGGCATCATGGATGCCTATTACGACACGGTTCAGTACAAGCTGAAGAAGAACAAGGGTTGGGTTACCAAGTTCTTCCCCGAGCGTGTCGCTGGCACCCGCCCGACGATGGACCTGATCAACGCTAAGACCGGCGAAGTGATCGCCGAGGCCGGCAAGAAGATCACGCCGCGTGCGGTCAAGAAACTGATGGAAGACGGCAAGGACATCGACCTGCTGGTGCCGTTCGATTCGATCGTGGGTCGGTATGTCGCCAAGGACATCATCAACGAAGACACCGGCGCGATTTATGTCGAAGCCGGTGATGAACTGACGCTTGAGCACGACAAGGATGGCGAGTTGATCGGCGGGTCGCTGAAAGAACTGCTGGATGCGGGCATCACCGACATTCCGGTTCTGGACATCGACAACGTCAACGTCGGCCCCTACATCCGCAACACCATGGCAGCGGACAAGAACATGGGCCGCGACACCGCGCTGATGGACATCTATCGCGTCATGCGTCCGGGTGAACCGCCCACCGTCGAAGCCGCTTCGGCCCTGTTCGACACGTTGTTCTTTGACAGCGAGCGGTACGACCTGTCTGCCGTTGGCCGTGTGAAGATGAACATGCGTCTCAACCTGGACGCCGAGGATACTCAGCGCACCTTGCGCCGCGAGGACATCGTGGCTTGTATCAAGGCGCTGGTCGAACTGCGCGACGGCAAGGGCGACATCGACGATATCGACCACCTGGGCAACCGTCGTGTGCGCTCGGTCGGTGAGTTGATGGAAAACCAGTATCGCGTCGGCCTTCTGCGCATGGAACGCGCGATCAAGGAACGCATGTCCTCGGTCGAGATCGACACTGTGATGCCGCAGGACCTGATCAACGCGAAACCGGCTGCTGCCGCAGTGCGCGAGTTCTTTGGCTCGTCGCAACTGTCGCAGTTCATGGACCAAACCAACCCTCTGTCGGAAGTCACCCACAAACGCCGCCTGTCGGCGCTTGGGCCGGGCGGTCTGACACGTGAACGCGCGGGCTTCGAGGTGCGCGACGTGCACCCCACCCACTATGGCCGCATGTGTCCGATTGAGACGCCGGAAGGGCCGAACATTGGTCTGATCAACTCGCTGGCAACCTTCGCCCGCGTGAACAAATACGGCTTCATCGAAACGCCCTATCGCAAGGTTGTGGAAGGCAAGGTCACTGACGAAGTGAACTATATGTCCGCCACCGAAGAGATGCGTCACACCGTGGCGCAGGCCAACGCGCATCTGGACGAAAACGGCCGTTTTGAAAACGATCTGGTGAACACCCGTCAGTCGGGCGAATACACGATGGCGCAGCGTGAAAGCGTTGACCTGATCGACGTGTCGCCCAAGCAGCTGGTCTCGGTTGCGGCTTCGCTTATTCCGTTCCTGGAAAACGACGACGCCAACCGCGCCCTGATGGGGTCGAACATGCAACGTCAGGCCGTTCCGCTTCTGCGGGCCGAGGCGCCGTATGTCGGCACCGGTATCGAAGGCAAAGTGGCCATCGATTCGGGCGCGGCCATTCAAGCCAAGCGTGGCGGTGTGATCGACCAGGTTGACGCAACGCGTATCGTTGTGCGCGCCACGGAAGACCTTGGTCTGGGTGACGCGGGCGTTGACATCTATCGTCTGCGCAAGTTCCAGCGTTCGAACCAGAACACCTGCATCAACCAACGTCCGTTGGTGAAAGTGGGTCAGAAGGTTTCGAAAGACGAAGTCATCGCCGATGGCCCGTCGACCGATATGGGCGAACTGGCTCTGGGTAAAAACGTGGTCGTCGCGTTCATGCCGTGGAATGGCTACAACTACGAAGACTCGATCCTGATTTCCGAGCGTATTGCGCGCGATGACGTCTTCACTTCGGTCCATATCGAAGAATTCGAAGTCGCTGCCCGTGACACCAAGCTTGGGCCGGAAGAGATCACCCGCGACATTCCGAACGTCGGTGAAGAAGCGCTGCGCAACCTCGACGAGGCGGGCATCGTTTACATCGGTGCGGATGTTGAGCCGGGCGATATTCTGGTCGGTAAGATCACACCGAAGGGCGAAAGCCCGATGACGCCGGAAGAAAAGCTTCTGCGCGCCATCTTTGGTGAGAAAGCATCGGACGTTCGCGATACCTCGCTTCGCGTGAAGCCGGGTGATTTCGGGACTGTCGTTGAAGTGCGCGTCTTTAACCGCCATGGTGTGGAAAAAGACGAACGTGCGCTGCAGATCGAACGGGAAGAGGTCGAAAGCCTTGCCCGTGACCGTGATGACGAGTTGCACATTCTGGAGCGTAACATCTATGCGCGCCTGCGCAGCATGATCGAAGGCAAAGTTGCGGTGAAGGGGCCGAAGGGCGTCAAGGCCGGATCGAAAATCACCGACGAGCTTCTGGAAAGCCTGAGCCGCGGCCAGTGGTGGCAGCTTGCGCTGGAAGACGAAGATGATGCCAAGATCGTCGAAGCCCTGAACGAGCAATTCGAAGCGCAGAAACGCGCCTTGGATGCCCGCTTCGAAGACAAGGTCGAAAAGGTGCGTCGTGGTGATGACCTGCCGCCGGGTGTGATGAAGATGGTCAAAGTCTTCGTTGCCGTGAAGCGTAAGCTTCAGCCGGGCGACAAGATGGCCGGTCGTCACGGGAACAAAGGTGTTATTTCCAAGGTTGTTCCGATGGAAGACATGCCGTTCCTGGCCGACGGGACACCTGTCGACTTCTGTCTGAACCCGCTGGGCGTGCCGTCGCGGATGAACGTCGGTCAGATTCTGGAAACCCATATGGGTTGGGCCGCGCGCGGTCTGGGTCTGAATATCGACGAGGCCTTGGGTGAATACCGCCGTTCCGGCGATCTGACCCCGGTGCGCGAAGCCATGCGCATCGCCTATGGCGACGATGTCTATGAAGAAGGCATTGCTGGCATGGACGAAGATGCACTGGTCGATGCGGCATCGAACGTGACCAATGGTGTGCCGATTGCGACGCCCGTCTTTGACGGCGCGAAAGAGGCTGACGTGAACGACTCGCTGACGCGGGCTGGGTTCGACACCTCGGGCCAATCGATTCTGTTCGATGGTCGCACCGGCGAGCAGTTCTCGCGCCCCGTTACCGTGGGTGTGAAATACCTGCTGAAACTGCACCACCTTGTGGACGATAAAATCCACGCGCGTTCGACCGGTCCGTACTCGCTTGTCACACAGCAGCCGCTGGGTGGTAAGGCGCAGTTCGGTGGCCAGCGCTTCGGTGAGATGGAGGTCTGGGCCTTGGAAGCATATGGCGCGGCTTACACGCTGCAAGAGATGCTGACGGTGAAATCGGATGACGTTGCTGGCCGGACGAAAGTCTATGAAAGCATCGTGAAGGGCGAGGACAATTTTGAGGCCGGCGTGCCGGAATCGTTCAACGTGCTTGTCAAAGAAGTCCGCGGCCTTGGCCTTAATATGGAACTCCTGGATGCGGAGGGCGAGGAGTAGGGCGCCCGCCTTACCCCTCCCACCCAATCCTCTGATGTAAGGAACGCAAAATGAACCAGGAACTGACAACCAACCCGTTCAACCCGCTGGCGGCCCCCAAGACCTTTGACGAAATCAAAGTGTCGCTGGCCAGCCCGGAACGGATTCTTTCGTGGTCGTATGGCGAGATCAAGAAGCCCGAGACCATCAACTATCGCACGTTCAAGCCCGAGCGTGACGGCCTGTTCTGCGCCCGTATCTTTGGCCCGGTCAAAGATTACGAATGTCTGTGCGGCAAATATAAGCGCATGAAGTATCGCGGCGTTGTCTGCGAGAAATGTGGTGTGGAAGTTACCCTTCAGAAAGTGCGCCGCGAGCGTATGGGCCATATCGAACTGGCCGCGCCAGTTGCACATATCTGGTTCCTCAAGTCGCTGCCGTCGCGCATCGGCCTGATGCTGGATATGACTCTGCGTGATCTGGAACGCATCCTGTATTTCGAAAACTACGTTGTGATCGAACCGGGACTGACGGACCTTCATTACGGTCAACTGATGACCGAAGAAGAGTTCATGGACGCCCAGGACACCTATGGCATGGACGCCTTCACCGCCAATATCGGTGCTGAAGCGATCCGCGAAATGCTGTCGGCGATTGATCTGGAAGCCGAAGCCGAGCAGCTGCGTGCTGATCTGGCGGAAGCCACGGGTGAGTTGAAGCCCAAGAAGATCATCAAGCGTCTGAAAATCGTTGAATCGTTCATTGAATCGGGCAACCGCCCGGAATGGATGATCATGACCGTGATCCCGGTTATCCCGCCCGAGCTGCGCCCGCTGGTGCCGCTGGATGGTGGCCGTTTCGCGACCTCGGATCTGAACGATCTGTATCGCCGCGTGATCAACCGGAACAACCGTTTGAAGCGCCTAATCGAACTGCGCGCGCCTGATATCATCGTCCGCAACGAAAAGCGGATGTTGCAGGAATCCGTTGATGCGCTGTTTGACAACGGCCGTCGCGGCCGCGTGATCACAGGTGCCAACAAGCGCCCGCTGAAATCGCTGTCCGACATGCTGAAGGGTAAGCAAGGTCGCTTCCGTCAGAACCTTTTGGGGAAACGCGTCGACTTCTCGGGTCGGTCGGTCATTGTGACCGGGCCTGAGCTGAAGCTGCACCAATGTGGTCTGCCGAAGAAGATGGCGTTGGAGCTGTTCAAGCCGTTCATCTATTCGCGTCTTGAAGCCAAAGGGCTGTCCTCCACTGTGAAGCAAGCCAAGAAACTGGTGGAAAAAGAGCGTCCCGAAGTTTGGGATATTCTGGACGAAGTGATCCGCGAACACCCGGTCATGCTGAACCGTGCGCCGACGCTGCACCGTCTTGGCATTCAGGCGTTTGAACCGGTTCTGATCGAAGGCAAGGCCATCCAGCTTCACCCGCTCGTTTGTTCGGCCTTTAACGCCGACTTCGACGGTGACCAGATGGCTGTGCATGTGCCGTTGTCGCTGGAAGCCCAGTTGGAAGCGCGTGTTCTGATGATGTCGACGAACAACGTTCTGTCGCCCGCCAACGGCGCGCCGATCATCGTGCCGTCGCAGGACATGATCCTTGGTCTGTATTACATCACCATGGAACGTGAGGGCATGAAGGGCGAAGGCATGATCTTCTCCGATGTGGACGAAGTTCAGCATGCTCTGGACGCTGGCGAGGTGCATCTGCACGCCAAGGTTCAGGCCCGCATCAAGCAGATCGACGAGGAAGGCAACGAAGTTTACAAACGCTTTGAAACCACTCCCGGTCGCATCCGTCTTGGCGCGCTTCTGCCCTTGAACGCGAAAGCGCCGTTTGAACTGGTGAACCGTCTTCTGCGGAAGAAAGAGGTGCAGCAGGTCATCGACACCGTCTATCGCTATTGCGGTCAGAAGGAATCGGTCATCTTCTGTGACCAGATCATGTCGATGGGCTTCAAGGAAGCGTTCAAGGCCGGCATCTCGTTCGGTAAGGACGACATGGTCATCCCGGACAGCAAGTGGCCGATCGTGGATGAAACCCGCGAGCAGGTGAAAGGGTTCGAACAGCAATATATGGACGGCCTCATCACGCTGGGCGAGAAGTACAACAAGGTGGTCGATGCCTGGTCGAAATGTAACGACAAGGTCACCGACGCCATGATGGACACGATCTCGTCCAACAAGCGGGACGAGAATGGTGCCGAAGCGGAACCGAACTCGGTCTACATGATGGCCCACTCCGGTGCGCGTGGTTCTGTCACGCAGATGAAACAGCTGGGCGGCATGCGCGGCCTGATGGCGAAACCTTCGGGCGAGATCATCGAAACGCCGATCATCTCGAACTTCAAAGAAGGTCTGACCGTGCTTGAGTACTTCAACTCGACCCACGGTGCCCGTAAGGGCCTGTCGGATACGGCTTTGAAAACCGCGAACTCGGGTTATCTGACCCGTCGTCTGGTCGACGTGGCGCAGGACTGCATCGTGCGCATGGTCGATTGCGGCACCGAAAACTCGATCACCGCGGAAGCGGCGGTCAATGACGGTGAAGTCGTCGCCTCGCTGGGCGAACGTGTTCTGGGTCGTGTGGCGGCCGAGGATGTTCTGGTTCCGGGCACCGAAGAGGTGATCGTCGCCAAGAACGAATTGATCGACGAACGCAAGGCGGACGAGATCGAAGCCTCGGGCGTGGCGACTGTGCGGATGCGCAGCCCGCTGACTTGTGAAGCCGAAGAAGGCGTTTGCGCCAACTGCTACGGTCGCGATCTGGCCCGTGGCACGCGCGTGAACGTCGGCGAGGCTGTCGGCATCATCGCCGCGCAGTCGATCGGTGAACCGGGCACGCAGCTGACGATGCGGACCTTCCACATCGGCGGTGTTGCCCAGGGTGGTCAGCAATCGTTCCAGGAAGCCAACCAGGACGGCAAGGTGGAATACCGCAATGCCAACATTCTGGAAAACCGTGATGGCGAGATCGTTGTCATGGGGCGGAACATGGTTCTGGCCATCATCGACGACAACGGGGTCGAGCGTGCGGCGTTCAAACTCGGTTACGGCTCGAAACTGCACGTCAAGGATGGCGCAAAGGTCGCGCGTGGTGACAAGCTGTTCGAATGGGATCCGTACACGCTTCCGATGATTGCCGAAAAGGACGGGACGGTGAAATTCGTCGACCTGATCAGCGGCATTTCGGTGCGGGACGAAACCGATGATGCAACTGGCATGACGCAGAAGATCGTGTCCGATTGGCGTTCGGCGCCGAAAGGCAACGAACTGAAGCCGGAAGTGATCATGGTCGGTGAAGATGGTGAACCGGTGCGCAACGAAGCCGGAAACCCCGTCACCTATACCATGTCGGTGGATGCCATTCTGTCGGTCGAGGACGGTCAGGCGGTGAAAGCCGGTGACGTGGTTGCGCGTATTCCGCGCGAAGGCGCCAAGACCAAGGACATCACCGGTGGTCTGCCGCGTGTGGCCGAATTGTTCGAAGCGCGTCGCCCGAAAGATCACGCGATTATCGCTGAAATCGATGGTTACGTGCGCTTTGGCCGCGACTACAAGAACAAGCGTCGCATCTCGATCGAGCCTGCGGATGAAAGCCTGGAGCCGGTGGAATACATGGTGCCCAAGGGCAAGCACATTCCGGTGGCGGAAGGGGACTTCATCCAGAAGGGTGAATACCTGATGGACGGCAACCCCGCGCCGCATGACATCCTGTCTATCATGGGTGTCGAGGCGCTGGCGGACTACATGATCGACGAAGTTCAGGACGTGTATCGCCTGCAAGGTGTGAAAATCAACGACAAGCACATCGAGGTGATCGTTCGCCAGATGCTGCAGAAGTGGGAGATCCTCGACAGCGGCGAAACCACGCTTTTGAAAGGCGAGCATGTGGACAAGGCCGAATTTGATGCAGCCAATGAAAAGGCAGCAGCAGAAGGTCGTCGTCTGGCTTCGGGCGAGCCGATCCTGTTGGGGATCACCAAGGCAAGCTTGCAGACCCGTTCGTTCATCTCGGCGGCGTCGTTCCAGGAAACCACCCGCGTTCTGACCGAGGCATCGGTTCAGGGCAAGCGTGACAAGCTGGTTGGCCTGAAAGAGAACGTGATCGTCGGACGCCTGATCCCGGCGGGTACGGGCGGGGCCACGCAACGCGTGCGGTCTATTGCGCAAGCCCGCGATATGAAGGTGATCGAGGAAGCCCGCGCCGAAGCCGAAAAGGCTGCCGCACTGGCCGCTCCGGCCGAGGACGTGTTTGGCGACGCGTCTGACGTCGATAATGGTCTGGTGGACACGCCCGAGTTCGACGGGTCGGAACAGCCCTGATCCATACCGATATGAGTTTCGGAAAGCCCCGCCATCTGGCGGGGCTTTTCGTTTGCATGGGGCAGGGGCAGTGACTAGGGTGCGTGCGTCGCAGGTGGCTCAAAGACGCGGCCAGTCGCGCCCCTCACGCATTGACCAAGATGGATTGTTGGATGTCCGTTTCAGACAACATGAAAGGTGCGGCATTGATGGCCGGTTCGATGGCCGGGTACACCTTCAACGACGCCTGCATGAAGGCGCTGGCTGGTGACATCCCGCTGTCGCAGGCGGTGTTTCTGCGCGGCGTTCTGACCTGTTTGTTGCTGTATGGTTTGGGGCTGGCGCTGCGGTCGCTGACGTTTCGGCTCAGCCGTCGGGAATGGAAGCTGATGCTTCTGCGGTCGTTTGCAGAAATGGGGGCGACCTATTGTTTCCTGAGCGCATTGTTCAACATGCCGATCGCCAATGTCACCGCCGTTTTGCAGGCCTTGCCCTTAACCATCGCGTTGGCAGCATGGGCTTTTCTGGGCGAGCCTTTGGGTTGGCGACGCCTGTCTGCCATTCTGCTTGGCTTTGTTGGTGTGGTCTTGATCGTCAAACCCGGCGGCGACGGGTTTACGCTTTGGTCCGTTTACGCGCTGCTCGCGGTTGGGTTCATCACACTGCGCGATCTTGTTGTCCGAAAGATGTCACCGTCAACGCCGTCGATGACCGTGGCCCTGGTGGCGTCCGTTGCGATTACGGTGTCCTTTGGCGTTGCGTCACTTGGCGTTGACTGGGCGCCTGTTCCGCCAAGAAGCGGGGGATTTCTGGTCTTGTCCGCCGTGTTTATCTTCATGGGATATCTATTTTCGGTGATGGTGATGCGCGTAGGCGATATCGGGTTTATCGCGCCGTTCAGATACACCGGCCTGATCTGGGCTTTGATCATAGGGCTGATCTTTTTCGGTGAATGGCCAGATGGCTGGACGCTTGTCGGTGCCGGCATCGTGGTGGCCACCGGCCTGTTCACCCTGTTGCGCGAACGACAGTTGATGCGTCGCACCCGGGCAAGGCGGATCGCCTGAACCCCGATCCTTCGAACGCCCCGGCAAAGTCATGGCCAGCGGTTGACAGAGGGCCCGACTCCCCATATACGCCCCCCATCCAGCCGGGTCTTGCCCGGCACCATCAGAATTGAGGGATCAAGGTCGGCGCTACTTTGAAGCACTGATCCTCTGTGAACCAACCGCGTCGCTTGCCTCGGAATGGAAGCGATCGCGGATTTTCGCTTTGCAGACGTGCTGGGCGAGGAAATGCAAACCGCACGGGGACACTCGTGCAAACACATGTGTTGAGAAACGGGAAAAGAGCCCTATGCCAACGATCCAACAGCTGATCCGCAAACCGCGCCAGCCTAAAGTAAAGCGCTCCAAGTCGATGCACCTGGAGTCCTGTCCGCAAAAACGTGGCGTTTGCACGCGCGTTTATACAACCACACCGAAAAAGCCGAACTCGGCCATGCGGAAAGTCGCCAAGGTGCGTCTGACCAATGGGTACGAGGTCATCAGCTATATCGGCGGTGAAAGCCACAACCTTCAGGAACACTCGGTGGTTCTGATCCGCGGCGGTCGTGTAAAAGACCTTCCGGGTGTGCGTTATCACATCGTTCGCGGTGTTCTGGATACCCAGGGCGTCAAAGACCGTAAGCAACGTCGTTCGAAATACGGCGCCAAGCGTCCGAAGTAAGGAGATCCGGGAATGTCTCGTCGTCACGCCGCAGAAAAGCGCGAAATCCTGCCCGACGCCAAATTTGGCGATCGTGTGCTGAGCAAGTTCATGAACAACCTGATGATCGACGGCAAGAAGTCGGTCGCAGAAAAAATCGTCTATAACGCGCTGGATCGCGTTGAAGACAAGATCAAGCGTGCCCCCGTGGAAGTGTTCCACGAGGCGCTGGACAACATCAAACCGTCGGTCGAGGTTCGCTCGCGTCGTGTTGGTGGTGCCACCTATCAGGTGCCGGTCGAAGTGCGCCCCGAGCGTCGTGAAGCCTTGGCGATCCGCTGGCTGATCACCGCCGCCCGCAACCGCAACGAAAACACCATGGAAGAACGCCTTGCTGGCGAACTTCTGGATGCTGTGAACTCGCGCGGGACTGCCGTCAAGAAACGCGAAGACACCCACAAGATGGCCGACGCCAACAAAGCGTTCAGCCATTATCGCTGGTAAAGCCAAGGAAGGAAGACAACCATGGCACGCGACTATCCTCTCGACCGTTATCGCAACTTCGGCATCATGGCGCATATCGATGCAGGGAAAACCACCTGCTCGGAACGCATCCTGTTCTACACCGGCAAAAACCACACCATGGGGGAAACCCACGATGGTGCCGGCACGATGGACTGGATGGAGCAAGAGCAGGAGCGGGGCATCACGATCACCTCTGCTGCGACCACAACGTTCTGGGAACGCACCGAAGACGGTCAATCGCCTGATTCTGAGAAGCACCGCCTGAACATCATCGACACCCCCGGCCACGTGGACTTCACCATTGAAGTCGAACGTTCGCTGGCCGTGCTTGACGGCGCCGTTTGTGTGCTGGACGCCAACGCCGGTGTCGAGCCGCAAACCGAAACCGTGTGGCGTCAGGCTGACCGCTACAAGGTGCCGCGCGTCGTGTTCGTCAACAAGATGGACAAGATCGGCGCTGACTTCTTCAACTGCGTCCGCATGATCGAAGACCGTACCGGCGCCCGCGCCGTTCCCGTTGGTGTGCCGATCGGGGCCGAAAACGAGCTGGAAGGCCTGATCGACCTGGTCACCATGGAAGAATGGCTGTGGAAGGGCGATGACCTTGGTGCATCCTGGGTGAAAGCTCCGGTTCGCGACAGTCTGAAGGACATGGCCGAAGAATGGCGTGGCAAGATGATCGAAGCGGCCGTCGAAGAAGACGACGACGCGATGATGGAGTACCTGGAAGGTAATGAACCTGACGTGCCGACCCTGCGCAAACTGCTGCGCAAGGGCACGCTGGCGCTGCATTTCGTTCCGGTTCTTGGCGGTTCGGCCTTCAAGAACAAAGGTGTTCAGCCGCTTTTGAACGCCGTGATCGACTATCTGCCCAGCCCGCTGGACGTTGTCGATTACATGGGCTTCAAACCCGGTGACGAAACCGAGACTCGTAACATTGCCCGCCGCGCGGATGATGACATGGCGTTCTCGGGCCTCGCGTTCAAGATCATGAACGACCCCTTCGTTGGCACGCTGACCTTTACCCGCATCTATTCGGGTGTCCTGAACAAGGGCGACACGCTTTTGAACTCGACCAAGGGCAAGAAAGAGCGCGTCGGCCGGATGATGATGATGCACTCGAACGAACGTGAGGAGATCACGGAAGCGTTCGCAGGCGACATCATCGCGCTGGCTGGTCTGAAAGACACCACCACAGGTGACACGCTGTGCGCCGTCAACGACCCGGTGGTTCTGGAAACCATGACCTTCCCCGATCCGGTGATCGAAATCGCGGTCGAGCCGAAAACCAAGGCTGACCAAGAGAAGATGAGCCAGGGTCTGGCGCGTCTGGCTGCCGAAGACCCGTCGTTCCGTGTGGAAACCGACATTGAAAGCGGTCAGACCATCATGAAGGGCATGGGCGAACTTCACCTGGATATTCTGGTGGATCGTCTGAAGCGTGAATTCAAGGTGGAAGCCAACATCGGTGCCCCGCAGGTTGCCTATCGCGAGACCATCTCGAAAGAGGTCGAGCATACCTACACCCACAAGAAACAGTCGGGTGGGTCGGGTCAGTACGCCGAGGTGAAGATGATCATCTCGCCGACCGAAGCTGGCGAAGGTTATTCGTTCGAAAGCCGCATCGTTGGTGGTGCTGTTCCGAAAGAATACATCCCTGGCGTTGAAAAAGGCATCAACTCGGTCATGGACAGCGGCCCCCTGGCTGGCTTCCCCGTGATCGACTTCAAGGTAGCCCTTGTCGACGGTAAGTTCCACGATGTTGACTCGTCGGTTCTGGCCTTCGAAATCGCAGCACGCATGTGTATGCGCGAAGGGATGCGTCTGGCCGGTGCCAAGCTGCTTGAGCCGATCATGAAAGTGGAAGTGATCACGCCCGAGGAATACACCGGTGGCATCATCGGTGATCTGACCTCGCGTCGTGGTCAGGTGTCGGGTCAGGAGCCGCGCGGCAACGCGATTGCGATTGACGCGAACGTTCCGCTGGCGAACATGTTTGGCTACATCAACACGCTGCGCTCGATGTCTTCGGGCCGTGCGCAGTTCACGATGCAGTTCTCGCATTACGATCCGGTTCCGCAGAACATCTCGGACGAAATTCAGGCGAAATTCGCCTAATTGAACAAGCCGGGCAGGGATGACCTTGCCCGGCGCTCAGATAAACAGGAGGCCATCATGGCTAAGGAAAAGTTTGAACGCTCCAAACCGCACGTCAACATCGGCACGATTGGCCACGTTGACCACGGCAAGACGACGCTGACCGCTGCGA
>NZ_JALPQE010000011.1:0-15534 GCF_023195575.1 Aliiroseovarius sp. S2029
CCAGGAATACCGCTGTGTCTATGGCGAAGATGCGGAAAGCGCGTTGCGTTTCCTGTTCAACGCCATGGCTCCGAAGGAAGACACTGAGTTCCAGGCCCAACCGGCTTGACGCTGTGAGATCGGACACTTTTCGGAACAATCCACGAACACCGAGTGTGATCCAAAACGGGACCGGCCTCACCCCCTCATTGCTTTGTAGAAATAATCCATAAGGGGCTTGGTGAGGTAGCTGAGCGGGGTACGCTCATCGGTTTTGAGATAGGCTTCGATGGGCATACCCGGAAGCAGAGCCTGGTCGCCCAGCCTGGCAAGCTCGTCAGGTGTGAGTGACAGCTCTGCAGCATAGAAGCTGGTCCCTGTCGCCTGATCCTCGAACACATCGGCCGAGACCCGCTCGACCCTGGTGTTAAGTTCGGGTGTGAACCGTTGATCAAAAGCAGGCAGGCGCAGGATCGCGGGTTGTCCAACAAAGACCTGATCGATGCTGACCGCCTCAATGCGCGCCATGGCCACGAGCGGCTGGTCTTGCGGAATGACATACATCATCGGTTCGGCCGGCTGCACCACGGCACGTTCGGCAAAAAGCACCGAGCCGTAAATGATCCCGGATGTGGGCGCACGGACATCCATGCGGGACAGCCGCTCCAGCAACGCCAGACGCCGCTCGGAGAGTTCCGCCATGCGGAACTCCGTGTCCCTGAGCTCGGTGATGGCCGCCTCGCGCCTTTGTGTGCCGAGCTTCAGGATCTCGATCCGCGTGGCTGCGATCTGACCACCAATCTGGGCTTTGGCGGCCGTGAGCCGACCGATCTCCCCCGAGAGCGCGGCCTGTTCGCGCTGCAGACTGGTGACCCGGCTCGATTGGGTGAGCCCTTTGGACAGGAGCGTGGTCTGGCTTTCCAACTCCTGACCGATCAGGTCGAGCTGGGACCCAAGCGAGGTGATCTGCGCCTCGGTGCCCGCAACCTGATGCTCCAGTTGAGAGATCTGTTCCTGAAGCTGTTCAGCTTCCCTGGCCTGGGTTTCGATCCGCGCCCGGAACAACCGGCGCTGCCCATCGATCTTGCGGGCATTATCTTGCTCTGATGAAATGGCCAGAAGCGCATCAGAAAATATAATCTCCTCTGCCCCGTCGCGTTCCGCCTTCAGGCGCGCAGAGCGCGTCATAAGCTCGAACAACTGACCTTCCACAATGGCCAGTTCAGAGCGATGGAGCGTGTCATCAAAACGGATGAGCATGTCTCCTGCCGCAACCACATCCCCATCACGAACAAGGATCTCACCCACAACACCACCTTCGGCATGTTGGACCACTTGCCGATTGGACTGGATCTGGATCGCACCCGTCGCAATGACTGCCCCCGACAGCCGGGTGGTGATGCTCCAGGCACCCAGACCCAGCACCAGGACCGCCAGGGCGGCAAAGCCCACCGTGATCGGCAGGCGGGCACGCCAGACCGGTGGGCCCTCTGACGAGGTCCTGGCAGGCATCTGCCCTGAGGGCCGGCCTGACCCGCTCATGTGGCGACCCGCCGTTTGATGGGCGTCGTCGGCTGCTGGGCCATGTTGCGCACATTGGTCCGCAAGACCTCATCACGCGGGCCCCGTGCCGTGACCTGGCCCTTGTCGATGATGATAAGATCATCGCATTCTGAGATGGCCACAGGCCGGTGGGTCATCACGATGACGGACTTGCCCGCCGCTTTGAAGCCACGCACCGCGTCGTTCAGCGCATCCGAGCCTTCCGCATCCAGGGCCGAGTTGGGTTCATCCAGTATGAGCAGCACCGGATCGCCATAGAGCGCGCGGGCGAGCGCCACCCGTTGCTGTTGGCCACCGGAAAGCTGGCAGTCACTGCCGGATATCACGGTGTCATACCCTTCGGGCAGGGACATGATCATCTCATGGGCTCTTGCCCGCCTGGCAGCGGTGACAACGGCACTGTCATCTGCCGCCTCCGACATCCGTGCGATGTTCTCGGCAATCGTGCCATCAAAAAGTGTGATCTTCTGCGGAAGATAGCCAATGTGTCGTCCCAGTTCATCGGGATCATACTGGTTGAGCGTCGCACCCCCCAGACGGATTTCTCCAGAGACCGGTGGCCATACCCCCAGAAGCGCGCGGGCAAGTGTCGACTTGCCTGATCCGCTGCGCCCGATCACCCCCAAAGCTTTGCCGGGCGATAGTTGGAAGCTCACGCCGCTCAGGGTGGGCGTTCTGGTACCCGGTGGCACGACCGTCATGTTTTTTACAGAGAGAGTTGCTTCCGGCACGGGCAGCGCGGTTCTGGCTGTCTCTGCAGGCATGGCCTCCAAAAGCTTTGACAAGGCCGTCCAGGCCAGCCTCGCGCGTTGCACCAGCGCCCACTGGCCAAGCGACTGCTCGATCGGGGCAAGGGCACGGCCAAGCAGGATGGAACCTGCAATCATGGCGCCGCCCGTGACCTCCCCCCCCAGCACCAGATAGGCCCCGACCGCCAGCATGGCGGATTGCAGAAACAGGCGCAGCGATTTGGTGAGCGCGGTAAAGCTGCCGGTCCAGTCACTGGAAGACAGCACCTCTCGTTGTGCGTCTTCCCGTTGGCGTGACCATCGGGACGTGATGCTGCCGAGCATCCCCTGACTTTGCACGATCTCATGGGCCAGCCGCGCCTGATCGGCAAACCCGTGGGCGCGCTGAGAGAGAGACTGAGCACGGGACACACGTTTATGTGTCATCATCTGGTTGATGATCGCCACAACGATCAGCACGGCACCACCGGCAAGGGCCAGCCAGCCCAGCATCGGGTGCAGGATGAAGATCGCGGCAAAGAACAGAGGTGACCATGGAAGGTCGAGCAGCGCAAGAAAGGCCGGGGAGGCAAAGAGTTGCTGGATGTTTTCCAGGTGGCGCAGCGCCAAGCCCGGCTGGGCATTCTGCTGTACCGCCATCTTCAGGGTTGCCCGGAACACCCTCTCATCCAGCCTGGACTGAAACATCGCCCCAAACCGCGCCACAACCCGACCGCGCGCATAGTCCAGAAGTGCCATCAGGACATAGAGAAACCCGACCAGCAGGAACAACGCCGTGAGCGTTTCCCTGGAATGCGAGGACAGCACCCGGTCATAGACTTGCAGCATGAACAGAGGACCTGTCAGCATCAGGAGGTTCACAAAGACGCTGAAGAGAAACGCCACCCCAACAAAATGCAGCCCCGCGTTGCGGGCGCGTGTCAGTTCCGCTTTTTGAGAGGGAGGGCTTCGGAGCACGGTTAAATCGTCACAAACAGGTTATGAGGTCAAATGCATCAGCAAGGTTGAATGCGCACACTCCGGAACGGGAGGAAAATCCCGGAGCGTGCGGGGGAGACCAGACAACGCCCTTATCAGGCGAAGCTGAAGTCATCCTCGGTGAGTTGGCTGGCCAGCACATCGCTGAGTGTAATCGTGTCCGTATTTCCGTACGAAACGATTGCCCCATCCGATGAATCTGTAATAGAAATCGCGGCAAAGCTGAGGCCCGTGCTGGTAAACACAATTCGGTCAATCCCATCCCCGAAATCGGTGATAACATCAATGCCATCACCTGCAGCAAAACGGAACTCATCCGCCCCGGCACCCCCTGTCAATTCATCCGAGTGAAGGCCACCCACAAGCTTGTCGTCACCATCATCTCCATAGAGACGATCATTGCCATTATCGCCCTGAAGCAGGTCGTTACCATTGCCGCCGGACAAAACGTCATTTCCGTCCTGACCGCGCAACTCATCATCGCCATCCTCTCCAAATACGTTGTCATCACCCTGATCACCATGTGCAGAATCGTTACCGTTCCCACCATAGATGTTATCGCGACCATCGCCGCCGCGAAGCTCATCAGAACCATCTACGCCGTAGAGATGGTTATCATTCCCGTCGCCGACCAAACGGTCGTCATGATCGCTGCCGGACAGCCATTCAATATTGACAAGACTGTCACCTGTTGCATGTCCGCCTGCAGCTGTGCCGAGCATTAAGTCGATGTCGACCCCAGCGTCGGAACTGGCATAGCTCGCGATGTCAAAGATGCCATTGCCACCATCGAGGAGATCAGCGCCGGCTCCGCCTTCAAGAACATCTTTGTCGGCATCCCCATACAGTTGGTCATCGCCGTCACCGCCGATCAACACATCATCAAGATTGCCACCTCTCAGAATGTCATTCCCGGCGCCACCATCAAGCTGGTCAAAGTCAAAAGATCCGTTCAGTTCGTCGTTACCGTCCCCGCCTTCAAGGACGTCATTGCCGCGACCCCCATTCAGAACATCATCACCTTCTTCTCCTTGAAGCGTGTCATCGCCAAGCTCGCCATAGAGATGATCGTCGTTCTCGCCTCCTTTGAGACGGTCAGATCCGTCGCCGCCATAGAGCATGTCGTTACCCTTGCCACCGTCCAATCGGTCACTCCCATCGTCACCTTTGATCGTGTCGGCACCGTCACTGCCTGACAGAACATCGGACCCGTAGCCGCCCTCGATAATGTCATCGCCAGCGTCACCTGTGATGACATCTGCGCCACTACCACCTTTCAGAGTATCGTTACCAACACCTCCATAGATGATGTCTGCACCGGCTCCACCCTCAATGACATCGTTCCCGTTGCCACCAGAGAGACCATCCATGCCGCTTCCACCATCAAGGGTATCATGACCATTCTGGCCGTAGAGTTGGTCATTTCCGGTGTCGCCGATCCCTGTGTCGTTTCCGGCACCCAGTGCAGCGATGTCATCGCCACCTTCCATATGCATTGTATCACTGTAGGAACCAACAATGACGACCTTGTCGTCCCCGCCTTTGAGGTGCCAGTTTAGCGACTTCTTCTTGTCGAGCGTCCAATCGTTCTTTCCGTGCCACTTGGCACCGTCAGCCCATGCTGGATTGGTCAGATAGAAACTCGCTGAATTGTCCAGATTTGCGTTTCGGTGTGCCAGAAGTTGATAGCCACCGTTGCCATATACGATCGCTTCAATATCCTGAATATGAAGGATCTGAGTTCCAGCTTTGATGATCCGGTATTCATTGACACCCTTCGAACCATTGCCAACGTACTTGACTGTGTATTCGGACTTGTTGCCGGTCAGATAGATCTTGTCGGTGCCTTTGCCGCCAAGGATTTCGCGTGACCCACCATTTGAACTGATGTGAATGTGATCATTCCCGTCACCGGCTTCGACACGCTTATCTCCCCAACGTTCTACATGAATGGTATCATTTCCGGCACCACCCCGGACCAGATCATCGCCCCAGTTGGTATAGATAACATCGTTGCCATCTCCGCCATCAAGGACATCATCGCCGCCGCCGCCACGAAGGATGTCGTTGCCCGTTCCACCAATCAGGATGTCATCATACTCCCCGCCATCAAGCGTATCATCACCCTCTCCACCATCAAGATAGTCGTCCTGACCACCTCCGTTCAATATATCGGCACCGGAGCCTCCCAATAACATATCATCGCCATTGTTGCCCTCCAAAGTGTCGTCACCTGAGCCACCCATCAGAACATCATCATCGCCATGGCCGTGAAGTGTATCATTCCCGGCACCGCCCAGCAGCATGTCATCACCATTGCCGCCTTCAATATGGTCGTTGCCTTCATCTCCCGAGATAAGATCGTCCGCACGGCTTCCTTTGAGGAGGTCATCGCCACCCTTGCCGTGAAGGTTTACGGCTAACTCGGATACGTTAATGCCTCCGACTAAGGTGTCGTCCGCATCTGTGCCATGCGCAACCTGGAATCCAGTATTGGCCAAATCAAGCGTGACTCCGATGTCACCCACGGCGATGGCGGTGTCGTACCCCCAACCACCATCAACCCTGGTGTCGGCTGCATCGAAGAATACGATATCATTGCCTCTGGCGGCTTCCAGGATATCTGCTCCTTCACCACCCGCCAGCATGTCATCTGCGTAACCGCCCCTCAGAGTATCATTTCCATCCCCACCTGACAGCGCCACATTACGTGTATGGTCTGTAGCACTGATTACATTGTCGCGGGCGTCGCCCTGCACACCATCCAGATTGCTCACATACGCGTCGAGCCCGGCGGAACCAGAGCCGTCCATGACCGCATAACGCAATGTAGCGCCTGTCTCGAACTCGATATTGTACCCAGCGTCCGTTTCCACGCGTCGCCAGCCTTGCGCATTGTACCTGAGCGCAACGTCACCAACACCACCTTCGATGACTTCGCCATTGCGCGTGTAGGATGCGCTTCCAAACAGAGTGTTACCCAGAATCGTGACATCGTTGTTGTTGTCCAGGTAGTGGCTGCCATCGTCATATGTCAGATTGATCTGCGTGATCCCAAGTTCAGCGAGCGACTTCAGCTCTCCGGTATCCGTCACGCCGTTCTGATTGATATCTTGCCAGACACGTAGCTCATCCCAAATACTGTCCTGCGCATCCAGAACCCCATCATTGTTGCCACCACGATGCTCATACTTATCAAAGATAGCGAGCGCCTGCAGGTCGGTTACACTCGGGTCCGTCGACCACTCGGACAGGATCAGTTCTTTGGTTTGGTCAATCTTGCCGTCGCCGTCTCCATGTGAACCATCGGCATTCAGATCAATGACCAGGAAACCATCATCCTGGTTGACCCAGGCGCCTTGCTCAAGATATCCGTCACCATCCATATCAAAGCTGACATTTCCGTTGACGTTGATTTCTACGCCATCGCCGTCAAGATCCAAAATGACAGGCTTGCCGCGGTCAGACCCCTTGTTATCCAAATCTTGCTCACGACCCCGCAATCGATCTAGAGCGCGTTGGTGTTTTGTAACATCTTCGGGATCACCGTTGTCCTGCGCGCGCTTAAGATGACGCTCATGCAGATCAATATCGTGTGCAATTTTGTCCTTGCGGTCGAGATTGCCATCTCTGTTGAAGTCACCACCCGGTTGGTACTTCTTACCCCAGTGTCGGCTATCTCGTTCATCGATGATACCATTGTTGTCGACATCGGAGCCTTGGTCATAGTGCCAGTCATAGCCGTGTCGATCCGGGACCTTTGTCATCCCTTTTCCGGGAGGGTTTGTCGACGTGAAGTGATGCTGATTGAATGTTGTAATGTCAATCCGCTCAACTATTCCTGGCGTCGAGTGATCATCGAAGAGCTTGTGCCCGGTCACCGGATCAGTATAAAAGTCACCACTTGTATTGTGAACCCGGATCCCACCAGCAACATAGGTATGGTGCTCGGAAACTTCGAAATTATAAGTCTTCCATCCCTCAACAACGTATTCTTTGAACGCTATATTGCCGTCGACGATTATGGAGCGAGTAGTGGCACGTTCAAACAAGTGTGCGGTCTCGACCGAATAGTGCAACCAAGTGCCGGTAACCGTAATTACCTCACCGTCTTCGTCGATCAGGCGTGCTGAGTTGCCGCCGAGTCGCAGCAGATCACCGATCTTCGTAAAGCGCCCGGTCTCATCCAGAAAAGCATGGCCAGGAGTAACATGAAGTGGGGCGCGACCATCGGGATACTCTATCCGGACAAAGCAATCTGTCACGTTCTCGTAAAGGCGGACAATAGGCCGCGCGGTAAGCGCCGCACGACCGCTATTCTCCTCCTCGGCAAAACAAGCAACCAAATCATCCGACTTCAGAGTTTCAATCTCAGATGTGCTGCCATCGGATAGCAAGATAGGCGTGCCAGAAGAAAAGCATTTGTCACCCCAGTAGCTTTCATGTTGCCAAATATGGGGGGCATGTCCTGACAACATGTCTGAAGCCAACTCAACGCTGGCGATATTTGTTAGTATCGGGTCTCCGATTACATCGCCGTTTTGGTCTAATGTCGATATCTTAACCTTAACGTGATTGTAGTTTTCGTCACCAGGTGAATATTCTACTTTCTGTACGGTTCCATCGGCATAGACATTGAGGTGATCATACGTGCTTAACTGACCGTAAGGTCCAGAACCACCACTCCCACCATGCACGGTATAACTAACACCAAGACCAGGTAATCCAGCGTTGACCCCACCATAGACACCTGTGGTTCCATCCGCGTAGCGGATCACACCCGCCTCAAACATTCGATACTCAGCACCGACCCTGACATTTCCTTCGCTGTCAACATTGAAAACTGGGTTCCTAGTACTAGCTCCGACTTCCCAGCCACCGGTATCAGAAATGGCATCATACTCGTGCGAAAAGTCAACATACGCGACACTCACAGAAAAGGAAGTGCCTTGATGCTTAATTCCATCAGTGTAGTATCTAACGCCATCAACTTCAGTGACGAAAGTCCCGTTCACTTCTCCCATTTTTGATCTCCGTTTATCCAGTTATTGGCAAGTGCCATGGTATGATACTGCTTGACCGTTGGCGTCTTCGACATGTTGATGCTCGGTGTATTTTGCCCGCCCAGAAGGTGAAACGGTTAGAAGTGCGCTCCCTCCTTCTGTGTCTAGGATCAGATAAATTTTGACACCGGCTTCCGTAGTATTCTTAAAGTCTACTTCACTAGCTTCCAAAATGTACCGGCGAGCAGATAATTGGCATCCATTTCCTACGTCGTCACATCTTTGAACAAAGTTGCAAGTGACGCCGCCCGCGGCAGCCGCTTTTGGTGCCAAAAAAATGAGCGAGCAAAGCACTAAATTAAATAAGTTCCTAGCCAATACCTTTAGCATAACTTCCCCCGATAAATTTATACCCGATGTGTTTTGCCAGTTTGTGAGATCTGGCGAGGTCGACGCCGGACGTTACATGGAACAACACCTCTCGGGAACCTCTGGCTGCCGACCATGTTTCGACGCCTTTGAATAGCCCGAGCGCAACGCGGCCACCCGACAGGGACCTACGCAGCGAACGTGAGACATTCATGTTGTGAATCGTCGTGATCAGGACATCTTGCCCAATATGGTACTCACCTATGGAACAGTAGGCGAAGCCCACCGGGGCGTCATGTTTTATTGCAAGCATGACAGCATGTCTGCTTGTGTCATCAAACGCCTTGCGAGCAATTTTACACACTTTGTCGGCACAGAAAGGGATATATGAGAAGCGGCTTTCATCATGGGCAGACTTTGCGAGATCGACCAGATGGGGTAAGTCTGCGTCGTCTGAGGCTAATCGAAACAGGATATCCGACGCCCTGCTTGTCTTTGAAACTCGATCATCCATTATAATACCTACACTCAATACTGCGCCAACGCGTCAACTCTCTTTGGTAGAATTTCTATTCTCAAAAACCACCCATTGTAAATACACCGTCGGATGCAAAGCTGCGGCAAAAGGACCCCACCAGAAGCGGAGGGCAGCGATGGCTCAGGTACAACCTGTTGCAGGCGCCCAAAATGGTTGCAGAACGTCCGGTGGTTACACTTTCAGCCTTCTACCAGAGCCCTTCGAAGCGACCTGCGGCCGTGCGCGTGTAATGTGCGGTATGCCGTGGATCCCGATGCCCGAGATAGTCCTGGATCAGACGCAGGTCATGTCCTTTGTTGGCCAGCGCAAATCCACAGGAATGTCGCAACATGTGAGGATGAATATGCCCCAGCTTGGCCTGTTTTCCGGAACGGGCAACGATGTAGTTCACCGCCTGGCGGGTAAAAGGCTGTTTGCGTTCTGAGATGAACAGCCACGGAAGCGCATCCTCTCGCAAAGCCAGCCAGCGGCGGATTGCCCGCAATTCATCCCCTGCAATGGGTTGCTCGACGCTAAGCCCATTCTTCAGGCGCGATATCCAGAGGCGCGCTTGATCAAGGTTTGCGTCGGTTCGGCGCAGGGCAATGGCCTCTGAGACACGCAGCCCATGCCGGAACATCAAGAGGAGCAACAGGTGATCCCGAATGCCATGGCGGCCCCGTTTGGCCGCCCTCAGCAGCCGATCGATTTCAGCCTCGCCCAGAAAGTCCCGGCCACGCTCATGGCCATCTGCAGGGCGGTCATGCGCATCACTCTTTACCTTTCGCCGGTTGGGCGGCATCTTTTGGAACCTTGCTCTGTCCTTGTTTTGCTGGCGGGCTTGTCTGAATACTGTTTACAGTTCACGCTCTTTGTAAAGAGTTTAGGCTGCCACTTTTCCAAAGTCGATCCGCTTGTCCAGATCAACATCGAAGCGACCATAGGGATTGATGTGAGAGTAGATCAGAGGGGTGAGACCGCGGTAATCGCGCTCAGACAGGCGGTTCGCCCAGCTCGTCTCCGACAGCACCGATTGCACCATACGCGTGTTCACATAGACGAGTGAGGCCTGAAGCAAGTGCAGAGCATGGGCTGAGATTTCCTGATCGGCAATCCGGTTGCTGGAGATCTCACCGCCTTTACCGAAGAACACGAACCCGTTCGCGCTGTTCCAGTTCTCGACCACGTTCAGTCCTTCATGAATTTCGCGGCGGAACGCTTCGGATCGTAGATAGCGGCACAGAAAGATTGTTTTGATCGCGCGGCCCAGCTCAGCAAGCGCCTTGTACGTTGGGTGCATCACATCGGCGCGCGCAAACCGGCGAAGGATGGCTTCGGGATCAGCGGTGCCATGCTGCATGGCCGCGGCGTATTTGACCATCTCGTCGTACTGCCGCTCAATCTCGCTCCAGTCGATTGTGCCCGAGAGGATGGGCAGCAGGTTTGGAAGTTTCACCCGCATACCAGCGCTTGGAAGGGCGAGCTTCTGGCGCGCGATGGCTTTCAGCCGCGGAGCGAGTTCGAAGCCAAGAAGATGGCAGAAGGCGAAGCCGATCGCGCTTTGACCGTGGCTGTCTACATATTGGCGCTGGATTTGCATGTCGGTGCAATGGCGCAACACGCCCTCAATCATCGAGGCCACCTCCGATGATGAACAACGCTTCAATTGAGAATAGATACAAGTGGACTGGCGTTCGACATGCCAGTAGATCATCACGCCGCGCCCACCATAGCGGGCATGCCATTCCGTCATCAGGTTCCGGTCCCAGGCTCCGAACTTGGTGGAATCCGAGGCGCAGGCTGTTCCGGCTTGGCCCCAGATGGCCGGGTTGCGAATAGCCAGCGTCGCATCCGCGACCCGGCTGCAAGCCGCGCGCAGGGAAGCCGGATCAATGTACCGCCGCCGGATATGCAGCAATTCATCATGACTGACGCCGGGCGTGCCCGCCGCCACACGCTTCAAGCCAGCATTTGTGCCCATACCATACAGGGAAAGCAGCAGACGTTGATCCCGCACATCCGGCGGCAGTGCCTCCCGGGTTGCCGAAGTTTCAAAAACATCCAGAAAGCCTGTATCCAACGCTGTTTCCTTCAGCGCGTCCAACAGTCCCGTCATCGGCCACCGTCGATTGACCTCGGATTTGAGACCGATCAACCCTTTGGGTTCGGGTGCTGGTTTAAAGGGGGAAATGCTGATCTGGTTGTCACCCGACCAGCGCAGTCGGACCTTGTCGTTGTCTGGTATCGTGGCATTCAGCAGAAGGAGCTCCTGCTCATGCTGCGTACGAATGGATTGGGTGAACGCCTTTGCATCCTGGGTGAGGTTCAGGCCAGCATAGTAAGTGTTGCGCCTCTCGGGGAAATCTCTCGGCAGATCGTTGTCTGGATTGCGATAGCGATCTGCCCCCTCAATCCAGATCTCTTTCGCTCTGATCCGCTCCCGCAATTGTGTCAGAACACAGAGCTCATAAGAAATGACATTCAGACGGCCCCGCCCATCAATGACAGTTTCTCTCCATTTTCGTGGGATTGACCCGTCAGGAGCGAGCGCGGCCGGTACAAATCGCCGGCCTTCTTCATTCAAGCGGACAATCAAAGCCAAGGCGTCCAGAATCGGCCGCCAGACCTCATTGTTCGACCGGAAGTTCAGAACAGAGAGCAATGACGGCAACATGGGGCGATAGTGATTGGCATAAGAGCCGCGCATCACAGTTAGGATCCGAACATCCAGCGTACCCTTGGCATTATGCTCATCGATAACGGCTTTCAGCTTCGCCGCACCAACAACCGGAAAGATCACATCTGAAACTATGCCCTTTGGTGCCATCACGGCTGCGGTCGCCATATCAACGAGCAATTGTTCTTTGCCGTGAACCTTCTCAATGTCGGCGGCAATTCTCTTGATGACCTTGCGTCTGGATTTTGTGCCGATGCGATGCACGACTTCGATCAGTAACTCCACCAGCCCATCAATCAGCTGTGACCGGCGCGACATAAGATATATCGCCAGCAATCCAAGGCGTCTTTCTCTGGAATGTAGTCGCATCTCTGAAGCAGTTTCGCCTTCAACCCGGCGTACCAGGGCCTTGATCCAAGTGGGGTCAATGTCCGAGAGTGCGTGATCTGGCAGATCCAGACCCTGAATGAAGGCCAGCCGCTCTGTCGCGTCCAGAACGCTATCTAATGTTGCGGCACCAACATCACCCTTCAGCCGCTTAAACCCTGTGCGACCGCGCGGTTCAGCAAGACTGGCTTCCAGCTCTAAGGCTGCTGATTCTGACAACCGCGCAGCAACCGATGCAAGATACCTTTCCAGAAAGCGTTGACGGACGGAACGTACAATACGTTCAAGGGCCTGTTCCGAAGGTGAGATCAGCTTGCGCTTTAAAAACCACTCGCACCCCAGATCAGTCTTCTCGGAAACAGAATCGCCCCGATGAACAACATCCGAAAGCAACCAGGTCTCGAACTCAGTCAAATCTGTTTTCTTCGGCCGGGAGAACCCCAGATGCTCAGCAACACGTATCCGGTATCGACGCGATCTGCGGTCATCAAACATACTGGTGGGACGCGCCACAGGACGATCGATCTGACTGGCCACATAAGCAATCACCTCGCCTGATAATCGTGACCAATCTTCGATAAATCGCCCCGTTCGCCGTAAATCGCAAAGCTGAAGGGCAACTTCCAGTCGAATATCCTCAGGCTGATCCGCCAGAAACATCAGATCAGAAAAAGACAGGCTCCAATCCGTCGCGATATTCTCCATCAAAACAATCTCCGACACGCAATTCGTGCCGAAGCGTCAACGAGAACCCTTCAGAAGACAAGCCTTGTTCACAAATGTTCCAGAATTTGTCCGATCTCACAGCTTCAAGCCGGTTGGGCCAGCACCAGCCGTTGAACCGGCAGGCCGAACGCTTCGCCCGTGAAGGCGTCGAGTTGAGCTTGTCGACCCTGGCTGACCTGGTCGGGCATGCCACAGTCGCGTTGCAGCCAATCCATGCTCTGATCGAGAACCACGTGCTAGCCGCGCACCGCCTGCATGGCGATGACACGACCGTGCCGCTTCTGGCGCGGGGCGGTGCAAAAAAGGCCCGTCTCTGGACCTATGTGCGCGATGACCAGCCCTGGAATGGTGGCGCGCCACCGGCCGCGTTCTTCCGCTTCTCCCGTGATCGCGCGGCAACCAATCCCAATCAGCATCTCGCCGGATGGCAAGGCGTGTTGCAGGCCGACGCCTATGGCGGATACAACGACCTCTATCGCGCGGACCGCGATCCGGGACCCGTGACCAGCGCGCTGTGCTGGTCGCATGCGCGCCGGAAGTTCTTCGAACTTGCGGATATTGCCGGGAATGTCCGCAAGGGCAAACCGGCCCATCAGATCTCGCCGGCCGCGCTGGAAGCGGTGAAACGGATCGACGCTATCTTCGACATCGAGCGCGAGATCAATGGGCTGGATGCCGATGCCCGGCTTGCCGCCCGTCAGGAACTCTCCCGTCCCCTGGTCGATAATCTCCATGACTGGCTGCAGGAAGAGCGCGCGAAACTGTCCAGGCACAACAAGGTGGCCAAGGCGATCAACTACATGTTCGAGAAAGAGGACCGTTGGCAGGCCTTTACCGCATTCCTCGATGACGGACGCATCTGCCTGACGAACAATGCGGCCGAACGCGCCCTGCGCGGCGTGGCCCTGGGCCGGAAGTCATGGCTCTTTGCCGGTTCCGAGCGCGGCGGTGAGCGGGCCGCCGCCATGTACACCCTTATCGTCACTGCCAAAATGAACAATATCGACCCGCAGGCGTGGCTGGCCGATGCCCTCGCCCGGCTGCCCGACATGCCCGTCTCGCGCGTGCCGGAACTTTTTCCCTGGAACTGGAAAGCCCGTGAGGGCGTTACTGCGGCTGCCGCGTGAACAACCGTTGAAATAGGGCCTTTGAGCGCTGTAGCCCTTCATCGGTCAGCACGACAGATTTGGACCGGTTAACCGGGTCATAGATCAAACCCTTCCGATGCAATCGATCCAGTGCCGACCAGTCCATTCCCTTCCAGGCGCGACGCTCATCATGCAGTGTCAAACAGAGCAATCCCAGAACCGCGTCGTCAATCTTGTCCTCGTCGATCTCCATGAACAACGGGTATCACATCACAGAGCCAAAGGGACCGCGGTCTTCGCCGGAGCCTTACAATCGAGGCCTATCTGACAACCGATCAACGCACACCGCTCAGCTATCTCACAAAGCCGCTTATGGACTATTTCTACAGAGCGTTCAGGGGGTGAGGAATGAATGCAGGATCAAATGTGTTTCGGAAATCCACAATGTTCACCCATTGTTCCTACTAATGCGCGTCTGAGCGCGTTCGGGCCCCTTGGGCCGGACACGTAGGTCACCATCGTTTTGGGATTGTCGAGGATCACCCGGCGCAGCACGCCGCCGTAGAAAGACAGCGCCTGCACGAACGCATCCAGCACCATCTCCTGGGCTTCGCCGGGATAGGCGATGACAAAAGGTTTGCGGCTGTGGCACAGGCGGAAATGGGCAACCTTGATCTTCTGTTCAATGCCGCCCAGGACAACCCGTTCTTCGCTCCAGTCAAATTGCAGCGCGTCGCCCGCCGCAAAATGTAGCGGGATAAAAGCCTCGCCAGAACCGGCACCGGCCCGCTTCAGGTCGCGAACAAAGCGCTGAACCGGCGAATAGGAACCGGTGTAGCCTTCCACCACGAGCTGCTCATAGAGCTTCTGGGCCGTCCGCCGTTCCCGTCGCGGGCGCTTCATATCCTGATCGAACAGCTCCCGCAGCCGAAGATCAAACCCGTTGCACAGCTTGTGCCGAACCGGCGGAGCCTGGCGCTGGTAGCTCGGTGGGCTCTCATCCTTCAGATACTTCTTGATCGTGTTGCGCGACAATCCCGTCGCCCGCGCAACTGACCGGATGCTGCGACCCTCAACCAATATCCATCGTCGGATCTTCGATACACTTTCCATCAATAACACCTGCTCTTTCCTCCGCACTTGAAGCGCGGATGCTAACGAAACAGGTGGGTCAATTTTACTCGCTCATAACCCACCCAAGTGGGTCAGTTTTGCATGCCGATTCACAGCCAGAAACATCAGATCAGAAAAAGACAGGCTCCATTTCTTCGCGAAATTCTCCAAAAAACAGCCTCCAACGCCCTGTTCGCGCCGAAACTTCACGCAGAACCCCTCGGAAGACAAGCTCCGTTCACAAATGTTCCAGAATTTGTCCGATCTCACAGCTTCAAGCCGGTTGGGCCTTCCAGGGCATTCCCGAGATGATCTATCTCGATAACGGCCCTGTTGCGAAAAGCCTGGTGTTTCAAACTGTGATGGAACGGCTTGGCGTGGATTG
>NZ_JALPQE010000012.1:0-13682 GCF_023195575.1 Aliiroseovarius sp. S2029
GCACCGTCGGTTCGGGCGTTGTGTCGAAAATCATCGAGTAAGAACGCCTCACGTTCTTGACCGGAAAGGGCGTCCCTCGGGACGCCCTTTTTTTTATGCCACGCCGAAAGATGATCTGAGAAACACAAACAAACAGATGGCCAAGATCATCGAGCAGTCAGCGTCCGTGATTCAGCCGTGCCCCAACGCTTCGCCGGATTTCCTCATGGTCCGACCATGGTCGCGAGATGTCCCAGGTGCCAGTTTGAGTGTTCCAAAGGGGAAACACTAATAAGTTGTGCGTTTTGATTGACCCAGATCAATCATTGCCCGCGTCGAACCTGATTTGATGAAGTCGCCATCAAAAGCGCGCGGGGGCGGCAATACTTGTCGCCTGGTCCGCGCCCGCGCGAACGTTGACGCAAATACCACCGCCAAACAAAGCCAGTCTCGTCGCTCAAGCGAAAGGAAAAGAACACATGCTTATCAAGTCGATTCTCATTGCTTCGGATCTGTCAGCACGGTCGGACCGGGCACTTCAACGTGGTTTCCTTCTGGCCAAAGAGCTCGGCGCTCGGGTCAGAGTGCTGTCGGTCATCGATGACAGTATTCCTGAAAATCTGGCCGCGGAACTGCTCGAAAGGTGCCGCGTCCATCTGGAGGCGTCGGCAAAAAGCCTCGCCGGGGATGTGCCATTCGAGGTTCAGGTCGAGATCGGCGATCCAATCCCGCGCCTGATCGACGCCGTAAACTCTGCAGACGTCGACCTCGTGGTCGCCGGTCGGCATCGCGACCGGGGCATTCTGGACGGGTTTCGGCAGACCACGGTCGAGAGCGTGGTCGCGAAATCCTTTACGCCGGTGCTGCTGGTCACGGACCCGGTTCATGGCGGCTATGGCCGGGTGCTTTCACCGGTGGCGTTCTCTGCCGCATGTCACCGCGCGGTTCGGACCGCGCACTGCATTGCACCCGAAGCGGCGTTTCGACTGTTCCATCTCTGGATGGCACCGTTCCAGGGTCTGACCGGCGGGAGATCGTCGGATTTCGCGCGCGAGGTGCAACGCGAAACCGAGGCACAGGCTGAGGCTTGGGCTGAAGGGCTTCCTGCCTCGCTCCCGAAGACCGAACTTGTGCATGACGGGTATGGTTCAGGGTGCCAAAAAGAGATCAGCGCCTACAAGCCTGACCTGATCGCGGTTGGCGCGAACACGCGCAGTCTGTCTTTCACCGGTCTGGGTTCTTTCACAGCCGAGCTTCTGCGGACCCCGCCCACCGACCTGCTGATCGCGCGGGGGGCGGAGATTTAAGCCGACCACAGCTTAATCAACTTCATTGATGTGCCAACGGAAAGGGCGTCCCTCGGGACGCCCTTTTTTGTGTTGATTGGTGTGGTGACGGATGATGTCGTTACCCATCCAGACGTTTGACGACGTGATCGGCAAAGGCCGCGATCATTCCGTCATAATATTCCTTGCTGTCCGTGGTCAGTGCTGTCACGTCGAACCCTTCGGGCAGGAACAGGATCGCCTGATCGAACGCCACCGACAGATCATAGGTCTCGAACTTGGAGTTATCGTTCGGGCTGAGGATCTTCACACGGCCTGACAGGGATGAATCGGCAACTCCGGCTGCGTTTTGCAGGGTGTTCGCCAGTTCAATTTCATCAATATCGATGCTGATGCGCACGCCTTCGTCATCAGTGCGGCCCACAAGGCGTTCGACAATAGCGTTTTCCAGATCATTTTCGATCATGGTCCAGTGCGCGGCGGCATTGGCATTGGCCAGGTCTTCCAGTTCGACTTCGACATCGACCTCTTTCACCATGGTCATGTCGTCAGCAAAAGCGGGTGCTGTCAGCATCGAGGCAGCCAGCAGGCCAGCGGTAAGGGTCTTGTATGTCATCATCGGATTTCTCCTTTATTGTAACGCGGCGCCGTACTGCGCCAGTCGACCACCCAACGCGGACCCCGAGAGATGGTTCCATCTTCCGCTGCACCACATAGGCAAGAATTTGCCTTGTTTGTGCCTGAAAAGGGCAGTAACGAACTGAGATGGGCGTGTACTGCACGTTGCAAACTGCCCTGATTGATCGCCATAGGGATGACAGCTTTGGTCTTTCTTGTTTCCATCGCCATTCTTTCAACTGTCTACATGATTGCAGCGCTGCTGGTGCCTGAATGGGCGGATATCCTGTTGCTGGCGGGGCCAATCGCGGGGGCGAGCATCTTCTTGCTGCTGAAACGGTTTTTGTCACGACCGCGCAGGCCGGTCGTGGATGCGCCTGCCCCGAAAAAGCGGCGTCGCGGGACGTCATTGAAAGAGCATGGTCAAACACGCAGCCCAGCCGTGGCGGAGCGTCGCCTGACACGCGCCTCTGCCGCGCGTAAGTGGATTATCGTTGACGGGTCCAACGTCATGCACTGGCAGGATGGTGATCCCAGCTTCCAACCGTTGCGTGACGTAGCGGAGAACCTTGTCGCGGGCGGGTATTCTCCACATTTCTTTTTTGACGCGAACGCAGGGTATATTCTGGCAGATCGTTATCTGCACGACCGGGATTTTGAAAAGATGCTGAACTTGCGTCGGGGCAAGGTCACGGTCGTTTCCAAGGGCACTGTCGCAGACCAGGCTATTCTTGGTGCCGCGCGCAAACTGAATGCCGTTGTCGTGACCAACGACCGATATCGTGATTGGGCCGATCAGTATCCAGAGGTCACACAGCAGGGCTTTCTGTTGAAGGGCAGATACGGCGCGCACGGGCTGCGGCTTGACGAAGCAGCCATGCAACCCGCCTATGCCTGACAGGCTGTGCCACGGTCGGGTAAACTTGGGGCATCGGGCCACATTGCCCCTTGTCACACACAGCCAACCCCTGTAAGACGCGCGAGTTCGCTGGGGAAAGCGGCGTTGGCGGGATTCGGTCCCGCTTTTCGTTTTTTCCCGGGGTTCGACGAGGGCAGGGGGAATGAGCTTCCTGTCGTCCTATCAACTCTCTGCCTGAAAGGGCGAATGCTATGACAAGTCAAAACATTCGTATCCGTCTGAAGGCGTTTGACTATCGCGTGCTGGATGCCTCCACACAAGAGATCGTCAACACTGCCAAACGGACCGGTGCAAACGTTCGCGGCCCCATCCCGCTGCCGAACAAAATCGAGAAGTTTACTGTTCTGCGTGGACCTCACGTTGACAAGAAATCCCGCGACCAGTTCGAGATCCGCACGCATAAGCGTCTGCTCGACATCGTTGACCCGACCCCGCAGACCGTGGACGCGCTGATGAAGCTCGACCTGGCTGCTGGCGTTGACGTCCAGATCTCGGTCTAAGGAGGGTATCACAGATGCGCTCTGGAATTATCGCGAAGAAAGTCGGCATGACCCGGCTTTTCATGGAAGACGGCAAGCAGATTCCTGTGACCGTTCTTCAACTGGACAACCTGCAAGTTGTGGCCAACCGCACCGCGGAACAGGACGGGTATACCGCTGTTCAACTGGGTGCTGGCGACGCAAAAGCAAAACGCACTTCGAAGCCGATGCGCGGTTACTTCGCCAAGGCGGGCGTCGCCCCCAAGCGCAAGCTGGTGGAGTTCCGCGTTGACGCCGACAACCTGATCGCCGTGGGCGAAGAGATTTCGGCCGAACACTATGTGGAAGGTCAGAAGGTTGACGTCGCAGGCACGTCGATTGGTAAAGGCTTTGCCGGTGCCATGAAGCGTCACAACTTCGGCGGTCTGCGCGCCACACACGGTGTTTCGATCAGCCACCGTTCGCATGGTTCGACCGGTCAGTGTCAGGACCCCGGCAAGGTGTTCAAGGGCAAGAAGATGGCCGGCCACATGGGTTCGGTCCGCGTGACCACTCAAAACCTGGAAGTCGTGAAAACTGACGCCGATCGCGGCTTGGTCTTCATCAAGGGCGCTGTCCCTGGCTCGAAAGGTGGCTGGGTCACCGTGAAAGACGCCGTGAAGAAGAAGCTGCCCGAGAACGTTCCGTTCCCGGCGGCGCTGAAATCGGCTGCAACCGCTGCAACAGAAGCTCCTGCGGAAGAAGCACCCGCGGAAGGTGGTGAAGCATGAAACTTGATGTAATCAAACTGGACGGCAAGAAAGCCGGTTCGGTCGAGCTGGACGAGGCCCTGTTCGGTCTTGAGCCACGCGCCGACATTCTACACCGTGTGGTCCGCTGGCAGCGCAACAACGCGCAAGCCGGTACCCACAAGGTCAAGACGCGTTCGGAAACCAGCTATTCGACCAAGAAGATCTATCGCCAAAAGGGCACCGGCGGCGCACGCCACGGTGACCGTAACGCGCCGATCTTCCGCAAAGGTGGTATCTATAAGGGTCCGACCCCGCGTTCGCACGGTCACGACCTGACCAAGAAATTCCGCAAGCTGGGTCTGAAACACGCCCTGTCCGCCAAGGCGAAAGCCGGCGAACTGGTCGTGATCGAGGACGCCGCTTCGGAAGGTAAAACCGCCGCTCTGGCCAAGCAGGTCAAGGACCTGGGCTGGAAACGTGCTCTGGTCATCGACGGTGCCGAGGTGAACGAGAACTTTGCACGCGCTGCAAAGAACATCGACGGCCTGGACATCCTGCCGACCATGGGCGCCAACGTCTATGACATCCTGAAACGTGACACGCTTGTGCTCACCAAAGCAGGTGTCGAAGCTCTGGAGGCTCGCCTGAAATGACCGATAAAGCTGCACTCTACGACGTGATCCGCAAGCCGCTCATCACCGAGAAAGCAACCATGGCATCCGAGAACGGTGCGGTTGTGTTCGAAGTGTCGATGGACGCCAACAAGCCGCAGATCAAGGAAGCTGTCGAAACCCTGTTCGGCGTGAAGGTGAAAGCCGTCAACACGTCGATCACCAAGGGCAAAGTCAAACGCTTCCGCGGCCAGCTGGGCAAGCGTAAAGACGTCAAGAAAGCCTATGTAACCCTGGAAGAGGGCAACACGATCGACGTGACCACCGGCCTTTGATCGTCAGGCTGATGTAAGAAATGAAGGCCCCTGCCGAAAGGTGGGGGCTTTTCCTTTTGAGGGGGAATGTTTGCTTTGAGACCGGAGTGCGTGATGCTGCACCGCGCACGAAAGTCCGGTCCTTGTGTTGCTTGCGTTTGGCGATGCGGCATTCAATTGCATATCAGCGTGTAGATGTTCGGCGACATGCAGAACAATTGTCCTGAACGCACGTGGTGCCGATCGCTCAGAAAGAAAGAGTTGCCGCGCCCGCCTTAATTTCTTCGTGCATAGCCGCCGCGCCGGTGATCGTGACACCATCGAGCAGATCGCCGGCGTCATACCCGCGCGATTTCACACAAGGTGGACAAGCCCAAATGACGCCGCCTCGGTCTAGAAAGTTTTCGATCATCTCAGCGAGAGGCTCCAATGGCGGAACATGGGTCACCGTCTGCCCGCCTCTTCGCACAAGATCTATGCCGGTGCTGGTAAGAAACAGGCTGACGTTCAGACCCGATGACAGGCCTCCATTGGCAATCGTCAGTGCGACCGAGGACAGTTCGGACTCGATCCCCTTGGTAATGACCACCACTAGTTTGTCCGTTCCAGTGCTCATGGTATGCTTCTCCATCTTGCAGTTGAACTCGGAGACATTGTGCGGCGCATCGGAAAGGGTGGATATGGCTAGAGTTCCGGCAGGTTTGGCCGAAATTCCAAAACTTGATGACACCGTTCAATACGCGTTGATTTCGGATGTGTTGCGCCACACTCGGATCGTGAGCTCAAAGCAATTCTGCTATAATCCCACCGGAACGTGGCGCACGGACGCGACACCGGCGCCTTTCAAGCCAAAAGAGGCGATTGGCTTCCATATCGTCGCCAGTGGAACGCTCTGGCTGGAGTATGACGGCGTGCGACGAACGCTATCCGAAGGGGATATCGTTTTGCTACCGTTTGGAGCCTCGCACTGGATCGGTGTTGGAGAAGGTGGCCCCATTCTTGACCCAGGCGGCGACCTTCCGCCAGCCCCCTGGGAGAAAATACCGATCATGCGCTATGGCGACGATGAAGCAGAGGTCCGTATACTGTGTGGATACGTCATAAGCGACATAAAGGACTTTGCGCCGTTCAGATCACAGCTTCCGGATTTAATTCATTTGAGCACACAATCTCGCGACGGCGATGATTGGCTGGCAGCGATTGTCGCGCAGATCGTCACCGAGGTGGACTTACCTCAAGTTGGAAGCCCTCAGGTGCTTGAACGCCTGACAGAAATAGCGTTGCTCGAGGTCTTACGACGGCAGATAGTGCGCAACCCGTCACAAGTTGTCGGTTGGTTGGCTGCCGTTCAGGACAAGGGGCTCGCGAATTGCTTGGCACAAATCCACGATAGGCCAAACAAGAACTGGACCTTGGTGAAACTCGCATCCGAGGCTGGTCAATCAAAGAGTTTGCTGTCAGAAAATTTCAGGAGGGTGCTCGATATGTCGCCGATGCAATACCTGCGCCAGTGGCGACTTTTTCTCGCTTCGCAAAAGCTACGGCATTCAAATGAAAGCATCGCAGAAATCGCTTTTGGATCATGTTACGGTACCGAAGCCGCATTTTCACGAGCATTCAAAAACTGTTATGGAAAGTCGCCCGCCGCTTGGCGTGACCGATATAGTTGAGGTATGTCCCATTCCAGCACAATGTGATTGCCGCGGGTTGGATTTTGTAGCGAAGTGTAAGACCAGCCATTGGAACAGATAAGACAAAAGGCAGCAAAGTCCGCTACGCTGCCATTCGCAATGGCATGCCTAACCAATGGGGTTATTCAGTCACGTTTTCGGGTCGCTTTACACCGCACACCGGATTTTGACTCGCGATTTCGCTAGTGTTGACTAAGTTGGAAAAGTTCGATGATCTGCTCATCTTGAAACGAGGTATCTGCCCATGTTGACCCGACGCCATTTTGTTATCACGTCTGCCGCCCTGTTTTCGGCGCCGATTGCCGCGCCCGTCTGGGCGCAGGATCAGGCGACAACCCCTGCTGCGGCATCTGCGCCGGTCAAAACCAAACGGCGCCCGGTATCGGACAGTTCCAGATGGGCCGCTTATGATGCGCAGGTGACGCCCGCGAATTATGACCCGTTTACGTCGAACCCCTGGGGTCTGCACCCACGCTTTTTGCCCAAACTGGTTCAGGCGAATGCAGGCCTGAAACCTGGCGACATTCATGTCGATGCCGTCGCGCGTTATTTGTATCATATTCGCGCGGACGGGACGGCGATGCGCTATGGCGTAGCGATTGGGCGCGGTGATTTGTACGAACCCGGCACTTTCACGATCCGCCGCAAGGCAAAGTGGCCGATCTGGATTCCCACCAAGGATATGGTGAAGCGCGACCCCAAAACCTATGGCCCGCTTGAGGACGGAATGGATGGTGGTCCGCGCAACCCGTTGGGGGCACGGGCGTTTTATCTTTATAAGGGCAACCGCGACACCTATCTGCGGATCCATGGCTCACCTGTGCCGCGGTCCATTGGTGGTCGGGCAAGCTCGGGCTGTGTGCGCATGGTGATGGCGCATATCATCGGGCTGTATGATCAGGTTGAAACCGGCGTGACCGCCCATCTTTACCCGGCCGAAAGCATAACGGCGCGCAGCTAAGCGCGCCGACCGTCACGCGGCGGGCGGCTCATCGCGCTTGGCGCAGATCGGCTGACCCTTGCGGTTTCTGAGCGGCAGATAGGTCGTTTCGACAGGACCTTGGTAGCGATAGACGAAACACCCGTCCGCGTTATTGATCCGCACATCGCTAAGGTCTTGCCCCGGCGCCGCAATCGCGCGCACGTTCTCTGGCACCGAACCGAACGACCGCGTGTCCGCCCCACCGCTTGCCCCTTCCGGGCTGACACAGGCAGAAAGCGAAAGCGCAGCGGTGCCCAGAAAAATACCCAACTTCTTCATCACATTGTCCCCATTGACTTGTTTCCGAAAGGATGGGGGATTTTGGGGCAGAGGGAAAGGGGGTAGTTTCATGGTGCTGTGGTCTGAACCGATTGGCCGTTTTGGCTGCGTGGGTGAGTGAACCTTCGTGCAGAACGATATGCGCGTCTTTCCTGCCTAACCTAGTTGGACACGGCCAACTTTGCGCCCAGAAACCCGAAAGTTCCCGCAAAACACCGTTTTATCCACTTCATGACGGAGGGGCGGCGAATGACATAGTCCCGCGCATATGCGGCGAATGCGCCATAGATCAAGAAGACTACAAATGTCATCGCCATGAAAACAGCGGCAAGGCCGATCAAGGATGCGGTCGGGTCCGAGGTGGTTGGGGAAATGAACTGTGGCAGGAAGGCCAGAAAGAACAGGGACAGCTTGGGGTTCAGAACATTTAGCAAGATGCCCGTCGTTGCGATCCGCACACTGCCGGTTTGTATCCTGCTTTCCGAAACGTCCATAGCGCGATCGTCCCGCAATATCTTCCACGCCATGTAAAACAGGTAGGCGACCCCCAGAAACTTGATCACCTGAAAGGCCAGTGCGCTTGTGTGAAGAAGGGCGGCCAATCCTACGATGCTGGCGACGGCGGCTGGAATAATGCCCAGCGTGCACCCTATGGCCGCCGCGACACTTGCGTTGAACCCTTTGTCAAGACCGACGGAAAGTGTGTAGATCACACCTGTGCCGGGCAAAAGCACGACCACAAGCGACGTGAGTAGAAACTCAATGAACATTCATACCCCTCCGATGAAACGCCATGTTCATCGCGATGTGGTTTCAGGTCAATGAAATTCGCGCTTTGAACGAAGCCGGACCTGCGCCACCTTGTGGTGTCCTGTTGCATGAATGGTCTTTTGGGGATCAGCTGAGTTACCGCACCCTCCACCAGCTATCCCACTCCATCCCTGACAGATCGCACAGGTCGGTGAGCCGCGCTCGCAGCAGGTCGTGCCTCATGGAAACGGCCAACGCAGATTGCGTCGGCCGTATTAATGTGGCCTATGTGCGTTCGGTTATGCGCGGTCTTCGCGTTTGCGCCGCCAGCCTGCAAACCCCAGAAGAGCCAGGGCACCGCCCATCAGTGGAAGTGCAGCAGGCACCGGCACAGCGGCAACCTGGATGTTATCCATGCCGAAATACTGGTCACCTGATCCGGCGAGCGAGTTGAATACAACGCTGCTCAGCCCGGTCCAGTTCAGGTTGTAGGTCGTGAAGGCTCCGAGCGCCAGGATCACAGATGTTGTGCCACCACCGGTCAGGTTCCCGGTGATCTGAAGCGAACTTGACGGTTCAAACCAGCCTCCCAGATCCAGACTTGCCAGGTTGAACGCCCCGCCCCCGATCCGTGACATGGTCAGCGAAGACACGCCGGCGAAGTTGTCACTTCCGAAGAAGGTCGAACCGCTATCACCACCACCGAAGTTGTTGGCAAAGTGGGTATGGTTGGTGGTTGAATCAAACAAGTAACCCATCGAGGTGACATCACCTTGCGTGGTTGGTGTGGCACCTGCGGTGTGAGAGTACTCTTCAAAGTCGATCACTGCGGCATTCGCAGCACCGACGGCCAAGCCACAGGCCAGCCCGGCTATGAGTAGTTTCTGTTTCATAAAGGAGTCCCCCTCCAGAAATAATTGGCGAGAATTGAAAAACATGAAAAATGGTTAACGTGTGTGGCACAATACACCAATTCGTGGAAATCTCCAAAAAGTTGCCTTGAGCTTACTTGATCCGTGCCCCGCGCGCGGGATAGATGTTGTGATGTGAGAAACCTCACTCTGCCCTAGACACCCCCCACCATCCCTGATACATCGCGCAGGTCGCGTGGCCTCGGATTCGTTCCGGGGCCTTGTGACATTTGGAATTTGGGGACCTTCGGGGCCCTGTAACTCAGGCAGGTGACTGCCTCAAAGCAACGGAAGACAGAAAGCATGGCACTCAAGTCGTACAAACCGACGACGCCAGGCCAGCGTGGGCTGGTTCTGATCGACCGTTCGGAGCTTTGGAAAGGTCGCCCGGTTAAGGCTCTGACAGAGGGTCTTACTAAATCGGGTGGTCGGAACAATACCGGACGGATCACGTCGCGCCGCCGTGGTGGTGGTGCAAAGCGTCTCTATCGTATCGTGGACTTCAAACGTTCGAAGTTTGATGTCGCCGCCACAGTTGAGCGGATCGAATACGACCCCAACCGCACAGCCTTTATCGCGCTCGTGAAATACGAAGACGGCGAACAGGCTTACATTCTGGCCCCGCAGCGTTTGGCTGTTGGCGACCAGATCATCGCTTCGGCCAAGGCCGACGTGAAGCCCGGTAACGCGATGCCCTTCTCGGGCATGCCCATCGGTACCATCGTGCACAACATCGAGATGAAACCGGGCAAAGGCGGCCAGATCGCCCGTGCAGCCGGCACATATGCCCAGTTTGTTGGTCGTGACGGCGGTTACGCCCAGATCCGTCTGAGCTCGGGCGAGTTGCGCCTTGTGCGTCAGGAATGCATGGCCACCGTTGGTGCCGTGTCGAACCCCGACAACTCGAACCAGAACTACGGTAAAGCCGGTCGTATGCGCCACAAAGGCATCCGCCCCAGCGTCCGTGGTGTCGTCATGAACCCGATCGACCACCCCCATGGTGGTGGTGAAGGCCGGACCTCGGGTGGTCGTCACCCGGTGACCCCGTGGGGCAAGCCGACCAAGGGTGCGCGCACCCGCAACAAGAACAAGGCGTCGTCGAAGCTGATTATCCGCTCGCGTCACGCCAAGAAGAAGGGGCGTTAAGATATGGCACGTTCTGTCTGGAAAGGCCCTTTTGTTGACGCTTACGTCCTCAAAAAAGCCGAGAAAACCCGCGAGTCGGGTAAAAACGAGGTCATCAAGATCTGGTCGCGTCGTTCGACCATTCTGCCCCAGTTCGTGGGTCTGACCTTTGGCGTCTATAACGGCCACAAGCACATCCCCGTGAATGTGACCGAAGACATGATCGGCCAGAAGTTCGGTGAGTATTCACCGACGCGGACCTATTACGGTCACGCGGCTGATAAAAAAGCGAAGAGGAAGTAAGCCATGGGTAAGGATAAAAATCCCCGCCGCGTGGCCGATAACGAAGCAATGGCGAAAACCCGCATGCTTCGCACGTCCCCGCAAAAACTGAACCTGGTTGCTGGCATGATCCGCGGCAAGAAGGTTGACAAGGCTCTGAACGACCTGACCTTCTCGAACAAGCGTATCGCTCAGGACGTGAAGAAATGCCTTCAGTCCGCCATCGCCAACGCCGAGAACAACCATAACCTGGACGTTGATGAACTGATCGTGGCGGAAGCCTATGTCGGCAAGAACCTGACCATGAAACGCGGTCGCCCGCGTGCCCGTGGTCGTTTCGGCAAAATCATCAAACCGTTCTCGGAACTCACCATCAAGGTGCGTCAAGTTGAGGAGCAAGCTTAATGGGTAATAAAGTCAATCCCGTCGGCATGCGTCTTCAGGTCAACCGCACCTGGGACAGCCGCTGGTATGCAGACACGAAAGATTACGGTGATCTTCTTCTGGAAGACCTGAAAATTCGTGACTTCATCAAGACCGAATGCAAGCAAGCCGGCATCAGCCGTGTGATCATCGAACGTCCGCACAAAAAGTGCCGCGTTACGATCCACACTGCCCGCCCCGGCGTGATCATTGGCAAAAAAGGCGCAGACATTGAAACTCTGCGCAAGAAAATCGCCAAGATCACCGACTCGGAACTGCACCTCAACATCGTTGAAGTGCGCAAGCCCGAGCTGGACGCCGCATTGGTCGCTGAATCGATCGCGCAGCAGCTTGAGCGCCGTGTGTCCTTCCGTCGAGCCATGAAGCGCGCCGTGCAGAACGCAATGCGTATGGGTGCCCTTGGCATTCGTGTGAATGTTGCTGGCCGTCTTGGTGGCGCTGAAATCGCCCGTACCGAATGGTATCGCGAAGGCCGTGTGCCGCTGCACACCCTGCGCGCTGACATCGACTACGCCCACGCCGAAGCAATGACGCCTTATGGCATCATCGGCATCAAAACCTGGATCTTCAAAGGCGAAATCATGGAGCACGATCCTGCTGCTCGTGATCGTCGTCAAGCGGAACTCCAGGAAGGTCCCGCGCCCCGTGGCGCCGGCGGCCGTCGTTAAGGAGGGCTGAGATATGCTTCAACCAAAGCGTACAAAATTCCGCAAGATGCACAAAGGCCGGATCAAGGGTGAGGCCAAAGGCGGCTCTGACCTGAACTTCGGATCCTACGGTCTGAAAGCTCTCGAGCCTGAGCGTGTGACTGCACGTCAGATCGAAGCTGCCCGTCGTGCCATGACGCGTCACATGAAGCGTCAGGGTCGTGTATGGATCCGCATCTTCCCGGACACCCCGGTCACCGCCAAGCCCATCGAAGTTCGTATGGGTAAAGGTAAGGGTTCCGTGGACCGCTGGACCTGCAAAGTGAAGCCGGGCCGCGTGATGTTCGAGATCGACGGCGTCAACGACGACGTTGCTCGCGAAGCTCTTCGTCTTGCCGCGATGAAACTGCCGATCAAATCGCGCGTCGTGGTGCGCGAAGATTGGTAAACCAATCTTCATGAGTACGGTGTAGCGAATTTCCGAAGGAAACTCGCGGGCCGCACCCGGTAGAAAGAATTAAAACCCCCGTCGAGAAATCGGCGGGGGTTTTTTCTGGTTTGTTCGAGGTGACGGTTCTATCTCTGGGCGAACATGAACTATTTGAAAGTGTCCGCTATGCGATCCTTTATTTGTGCTCCATTCGTGCTTGCCGCAGCTCTCCAATCGGCCACAGCCGAGATCGGCGTTGGTCGTGAAGCCAATTGCCTAGTCATTGAAAGCGGAACGCGATTTGTGGACGGGATCTGTGAGTTCACACCTACCGAGAGAGACGGGTCGTTTCACTTTCAGACTTACAATGGCCAATTCTGGGGACATCTGAATGTGGTGTCGAAAGGTATTGGGGAAGTCTTCTGGAACGGAGAGCCATACGCGAGCCATGCACACAACAGTCAGTTCGATCTCATTCGTAATGAAGCGTGTTGGGTGAACGAGCGGTCTTCATTCTGTTTTTGGTAGGCGATAGGTACTTAAATCAATCTAGCGAACACCGGCCTGTGCCCTGTACGGGCCACGCCCGACCCTTCCACCGGGAGGGCGTATTGCGACATCCAGATTATTGCATCGTTGTGATTGAAGTACCGCCGTGCGTAATGCGGCGTTCGTGAAACGCCTACCCAAGATCGGGCGTGGCCCTACACTCCGACCACAAGCACCCCAATCGCTTCTTCCAACTGGGTCTATTCATATCCGAAATGCGACTGCACCACGGTTGCTGGATGTCAAAACCCGGCGCGGGCTTTGCAGAACCCCTCGGCCAGTATTTCGTGCAGCCACTCTGCGGTTTGGTCACTGGACAGTATCTTGTCTTCTCATCTGCAACGCGACCCGCATCGCCGGATACTCCGCACGAATCTGCGATGACTGGAATCAACTGATTTGCCGGGGCGAAACAAGATTGATTTGCGTCGATGGGTGAAAATCCTTGGAAAAGCGCGCGAGAAACCGCGCGACTTGGCCCGCCACAAACCCCGTCCCCTTGAAACAGGGGCCTAGAACCCCAATTTCATAAGGGTCTGCAAAAAGATTTCGCCAATTTGGCATTTTTCTAAAAAAAGGGGTTGCGACTCTTAGCGGGTAGGCCTAGAACCCCCTTCACCGGCGGCGCTGATGGCGCGGTTGGGACGCGGGACGG
>NZ_JALPQE010000013.1:0-10672 GCF_023195575.1 Aliiroseovarius sp. S2029
TGAAGACCCTCAAACGCGCCATGTACGGCCGAGCCGGTCCAGAATTGTTGCGGGCGAGAATGCTACCGTTCCACCACACAGATTGAGGCAGAGCCCAATTAAGGACTACGCGACATCGGGCCTCGACACTTGGGACAACCGCGCGATCGACGCGGCCACCGCGACCTCTGACTTCTCCTTCCGGGATATCCGCCGCCGCCCATATGCGATCTATCTTGTGGTCGAATCCGAGATGATCCGCCCGCTTGCCCCGCTGATCCGTCTCTTTTTCTCGGACCTGATCGCTTCGCTGCAAGCACAGGAACCTGGCGATGACGAACCTTGGCCGGTCATGATCATGCTCGACGAGTTCGACCGGCTCGGGAAGATGCCGATCGTCGCCGAGAGCATCAAGACGCTGCGCTCGTTCGGCGGCAACCTCGCGATCGTGACCCAGACCATCCCCGCGCTCGATGAGATCTATGGCGAAAACACCCGCCGGTCGCTGCAGGGTGGCGCCGGCGTGAAGCTCTACCTCACCCCATCCGAGCAGAAGACAATCGAGGAGTTGAGCCAGGCCGTCGGCAAGACCACCAAGCGCGTGGTGACCCGGTCACGCGCGGTCGGGCGCAATCCATTCGAGGGGCGCAGCGTTTCGGAGAGGACAGAAGATACCCCGCTTCTGACCGAGGATGAGGCCCGACGCATGGACCTCGACGAGGTCATCCTTGTGATCGACGCGCGAATGCCGATCCGGGCTAGAAGGGTGAAGTATTTCGAGGACCCGGCTCTGAAGGTGCTGCATGCGGGTCAGGCGGGAAGCTTCCCATATCCGGACGAGGACGGCCTTCGGCAGGACCGACAGATGTCCGAGACTCGCGAGACGGTCGAGAAGCTGAAGCAAGAGCTGCAGGAAGTGCGGGCGGCCGCAGGCGCAAATGGTTCTGGGGTAGCGACCTCACCGGCAACGGCGGAGATGCCCGCATCGAATACGCAGAGTTCCACGCCTTCGCGACCAAATCGTGCGCGGGGTCCAGCAGCTCGCGCGGGAGCTAGTGGAGGTGGGCCAGTGCCGTTGTCGTTTGATCCGGTGGTGCTGGGGCTCAAGGAGCGGGATAGGGTTGCGCTTGCCGCGGCAGTTCAGACGACGAAGGCGATTATTGCGGAGCATTCATAAAAACTGGAACTGTCTACGTCTTCTTGTGGAACTGGAAGGCTATCGGGCAGCGACAAGCGGACGGGAATGAAATCCCGGCTCAGCCTCCGGTGGCGCGCATCCACACCACGCGACGGGCCTCGACCGGGGTGCCGTGGACGATCGAGTCGATCTCCATGATGCCATAAAGCGTCGACCAGTCCATCGCCATCATGCGGTAGGTGAAGTTCATCTGGACGCCGTCGACGACTGCAGTGGTGGTTCCGATCAGCCTTGGCAGGTCGAGTTGCGAGCAACCCGCCGTCAACGCGACCTCATCGGGGCTCAACAACGGCTCGGGGATCGAGGGGTTGTCGGTGTCGACAGTCCATCGGGGCTCCTCCGCAAGCCTCAGGACCAGCGGCGCCTGCTGCTCGGGATGGGTCGCCTGAAGCGTGTCGCCCAATTGCCAGATGGTGATGGTCTCGACCTCGCCATCGCCGGGAAATGGCAGGATCATGCCGCCCATCGCGGCATAGCCCGCCTGATGCTCGATCAGCCAGTCGCCGGTGAAAATCTCCTGGATGCGCGGCCAGTCTTCCTGACCGGAGGTTCCGCAGAGCGGTTGCTCTTCGGCGGCTGCAGGTGAGGCTAGCAAGGCCACGACGAATACTGCACCAGCCCTCATGTGATATCCTTTCATATTCGACGCCCTTTTGCCTTCACCGGCAGCCAGCGGTGGTCAGCCGGAACGCGCCTGTATCCGACAGCTCCGCCCGTCCTTCGGCCATCAGCGCCTCGCCGATCTCGCGGAACTCTTCGTCGGCCAGTCCCAATCCGTCGAGTATCTCGTTGATGTTCGAGCGGTCCACGGTGCAGCCGGCGGCCTCAATCGTGGCGACGGTGCGTTCGGTGGGAGTTGCTCCGGCTATGGTGCAGCCGGGGGTCGTCAACCGAAAGACTCCCATTTGGGACACATCGGCCAGACCGTCGGCTACAAGTCCCTCCCCGATTACGCGGAATTCCGCGTCGCTCAACCCGAGGCCGTCCAGAACATCGTTGACGTTGGAGCCGTCGACGACACAGCCGGCTGCCTCGATCGCGGCGACGGTGCGTTCCCTCGCCGTTTCGGCGAGAGCGGGGGGTGCAATGCACGCAACGAAAAAGGCAAGTGGAATCAATTTTGTTCTCATTCTGGATGTCTCCTCGGTGTCATCGGGTTTCAGCCGGTTTCAGCGCGCCGATCATGGATCGCTCCACGTCATCGGCATCGACAGGATCAGGGCCATCAGATCGGCCTGGCGGCGGGTACCGGTCTTGTCGAAGACGTTGCGCAGGTGAAAGGCGACGGTGTTGGGCGAGACGCCCAACCGTGCAGCGACCTGATCGCGCCGCAGCCCTTCGGCGACAAGGCGGGCGACGTTTGCCTCGGTCGGCGTCAGATCGAACAGCTGCCGCAGCACCGCAGGGTCGAGCGCTTCTTGGCGGTCGGGATCGCTGAGCGTGAGCATTGCGACGGCGTCCCGCGTCGGGCCCGCACCAAACGGACGGCCCAGCACCATCACGCGGCGCGCATGATCCTCCAGCCACAAGGCAGCGCCGCCTTCGCTGCCTGACAGGATCCGCGCGATCAGCGCGGTCAACCTGCGGCCGCCCTCGCCCGTCCCGGCCACACGCGGCTCAAGTGTGATGCCGGCAACCCGTGCCAGGTCCCGTGCCGCGCGATTGGCATGTCGCACGCTGCCTTCCGCGTCCAGCAGCACGACCCCGACCGTCAGGCGGTCCAACGCGTCTGTTTCCGCCTCACGCCCGCCCGCAGACCGTAGGCGGGCCACCTGGTCGAGACGGGCCGCGATCATCGCCCGCAAAAGATCGTAGTCAATTGGCTTGGTGAGATAATCGTCGGCCCCCGCCCTGCGGCCCTCGATCATCTGCTCGCGCGACGAAAGGGCGGTCAGGAACACGAAGGGGATACCATTCAGCTCGGGCCGGGCGGACCGTAAATGGGCCAACAAGGCGCGGCCGTTCATTCCTGGCATGACAATATCGCAAAGGATGAGATCGGGGCGCCGGTCGTCGAGCCGTTCGAGAGCGTCGCGGGCATCAGCCGCCTGGATGACCTCATAGCCCGCCTCGCCCAGTTCGGCGGCGATATCGTCTCGCAGCGAAGGCTCGTCTTCGATGCACAGGATCAGGGGGGCGCTCATGCCGTCACCGCGCCAGGAAGGGTCAGCCGCGCGACCAGCCCGCCGCCGGCGCGCGGGGCAAGGGTCACGTCGCCGCCCTGGAGCCGCGCGAGATGGCGGGCGAGTGGCAGCCCCAGACCCGAACCTGGCAGATCGCGATGACGTGCCCCGCGCGCGAAGTCCTCGAAGGCGCCAGCCAGTTCTTCCGGCGTCATCCCCGGGCCTCTGTCACTGATGTCGCAGATGGCCATTTCGCCGCCAAGCATTGGCCTGACGTCGATCTCGCTGTCGGGCGAAGAGTAGAGCAAGGCGTTTCGCAGCAGGTTTGCGAGAATCTCGCCAGTGAGGACCGGGTCGCAGATTGCGGGGACCTGCCGGTTGCCGCTGCCGAGGATCACCCGGTCGATGTCCAGCGGTCTGACCGAGCCGTGTAGGTCTTCGATGGCGGCAGCCGCGATCCTGTCCAGGTCATGGCACGCCAGTTCTGGTGCGACAGTACCCCGATCGACCCGCGCCATGAGAAGTGCGGTGTCGGTCAGCCGGACAAGGCGCGCCACCGCCTCGCGGGAGACCTCCGCCTTGGCGCGAATGATCTCGGGCGACGGCGGCTTACCCGGCCGCGACAGCCGATGCATCGCGCTGTCGATCACGGCGAGCGGCGTGCGTACCTGATGCGCGATCAGGTCGCTGAAGCGCCGGTAGCCTTCGGAGGTCTGCCTTTCCTGGTTGAGATCACGCTCCAGTCGCTCGGCGCGCAGCCGGTCCATCTTGGACCGGATCAGCCGTCTTTCGCGATCGATGAGGAGTGCCGCCAGCACTGCTCCAGAAATCAAGGCTCCCAAGATGGTTCCGAGCGCCAGCAGGTGCAATCGGCCCAAACTGTCCAGGCGTTCGGACTGGAGCTGCCACTCGCGCGACATCACCCGGCTTGCCTTGCCCCGCAAGGCCGTCGACAGTGCCGCCACATGCGCTGCCAGCGCCGCGCGGTCGCCGCCCTCGGCCGGATCGAGGGCCAGCAACCCGTCGCGCCAACCCATCAGGCCCTCGGCCAGTCCCGCCTCGCTGAGGAACCGCCATTGTGGTCCGTCGCGCAGGAGGTTCAGCCGCGACACCAGAAGATCGAAGCGAAGCTGGACCTCGGTTGGTTCTGCGTCGTTCGACAGAGCCGCGGCAAGGTTCAGCGCCTCGATCTGGGTCTGCCCGAAAATCCAGGTCATGTTCTCGGTTGCGGAGATCTGCATCTGCCGCTCGATCCGGACGATGTTGACCGCAGAGATCAGAAGAAGCCCGATGCAGCCAACGATCAGCGCGGCAAGACCGCCATAGCGCAGCGGACCCGAGAAGCGCGTCATTGCACATGCAGTGCGACGAGTTGCCAAACCCATCTCATGTCATAGCGGATGTCGGCCAACACCCCGTGATCGTCGCGTGGATAGACGATCCAGATCGGCCCCTTGTCGCGCGGTGTCAGGGCGGTCCCGTCCATGTAGAGCGCCGCGATCACGTCAAATTTGTGGAAGTCGCCGACAGGAATGTCGATGACGTAGTCGTTCAGCGCACGCGCGGTCACCATCTCGCCCCGCGCTTCGGCCAGCGCCAGGATGTCACGCATCAGGACCCCTCTGAAGAGCGGTCGTCCGTCGGTGACGGTCGTCGAGGTCGCGATCTCGTGCCACTCCAACGCATCCAGATCGGAGCGCGATATCTCCACCTGCCCGCCATCCACCGCACCCGTCAGCGTCAACAGCGGGCTTTCCGCAATCGCTTTCGGCGCGGCAAGAGCGATCATCGCCAGCACGAGAAGGCATGAATAGAGGCGATGCGTAAACGTCATGAGAATCGCGTGAATAATGAGGCCTGGATGGATGCTAGCACATATTTTTTCCCCGGCACCCCATTCAAACGGACGGGGCGCGAAGCTGCGCGAGTGCATATCCTGCGGCTCAACAAGGAGAACGTTACATGTTCATAAACGCTTCCATGCGCCGCGCGATCGGAATTTGCGCTCTCTCCTGCCTTCTGGCGACCACCGCCACTGCCGAGGAGCCGGGCGGCCAGGTCATCGGCAGTTTCGGGGAGCAGCCGCTGGAACTGTCGATCTCGTCCGATCTTTCGGCAGCGAGGATCATCGGCACTTACGCCGACGCATCTTTTGCCGCCGCACAGACAGAGGGCGATCAGGGGCCGTTCATGCTGACGCTGGCGTTCAATGGCGAATTGCCCGCGCCGCAGGAGGTGACGCTCGACATCGTCTTCGCGCGTGACATGGGGCGCAACTGGCGGGGCGATCAGGACAGCCTGACGCTGGACCTGGCGGATTTTTCTGCGGCGGATGGGATCGTGAGCCTCACTGGCACCGTGACCGGCGATATCAGCGGCGGCCCAGACGCGCAAACGCGCCCCGTGACCTTCAGCTTCGACACACGGCTGGAGCAGGTGAACTGACATGCGCGCGAATGCCGTTGCGATGATCATGCTTGCCGCCCCCGTGGCCCCCGTGGCAGCAGCCCCCGCGGGTGGCGTCTATGACGGGTTCGACTGCGCCGCGCCGATCAGCGACCAGCGCGTGACGTTGAAGGGCGACCGGATCGTCTATTTTGAATCGAGCTGCCGCCTGACCGACCCGCAAACCGTCGAAGGCTGGGAAAACGCCACGCTTTACTGGGCCGACTGCCGGGGCGAGGGACAGGAGTGGCGCGAACGCACCCTGCTGATGACGCGCATGGGCGGCGATCTGATCGTGATCGGCAACGGCTGGGCGGAACGCTATGCGCCCTGCCCGAACCTGCGGCCGAGGCTCGACTGATGCGGAACGCAATCTTCACCGCCGCCCTCTGCGCTGCCACTCCGCTGGCGGCTGATCCTGTCACCGTGATCGTCTTCGACGCCTCGGGCTCGATGTGGAACCGGCTCGAAGGCGATCTGAGCCGGATCGAAGTGGCGCGCGATGTCATGGGAAACTACTTCGTCGACCGCGATCCCGACGCGCCCTATGCGATCGTGGCCTATGGTCACAACCGGCGTGGCGATTGCGGAGATATCGAGGTGGTCACGCCGATGGGCCGCCATATCGGCGCGGGCCAGGCCAACCGGATTGTCGGGCTGATCCCCCAGGGCATGACGCCGCTCACCGATGCGCTGCGGGTGGCGCGTGACCAGATCCCCGACACCGCCGAGGCCGCCGATATCGTGCTGATCACCGACGGGCTGGAGACTTGCGGCGGCGATCCCTGCGCGCTGGCCACCCAATTCGCAAGCGAGGGCATCGCTCTGCGCGCGCATGTCGTGGGGTTCGGCATGGCGCCGGGCGAGGTTGGCGCCCTGTCCTGCCTGCCCGAACGAACAGGCGGACTGTTGCTTGAAGCCGCGACCGGGGCTGAACTGGCCGCTGCACTTGCGCAGGTGACGTCCGCCGAACCCGTCGCGGTCACGGTAGTAATGTCGCTTCATGCTGTCTCTGCCGAAACCGGAGCGCCGCTGGGCGCAGCCGACTGGCAGATCGCGGACGAGACTGGCGCGGTCGTCGCGGAAGGCGAAAAGAGCGATCCTTTCGACATCGTCCTGCCCCCGGGGGAATACAGCGTCGCTGCAACCGCACCCGGCTACACCGGCAAGATGGCCCTGACCGTCCGGCCTGACATAGTTCAGCGCGTGGCCGTACCCTTGACCGAGGATCGCCCCGAGGCATCGCTCGAGGCCCCCGAAACCGCCCCGGCTGGCGGTGCGCTCGAAATCGGCTGGTCCGGCCCCGATGCCGAGGGCGACCGGATCACGCTGGTCAGCCCCGGTGCAGCGGCGGGAGAAACATTCGCGGTGACGCTGACCCGGAACGGCAACCCCGTGACGCTGCGCCTGCCCGACGAGACCGGCCCCTACGAACTGCGTTACGAACAGAACCGGCCACAGCGCATCCTCGCCACTCGCCCGATCACCCTGACTGCGACCGAGGCCAGCATCTCGCCGCCGGACACAGCCCCCCCCGGCGAAAGGTTCGAGGTCGCCTGGACCGGGCCCGCCGGCCCGAAGGACGAGATCGTGCTGGCGGAAACCGGCTCGCCCGACGATGCCCGTATCAGGGCAACCCTGACGCGATGGGGATCTCCTGCAAAGCTCAAGGCGCCCGACGCCGCCGGCACCTATGAACTGCGCTACCGGGTCGGCGCCTCCGGCCGCATCATCGCACGCGCGCCCGTCACCGTAGGAGCAACCGAATGATCCGCACCGTCCTTTTCGCGCTGCTCATCCTCACTGCCAGCCCGGCTGTCTCCCAACAAAACGGCGCCATCCCAAACGAGATCTGCTCTGAAGCACCGCGGGGCGCGGACAAGCTCGATCTGCGGCGCATCGGACCGTTGCTGGAAGGCAGTTGGACCGAAACTGCCGTGGGCATCGGAGCCACAATGGGCGTTCACAGGAACGCTCTCGAGATCGTCTACGACCGGATGCGCAACAGGCTCTACATCGCCGCTGACGGGATGCAGACCGAACTCGTCCCGGTACGGGGTGGCAACAGGGAGTTGCGCTATGATTTCGTCAAGGGCGCGCCGATGGACCCCAGCATGTTCGCGATCAAGCCGGACGTGGCCGAATGGGCCTTCGTGCTTGGCTGCGACATCGGCCTTGCGCCGCAATTTTCCTGGCACATCGGCAGCGGCGCGCGGCGTGCAGACGGCGTCATCAGCTTCTTTTCCGAAACCGAGGCGATGGGGACGAAATGGAATTCGGGCAGAGGCGCCCGCGAAGTCAGCCTGAGCCGGAGGTGATCTTGTTGAGACAGCTTTTCCTTGGATTTTGCGTCGCCGCCACGCCGGCGTTCGCACTCGACCCGGTCGGTACCGTGACGGCCTATCTGGATGGCGCCGACCTGACGTGGGAGGTGCTGCGGATGGAGGACGGTGCCACCATGGCACAGGTCAGCGATATCGGTCCGCTGACCATGATCGACATCAACGCCATGGGGGACGGGGATTTTCACATCAACCTGATTTTCGAAGGGAAGCCTTCGGTAGACACGGCACCGGCGGGCATTACCATCGACATCCGTCCCGACGGTGCGACCGGACCGGCCTGGCAAAGCGAAGGGGCGTCGTACCCGCCCAAGCTCATGCTCGAACGGCTCGAGCTCGATGGTGCTGGCCGGATGAAAGCCAAATTCGTCGCCTCCCTCTGCCGCAGCGATGCGCCGACAACATGCAATTTCGTGGAGGGCTGGATCGACACAGACCTAGGGATGCCTTGAACCTGCCGGATTTGCTCGTGATGGCTGCTTCATGCTCTTCTTGGCTGTCGAGAACGGGAGAGCCTCGGCCATGATGGCGCGGCTGAACACCCCCGAGCGGTTCGAGATCGAACTTGCCATTCCCCGTTTCATTCTGTGGTTCGTGATGCTGCCGGTGGTTCCGGTCACAATTTTCGGGCTGGCACATCTTCTGGGCGGCGAGGTGATGACCGGGCTGATCCTGCTGGTGGGCCTCAACGGCGCATTTTACCTTGGCCACGCCTCCCTGTCCGAGCGCACGGTTCTGACGCTCGACAAGCCGAGCGGGCTGGTGACGGTCAGACGCGACTCGCGGTTTCGCGCGCGATCGGACACCTATCCTCTGGATGCGCTGGACAGCGCCGAACTCGAGCGCACTCATACCTCCGCCGAGGAGCGGGCGACCTCGAAGGTCATGCTTGTGTTCCGCAACACACGTCCGGCGACACGGATTGCGCTGTCGGGCTGGGGCGTATCCGGCGATGGACCGGGCAGGATCGCCAACGAGATCAACGACTGGCTGGGGCGACACGTGTTTTCCCAAGACGACCAATGATCGGCAACGGAGCCACTTGATGCAAATCAGCCCCCTTTTCATCGGCACAGCCCTCGCGGCCGGCCTTTTCGCCACCTTCGGTCGGGCCCAAAGTTCGGGCGAGATAACCGTGATGATCTCGGGCGCGGAACGGACCATCCCCGTCTGGGCCTGACCTGCCACGGGATTTTTCCTCCAGCATCGATTAGAGTCTGACCCAAACTGAGGACAGACAATGAAGCGCACACGATTTACGGACGAACAGATCATCGGCATTTTGACTGAGCATGAGGCCGGCGCAAAATGTGCCGACCTTTGCCGCAAGCACGGCATGGCCGAAGGCACTTTTTACAACTGGAAGGCCAAATTCGGCGGGATGACAGTGTCCGAAGCCAAGCGGCTGAAGACACTCGAAGACGAGAATGCCAAGCTGAAGAAGTTGCTGGCTGAACAGATGCTAGATCTGGCAGCGATGCGCGAGTTGGTTTCAAAAAAGTGGTGACGCCCGCTGGGAAGCGCGAGGCTGTCGCGCAGCTGAGAAGCCAGTTCGGGTTCTCGGAGCGGCGGGCGTGTCGGATTGCAGGCGCGGATCGTAAGATGGTCCGGTATGTTGCGCAGCGTGCGCCGGATACGGCCTTGCGTGGTCGGTTGCGAGAACTGGCAAACGAACGGAGGCGGTTTGGCTATCGCCGCCTGTTCGTATTGTTGCGCCGTGAAGGAGAGCCATCGGGCATCAACCGGATTTATCGGCTCTACCGCGAAGAGGGGTTAACGGTCCGTAAACGCAAAGCCCGCCGCAAAGCGATTGGGACGCGGGCACCGATCCTGGTCGAAGCGCGGCCAAACGCACGCTGGTCATTGGATTTCGTTCATGACCAGTTCGCCAATGGCCAACGGTTTCGCGTGCTGAATGTCGTTGATGATGTGACGCGGGAATGCCTGGCTGCAATACCTGACACCTCGATCTCGGGGCGTCGCGTGGCGCGCGAACTGACAGCCCTTATCGAACGGCGGGGAAAGCCCGGGATGATTGTCAGCGACAATGGGACCGAACTAACTTCTAATGCTATCCTACGGTGGTGCTCCGAGAACCACATCGAATGGCACTATATCGCGCCGGGAAAGCCAATGCAGAATGGATTTGTGGAAAGCTTTAATGGCCGCATGCGAGACGAGCTATTGAACGAGACGATGTCCCGCAATCTGGCACACACCCGCACGGTGATCGCTGCATGGGCCGCCGATTACAATACGGAGCGCCCACATTCCGCGTTGGATTACCGCACGCCTGCGGAATATGCCCGAACTCTAAACCACGCAATCGCCCGCCCCGCTGCGCGAGATGAAAGCTCCGCGCGACGGGCGATTGCTCAACCCGCGCCAATCGGCGTAAACACCCTTCAGGCTCATATCGCCGCTGGATGAATGTTCAGTGGCAGGTCACCACTGATCGACCAGCCCTGTGAGCCCCGTCTCACCTTTAGCGGCTCTGCCTCAATCTGTGTGGTGGAACGGTAGCATTCTCGCCCGCAACAATTCTGGACCGGCTCGGCCGTACATGGCGCGTTTGAGGGTCTTCA
>NZ_JALPQE010000014.1:5000-6221 GCF_023195575.1 Aliiroseovarius sp. S2029
GTCGGGTAAGTTCCGACCTGCACGAATGGCGTAACGACTTCCCCGCTGTCTCCAACATCGACTCAGCGAAATTGAATTGCCTGTCAAGATGCAGGCTTCCCGCGGTTAGACGGAAAGACCCCGTGCACCTTTACTACAGCTTCGCACTGGCATCAGGCACAACATGTGCAGAATAGGTGGTAGGCTTTGAAGCAGGGACGCCAGTTCCTGTGGAGCCTCCTTTGAGATACCACCCTTGTTCTGCTTGATGTCTAACCGCGGTCCGTTATCCGGATCCGGGACCCTGCGTGGCGGGTAGTTTGACTGGGGCGGTCGCCTCCTAAAGAGTAACGGAGGCGCGCGAAGGTTGGCTCAGAGCGGTCGGAAATCGCTCGTTGAGTGCAATGGCAGAAGCCAGCCTGACTGCGAGACTGACAAGTCGAGCAGAGTCGAAAGACGGCCATAGTGATCCGGTGGTCCCGAGTGGAAGGGCCATCGCTCAACGGATAAAAGGTACGCCGGGGATAACAGGCTGATACTGCCCAAGAGTCCATATCGACGGCAGTGTTTGGCACCTCGATGTCGGCTCATCTCATCCTGGGGCTGGAGCAGGTCCCAAGGGTACGGCTGTTCGCCGTTTAAAGAGGTACGTGAGCTGGGTTTAGAACGTCGTGAGACAGTTCGGTCCCTATCTGCCGTGGGTGTAGGATACTTGAGAGGAGTTGCCCCTAGTACGAGAGGACCGGGGTGAACGTTCCACTGGTGGACCAGTTGTCGTGCCAACGGCAGTGCTGGGTAGCTATGAACGGACAGGATAACCGCTGAAGGCATCTAAGCGGGAAGCCCCCCTCAAAACAAGGTATCCCTGAGGACCGTGGAAGACCACCACGTCGATAGGCCGGAGATGTAAGCACAGCAATGTGTTCAGTTGACCGGTACTAATTGTCCGATAGGCTTGATTTGATCCAGTAGAAGTTAGATCTCTACTATCAATCAAAAGCATACACACCAATGTGTACTGACTTGGAATAGCTGCTTTCTCGGTTTGGTGGTCACAGCACAAGTGAAACACCCGATCCCATCCCGAACTCGGAAGTTAAGCACTGTCGCGCCAATGGTACTGCGTCTTAAGACGTGGGAGAGTAGGTCACCGCCAAACCTAGTAAGCAGCTCAATTCTCTCAATACGATTAAAATTAAAAAAACCGCCGCCGAGCAGAAATGCCGGCGGCGGTTCTGCGTT
>NZ_JALPQE010000015.1:0-5969 GCF_023195575.1 Aliiroseovarius sp. S2029
TGTTTCGCATGGCATGCATGCGCGGCGATATCGAACTCGAAGGGCCGTTCAAGAAGGCGCTGGAAGGCTTGATGGAAATGGCTGAGGTGGCTTCGACAAGCAGATAAGTCAGATGGGATATCAGAGACCAACCCTTCTGCCCGGCATGCCCATCGAAGCCTATCTTAAGACCGATGAACGTACCCCGCTCAGTTACCTCACCAAGCCGTTGATGGATTACTTCTATAAGACGATGAGAGGGTGAGGCGTTAATTGTTTGGCAGATTGTGCGTTCTTAAATCGCGCTTTGCGTTTTCATATTGTTCCGAAGTATGTCTGGGTTCGCAGACTCGGGACCTTGGAAGCAAGTTGGTAAAATAGATGTTCACTCGTAAAGCGGCTTGTGGTCCCACCAGCACGTGCAATCTTGTGATACCTCTACTCAGGGGAAGAGGTGACCTGCTCCCCTTGGAGTCCGCTCTTATTGGTTAGTTCTGTTCAGGGTTTGGTCCTCTTCTGACCGTTGGTGATACTCCCGCGGGGTGAGCCCGTCGAGGCTCGAATGTGGGCGGTGGTGATTGTAGTCGTCGCGCCATGCCGCAACTATGCGGCAGGCATGGCGCAAAGACGGGAACAGGTGCTCGTTTAGGCATTCCTCGCGCATCCGTCCCTTGAAGCTCTCGACCAAGCCGTTTTGCATGGGTTTGCCCGGTGCGTGTGGTGCCACCCGACTTTGCGGTTTTCCTGCCACTTGAGCATCGCGTTGCTGGTCAGTTCTGTTCCATTGTCGCTGACCACCATGCAGGGATAGCCACGCAATTCTGCAATCCGATCCAGCTCACGGGCGACGCGCGTGCCGCCGATGGATGTGTCCACGACAGCCGCCAGGCATTCCCGGCTGAAGTCATCGATGACGTTCAACACCCGGAACCTTCGCCCGTCTTCCAGCGCGTCTGACATGAAGTCGAGCGACCACCGCTGGTTTGGCCCCTGCGGGATTGCCATGGGCGTCCTGGTGCCCACAGCGCGCTTGCGTCCGCCCCGTTTACGGACGGTTAACCCTTCTTCGCGATAGAGCCGGTAGAGCTTCTTCCAGTTCACCTCCCAGCCCTCCCGCTTCAGCAGGATATGCAGGCGGCGATAGCCAAACCGGCGCCGCTCGGACGCCAGTTCTTTCATCCTGGCCCGCAGCTCGGTGTCCGCCGGCCGCTTCGACTTCCGCCGATACACACGCGGATCGATCCCGGCCAAGGCGCAGGCCCGTTTCTGATTGTAGCCCTTGGTCTTCATTGCCCAGTCCACGGCGTTCCTCCTCGAACCGGGCTTCAGAAGTTTTTTCCAAGCATCTCTTTCAGCGTGGCGACATCGAGCATCTGCTCTGCCAGCATCCTCTTGAGCTTCGCATTCTCGGCTTCCAGCACCTTCAGACGCCGCGCATCAGACACCTCCATGCCGCCATATCTTGAGCGCCAGTTGTAGAACGTCGCATCGCTGATCCCATGCTTGCGGCAAAGCTCTTTCGCGCTCAACCCGGCCTGGTGTTCCTTCAAGATGCCAATGATCTGCTCTTCGCTGAAACGGCTTCTCTTCATCGTCTGTCTCCTTCGTTGGAGAACAGGCTAACCTCAAAGCAAGGACTTTTCAGGGGAGCAGGTCAGAGGGGCCGAGATAACTGTGTTGAAGGTCCTTTATGTAATCAAGTAATCCTTCGACCAGTGAAGCCAACTCTTCAGACTGCGCCCTGCTTTTTGTCGTCGCCTGATCCAGCTTCGCAGCCGTGATCTCCACTTGCTTTGCGTTCTCGCCCAATTGCTCAAGGCCTATCGTGCCAGCGAGGCCATATATCCTGTGTGCCCTTTCCTTTATCTTTACGATGGCATGGGCTGCTTCTTGATCGGTGTCGATACAAGTAAGAAGGTTGCTGAAGTGCTCGAGATGTTGGTCGAGACTTCGCAGATACTTCGCTTGGATGCTGATGATTGCGTCATTTAGCGCGGTATGATCTGTCGACTCCATATTTGACACTCTTATCTTAGGGTAAACAGGCCGTTAATTCGGTCCCAAATACTTGGCTTGGTTGAAGTTGGTTGAGCAGCGAGGCCATTTTGATCTGCGGATGCAATGGCGTCATCAATCAACTGCAAGGGATTTCGGGAAGCCAAAAGCGACATTGTAACTGGCTCTCCCATGATGACCTGGATTTTATCGTGGTCTGCGGCCTCAAACTCATCAACACTTGCCTGTATTCGCTGCGCCAGATCATCAAGTGCGCTCGAAATGATACGCTGGGTAACGCAAACAAATCGACCGCGCCCACAATAGGACAAAAGATAGCTTCTACTCTTCATATTGAGTGCTATCGCGTCTGCCACGTCTACAAGTGTCATGTAGATGTCGCTCAAGCTGGAACGCGACCAAAGCTTCTCAAAATCACGTATAGCGAACGCAATAACCGTTGATTGGAAGATTTTTCCGCGAGACAGTTGTAGGAGATAGTTTTCCAGGACCAACTTATCTATTGCCCCTGGCACTTCGTCGATGGTTACCGCGTCGTCAATTGAGAAGCTGAATGCCTCACCGACCTTGTTTCTAAGCGATTGAAGTTCGCGTGCCGATCCGGTTGCAATCCGTTGCTCTTTCACCAGTTTCTCAGCCAAACGGATTCTTGTGCCAAGCTCCAACGGATCGAATGGTTTACTGATGTAGTCTGTTGCACCTGCAGCAAACGCACGATCAATATAGGATCGGTCCGTCATCGCCGTTATCATGAGTATCGGGCATGTCTTGTAGTGAGGCAGAGCCCTGATAACACCACAGAGTTCAATTCCATCCATTTCCGGCATCTGAATATCTAGCAGAATGCAGTCAAATGGAGACGTTGCATTCGAGATTTCTCGTAGCGCAGCCGTGGCTGAGTTCACGAGAGTATGCTCGACAAAGCCGTCGGTCTTAAGAATTGCGTCAAGCAGTTCCAGCACATATTTGTCATCGTCGACGGCAAGGATCTTCAACTTCTCGTCTCCCAGTCGTTCCTGCGAAACTCTCGATATCGCATAGGTGATTCCTAAACCCAGTATTCAGAGAGCCTACCGATTTTCTATGTTGGGTTGTAGATGAGAATTGAGGCTGCAATTTGGCAGTGAATAATGTTGGGGGAAGTTGAAGCTGCTATGTTTTGAGAACCCTAACCGGAATCAGAAAAGCGATAGACGTAGCAGTGGGATTTCCCTGATTGCTGACGCTATTCAGCTGCAGCTCTATGCCAAGCTGCGTGTAACAGGGTGGGCAACCCAACCGGATCAAAGGGTTTGGCTATTACGTCGAGCGCACCCAGTTGTTTGAGCATCACTGAAACGTCGTTTTGGACTTTAGCTGTCATGAAGATCACCGGCACTTGTTCAAGGCCCGGTAGACGACGCAACTCCGTCCAGGTTTCTTCCCCGGTCATCCCTGGCATCATCATGTCCAGGAGGAAAAGGTCTGGCTGGAAGGCCAATGCACTGGCTATTGCTTCTTTGCCAGAACTACATGACTGCACAGTTAACCCACCTATGGAACAGAGAGACAGCTCCACAATCGTTCTTATATCCGCGTCATCGTCGACATGCAGAATTCTTTGCAGTTCGGTCATATCGGAGTTGTTCCTAGGTTGTTTAGCACTCAGTCGGGTAGTGTCTCAAACTCAAGTAAAAACGTGGTGCCGACGCCAACAACGCTTTCAAAGTCTATACTCGCACCGTGTTTGTCGAGGATGCGTTTTGTGATGTGCAATCCAAGGCCCGTTCCCCCAAACTTCCGAGTGTCGGAGGCATCGAGCTGTGAAAACGGTTTGAACAGTTTATCCCTTGCCTCTTGAGGAATCCCTATACCTTGGTCGGCGACGCGAATAATGGCCATACCACCTTCCTTCTCTGCCGAGACGCGGATGATGTCTCCTTCGTCAGAGAATTTAATCGCGTTCGAGAGCAAGTTCGCCATCACCTGGAGCAGGCGTGATTTGTCACCAAGGATCATGAGCACTTCACCAGAGGTTTCGAAAGCAACCTCGATCCGTGAGTTCCGCGCATAATGAGAAATAGCGTCAACTGCTTCCTGCACTATTTCTTTGAGATTCACCGTTTCTAAGTGCAGGTCAATCTGGCTGGCTTCCATTTTTTGAAGATCCAGAAGCTCACCGATAAGAAGAAGCAGACGATCCGTGTTTCGCTGCGCCATGTCCAGCAAAGGTGATAACTCAGCAGGTATCTCGCTCGCCGCGCCACTTCTCATCAGGTCAAGTGACCCCTTGATCGACGTTAGTGGCGTGCGCAGTTCATGGCTGACTGTAGAGAGAAACTGCGACTTCGCTTCGGACGCTCTCATGGCCCGGTCGCGTTCCAGCTTCAAACTCTCGAACTGGCGCATATTCTTCCTATAGAGATCAACAAATATCCGCGAACAATCCACTATGAAATATAGAACAAAGCCGACCGTGATGAACTGCAGCCAAAGATAGGAGTCAATTGGTGGTCGGACGACAATCAGGTCGCGCGCGGGAATGAAAATGAAAGCAAGACCGTAGATCACCAGCTTAATGAGAAGGAGTTGTGGAATCTGGTGATTGTTGACGGCGGCAAAAAGCGCTGCGGCAAACAACAGGAACAGGGGCGTGAAATGAAGGGCTGGACCCTCTGACCACGACATTACTATTGCAAATGAAGCGATTGCCAGTGTGCTTAGAATTTGGCTCATGATGACCAGAGCGAGATATTTTCTAGTCTCTCGAACGCTGCCACCTTTCCAAACGATCACTTTTTTGGAAATGCAAAGGTCGGTCGCTTCCGCAAGCAGGAGGAACAAATAGCATATAGAGGCAAGGAAGAAGTCGAAGTAGTAAGCCGTTAAAAGGGCAACGCCTGCGAACATCGCCTGCCGTTGCCAGAACAGGTTCATACCAACTTTGACAAAGTCTTTCAGCTGATGCTCTGACCGGATTTTCTGGAGCCGCTTTCCACTGCCAGGCTTGTCCGCAAGCACCACGAAGTCACGCATGGGTATACGCTTTGCCAACCAGATCAATGGCGTTTTCAAAGATATGTTCATGCCGCTGACCGGTCCTGCAGAATGTTCTCTAAGCTGGGCGCAAGAGCTTCCCGTTTGATGTCGATTTGCAAGTTCGCGCCCTCCTGAGTTCAGCGGTCTATATGGACACCTGAAATTTCAACCTGCCAGCGCTCTGCTACGTTGCGGGGCGTGTCGCTGTATGAGCATGGTGTCAGACAAGGAGGCTGTTTCATGCGTCAGTTTACAGTATTCCGTTCACCGCACTGTATATGATAAATTGTGGGCAATGTCGTCAATACAGTTATGGGTTGATTTCTTCATCTGTGCCGAGTGTGTTTCCGTCTATGGATCGAGTTCCTATAAGCGCAAGAAGAACTGGCCGCTGGTCGTTGAAACGGCGGTGACTGTGGCGGCAACGAGTCTGGTCACGGCAGTGCAGTCCCAGCTAGTTCTTTAGTGGATTAAGGCCGCACATGGGGTGAACGCAATTAAGCAGAAAGACACCGATCAGATGCTGCCTTGGAACTGACCGGGCTGAAGTCCCGCTTACATTGCATCGCTCACGTGCGACCCGTTTGATTGAACTGTAGTTTCGTGTTTGGTAAACATATGCAGATGAAACATGAGATCAAAAGCTATCTTTGTAGTTCTCAAAAACTGCAGAAACAAACGACCTCCGAATGGAAGGGTTAACTGCATCGCAAGGATGTGAACTCGCTCGCTAACACAAGACATCGAAACGACAATGTCTTGAGGAGTGTAGTCATGGCCTTTAGCCCCACAGCCAACAATCTATCTGACGCGATCGACGCATCAGGTCTTACCCAACGCGAAATTGCCGACCGGGTTGGTTTCAACCATCCAAACGTTCTGTCAATGATGAAGCAAGGGGTGACACGTGTTCCACTGCAACGCATCCCTGCGCTTGCTCAGACGCTTGGTATGGA
>NZ_JALPQE010000016.1:0-2756 GCF_023195575.1 Aliiroseovarius sp. S2029
CAATTCGGTTTCCGCACCCCAGATAAACGCAGTTAATCTGGTCGAAAAATCACGATGTTTGCAGTTCAAGACGCGGATGATTGCGGTTCACTACAAGTACACGGTGCTGTTCGACGCGAATGTTCTCTACCCCGCGCCAATGCGGGACGCGTTGATGCAATTGGCTGTCACAGATCTTTTCAAGGCGAAGTGGACGGCTGACATCCATCGGGAATGGATCGACGCCCTACTACGCAATGAACCTCATCGCGAGCGGGCGGCGCTGGAGCGGACCCGCGACTTGATGGACATGGCCACACGCGACTGCCTAGTCACCGGCTATAAAGCCTTGGTGCCGGCCCTCATATTGCCGGATCCCGACGACCGGCACGTTCTGGCGGCCGCTATCGTCGGGCGCTGTGACGCCATCGTCACTCAGAACCTGAAGGACTTCCCACCAGAGGCACTTGCACCATTCGGCATCGAAACTCAGCACCCCGACGACTTTTTCCGGAACCAGCTTTCTCTCGCGCCCGGTCTGGTCTGCTCCGCGCTGCGCAAAGTTCGCGCCCGCCTCAAAAACCCGCCCAAGAGTGTTGACGAATATCTGTCGATCCTGACGCAACAAGGGCTGGTCGCAACTGTTGCTGACCTGGAGCAGTTTGCCGATCTGCTCTGATTGGCGCCATCGCGGGTCTTGGCGTGCTCAACTCGTTTTGGCATTGCAGGTGCTAACCTCTCCATTGTCACCGCTCAATCTCCCCTGCCAATACAGCTCGACCATGCACAGCCAGCATGGCCGTGAACCGCTGGCATCCAAAGTGGCGAATGACCTCGAGAACCCGCGCCTCATAAGCGGCCATACCGATCTTGCTACACAGATGGGAAGCATGAAATTGGCGGTTTGTGCTCGGTGCGGCCTTGATCTGATCGCGTAACTCGCGCTCTCTCGGATCGAGTATCACCTGCGGTTCGGGCACTTCTCTTGGTCGAGGTGTAGCGCCTGGCGCGGTGCGCCATCTGCGCATGAAGCCGAGCAAAAAACCCGCTGGAACCTTCTCGTTGCCGCGCGCGCGGTTGAACGCAAGGAAGCGATCCCAGATCACTTGCGTGTCGACATTCCAGCATGGAAGCACGGTCTTCGCAGCCTTGATCAAGTCGGCCCAGCATGTCTGGAACACGTTCGAAACTGCATTAATGTGGCTCTGCCTCACTTTGTGTGGCGCAACTATCCTGAAACTGGAAAATTCAGGAGGGATAGTTGTGAGTTCGAAGAAGCACTGGTCGCCGGGCAGCGATGTTGCAGTTCAAAGCGTTGAACGAAGTGAATCCGGCGGGTGGATTGTATCTGGCGTCTTGGCACCCAACGGCATTTGCCCAGACTGTGGATTGCATTCACGCCGACGTCATGGCTGGCGGCGTCGGTGGCTGCAGGATTATCCCGCGCATGGAGACGCGGTAACGGTTGATCTCGCAGTTTGCCGTTGGCGATGTTTGGCGCCTGCTTGCCCGCGCCGGACTTTCTCGGACCAGATCAGCTCGATTGCGCGTCCATTTGCACGTCGTACTTCGCGTGTAGGGGAGATTGTCGGCCATCTTGGGCATGCGACAGGCGGACGGCCTGCGGAGCGGTTGTTGCATCGTTTGGGCCTTGGGGTCAGCGATGACACGGTGCTCAGGCAGCTGAAAAGGTGTGCTCAAGGCACCACCGAGGCGCCGACAATCATCGGGATCGACGATTGGAGCTGGCGGAAATCGCAAACCTACGGCACGATCATCGTGGATCTGGAGCGTCGCGTGGTCATCGACATCCTCGAGGATCGAGATGTCGTCACCTGCACCAACTGGCTAAAGCGACACCCCGAGGTGGAAGTGATCAGCAGAGATCGGTGCGGTCTCTACGCCAAGGCTGCCCGGCAAGGGGCACCGCAGGCAAAGCAGGTCGCCGACCGGTTCCATATCGTGCAAAACCTGCGGCAGGCCATTGAGGAACAGATGAACCTTCACGGCCGTGCCACCGGCAGGGCGCTGCTGTCCGACGCCGACAACATCACCGCAGCCGGAAGCCTTCTGAAGTCCCGCCTTGCGCACAGGACGTTCCGGGAAGAGATTTTCACCACCATCCATGCGCTCCGAAATCAGGGACTTTCCTGCAGCGAGATCGGGCGGCGAACAGGGTTTCCGCGTCGCAGCATCGCGAAATGGCTGCAGTTCGAAACACCACCGGACCGCAGGCGGGCCGCTTTGAAGCCGAGTTCGCCATGGTATTTTGAAGAGTTCCTGAGCCAAAGCTGGAAGGAGGGCATTCGAACTGGCAGCGCCCTTTTCAGTCTGATCCAAGAGCGTGGTTACGAGGGGAGCCAGTCGCATTTGCAGCGGCTGCTGGCGGGTTGGCGCAGAGCCGAACAGCAAGCGAGCGATCCCAAGGTAGAACACAAGATCCTGGAGCCGGTTCGGGACCCGGAAACGGGGCACGCGATCTCCCCGGTCATCGCGGCCGCGCTGTGCATCAAACCGCGCGGCAAGCTCACCTCGGATCAGGCGCGTAAAGTCGATGCGCTCAAGACCCGCTCTCCCGCCTTCGTATCGATGCGCAGCCTCGCCATGCGGTTCAATGGTATCCTGCGCGGCCGCGTGGCAGACCCGCTCCCTGCATGGATCGACGACGCGATCGAAACCGACCTGGCGCCCATCGTGCGCTTTGCCCGCACAGTGAACCGGGACTACGAAGCCGTCAAAAACGCCATCGAGATGCCCTGGAGCAACGGCCAAGCAGA
>NZ_JALPQE010000017.1:0-2669 GCF_023195575.1 Aliiroseovarius sp. S2029
TTCCAGGGCATTCCCGAGATGATCTATCTCGATAACGGCCCTGTTGCGAAAAGCCTGGTGTTTCAAACTGTGATGGAACGGCTTGGCGTGGATTGGAAAACCCACATGCCTGCCGGATCGGACGGTTCCCGCGTCACAGCCCGATCAAAGGGCAAGGTTGAGCGACCCTTCCGAACCGTGAAAGAAGCCCATGAGACACTGTATCACTTCCACAAGCCTGAAACCGAAGCAGAGGCCAACCTTTGGCTGAGAAACTTCATCAGCAAATACAATGACAAGCCCCACCGCCGGGAACCACACAGTCGGATCGAAGACTGGATTGCCAATCTCCCGGAGACCGGCATCCGCGAGATGTGTTCCTGGGAAAGGTTCTGCGCCTTTGCCCGTGAGCCAGAACGCCGGAAGGTCGCCGCTGATGCGCGAGTGTCGATCGATGGTGCATTCTACGAGGTCAATGGCGATCTGGCAGGTGAAGAAGTGCTGCTGTGGTGGGGCTTGTTCGATCATGAGCTGTTCGTGGAATGGAATGATAAGCGCTATGGTCCGTATCGGCCGGAAGGCGGGCCAATTCCGCTGCACCGGTATCGCAAACGCAAACCCTCGCCCCGAGAAAAGCGCGCCGAAGCGGTGGCCAAACTGGCCGAGCAGATCAGCCTGCCGCGCGCAGCGCTGAGTGGCTCCGGTTTTGAGGCCGCCCCGGCTGAGGTGGTTCCACTGCCCAAGGTCAAGTTCACCGATCCGGACCCATGGGGCCAGATTACCTATGAAAACGAGCTCAGCGCGCGGCGAGGGATTTCTTATCTACTGGATCGACCGCTGGCTGAGCTTTCATCAATTGACCGCGAATTTGTCGGCGAACTGGTCGGTCGAACACTGAATAAGGCTGAGATTGAAACGGCCGTCAAAGAGCGCTTCCGGCGCGGGAAATAAGGTAAAGGGGTGAGCAAGTGTTAAACAGGCAGGTCATGCAGCATTTCCACATAGAGCGCGTGTGGAGCCAGGCCGGGTACTTTGAAACCGAGCGGCTGGTCCAGTTCCGCGAAGATGTGATGGCGGCCATCATGGCCGGAGATCTGATCGCTATTTCAGGCCCCGTGGGTGTTGGCAAAACCGCGATGATCAACCGGCTTCAGGACCAGATCACCGCGGACAAGAAAATCATCGTCGCACGCAGCCTGTCGGTCGATAAGCCGCGAGTTGTTCTGCCCGCCCTGATCACGGCCCTGTTCCTCGACATCACCGGCGATCCGGACATGAAAGTGCCCACCCAGCCTGAACGTCGGGAAAGGCTGCTGCAGGAGGCCGTGCGTAAGGCCAAGAAACCAATCGCTCTCTTCATAGACGAGGCCCATGATCTGCACGGCCACACTCTGAACGGACTAAAACGGCTTCGGGAGGTCATCAGCGCAGGCGGTGGTTCGCTGTCCGTTGTCCTTGTCGGCCATCCCCGGCTTCAGAACGATCTGCGACGGGCGACGATGGAAGAAATCGGCCACCGAACGACCAAGTTCGAGTTTAGCAGCATCGGTGATGAACGCCGGGAGTTTGTGTCTTGGCTTCTTGGACAGTGCCTCGCGGATGGTGTTGACCCATCAGATGTCTTTGAAGATGCCGCTCAGGAATATCTAGCCGACCGTCTATCTACGCCGTTGCAGTTTGCCGAGCATTTGAACCGGGCGTTCACCGATGCGTATCGCATGGGCGCAGATCAGGTCACGCGCGACATTGTTGAAGAAACCATCTCGGTTGGCTTCGACGATCTCGATGCGCGGCTGTCTCGGATCGGCTACAGCCCCAAGGCACTGGCGGATCTCACCGATACCCGCCTCCCCGAAATTCGGCGTTTTCTCAAAGGCCAGTTGGACTCGGACAGGACCGATGAACTCTCCACTCTCATGCGCAAGGCGGGGCTGCCGATATGACGCCACTCAAGGCTTGCACCGCCGCTTTGGTTCTATTTGGCTCAATAGCGCTTGCCGATGACGCGCAAACTGCGCTTGCTCGACAGATCGAAGAGGCCTCAGTCACCTCAAAACAAGCATTTTTTGATACAGGGAAAACTTCTGATGCAGGCTCAGGTGTCGGCTGGACGCTGTATCCCCCTTTGATTAATCGCCATGAAATACTGGTGAATGGCTGTGACGTAACGGCGCGAATGGTGAACGGTCATGATCAAAAATCTCAGGAAGAGTCATTTATAGAAATCACATTCGATCTAACACGCACACGGATTCCTGACGCATCAGTTCCGGTGGGCAATGAGTTCGCTTTCATGGCAGGAAGTTGGGACGAGTCATACGGTACAGCGCTAATTGAACTGCATTTTATACCCCCTTATGAGCCGCTGATCTGGTCAAATATAGCAGGTGTCGAAGTTGAGCAGCCCGTTCGATTCACACGTTTCCTGATGGAACCCGTCTTTAATGAAGAACAGCCCCGCCGTCTTCTGGCGCTCCTTAACCAGTATAAGGCCGAATATTGTGCACCTTCAGGGTAATGTTCTCATTCGCACGTAATGTGGTTCAGTCCGGATGATTGCAGTCCCGTTGCAAATAATGTGGTTACAGTCGCAAACAATTCGGTTTCCGTACCCCAGATAAACGCAGTTAATCTGATCGAAAAACCACGATGTTTGCAGTTCAAGACGCGGATGATTGCGGTTCACTACA
>NZ_JALPQE010000018.1:0-2348 GCF_023195575.1 Aliiroseovarius sp. S2029
TGTAGTGAACCGCAATCATCCGCGTCTTGAACTGCAAACATCGTGATTTTTCGACCAGATTAACTGCGTTTATCTGGGGTGCGGAAACCGAATTGTTTGTGACTGTGACCACATTATTTGCAACGGGACTGCAATCATCCGGACTGAACCACATTACGTGCGAATGAGAACATTACCCTGAAGGTGTACAATATTCGGCCTCAAACAAGTTAATCGCTAAGAGAGAAAGTGATATCCAACTGGCTTTCTTCACCCGACGCGACTCGCGACAATGTTACTGATAACTTTCCTAACGACGCTGTCGTTTCAGGCAAGCCGGGAGCGGATGTCAGCGTCGTGGTCAAAGGACCGATTTCGGCCTTCACCCATTTTTCGGCATTTGCGGCGAAATGTGTGACTAGGATGTCCGGGTCCCAGTAGCTAAAAATTGCGGTCATGCCGTTCGGTGATGCGGTTTGGAACATGAAGACGGAAGCATAGGGTTGTCCATTTGCCCAAAGATCGATCAAGATCTTATCTTCCCCCCGATCCAGAACATGGCTTTCAGGGTAAAGCCTGGCAAATGCGTCAACCAGTGCGTTCTGATCTCCGAGACTACTATTTAGGGCAATCAGGACGGCGTCAGCTGACGGAAGTTTGTCTTCTTCTGCTATGACTTCATTCATGGCGCCTCCGAGCAGGAATACAAGAACGATAGCAAAGATTGCCTTCTGCAAGCGCATCCCAGTACTCCCTATTTTCTTCTCCAATGCTGACCATACGCATATGCAACCAACACGCCTCTATGCGTCCCCTACATTGCGCAACCGGGTACTGCCTAGGTCAGTACTACCGCTTTCGGCAGGAATGGCAACAAAGTGTGCAACGCAGGTATTTGTCAACAATGCAGCATTGGTCACTCTGGGCCCTTCAAGGGCTGGTCTAGGAAAAGCTAGCCTTGGCCAGTTCAGCAAACGAGCGTTTGACAGACGGCGTTTGAGCAAAGTTTCCGCAACTTGATATTGCTGGGAAATTTTGTCTGTTTACCGCATCTGAATATCACCGTATGCATTTTGGCAATCGAGTTGATTATTCAGACGGTTTTCCATGTTCATTGGCTATGCACGTGTATCGACAGAAGACCAGAGCCTTGCCTTGCAGCATGATGCGTTGCGTGCCGCAGGGTGCGAACGAATTTTCGATGACAAGGTGAGTGGGGCCAAGAGCGAGCGCCCAGGTCTGGTCAAGGCTTTGGAGCAGCTTCGCGACGGCGACACGCTGGTTGTCTGGCGGTTGGATCGGATGGGACGGTCTCTGAAAGATCTGATTGCCCGTGCTGAAGAGCTGAAAGAAATGGGTGTTGGCCTGAAGAGCCTACAGGAATCCATCGACACCACATCGAGCGGTGGTCAGCTCATCTTTCATATGTTTGGCGCATTGGCCGAGTTCGAGCGCAACCTGATCCGCGAGCGCACACAGGCTGGTCTGAAGGCAGCGCGGGCACGTGGACGCAAGGGTGGTCGTAAAAAGGTATTGGACCGCAAGAAACGGGTTCTTGCTGTCCAGCTTTATCATTCCCGTGAACACACAATCCCGGAAATTTGCAACTTGATGGGCATCTCGCGGGCCACGCTCTACGCCTATGTTGATGAGTTCGCCGATGGCAAATAGAGGCATCCGCATACCGGCCGAGACGCTGTTGGCGTTGAGAACCCGGCTGGCGGGGCTGCCGCCTCGATCAGCGGCACGGCGGGAAGAAATTGATCGGATCGCGGATCTCTTTGATGTCAGTTCGTCCACCGTGTACCGCGCTCTAAAAACGCTTCACCAACCCAAGGGCCTCCGGCGGGCTGATCGTGGCAAGCCACGCGGGATCCCTGAAAAGGACATGGCACGCTATTGCGAGATCATTGCCGCGCTGAAAATGCGGACCAGCAACAAGAAAGGTCGGCATCTCTCGACCAACCGGGCCATTGAGGTTCTGGAAGAACATGGGGTGGAAACGCCGGATGGACATGTGCAACCGGCAAAAGGCTTGCTCAGGCCGACAACTGTCAACCGGTGGCTGCGGTCATGGGGATACGATCGGCCACGAATGATCCGGGCGACACCCGCCGCCCGGTTTGAAGCGCGCCATTCCAATGCCTGCTGGCAGTTCGATATGAGCCCGTCGGATCTGAAGCATATCGCGCAACCTGCCTGGGTCGACCCGAAACGCGGCCAGCCAACGATGATGCTTTACAGCGTCGTGGATGATCGTTCGGGCACGTCTTACCAGGAATACCGCTGTGTCTATGGCGAAGATGCGGAAAGCGCGTTGCGTTTCCTGTTCAACGCCATGGCTCCGAAGGAAGACACTGAGTTCCAGG
>NZ_JALPQE010000019.1:0-1818 GCF_023195575.1 Aliiroseovarius sp. S2029
TATGGCGAAACGTGTCCAGACGATCCTTGGCCCCCTCATCGAACGGCAAGACCCAGGGGCGTTGCCGGTCGCGCTCATCGGTCATCAGTTGCAAATCATAGAGCCGCCCCAAAGCGCGATTGATAAACGCGTCATCAGGCGCGGAACGCGGGCGCATGATCGGCACTGGATCGGGCCAGATCGGCAGGAAGCGCGCAAGCAACCCGTCATCATCAGATTTCATCAACAAGCTGCGCAGCCGGTCGGGCTGGATTGATCCGGTGACCCCCACCGACAGCCGGTCGATATAAAGCGGCTCACGGCCCATGCGCTCAACCCGGTAGCCCCGCCCGCCATAGGCTTCCAGCCAGAACGGGCGATCAGAGCCGCCGCCCGCATAGCGCGTCATGCCCATCAACCACCCGGCCAGTTCATCGCGCGCCATCAACGTGCCGCGCGGTTGATTTGCCAGGATCACGCCCAACCGCTCGACGGTGCTGTCTGTCACTGACAGGCAGGGCAAATGGCGTTCCTGCCCCGGATCGGCTTCGTCCGGTTTGGGCGGCAGGTCTTCCCCGGCCTTGAGCGCGGCCTTGGTTGCTTCTTTCCAGGCGCTTTGCGCGATCTTTGCCACCTCGACCCGCTCGGACCATTCCGCAAGATCAGCCTCAGCCTGTTTGCGCATATCGCGCTCAAGCTCTTTCAACGGGCTCAGCACCGCATCAAGCCCCGGTGATTTGTTCGAGGATGGCGCACCGATCAGCATGGTCCAGAGGATCGGCGGCTCAGCCCAGCCCGCCCAGGGCGAGACCCACCGGGTGTTGCCAATGGCCGCGCCTGCCGTGGCGAGCAACCCGGCCATGACGTAATCCGGCGGCGCAGATTTGGCCTCGGCGGCATCCCTGATCCACTTGGCCCAGTGCGGGGCAAAGATGCGGTCAAGCGGCAAGACGGGTGCGGGTGGCAATCCCTTACGTAAGAAACGCGGCGAGGGATCGGCCCAATCCTCTACGTAAGGTAAAGGCTTTAGATGTACGGTCATGCAGCCACCGCCTTTCCCAACAAGACATCGTTCCAATCAAACCCGTCGGGCGCGGGCAACATCATCACGTGCCAGCCCAGGGCGTGCGCGCGGCGCGCAAGTGTTTGTGCCGCGTTGCGCCCTGGCGCATCCCCATCGGGGGCGATGATCAGATCACCGGCGCACGCGGGGAGCGTTACGTTAGCTAATCCGCCCACGCTCAACGCGGCCCAGACCTCGGCGGGGCGGTTCATCAATCCGCTGGGCAAGGACAGGGCTGTCTCAATCCCCTCGGCAATCACCAGGTTAGATGTGTGTGAGGCAGGCGTCAGACGCACCGCACCACCGCGCACCGACCCCAACATCGCCTTGGGGCTGTCAATCTCGGCCTTGGTGGTGCCATCGTGACCAAGATATGTGCGATGGACCGCAAAGCGCTCGACCCCATCGACCCGCGCCACAATGGCGGGCAGTCTCTGGGCGCTCTTATGCCAGCAATTCTCTACGTATCGTAATGTAGGCGGCAGGGCGCAGGTGATCCCCCGGTTACGTAGGTAACGCGCCCCTAACGTATCGTGTATGGGCTGCGCGCTGTCCCACAGCGCGCGAGCCTGGCGGGCGCGCTTCTCTTTCTCGGCGTGCTTCGCTTTGCGGTTTGCCGCGATCTCGACGCGACTTGCCAAACTGGCGCGGGTTGTGTGATCGACAAGCCCGCGCGCCTTGAGCGCGTCCATCACGGCCCCATAAGAGCAGCCCGCATGGCAATGCACCAATATACGACCATCGACCCCCACGCCCAGGCTTAGACTGGGCGACCG
>NZ_JALPQE010000001.1:0-915996 GCF_023195575.1 Aliiroseovarius sp. S2029
GTGGCGCGGTTGACGGGGCTCGAACCCGCGACCCCCGGCGTGACAGGCCGGTACTCTAACCAACTGAGCTACAACCGCTCACTGCCAAGCCTTGCGGCTTGTTCGGGCGTTCTAGGCCGCAGGTCGGGGGGCGTCAAGCGGCCAATGTCGTTTTTGCAGATTATTTTTCGATCACCTGATGACCACCTTCAGCAGACAGGTGAAAGATGATCCCCTGACCGCCCGGAAGCCCCAGCATATCGTGTTCGTTCAGGCCCAACCAACGCGCACGCAACACCCGCGACAGGATGCCATGCGTGAAGATGACGGCCGGACCCGCAAGCTGCGACAGGAACCTATCCGCCCTGCGCACCAGATCCGGATAGGTTTCGCCACCGGGTGACATGAAATGCCAGCTGACCGGATCCTTTTCCTCCAAGGACGCCAGCGCGGGCCAGCGGGTGTTGATCTGGTCCTGCGTCAGCCCTTCCCACGCCCCGAATGCAATTTCGCACAAGCGGGCATCCTGTTGCACGAACCAGCCCAGAGGCTCCAACACAAGTGCTGCCGTTTCCAACGCCCTGCCCTGTGGCGAGCTATAGGCGCGAACGTCATCGCGCCCTGCCAGCAATCGGTGCAGCGTTATCCCCATGTCACGGGCCTGCTTGCGCCCCTGTGCGGTGAGCGGCGAGTCCAACCGCCCCTGGTGCCGCCGGGCCACATTCCATTCAGTCTGACCATGTCGAATGACAAACACTTCGGGATAATTCATCACAGCCCCTGATCAATCAGCAGGTTCATTAAACCCGCGCGCACTTCATAGATACAATATGATCCGGACGAAATGTAAGGAAATGACGGGGTTTTAATGGTGGGTCGTGAGAGGCTCGAACTCCCGACATCTTCGGTGTAAACGAAGCGCTCTACCAACTGAGCTAACGACCCGCTCTGCAGCTAATAGCCTTGGCCAACAGGGGATTGCAAGAGCGGTTTTGCGTCAGCAGGAAAAAAATCTGACCCTCGTCCAGTCACCGCAAATGGTTGCACTTTGCCTTACGTCACGTATGGTGCCGACACCCCATCAGCGAGGATCACGAACGTGTCGGCCCCAGTCGTGCCCAAAGGCGTTGCCCATGTTGACATCGAGGCTCCGGATAGCCCCGAGCCGATCGTCTTTGTCCTATTGCCCAACCTGTCGATGCTGGCCTTCACCTCGGCCATCGAACCCCTGCGGATCGCGAACCAACTGACAGGCCAGAATCTGTATTCATGGACCACCATGTCCGAAAACGGCGAAAACGTGCGCTGTTCGAACGGGATCGAGATCGGCATCGACAGCGCCTTGGGGGACACGCCCACAGACTGCCGTATCTTCATCTGCTCCGGCGTGCAGCCGGAACTGTCGACCAGCAGCAAAGTGTCGGATTGGACACGCCGGCAATGGCGCCTGGGCCGCACGGTCGGGGCCTTGTGCACGGGGGCCTATACACTGGCCAGGGCGGGCATCCTGTCCGGTCACAAATTCACCCTGCATTGGGAAAACATCGCCCCGTTTCGGGAACATTTCCCGGAACTTGATCCGGTCGAACAGCTTTACACGATGGACAACCGCGTGATGACCTGTGGCGGTGGATCAGCCGCCACGGACCTGTTTTTCAAGCTCATCTATGACACGCACGGGCCAGTGCTGGCGCAGGCTGTTCTGAATATGTGCCTGCATACGGTGCAACGGTCGGAAACGGATCGGCAGCAAAGCTCGACCTCGGCATCGATCGGGGTGCGAAACGACAAGCTGGTGCGCGTCATCAACTATTTCGAGGCGCATCTGGAAGACCATATCAATCTGGACATCGTCACCGAAGAGCTTGGCATTTCGCGCCGCCAGATGGAGCGGCTGTTTCGTCACTATCTGGACACGACCCCCAAGAAATACCTGCAGAACCTGCGCCTGCAACGCGCCCGCATCCTGCTGGCGGAAACCAATTTGCCGGTTGTCGACGTGGCGGTGGCCTGCGGCTTCGAATCGGCGGCTTACTTCTCAAAACGTTTCCGCGAGGCCTTCGGCATGTCGCCGCACAAGTTCTCCACCGGCCATATCTGATGACCTTGGGTGGCATCCGATCTGAAAGAGAGAAATGGTGGGTGATAACGGATTTGAACCGCTGACATCTTCGATGTGAACGAAGCGCTCTACCACTGAGCTAATCACCCAACGGGGCAGCTTTTAGCGTCACTCATGCTCAGGTGCAAGGGCATCTTTCGCGGCGGTCATTGCTTTGTTGCGACGGATCTTGCAGATGATCACATCGGCGTCCGGCAAGGATTTCTGCCGGTTGACCTTGATCGTGCCCAAAGGGGGAAGGCGCAGTTTTTCACCGCGCAGCAGAGCCGCCCCCAGTTCTTCCAGAACAGCCTCATAGACATCGCGGGCCTGATTGGGGCGCAGGTCGGCGCGCGCAGCCACACGCGCCAGCATGTCGCGAGTTTTGACCACCGGGTTGGCCGGGTCTGCCGGGGTGACCTTGGTATCTGCTGCGTCCGGCGCGTTTCCGGCGGGGGCCAGATCGGGTGCCGCTTCGGCTGCGTCTTTCGCAGTCGGGCCTGTTTTCGCACCCGCCCTGGCCGTTGTTTTCGGGGTGCTGGTCGATGTGGATTTTGTTTTAGATGTCGAACGAACGGCCATGATGCTTTCTTTCCATTTGGGCGTGAAGCCCGACGTAGTGATAGGTCCTAAAATGAAACGTGCGGGCAATCTGGCCCGCACGTTAGCTTTGCTTGGCGATCAGTGCGCAACAGGGGGCGCGCTGGTCGGGTTCTTGGCCAGGGCGGTGGCAGCCTCTTCGGCAGCTTCATCCCATTCCACCGCAACCGGTTCACGCACCAAGGCGTGTTTCAGCACCTCGGACACGTGACTGACCGGGATGATCTTCAACCCTTCTTTCACATTGTCGGGGATATCTCGCAGGTCTTTTTCGTTTTCCTGCGGGATCAACACGGTCTTGATGCCACCACGCAGGGCCGCCAGCAGCTTCTCCTTCAACCCGCCAATGGCCAGCGCGTTGCCGCGCAACGTGACCTCGCCCGTCATGGCGATGTCTTTCTTGACCGGAATGCCCGTCAGGACGGACACGATGGACGTCACCATCGCCAACCCCGCCGAGGGGCCATCCTTGGGCGTCGCGCCTTCCGGCACGTGCACGTGAATGTCCCATTTTTCGAACTTGGGTGGCTTGACGCCGATTTCCGGTGCGATCGAACGGACATAGGAATTGGCTGCGTCGATTGACTCTTTCATCACATCGCCCAGCTTGCCGGTGGTTTTCATCCGGCCCTTGCCTGGCAGACGCAAGGCTTCGATGGACAGAAGATCACCACCCACACTGGTCCAGGCCAGCCCGGTGACAACACCGATCTGATCCTCTTTCTCGGCCAGACCATAGCGGTGCTTGCGCACGCCCAGATAGTCGTCCAGCAGGTCGGGTGTGATCTCGATCGTATCGACCTCTTTCTTGACCAGCTTGGTGACGGCCTTGCGCGCCAGCTTGGCAAGCTCGCGCTTCAGGTTCCGCACCCCCGCCTCGCGGGTGTAGTAGCGGATGATATCGGTCAGCGTGGTCTCGGGCACGGTAAATTCGCCCTTCTTCAACCCGTGATCCTTGATCACTTCCGGCAACAGGTGACGCGTCGCAATCTCGCGCTTTTCGTCCTCGGTGTAACCGGCCAGCGGAATGATCTCCATCCGGTCCAGAAGCGGGCCGGGCATGTTGTAGGAGTTCGCGGTGGTCAGGAACATCACGTTCGACAGGTCATATTCGACTTCAAGATAGTGGTCGACAAAGGTCGAGTTCTGTTCCGGGTCAAGCACTTCCAGCATCGCGGATGCCGGGTCGCCCCGGAAATCCTGCCCCATCTTGTCGATCTCATCCAAGAGGATCAGCGGGTTCGTGGTCTTGGCTTTCTTCAGCGCCTGAATGATCTTGCCGGGCATCGAGCCGATATAGGTCCGGCGGTGACCGCGAATTTCGCTTTCATCGCGCACGCCACCCAACGAGATGCGAATGAACTCGCGCCCTGTGGCCTTGGCGACCGATTTCCCAAGCGAGGTTTTACCCACACCCGGAGGACCGACAAGGCACATGATCGGGCCTTTCAGCTTTTTCGAGCGTTGTTGCACGGCCAGATATTCGACGATGCGTTCCTTGACCTTCTCAAGCCCATAATGATCAGCGTCGAGCACTTTTTGCGCGTTGTTCAGGTCTTTCTTCACGCGGCTTTTCGTGCCCCATGGCAGACCCAGCATCCAGTCCAGATAGTTGCGCACGACCGTGGCTTCGGCCGACATGGGCGACATGTTTTTAAGCTTCTTCAGCTCGGCATCCGCCTTCTCGCGCGCTTCCTTCGACAGCTTGGTGGCTTCGATCTTCTCTTCCAACTCGGTCAGCTCGTTCTGACCTTCTTCGCCGTCGCCAAGTTCCTTCTGAATGGCCTTCATTTGCTCATTCAGATAGTATTCGCGCTGGGTGCGCTCCATCTGGCTTTTGACGCGCGTCTTGATCTTTTTCTCGACCCGCAGTACGGACATTTCGCCCTGCATCAGGCCGAACACCTTTTCCAGACGTTCGGACACGGTGAAGGTTTCCAGAAGCTCCTGTTTCTGGTCGACTTCCACGCCCAGATGACCCGCCACAAGGTCAGCCAGCTTGTCCGGCGCGCGGGTTTCCGACACGGCGGCAAGGGCTTCTTCGGGGATGTTCTTCTTGATCTTGGCGTAGCGTTCAAATTCTTCGCTGACCGAGCGCAGAAGCGCCTCGATCTCGTTGGGGTCGCCGGGCCGTTCTTCGATCACCTCGGCAAAGGCCTCGAAATACTCGGTGTTGTCGACATAGTCAGTGATGCGCACGCGCGACTGCCCTTCGACCAGCACTTTCACGGTGCCGTCGGGCAGTTTCAGCAGTTGCAGCACATTCGCCAGCACGCCCACGGTATAAATCCCATCTACATCCGGCTCATCAACCGACGGGTCGATTTGGCTGGACAGAAGGATCTGCTTGTCATCTGCCATCACCTCTTCCAGCGCACGGACGGATTTCTCGCGCCCGACAAACAGCGGCACGATCATGTGGGGGAACACCACGATGTCGCGCAGCGGCAGGACCGGGAAGGATTGGCTCAGTTGCTCACTCATAAGATTTCCTTGTTTTTGGCAAAGCGCCCTGCCCCTGTATTTCGGCAGCCGGGGCGCCTCCTGTTCGGATATTCAGATGGGGGTCGCAACCCCCGACGTCAACCCGCTTTGCCTCTCCACTCTGCCCCCGCCGCGCGCCGACAACAAGGGCAAAGCGGGACCTGTTTTGCAGAAGAAGGTTTGCGATTTCCTAAAGCGGGTCGATATCGCCCTGCGCGCGCCCGGCATGGAAGGCTGATTCCCATTCGGCAAAGGTGCCGGCGGCGATGGCGTCGCGCATGCCCTGCATGATCTCTTGATAATAATGCAGGTTGTGCCAGGTCAGAAGCATGCCCGAAATCATCTCTTGCGCGCGGAACACATGGTGCAGATAGGCACGCGAATAGTTGCGGCAAGCGGGACATGTGCAGGCTTCATCCAACGGGCGCGGGTCGTCCTGATGGCGGGCGTTTTTAATGTTCAAAACACCGTGACGGGTGAACACCTGCCCCGTGCGCCCGGACCGCGAAGGCAACACGCAGTCCATCATGTCGATGCCGCGTTTGACCGCACCCACGATATCGTCGGGTTTGCCCACCCCCATCAGATAGCGTGGCTTGGCTTCGGGCAGGAGGCCAGGTGCAAAATCGAGGCAGTCGAACATCGCCGCCTGTCCTTCACCCACCGCAAGCCCGCCCACGGCATAGCCGTCGAACCCGATCTGTTTCAAAGCCTCGGCGCTTTCTTCGCGAAGGTCGCGTTCCAGCCCACCTTGCATGATCCCGAACAGGGCATGGCCGGGGCGATCCCCGAACGCTTCTTTCGACCGGGCCGCCCAGCGCATCGACAGGCGCATGCTGTCCGCGATGCGGTCACGGTCGGCGGGCAATGCGGGGCATTCGTCGAAACACATGACAATGTCGGACCCCAGCAGCCGCTGAATCTCCATCGAGCGTTCCGGCGTCAGCTCGTGTTTCGACCCGTCAATGTGGGATTTGAAGGTCACACCCTTCTCGGTCAGTTTGCGCAGACCCGCCAGGCTCATCACCTGGAAGCCGCCCGAATCGGTCAGGATCGGCTTGTCCCAGTTCATAAACGTGTGCAGGCCACCCAACCGGTCGATCCGTTCCGCCGTCGGGCGCAGCATCAGGTGATATGTGTTGCCCAGCAGAATGTCGGCACCCGTTGCCGCAACACTTTCGGGCATCATCGCCTTCACGGTGGCCGCGGTGCCCACAGGCATGAAGGCCGGGGTACGTATCTGACCGCGCGGGGTCGAGATCACACCAGTCCGGGCCTTGCCGTCCGTGGCGTTCAAGGAAAACGTGATGCGGGTCTGGTTCTGGTCTTGCATGCGGCTGATGTGGCGCATGACGCCCCGATTGCCAAGCAGTTTTTAAGCAAGCACCGGCGCCGACCGACCTGCCGATCAGCCATCGTCGTCGTGGCTGATCCTGACCGAGCCAAGGTTGGCGGCGTTCACCCGTTCCGACAGCCGTTCCAGCTTGCGACTGGTCAGCATCAGTTCGGTCAGCGTGGTGTTATCCACCCGATTGGCCAGCGCATAGGCGACGTCCTGCACCATGCGGGCCGCCTGGTCCAGCTGCTTGGTGCACGTCACTGTCTTCGTCTCACCGTTCTTCGTCGATATCACCGCCAAGGCTCCTCGTATCGCACATGCACACGTCAAAATGTGTTTTCAACAGAGAATTCAAGTCGAACGCGTCTATTTTATGGCGAATTATAGGCGTTTGCGCATCAAGCTGTTGTGATATTCGACACAGTCGACCGTTCTTAACGTTGTTTGGATCGCGAAGCGAAACAAACAACGCAGCCCTCAAATAAGTGCATCTGCGCGCGTCGGGCGGGTCGGCACATCCGGCGATCTGGCAAGATCGTTCAACTGCGCGCGTTTGCCGCCGGGCTGGCACTGGACCTTCACGATCGTAATCCTTATATGATCAGTCAGGTTTAGAATGATGGCACACAGACTATGAACACATCCGACAAGATTGAAGGCGAACCACTGATCAAGCCGTCGACGGTCGATCATCCGCTTTATGACAGCGTGGTCGAAGCCTGCCGCACGGTCTATGATCCTGAAATTCCGGTCAATATCTTTGACCTCGGTCTGGTGTACACGATCGAGATCAACGACCAGAACGAGGTTGACCTGATCATGACCCTGACCGCACCGGGCTGCCCGGTGGCGGGCGAGATGCCGGGCTGGCTGGTCGAGGCGATCGAGCCGGTCGCGGGCGTCAAGCAGGTGAATGTCGACATGACCTGGGACCCGCCCTGGGGGATGGAGATGATGTCGGATGAAGCGCGTCTTGAACTGGGGTTCATGTAACCCCATCTGACGCCACCAGTACCGCAATCGGCGCGTAAGGTGCCGCGCGCGACCTTGAAGGAGAGTTGGATGTTTGGCATTCCCGGCAAAGCGCCGATCACGATGACACAAGCCGCCGAGAATCAGATCGCCAAGCTGATGGCATCTGGCGGGCATACGGGCTTGCGGATCGGGGTCAAAAAGGGCGGCTGTGCGGGTATGGAATACACCATGGACTACGTTGACGAGGTCGACCCGCATGAAGAAGTGGTCGAACAAGGCGCGGCCCGCGTGATCATTGCCCCCATGGCCCAGATGTTTCTGTTCGGGACCGAGATCGACTATGAGGTATCGCTCCTGGAATCCGGGTTCAAGTTTCGCAACCCCAATGTCAGCGAAGCCTGCGGCTGTGGAGAATCGATCAAATTCGACGATGCACTGACCAACGGGACATCGCAAAGCTGATGGCGGTCAGTGACGCCGATATTGCCTTCGTCAAAGAGCTGTTTCACGGGCTTGGCCCTCTGACCCATCGCAACATGATGGGTGGCGCGACTTTCTACTGCGACGGGCAGGTCTTTGCGATCCTGTCCAGCAAGGGCGAGGTTTACCTGAAAGCGAAAGGTGCCTTTGCCGAGGCACTGGATGCCGAAGGCAGCCACATTTTCGGGATGGACGGCAAGACGATGGGATATTGGACCCTGCCCGACGCTGCCCTGGACGACCCGGATCTGGCCCGCGATTGGGCGCAACGGGCGCTGGACGCTCTGGCCTGATCGCGACCACCCTTCGACCACTAAACAGCATGACCACGCCCAATTGCGCCGCGGCACTTGGCCTGCGGGGCTTGACGCCCATCGCGCTGCGTCCGACAACACGCGTGACACAGTAGGAGACATATGATGACCCGGCGCAAACTGGCAGCAGGCAATTGGAAGATGAACGGGACCAGCGCGGATCTTGTCGAGTTGGAGGCGCTGGCAAAAGCCCACCCCACCCCCGGCTGTGACATCCTGATCTGTCCTCCCGCCACCCTGATTTCCCGTGCGGCCGCGGCGGCATCTGCGCAGATCGCGATTGGCGGACAGGATTGTCATCAGAAGGACAGCGGCGCCCATACCGGCGACGTGTCCGCCCCGATGTTGCTGGATGCGGGCGCCCAGTATGTCATTCTGGGCCATTCAGAACGCCGCGAGGATCACAGGGAAAGCGACACCGATGTGCGCAACAAGGTCGTCGCGGCCCTGTCCGCCGGGTTGAAGGCGATCGTCTGCGTCGGCGAAAGCCTTGCCGAGCGTGAGGCCAACAACACGCTGGACATCATCGGCGGGCAATTGGCCGGGTCGATTCCGGATGTCGTCACGGGCGACAGCCTTGTCGTCGCCTATGAACCGATCTGGGCGATCGGCACCGGCAAGGTACCGACGCTGGACCAGATCGGCGAGGTGCATGATTTCATCCGCATACGGTTGGAAACCCGGTTCGGCGCAGGCGTCGGGCGGTCAACGCGCATTCTGTATGGCGGCTCTGTGAAACCCGCCAATGCGTCCGAGATTTTTGCCGTTTCGAATGTCGATGGCGCACTTGTCGGGGGCGCCAGCCTGTCGGCCACGGATTTCTCGCCTATCATCACCGCGTTGGAAAACGCCTGACCCGCCAATCGGGGTCAATCTGCGGCTTGACAAAGGACCTCACTTAATTAACTCGTTAATTATTTCCGCGGGAGCTCTTGATGGACTACTCCGACCTCGCCGACTGGCAGAAACGCGCCGCCGACTGGGCGCGAGACTATCACGCGGGTCTGCGCGACCGGCCCGTGCGCCCCAACATCGCGCCGGGTGAGTTTCTGGCAAAGATTGACGCCCCCGTTCCAGAACAGCCTGATCCGGTCGAGGCGATCTTTGACGACTTCACGCGGCTGGTGCCTGACGCGATGACCCATTGGCAGCACCCGCGGTTCTTTGCCTATTTCCCGGCCAACGCCGCCCCTGCCTCGATGCTGGCCGAGCAACTGGCCAACGCCATGTCAGCGCAAGCCATGCTGTGGCAAACCGCCCCCGCCGCGAATGAGATGGAAGAACTGGTGATCCGCTGGCTGCGTGATGCGATGGGGCTGCCCCTTGGTTTCACCGGCACCATTCATGACAGTGCGACCACGGCGACTTTTTCTGCTGTCACGACCATGCGCGAACTCGCCTTGGGGCACGAAGGCATCACCAAAGGGCTGTCTGGCGCGCCCACGCTGCGCATCTATGCCAGCGCGCAGACCCATTCCAGCGTCGACAAGGCGGTGCGCCTGTCGGGCATCGGGCAGGACAATCTGGTCAAGGTGCCAACCGTGCCCGGACATCCCACCTGGTCTATGGACCCGGACGCCCTTGATCGCCTGATCCGCGACGATCTTGCGGCGGGGCTGAAGCCCGCTGGTGTTGTGCTTTGCGTTGGTGGCACGTCCATCGGGGCATGTGACGACATCGCTGCCTGTATCGACGTGGCACACGCCCACGGCCTGACCGTGCATGTGGACGCCGCCTGGGCCGGGTCCGCCATGATCTGTGAAGAGTTTCGTACCCTCTGGACAGGGATCGAGGCTGCTGACAGCATCATCTTCAATCCTCACAAATGGCTGGGCGCTCAGTTCGATTGCGCCGTTCAGTTCCTGCGCGATCCCGCGCCCCAGATCGGCGCGATGGGGTTGCGCCCCGAATACCTCAGGACGCAGGGCGCGGATGAGGTGGTCAATTACAACGAATGGACCCTGCCCCTTGGCCGCCGCTTCCGGGCGTTGAAACTGTGGTTCCTCTTGCGCGCCGAGGGGCTGTCGGGCCTGCGGGCCCGCATTCGCAACCATGTCGCCTGGACAAACGAGGTCGCAGAGGTCATTGCCACCCTGCCCGGCTTCGAGATCACGACACCGCCGATCTTGTCGCTGTTCACTTTCCGCTTTCACGACGACGCGAAATCCGCCGCCCTGCTGGAGCGGGTGAACCGCGACGGTCGCCTGTATCTGACCCAAACCCAGCATGAGGGGCAGTTCGTCATCCGCGTCTCGGTCGGCCAGTATTCGACGACCCGTGACGATGTGATGATGATCCCAGACGTGCTGAAAGAATTGTCCCGCGACCTCTAACAGCAAGAAATCTTTACTTTTCCGTGCCAGCGTATAAACTGGATGCGGGTCATGCCTTGTGCGGCGGACATTAATTTACCGCACAATCGGCATGCCGGCACCCGCTTTGGTTCTTATCTATTAGATAGGCGAAAGGGGAATCCAATGGAGTTCGGGAAGGACTTTACATATCACGAGTACGTCGCCGATGGCGTCGTTCACGGTTTGGGGGTGGTCGCCGCGATTATCGGATCGGTCGCCCTGATTTACTGGGCCATGGGTGACGCACCGCTGGGTCGACTGCCTCCGATGCTGGCCTATGGGGCCGGGCTGATCGCCAGTTTCACCTTATCCGCAGCCTACAACATGACCCTTCACCGGTCGGCACGACAGGTGTTGCGCAAATTCGATCACGCGGCGATTTATCTGATGATCGCGGGCACTTATACGCCCATCGCCTTGATCGGAATTGGCGGCACCAATGGCTATGCGCTGGTTGCTGCGGCATGGACCCTTGCCCTGATCGGCGTGGCGATGAAGCTCTTTTTCTTCGGCCGGTTCGAACGGTTCGGACTGATGCTGACCTTAATGCAGGGATGGATGGCGGTTCTGATGATCGGCCCGCTCATTGCCTCGTTCAGCCCGGTTGTGCTGGTGCTGCTGGTGGGCGGTGGCCTGCTGTTCACGCTGGGGATCTTCTTCCATCTGGGGGAACATCTGCCCTTCAACCGTGCGATCTGGCATATCCACGTCCTGCTGGGCGCGGCGGCGCATTACGCCGCTGTTGTGATGGTGGTGGGCACCTGAGGTCGAAATTAACCGCGGTTCATGACGCGAACAGAACAGACCTGTCGTTTTCTGATCCACTAGGCTCAGGGAAGGGAGGACGGAAATGGATCGGCTGGACTGGCTCATTTCACTTGTTGTGCGCACCATTGGTGCCGAGCGTGGACGCGCGGCGCGTGGGCGCCCCTGACGGTCATTCACCGTCACCACGCCCCACAACAATTCAGGTTTCAGCTATGACCAAGACCAGTTCCCGCCGCTCTGGCGGTCGCGCCGCCCGCACCGCCCTTCGTGCAGCCCCCCTTGCCCAAGATGTTCGCCCCGTCCGCGCGGGGATGGAGGGCGGCACATTCAGGCCCCTTACCCCGGATGGCATCAACCGCATTCACCACGCCGCGCTCGATGCGCTGGAACAGGTAGGGCTGGCAGATGCGCCGCCATCGGGCATCGACATCATGACCCGCGCGGGCGCGGTGCTGGGCGAAGATGGACGCCTGCGTTTCCCCCGCGCCCTGGTCGAAGACATGCTCGCCAAGGCGGCGAAGGGGATCACCCTGTGCGGGCGCGATCCGAAGCATGATCTGACCCTTGGCGGCAGGCGCGTCCATTATGGCACCGCAGGTGCCGCCGTTCACATGGTCGACCCCCACGGGCGGGAGTATCGCGAAAGCACCGTTCAGGACCTGCATGATGCTGCACGCATTGTTGATCAACTGGACAACATTCACTTCCTGCAACGACCGATGGTCTGCCGCGACATCCCCGACAATCGCGAGATGGATCTGAACTCGATCTATGCCTGCACATCCGGCACGCGAAAGCACATTGGCGTCTCGTTTTCAGAACCCGATTTCGTGGAAGACGGGATAGAGCTCTTGCACATGATCGCGGGGGGCGAAGAGGCATGGCGCGCACGCCCCTTCGTGTCGAACTCCAACTGTTTTGTCGTGCCGCCGATGAAATTCGCCACCGAAAGCTGTCAGGTGATGGAGAAAGTGATCGCGGCTGGCATGCCTGTTTTGCTGTTATCTGCGGGCATGGCGACCGCCACAGCACCCCCCACACTGGCGGGTGCAATCGTTCAGGCCGTCGCCGAATGTCTGGCGGGTGTGGTCTATGTAAACGCCATTGCACCGGGGCACCCCGCCATTTTCGGCACATGGCCCTTCCTTGTCGATCTGCGATCCGGCGCCATGTCGGGAGGATCGGGGGAACAGGCGCTGATGTCGGCGGGCTGCGCCCAGATGCACCAGTTTTACGGCCTGCCCGGCGGGGCAGCGGCGGGGTTCTCAGACTCGAAACTGCCCGATATGCAGGCGGGGTGGGAACAGATGTGTTCCAACGTGCTGGCCGGCCTGTCAGGTCTGAACATGGTCTATGAGGCCGCAGGCATGCACGCGTCGCTTCTGGGCTTTTGCCACGAAAGCCTGATCCTCGGGGACGATATCGTTGGTCAGGCCCTGCGCTGTGTGCGCGGGATCGAAGTCACTGAAGATGCGGTCAGTATCGAGATGATGCGATCGGTCTGCCTTGACGGCCCCGGCCATTATCTGGGCGAGGATCAGACGCTCAGCCGGATGCAGACGGATTTTGTCTATCCGACGCTTGGCGATCGAACCTCCCCCAAGGAGTGGGCCGAGGTCGGAAAACCGGATCTGATCGCCGCCGCGACCGCACGGAAAGAGGAGATACTGGCGCAAAGGGCCAGTGCCCGTTTCGATCCGCAGACAGATGCTGCCATCCGAGCGCGGTTCAACATCCACCTGCCGCAATAAGATCCGCTGCGCGCGTCACCCGCGCGCGGCGTCGGCCTTTTCTTCCAAGGTCAGCCATTCCTCTTCTGCCGCGGCCAACGCTTTCTGCCGCTCGGCCAGACCTTCGGACGCCTTCTTGAACTTCGCGGGCTCCTTGGTGAACAGGTCCGGGTCCATCAGAAATTCTTCCAGCTTCGCAATCTCGGCAGACAGGCGATCCATTTCGGCAGGAAGCGCATCAAGGCGGTGACGTTCCGTGAATGACAATCCATCCGTTTCGGACTTCACGTCTTGCTTTACGTTTCCCGCTTTGGGCTTTGATTTATCTTTCTTTTTCTCGGGCTGAACTTCGCGATCCCCGCGCTGCGCCTGATAGTCGGACCAGCCACCCGGATAGATCGTCGCGCGCCCGTCACCTTCCATCGCGATGGTGCGTTCAGCCACCCGGTCAAGGAAATCGCGGTCGTGACTGACCACCAGAACAGTGCCGTCATAGGCCGTGATCAGCTCTTGCAAAAGGTCCAGCGTTTCAACGTCCAGATCGTTGGTCGGTTCGTCCATCACCAGAAGGTTCGATTGCCGCGCCATGATTTTCGCCAGGATCAGCCGCGCCTTTTCGCCCCCCGACAAAGACCGGACGGGCGCGCGGGCCTGAGCGTCGGAAAACAGAAACTCTTTCAGATAACCGACGACATGCTTGGGATTGCCACGCACCATCACCTGATCGGCCTTGCCGGACACCCGCATTTCGGGATCACCGGTCAAGTTTTCCCACAGGCTGTCATCTTCGACCAAACCCGTGCGGTTTTGGTCGAACACCGCGATTTCCAGCCCTGTGCCGTGCTGTACGCTGCCGGTATCGGGTGTTTCCTGCCCGATCAGCATCTTCAGAAGCGTGGTCTTGCCCGCACCGTTCGGGCCGACGAAGGCAATCGTTTCACCACGCATGACGCGCAGGTCAAAGTCATTCAGGATCACCCGATCATCATAGGATTTTGAAATTCCGCGCGCCTCGATCACCTTGCGACCCGATTTTGGCCCGGCCTCCAGCGCCATTTCAGCCGCACCTTGCCGCTTGATCTGGGCGGCGCGTTCGGCTTTCAGATCGCCCAGCGCCCGAAGACGCCCCTGATTGCGTTTGCGCCGGGCGCTGATGCCTTCCACGGCCCAGCGGGCTTCGGATTTGATCTTGCGATTGAGCTTGTGGCGGCTTTGGTCTTCTTCTTCCCAGACTTTGTCGCGCCAGGCTTCAAAGTGTTCGAACCCCTTTTCCTGCCGCCGCACCTGCCCGCGATCCACCCACAGCGTGGCGCGGGTCAGCGCGCGCAGAAAGGCACGGTCGTGGCTGATCAGGATGAAGCCCGCGCGGGTTTGCGACAGTTCATCCTCAAGCCATTCAATCGCCTGAATGTCCAGGTGGTTGGTCGGTTCGTCCAGCAACATGAGGTCAGGCGCTTCCGCCAGCAGCTTCGCCAATGCGGCGCGCCGGCGCTCGCCCCCCGAGGCGGTGGTGACAGGGGCATCCAGCCGCAGTTTCAGCCCCTCGGCCACCCGTTCCACCAAGTAATCCTGCCCCGGTTCAAGCGCCGAGACCGCGAACTCCCCCAACGTGGAAAACTGCGACAAATCCGGGTGCTGCTCCATATACCCGACCGACACTCCGGGCGACAGCACGCGCGTGCCCTGATCCGGTTCGACCAGCCCGGCCATGACCTTCATCAGTGTCGATTTACCCGACCCGTTGCGCCCGACCAGCGCCACCCGGTCGCCCGGTTGCACCACAAGGTCAAGCCCGTCAAACACGGGATCGCCGCCAAAGGTCAGCGAAATATCGGACATCTGAAGTAAGGGTATACGCGCCATATCGCCGGGTTAGGCAATCCGCCTGCCAAGGTCAACAGATGGCATGTGCGCACAACGTCCGCAGCAGGCGCAACCGGGCGGGCGGCACGGCGCACACCTCTAGCCCTGTAAAGACATGCAGCGTGTTCAGGTCATGATCGACCACCGCGTGATCAGACACCCAGCCCCCCATCGCAAGATAGCTGCGCAACAGCGGCGGCATCGCGCGCAGGGCCTGTTTTGCATCCGGTGCACGGCCCGAGCCCTGAGCAAAGGGGATCACATCAGGTGTTTTGATCCGTGGTCGCCACGTGCCGGGGGCCAGATGTTGCGCGTGTAACAGGGCAAACGCCTCGCGATAACGATCCGCATCAGTACCAGGGAAGGAGGAGCAGCCAAACAAGAACCCGACGCCCTCGGCTTCGACCCGCTGGGTCAGCATCGCCCAGGCCAGACGCAGGATATCGGCATTGTCACAGGCCTCGGGCGAGATGCAGAAGCGTCCGATCTCGATCATCGGGGCGTCATAGTGTGCCAGCGCCGACAGGTCATAAAACTGCGCGGCATAGCTGTCGTCGATCCGCGCCCCGTTTTCGAACGATAGCACTCGGCAACATGCGACCAGCGCGCCCGTCGTGCGGTCTTCGACCAACAGGTGCCGGCAGCCATCGTCAAAACGATCGGCGTCCAGCCCGTCACCGCCGCGAAAACAGCGATGGCGCAGCGATTGTGCAGCCCGGATATCAGCCGAGCTATGGTCCAGCCGGGCGGCATAGCGACCAGCGGTGAGTGTCAGCATATCACCCCTCCGCCCCATGCGGGGCAAGTTCGTGCAACATATGCGCCTCTGAGGTTATGCCGACAAGATGCAACAGATCCATGACAGCCGTCGCGAGAAAACGAGTAAACGCGGCACCGGATCGGCACCGCGCTTTTGTCTCATGTCGTCTGCGGTCAGTTCCCGCGAATCTGTTCCGCCACGTCGATCCGGCCAATGGACCCAAAGAGCTGCCGCAGGAACCCGATGCCCTTGATGTTGCTGTCGGTCACACGGCGTTCCAGCACGACGACGCGCCCGTCCTCAAGCCCGAAGCGTTCGATGTTTTCAACGACGCCCTTTTCCGTGAAGGTGATGGCCAGCACTTCGCGGTCAATCTCTTGCGGTGCGTTATACAGGTAATGCTTGAAACGCGAGCGGACGTAATAATACCCGCTGCCCGCCAACAGGCCCGACGTGCCCGGTTTGCCGATAGAGGCCGCGACCGTTTCACGCGTGTCCTTGCCGACCTCGATCAGGTCGACATCTTCTTTCGGCGGCATGTAACCGTGATTGCGGTATGTTGCCGAACAGCCTGCGACAAGCGCCACCAGCAGCATTGCCGTGATCACCTTGCCCGTATTTCTGCCCATCTGGCGCAGATATGACATGCCGCCCCCTTGCGTTCTTCACCCTGTCTTGGGTATCGGCTTAGCCCAGGATCGCGCATGGTTCAAGAAACGATCACCGGCCGCCAGGGTCTGGTGTATGGTTCTGTCTGACCAATGGCGACACCGAACATTCAGCGGAGACGCAACATGACCGACACACACCCCTCTGGCAGCGCCCTGCCCTTTTCACACCCCTTGCGCGTGGCCGAGCTGCCCACCGGTCGGCCGACCCGGTTCGAGCTTGCCCCCGACGCCGCAGAATGCGCCGCCATCGCCGCGGATCTGGGGATCCAGGGGCTTCGCAAGCTCAGGTTCACAGGGGAACTTGCCCCCTTTGGCAAGCATGACTGGCAGATGCAGGCGGAACTGGGGGCAACCGTGACACAGGCCTGCGTGGTGACACTGGATCCGGTCACGACGCGGATTGACGACAGGGTGGACCGTCGGTGGCTTCGCGATCTGGACCAGCCTGCGGGCGCGGACGAGGTCGAAATGCCCGAAGACGATACGATCGAGGCTTTGGGCACCGTGATTGATCTGGGTCAGGTGATGGTCGAGGCCCTGGCCCTGGCCCTGCCGCTTTATCCCCGCGCGGAAGGGGCTGAAATTCAGACGACGGTGTTTACCGAACCGGGTCTCAAGCCGATGAGCGACGAAGACGCAAAACCCTTTGCGGGTCTGTCCGGCCTGCGCGACAAACTGGGCAGGAAAGACAATTAACGGGATTTCGGTGCAATTCGCCCTTGCAAGAATCAAGAAAGGCAGTATTTTCCCGCCTTCTTCCAAAAGATGGGTTGGACAGCGCACCGCAAACCGCGTATGAGGCGCCGAGACTCAGGAATGACTTGAGAACACCGGGCCGCTGCGCCCCAGAATGACACCGGGCGATACCGCCCCCGAAACCGAAGGTTGAGACCATGGCTGTCCAACAGAACAAAGTATCGAAGTCGCGCCGCAACAACCGCCGTGCGCATGACGCCCTGGTTGCCGCGAACCCGAACGAATGTTCGAACTGCGGCGAGCTGAAGCGCCCCCACCACGTCTGCCCCTCGTGCGGCCATTATGACGACCGCGAAGTCGTTGCAATTGCCGACGAAGTTGACTTCGACGACGAGGACGCTGCGTAAGGCTCTTGCCCGGCGCGGGCGGGCATGTCAGAAAATCCCCGAGCATGGGATAACGAATGACAATGAACGCCCCCAAACGCACAATCGTATCGGTCGACGCCATGGGCGGAGATCTTGGACCGGCAGCCGTGGTTGCCGGTCTTGCGCTGTCTGCCGACAAGAACCCCGAGATCGGGTTCATTCTGCACGGCAACAAACCCCAGCTTGAAGGGCTGGTCGCCCGTCATGAGGGGCTGGCCGAGGTGTGCGAGATTCGCCACGCCGACGAAGCTGTCACGATGGACGACAAACCCAGCCAGGTGATGCGCAACGGGCAGAAAACCTCGATGTGGTCGGCGATTGACGCTGTGCGGGATGGCGACGCCGAGGTTGTGGTCAGTTGTGGCAACACCGGCGCCCTGATGCTGCTGTCGATGGTGCGGCTGCGCAAGTTGCCCGGCGTGAACCGCCCGGCCATCGCCTGTCTGTGGCCGTCGCGCAACCCGTCCGGGTTCAACGTGATGCTGGATGTGGGCGCCGATGTGCGCGCCGACGAAGACGACCTTCTGCAATACGCGATGATGGGCGCGTCCTATGCCCGCAACGGCCTTGGCATCGCCCGCCCCCGCGTAGGCCTGTTGAATGTCGGGACCGAGGAACACAAGGGCCGCGCCGAGCTGAAATCCGCCCACGAACTGATCACCAACGCCGCCGAGGGCGCGCAGATCGACTTTGTCGGCTTCGTGGAAGGGGTCGACCTGCCCTCGGACCGTGTCGATGTCATCGTCACCGACGGGTTTACGGGCAATGTCGCGCTGAAAACGGGCGAAGGCACCTCCAAGCTGATTTCCGGCCTGCTGCGCGAGGCGTTCAGCGCCACGATCGCGTCGAAACTCGCCGCCCTTCTGGCCATGCGCCCACTAAAGCGCATGGGTCAGCGGGTCGATCCCAGCCGCAACAATGGCGGCGTGTTTCTGGGCCTGAACGGAACCGTGGTCAAAAGCCACGGCTCGGCGGATGCCACGGGGATTTCCGCCGCCGTCCGGCTGGCGTTTCAACTGGCCAAGGGCGGCTTCAACCAGAAGCTTGCCGCCCGGGTTGCATCCGGCGACGCATCGCGCCAAGATGCCGCATCGGAAAGCCGGCAAGGTGAGCAGCAAGAATGACAAGACGCGCCGTGGTCAAGGGCGTCGGGCACTATCTGCCCGAACGCGTCGTCCCGAACTCGTATTTCGAAAAGATTGTCGACACGTCGGACGAATGGATTCGCACGCGCTCGGGGATCGAACGGCGTCATTTCGCAGCCGACGACGAAACCACCTCGCAAATGGCCGCCCACGCGGCACGCGCGGCCCTGCAACAGGCCGGGCTGACCGCTGATGACATCGACGCAATCATCGTGGCCACATCAACACCTGACCTGACCTTTCCTTCCGTGGCAACCATGGTGCAAAGCGAATTGAGCATGTCACGCGGCTTTGGCTTTGACGTGCAGGCGGTCTGCGCTGGCTTTGTCTTTGCGCTGACCAACGCCAATGCGCTGGTCCTGTCCGGACAGGCCGACCGTGTGCTTGTCATCGGGTCCGAGACGTTCTCGCGCATTCTGGATATGACGGACCGGTCAACCTGCGTGTTGTTCGGTGACGGCGCCGGGGCCCTGGTGCTTGAAGCGCAGGACGGCAACGGTGACACCACGGATCGTGGTATTCTGTCGGCGGATCTGAACTCGGACGGGCGGATGCGCGAGATGCTGTATGTCGATGGCGGCGTGTCGACGACGCAGACCTCGGGCCATTTGCGGATGCAGGGCAATCCCCTGTTCCGGCAGGCGGTTGGCAAGCTGACCGAAACCGCCGAAACCGCGTTGAACAAGGTCGGGCTGACCGATGACGATCTGGATTGGATCGTGCCCCATCAGGCCAACATCCGCATCATTCAGGGCACCGCCAAGAAGATGGGCGTGCCGATGGATCGGGTGATCCTGACCGTGCAGGACCATGGCAACACCTCGGCGGCGTCGATCCCGCTGGCATTGTCGGTGGGCTGTGCCGAGGGCAAGATCAAACAGGGCGATCTGGTTGTGACCGAAGCCATTGGTGGTGGTCTGGCCTGGGGCGCGGTGGTGATCCGCTGGTAAAACCGCCAAACCCCTGCCTGAACGGCAATTCCCAAGCCGTTGATATTGACTCGGAAAATCAAACCACCCATGCTTCCCGAAAACAATCAGGGGGACGACATGAGTGAAAAGACTTTGACCCGCATGGACCTGAGCGAGGCCGTATTTCGCGAAGTCGGCCTGTCGCGCAACGAAAGCGCGCAGCTGGTCGAATCCGTGCTGGGCCATGTATCCGATGCCCTGGTGGCCGGTGAAAGCGTCAAGATTTCATCCTTCGGCACGTTTTCAGTGCGCGACAAGGCCGCCCGCGTGGGCCGAAATCCGAAAACCGGCGAAGAAGCGCCGATCCCGCCGCGCCGGGTTCTGACATTTCGCCCATCCCACCTTATGAAAGACCGGGTCGACGAAGGGAACAAACGCTGATCCCTTCGCGCCCCGCAGCAGCGCCTTGCCTGCGCCGCACCGAACAATAAGAAGCAGAACAGACAGGTCTGGACATGGATAAGAAGTCACCCGACGCCTTCCGCACCATCAGCGAGGTGGCCGAATGGCTGGGTGTGCCAACCCATGTGCTGCGGTTCTGGGAAAGCCGGTTCAGCCAGGTCAAACCGGTGAAACGCGCCGGTGGGCGACGCTATTACCGCCCCAACGACATGGAGCTTCTGGGCGGCATCCGGAAGCTGTTGCACGAAGATGGCATGACCATCCGGGGCGTGCAAAAGTTGCTGCGGGAAGAGGGGATCAAGCACGTCGCCGGGATGTCTCCGCCTCTCGACAGCGACGAAATGCGCGACATCACCCCGTCAAACGTCGTTCCCTTGGCAGAAAAGCGCGCAAACGGAAACAGCTCGGATGACGCGCCGATGAAGGCAGAGCGCGCGGATGCCCCGTCTGCCGAGCCGGCGACCACAGATCCGTCCATGTCACAGACCCCGTCTGCTGACGAGGCGCCCTCCGAAACGGTATCGCCTGAATCAGCGTCATCCGATCCGGCGCCCAGCCCCCCTGCCCCCACCGATCCCGCATCGGCTGATCCGGTTCCGCCCATTTCGTCACAACGTTCGGACAACGCCGAAGTGCCGCATCACGCCGAAGCGTCCCACACCGCGCCCGAGCAACCCGACGACGCGGCCAACCTGCCCGAAACCGAAACCGAGACTGGCTCTCAGCCCGAAGCCGACGCTGAACCACCCTTCACCCGTGGAGATGTGGGTGACGCGCAGGACGAACGCCCGGCACCCCCGCCCGACGCCGAACCAGAGCCACAGCTTGAGCCCCGGCTTTTCGCCTCTGCCAGAACGGCACCCGACACGCCACACGCCGGCACGGGAGGCGCGCCCGAGCTTCCGGGTCTGCAGGACGACGCCGAATCGCATCACTCACCCGACACGCCGGCGGCGTCCTCTGACCCCGCGGATGCGCTTGCACCATCGCCAGAAGATGCGCCCCCGGCCGCGCGGATTGATATTTCGCATATTCCCGCCGATCCCGGCGACGACGACGCGACCCCGCCCCCACCCCTGACGGCCGCGTTGCGGCGGGCCCGTAAATCCGGCACCCGCGCGCACATTCCTGCCTTGCAGGCGCTGGCGGACCGGTTGGAGTCGCTGGCGGCACAAATGAACCGCGACCCCGGCCCGACCCCATAAGGCCGGAAATGAAACGCCGATCTGTGCCCACCTGCGGAATGACGCATTTCCTGCCGTTTCCGGCTTGCCCTGCCGCAGAAAATCACTATGTAGGAGCCTCAGTCGGGCTATGGCGCAGCCTGGTAGCGCGTCCGTCTGGGGGACGGAAGGTCGCAGGTTCGAGTCCTGCTAGCCCGACCAATCTCAAAACCGCCCGCCCGTTCATCGGGCGGGTGTTTTTGTATCCGCGTGACGGATGAAAGGGGGGATGCGAATGAAAACCGGTGTTTTGGCAGACCGGCAGATCCGGCAGATGATCACCGATGGCGGGATCGCCGCGTCCTCGCCCATTCTGAACGAACAGATCCAACCGGCCTCGTTGGACCTGCGGCTTGGCGACACGGCCTATCGCGTCCGTGCCTCTTTCCTGCCCGGCAAGGGCTCGACCGTGGCCGAACGACTGGACGAGCTTACGATGCACAAGGTGTCACTGACCGGTGGCGCGGTGCTGGAAAAGGGCTGCGTCTATGTCGTGCCGCTGATGGAACGTCTGCGTCTGGCCGACGGGATGACCGCAGCAGCCAGCGCCAAATCCTCGATCGGAAGGGTCGATCTGATGACCCGCGTGATCACCGATCACGGAATCGAGTTCGATCGCGTGCCGGAAGGATATGACGGGCCGCTTTATGCCGAACTGTGCCCACAGAGTTTTTCTGTCGTCGCCCAGCCCGGACAGCTTTTGAACCAGATCATCTTTCGGCAAGGCAAGACGATCCTGACTGATGAGGAACTGCGCGCGGTCCATACACGCAGCCCCATCGTGACCGGCGATCCCGTGATCTCGGACGGGCTGGGGTTTTCGGTCGACCTGAAACCGACCTCTGGCGATCTGGTGGGCTATCGCGCCAAACGCCATACAGGCGTGGTCGACCTGTCAAAACTCGCCCATTACGACCCTGCAGACTACTGGGAAGAGGTGCACACGACGGACGGGCGCATCATCCTTGACCCCGGCGCGTTCTATATTCTTGTCAGCCGCGAAGCGATTGCCATCCCGCCTGACTGCGCCGCCGAAATGGCCCCCTATCTGGCGATGGTGGGCGAGTTTCGCGTGCATTATGCGGGCTTTTTTGATCCCGGCTTCGGCTATGACGCAGCGGGCGGGTCCGGGTCGCGCGGGGTGCTTGAGGTGCGCTGCCACGAAGCACCATTCGTGCTGGAACATGGACAAGTCGTCGGGCGGCTGGTCTATGAACGGATGAGCGAGGTGCCCGAGGTGCTTTACGGTGCCGATATCAAGTCGAACTATCAGGGCCAGGGGCTGAAGCTGTCAAAACACTTCAAGTGATGCAGGCCGCCCGATCTGCCGGTCAGGCCTGAAACCGATAGAAATCGCGCGCTACGGTGCGAAAGACCTGTGCGTGACAGGCTTGCGGCACAAGTTCAGCATAGGCGCGGAACAACGTGTCATAATCGGAATACAGGCTGTCGACCGGGAAGTTTGACCCGAACATGCAGCGATCCGCGCCAAACTGATCAAGGCAGACATCAACGATCGGGCGGAAATCCCGAACCTGCCAGTCATGTTTGAACATGCCAAGCCCCGATAATTTGCAGGTGACATGCGGCAAGTCAGAAAGCTGGCGAAGCGTGCTGGCCCAATCGGCCAGCCCGGTCGTCGAACGATCATGCGGGCTGCCCGCGTGACACAGGGCAATCTGTGTGTCGGGCGCCATTTCCAGCACGCGCGCGGTTTTTTCCATCAGGTCCGGGATCAGTTGCAGATCGAAGCTCAACCCGCGCCGTCCCAATTCACGCAGCCCGTCTGCGAAACGGGGATCGTCCAGCAGCGTGTTGGTCCCGGTCTGGGCATCCTCGCCCGGCGCGCGCCCGACGATCTGGCGGGTGCCGCGCAGGGTTGAGAGGGTTTGGAACCGGTCAAGCTGGTGTCCAAGCTCGGGCGCGGTCAGATCACAAAACACAACCTGAACCAGCGGCCAGTCAGGGTTGGCATCTGCAACCGATTGGATCCAGACGGCCTCGGCCCAGCCATCTTCCGCGCCGACCTGAATATGCACCGACCCCGCGACGCCTTGCGCGCTTGCGTCGCGGCGATACTCGTCCAGCAGATAATCGCGTTGGATCGGGGCCGGATCGCCAAAGAAACGCGGCGTGCCCTTGGCCATCAGCCACGGGTAATGCACCTTGGACAAATCCCAAAGGTGGTGGTGGGCGTCGATCATCACAGTTCTCCGTCGGCCAGTCGTTGCAACACGTCATCGCCCTGAGCTTTCCAGAAATGCAACATATCGATTAAGACCCAGTTCTCGGCCAGTTTATCGCCGTCGCGGCGATAGATGTCGATGACGCGGAACTCTCCGACCTTGCCAGTGGCGGCATGGCCCATGAAATCGCCTGTCAGCCGCGCGGTGAAATTTGGCCAGCCGAAAAATCCACCATACTGTCCTTCGGCCAGCCGCGCAATGTGGGTGGTTTTCGACCGGTCCGAGAAGGCGGCGCGGAACGGCCCCGCATGCTGGCGCGCATAGCGCGGGATTGTATAGGTCGCACCAATGCCTGTCGGCCCCCACCATAGCATGTCCTCGGCCCAGGTCCGACGCAGCTCGTCCTCAAGGCGCAGCCCGCTTTGCCACTGGCCCAAATCGCCGATCATGCGGTTGATCAGGTTCAGCGTGGCCTCGCCCTCGGCGGGCGGTTGCGGATCAAACAGCAGCCCGTCATGGGTTTGCGGTCCCGGTTGCACCAGTTGTGCAGCGGTTTGGCCGGGGAACGGGTCCAGCCCCGCCTGCACCATCAGATGCGGCAGGTCGAAATACATCGCCGTTTCCACGATCTTGTCATTGGCAATCCGATGGAATGCGCAATAGCGCAACATCGCGATCTTGCCAGTGGGCGGGATGTTCAGGAAGGGCTGGTCGAACAATCCCATCAGGTGCCCCATCGACACCACCCAGACCCCCTCGAACCCGTCCATCTGGTTCAGACCGGCGAAGAACACGTCCTCGCGCCATTGCAGGCTGGTCAGGCTGTTGCGCAAGGGGGTCCAGAACCGCTGCGTGACTTCGGAGGCCGAGGTGATCTGACCAAAAGGGTGAAATCCGCGCCAGACATATCCCTCGGCGACATGATCTGACATTGCGCGATCTGCGGTGATTCCCGGCGCGACCAGATCGGCGTGGTGGCGCCGGACCAGTTCCTTGGCGGATTGCAGTTGGTTCATTTCAATCTCATTACAGTCGGTTATAGCCGTTCTTGCATACGCTTGCAAAAATACCTTGCCAAAGTGTCGCAGCAGAGTCTAACCTTTTTGCAATCGTATGCAAAACCCATTGGGAGGGGTCCGTATGGCCGAGATCGAACTGCGCAACATCAGCAAGCGCTGGGGTGCATTTGTCGGTGTCGATAATTTCGACCTGACCATCGCCGACAAGGAGTTTCTGGTTCTTCTGGGGCCTTCGGGCTGTGGCAAGACCACCACGATGCGGATGATCGCAGGACTTGAGGACGCCACCGAAGGTGACATCATCGTTGACGGTGAACGGGTCAATGACAAGGAACCCAAGGACCGCGATGTGGCGATGGTGTTCCAAAGCTATGCGCTCTACCCGAATATGAATGTCTATGAAAACATCCGCTTTCCGTTGAAGGTGCGTGGCAATGACCCCTCCACTCACCACGAGCGTGTGATGCAGGCTGCCGAACGGGTCGAGCTTCTGGATTTCCTGGACCGCAAACCAGCCGCCCTGTCCGGTGGGCAAAGGCAGCGCGTGGCGCTGGCACGCGCCATTGTGCGCAAGCCCAAAGTGTTCCTGATGGACGAACCCCTGTCCAACCTTGACGCCAAGCTGCGGGTTTCGACCCGCGCGCAGATCAAGAACCTGAGCCACGATCTTGCCGCCACCACCATTTACGTGACCCATGACCAGATCGAGGCTATGACCCTGGCCGACCGTGTGGTCGTGATGAAACGTGGCGTGGTTCAGCAGGTCGGCAGCCCGACCGAGATTTATGATAACCCCGCGAACACCTTCGTCGCCAGCTTCATCGGTTCGCCTGCGATGAACCTGATGGATGGCGAGGTGCAGGGCGGCACATTCCGCTCGCAACACACTGAAATCCACGGCCTGACCGCCCCTGACGGCCCGGTCACGCTGGGTTTCCGCGCCGAGGACGCAAGCCTGGCTGCCCCCGGACAGGGGCAGATCAATGCCCCGATCTATACGCTTGAGCTGTTGGGCGACGCGACGATGATTTCCGTGCGCATCAATGGCGCGCTGGTCTCGGTCAAATCAGACAAAGCATTCCGGGCCGAGATCGGGGACACGGTCTCGATCTCGGTCCCCAACGAGATTTGCCACATTTTCGAAGCAACCGAAGATGGCAATCGTATCGAGGGCTGACCCTCAGACACCTGCCGCGCAAGTGGCACAACCATGGTCCGTGAGTCGACGGCGGACCTGAATAAACAGGGAGACATTTTGATGTTCAAGAAACTTGCATTGGCCGGCGCGTTGTCGGTGATGGCAACCGGCGCATGGGCCGCATGTGCGTATGAAAACACGACACCCTTGAAATCGCTGTCCGCCGGGTTTGAGGCCTGGAAAGCGGTCACGGACGCGATGGCGGAATGCGGAAATTTCCAGGCTTCGCTGGATCAGGAGTTCCGTGAAAAGCAACCGGAGGCCTTTGCGGCGAAACCCGCCCTGTATCAGATTGGTGGCGTGGCAAACTCGACCATGGTGCCGCTGTTGAATGCGGGCACCATCCGCCCGCTGGATGATCTGGTGGCCAAATATGGACAGCACCTGAAGCCCAATCAACTGATCAAGGTGGATGGCCAGACCTATGCCATCGCAATGATGGTGAACCTGCAACACCTGATGTATCGCGAGGACATTCTGAATGACCTTGGCATTGCCGTTCCCACGACCTATGCCGAAATGCTGGACGCCGCCGCCGAGATCAAGGAAGCGGGCGTCGTGGACTATCCGATTGGCGGCACGTTCAAGACCGGTTGGAACCTGGGCGAGGAATTCATCAACAATTTTCTTGGTGAAGGGGGCGAGTTCTTTACCGACGGCAACATGCCCAATATCAACAATGAAAAAGGCGTGGCCGCGCTGGAAGTGATGAAGGCGCTGACCGAATATATGGACCCGGAATATCTGGTGTCCGACTCGACCTATGTTCAGCAGCAATTCCAGCAGGGCAAGATCGCCATGGCAAACCTGTGGGCCAGCCGTGCCGCCGCGATGGATGACGAAGCCGAAAGTCAGGTCGTGGGCAAGGTCGTGATGGCCGCCGCCCCGATGGGGTCCGAGCGCCCGGCATCGTCACTGTGGTGGGACGGAATGGTCTTTGCCACCAACATGACCGACGAAGAAGCCGAAGCGGCGTTCCAAGTCGCAATGGAGGGCATGGACACCGAGATGGTCAAGGCCAACAATGACGCCGCTGTTTGGCTGATCGACGGGTTCGATGCCGGTCGGCTTGCCAAAGGGGCCTATGAGACCGCTCAGAAAGGTGCAGCGCCATATCCCGGTTCGGGTCCGATGGGCATCATGCACACCGTTTTGGGCAACGGCATCTCTGATTACCTGAATGGTGCCAAAGATGCGGCCACGACGCTGGCCGACATTGAAGCGGCTTATATCACCGCCGCCAAGGAATCGGGTTTGGTGCAGTAATCTCTCCCGAGTGGGGGAGGGTTTCGGCTCTCCCCTTCTTTCCGACAGCAATTTCAGGACCATGAGAAAGGCAGAGCCATGAATTTCAAGACTTTTGCAGCCTTCGTCGGGCCATCTGTCATTATGATGCTCCTGTTTATCGCGTTCCCGCTGGCCAGTGTGCTGAAGCAGAGCTTTTATATCACCCAACCGATCTATGAGACGGTTGAGGTTGAAAGCTGTTCGCCCGGGTTCCCGGACCAGATTTGTGTGACCGAGCAAAAATCTGTGCCGCAACTGGATGAAGACGGCAACATTGTCGAGATCACGACATTCGTCGGGCTGCAAAGCTATCGCAATGTGCTGGAGCTGGAGCGGGCATGGGATGCCGTCAAGTCAAACGGTCTGATGGCCCTTCAGTCGATTGATTTCTGGAAGGCGTTGCGGTTCACGCTGACATTCACTCTGCTCACCTTGCCGCTCGTGGTGGTCTTTGGACTGGGCATCGCATTGATGATCAACAACGCCTCGCAAGCCATCAAGGGGCCGGTAATCTTCATTTCGCTTCTGCCGTTTATCATCACGCCGGTCATTGGCGCGCTTAGCATCAACTGGTTGTTCCGCGGTGATGGTATTCTGACGGCCTTTATCGAATGGTATCTGCAACGCGACGTCTCGATGTTTGCGCAGGCCTGGACGATCGAGGTTCTGATCATGCTTTATCGCGTCTGGCACGTGGCGCCCTTTGCCGCCATCGTGTTCTATGCCGGGCTTCAGACCGTCAACAGCGACGCGTTGGAAAGCGCGGTGATCGACGGGGCCAGCCGCTGGCAACGCATGAAATACGTGGTGATCCCGCACCTGATGCCGCTGATCATCTTCATCTCGATGATCCACCTGATGGACGCCTATCGCGTCTTCGAGGAAATCGTCGGCTTCTCAAGCCAGGGCTATGTCATCAGCTTGCAATGGCTCACCTATGACTTCCTTGTGCCAGATCAGGCAGGGAACCGGTCGATCAGCCGTGCGTCTGCCTCGGCGATGCTGACCATGATCGGGATTGCAGCACTTCTGGTCCCGCTTCTGCGCCGCACCTGGCAAGACCATAAAGGAGGTCACTAAGATGTCGTCTCGCGCTCTGCGTCAGCCATTGGGGCTGAAACTCACCTCGGCCTCGTTCCTGGCGCTTTGGTGTCTTGTCGCCGCCTTCCCGATCTTCTGGATCGCGGTTATGAGCTTCAAATCGCCGGTCGATGCATTTTCGTCCAACGCGCTGAACGTCGTGTTTGGCCCGCATACGCGGGATACCGGCCACGGCATTTCGATCCTTGATATACTTTTGGGGATCGCGGTGGTCTGGATCACGGCTCGCCTGATGACCCGGACCCTGCCGATGATGGTGGCCGCCTATGCGCCTGCCGGGCAGAAATGGATCGGCTGGGTGATCGGATCACTGGTTGTGGCGATCGGGTTCCTTGTCACCTTCTTTGCGATCCTGCCCGCCATTCTTGACGCGCTGAACCCGGTCTTTGGACCTTTGGGGCGCGACATCATCGGCCTGACGACCGAGCATTACAAAACGGTCTGGATCGACCGGGGCTTTTCAAACAACTTCAAGAACTCGATGATCGTGACCACGGGTGTTGTGACCATATCGCTGACTGTTGGTACACTGGCGGGCTATGGTCTTGCGCGGTCCGGATCTGGCCTTGCCTTCGCCATTCTGATCATCGCGCTGGTGTTCCGGGCATTGCCACACTCGGTTCTGGTCGCGGGCTATCTGCCTGTGTTCATTTCGTCGTCCGAGTGGCTGGCCCCGATCCTTGGGGAAAACGCCCCCACGCTTTACGGTAAGCCCTTCGCCGTCATCGCGGTACTTGTCGCCATCAACCAGCCCTTCACGATCTGGATGCTGCGGTCGTTCTTTCAAAGCATCCCCGCCGAGCTGGACGAAGCCGCACGTGTGGATGGCTGCAACCACTTTCAGGCGTTTCGCCGGGTGATCATGCCGGTGATGTGGCCGGGGGTCATCACGACGGGGCTGTTCTCGTTCCTGTTGGGGTATAACGACTTCCTTGTCACCTCGCTTCTGCTGGATGCGCAGAACCAGACCATGGTGCCAGCCATTGCCGGGATGTTCAGCCGCGAGACGACGACCACCGATCAGGTCGTTGCGGTCGCAGCGGCAGTGTCGATCACCGCGCCGCTCTTCTTCCTTGTCATGGTGTTCCAACGCCAGATCGTCAGCGGCCTGACCGCCGGTGCGGTGAAAGGCTGATGAGCAGCCGGGCCCGACATAATGCGCGGTCAAGCCATCCGGCCCTGAACCGAATGCCGCGGGATTTCCTAATGGGGCGTCCGCGCCCCACACAATCCCAACGTATTTGACAGGAGAGACAGAATGAAAGGTTCCCGTCCCGAGCAAGCGGTCCTGACCCGTGACACGGATATGACGAAAACCGACGATACCCGCCGGGTGATCGAAGCCATGGTGGACGGTCTGAATGACCACCGCATCAGTGATATCGGCGAGTTTTTCGCCGAAGGGTTCCGCTGGATGGGCAATCAGGGATGCGGTACGAAAACCGGTCTGAAAGAGTTTCAGGACAACTGGCAGCGCCCGTTTCAGGCGGCGTTTTCGGACAAGGTCTGTATCGACGAAGCGCGGCTTTACATGGGCGAATGGGCGGCCGCCTTCGGTCGCCAGGAAGCCACCCATTCGGGTGAGTTTCTGGGTATCGCCCCCACCGGCAAGCGGGTCGAGATCCGCTATATGGATTTCTGGAAGGTCGTCGACGGCAAGATCGTCGACAATTGGGTGAATGTGGATTTCGCCCATGTGGCCGCGCAGCTGGGCTTGGACCTGTTTGACGGCGAAGGCTGGGAAGCATTTGACCGGGGCGAGCGTCAGCCCCCCCGGCCCGAACGAGCGAGGATGTGACATGACAATCGAATACCTGAAACGCGGCAAACCCGAAGCCGATCGCGCCGAGGATGATGCCAAGACCGCCTCGGTTGTGGCGGCGACGTTGAAAGACATTGAAACCCGCGGCGACGCCGCCGTGCGCGCATTGGCGGTGAAGTTCGACGGCTATGACCGCGACAGCTATCGCCTGACGCTGGACGAGATCGACGCGCTGATCGCCAAGGTCAGCCCGCGCGAGCTGGACGACATCAAGTTCGCGCAGGCGCAGGTCACGAATTTCGCGCAGGCGCAGCGTGACAGCATGCTCGACATCGAGGTCGAAACCCTGCCGGGTGTGATCCTTGGCCATAAGAACATCCCGGTGCAATCGGTTGGTTGCTATGTGCCGGGCGGCAAGTTCCCGATGGTGGCAAGCGCGCATATGTCGGTGGCCACCGCCAAGGTTGCGGGCGTGCCGCGCATCATCGCCTGCACCCCGCCCTTCAACGGCGAACCGAACCCTGCCGTGATCGCCGCCATGCATCTGGGCGGCGCGGATGAAATCTATGTTCTGGGTGGCATTCAGGCCGTGGGCGCGATGGCGCTCGGCACCGAGACCATCGACCCCGTGCACCTGCTGGTCGGCCCCGGTAACGCTTTCGTGGCCGAAGCCAAGCGGCAGCTTTTCGGCCGCGTCGGCATCGACCTGTTTGCTGGCCCGACCGAGACCATGGTGATCGCCGACGAGACCGCCGCCGACGCCGAACTGTGTGCCACCGACCTGCTGGGTCAGGCCGAGCACGGCTATAACAGCCCCTGCGTGCTTTTGACCAATTCCCGCAAGCTGGCCGAGGACACGTTGTCCGAAATCGACCGCATTCTTCAAATCCTGCCCACCGCCGGTACCGCGCGTGTCAGTTGGGAAGATTATGGAGAGGTCATCCTGTGCGACACCTATGACGAAATGCTGGCGGTCGCCGATGACATCGCGTCCGAGCATGTGCAGGTGATGACGGACCGCGACGATTGGTTCCTTCAGAACATGACCTGCTATGGCGCGCTGTTCCTTGGGCCGCGCACCAACGTGGCCAATGGCGACAAGGTGATCGGCACCAACCACACGCTGCCGACCAAGAAAGCGGGGCGTTACACCGGCGGGCTGTGGGTTGGTAAATACCTGAAAACGCACAGCTATCAGAAGGTCACAACAGACCAGGCCGCCGCAATGATCGGCGAGTACGGATCGCGCCTGTGCATGCTGGAAGGCTTCGTCGGCCACGCCGAACAATGCAACATCCGCGTGCGCCGCTATGGCGGTGTGAATGTGCCTTATGGCGAAGGCGCGCCCTATCGCGACGCAGCAGAGTAGCAACAACGAGCGGGGATTGTGACACGACACTCCGCCAACACATGAGACAACGAAAATGGACGTTCAAAGTAAGAACAAGGCCCTGATCGCCCCTGTGCGGGCGGCGATGTATGATTTTGACAAGGCGACGGTGCGCAAGGCGTTGTCAGACGCGACCGCACCAGACGCGGTGTTTCACCTGTGTTTCCCCTTTGGTGACAGCATCGGGGCGGATGCGTTCTATGACACCGCCTATCGCGACCTGCTGGACGCCTGGCCGGATCTGGAGCGGCGCGACTACATCGTCATGGCCGGGCCGGACGAGGACGGCGCGGAATGGGTCGGGTGCGGCGGCTACTACACCGGGACTTTCGAAGCTCCGTGGCTGGACATCCCCCCCACCGGCCATCAGGTCCATATGCGGTTTCACGAGTTCTTCCGCATCGAGGACGACAAGATTGTCGAGTTTCAGGCGCTGTGGGATATTCCCGAAGTCATGATGCAGGCCAATGCCTGGCCCCTTGCCCCATCGCTTGGGCGCGAATGGCATGTGCCGGGACCGGCCACTTGTGACGGGATCGTCGCCGGCCCCTATGACATGGAAAAAAGCACAGCCTCGCGTCAACACATCATCGACATGCTGGAGCATCTGAAACGGCACCCCAGCCAGGGCGGCCCCGAAGTGATGGAAATGGACAAGTTCTGGCACGAGAAGATGAGCTGGTATGGACCATCCGGCATCGGCACCGGGCGCGGTATTCGTGGGTTTCGCAACTGGCACCAGATTCCGTTTCTGGCGGGCATGCCGGATCGCGGGCAATATGTGGATGAAATCGACTATCACTTCTTCGGCGATGGCGACTATGCCGCTGTCACCGGTTGGCCCGACATGATCCAGACCGTGACCCATGGCGGCTGGCTGGGGATTGCGCCTGCGGGCAAGAAGATCACCATGCGCAGCCTTGATTTCTGGCGCATCGAAAACGGCAAGATCCGGGAGAACTGGGTTTTGGTCGATTTGCTGGACGCGTATGACCAATTGGGCGTGGACGTGTTTGCGCGTCTGCGAGAGTTCAACAAAGTGCGCCACATGGGGCGCCTGAACATACCTGATGGAATGAGCGGATGAGCCAACTGCCCAAAACCCCTTCGTTTCGATTGGATGGCAAGCGCGCGCTTGTGGCCGGGGCCAGTTCCGGCATCGGTCTGGCCTGCGCGGCGGCTTTGGGCGAGGCGGGGGCTGAAGTGACCTTGGCGGCCCGCCGCGCCGACGCGTTGGAGTCCTTGGTCAGTGACATGACAGCCGCGGGCATGTCCGCCCGCGCATTGCCTTTGGATGTGGCAGATATTGCGGGCACGCAGGCCGCGATTGCCGCGAACGGGCCGTTCGACGTGCTGGTGAATTCGGCCGGTCTGGCGCGCCACAGCCCGGCGAGCGAGACGACAGAAGAGGATTTTGATGCCGTTTCGGACCTGAACATCAAAGGCGCATACTTCCTGACACAAGCGGTCGCGAAGGGGCTTGTCGCGGCTGGAAAACCCGGCAGCCTGATCAACATATCGTCGCAAATGGCCCATGTGGGCGGGCTGGACCGCGCCGTCTATTGCGCCACGAAACATGCGGTGGAAGGCTTCACCAAGTCGATGGCGATCGAATGGGGCAAGGCGGGGATCCGCGTCAACACGATCTGCCCGACCTTCATCCTGACCGACCTGACGCGATCCACCTTCGACCAGCCCGACAAGCGCGCCTGGATCGAGGACAAGATCAAGCTGGGCCGCGTGGGCGAGGTCGAGGATATCATGGGGGCTGTGCAATTCCTGGCCTCGGACGCGTCCAGCCTTGTCACCGGTACGGCCCTTATGATTGACGGCGGGTGGACGGCGGAATGAGCAAAGTGACCTCAGCCCAAGTCGCCGAACGCGCAGGCGTCAGCCAAAGCGCCGTCAGCCGGGTATTTACCCCCGGTGCGTCGGCGTCGAAGCGGACGGTTGAGAAGGTCAAAAAAGCCGCGGACGAGCTGGGCTATCGCCCCAATTCGCTGGCGCGGGCAATGGTGTCGGGCAAAAGCCGGATGATCGGCCTGGTCGTGGCCTATCTTGAAAACCACTTCTATCCCGAAGCATTGGAAAAACTGTCCAATGCATTGCAGGAACAGGGCTATCACATCCTGATTTTCATGGCCTCAAATGCGTCGGAAAACATCGACAGCGTCGTCGATGAAATTCTGGATTATCAGGTGGATGGGATCATCACCGCCTCGGTCGCCATGTCGTCGGACCTGACCGCACGCTGCCGCAAGGCCGGTGTGCCGATCGTCATGTTCAACCGGTCTCAGGACGGGCCGGACCTGTCCTCGGTCGCATCGAACAACGTCGCGGGTGGGCGCAAGGTTGCCGAGTTCCTGATCGCGGGTGGCCACCAGAAAATCGGCTATATCGCGGGGTGGGAAGGGGCGTCGACCCAGCGCGACCGCGAGGCTGGGTTCCGGGCCGGACTAACTGAGGCCGGTGTTTCGCTTCACAGCCGCGCCGTGGGGGATTTCCGTTCTGACCGCGCCGCCGAGGCCGCACGGCAGATGTTTTCCGTCGATGATCGGCCCGACGCGGTGTTTGTCTGCAATGATCACATGGCATTTGCCGTGTTGGATGTATTGCGGACAGATCTTGGCCTGTCGGTGCCCGGCGACGTGTCGGTCATCGGCTATGACGATGTGCCGATTGCGGACTGGCCAGCTTATGACCTGACAACCGTGCGCCAGCCCGCCAATCGCATGGTGGCGGAAACTGTTGACCTTTTGCTGGGCGAAATCGACGGCACCGGGCGTGGTCCGCAGAAAATTGAAATTGATGGGCCTCTTGTCGTGCGCGGCTCGGCCCGTATCCCGGAAGGATGGAGCAAATGAAGGGTTTTGACCCCAAGTTCAAGGATTTCCCAGACTACATCATCGGTATCACCAAGGAAATCTGGGAAGATCGCGGCATCGCCACGCTGCATGATTACTATGCGCCCGATATCGTCGTGCGCTCACCAGCCTCGGTCGTGGTGGGCAATCAGGACGTGATCGGGGCGACCATGGCCACGCTGGCAGAGTTTCCCGACCGCACCCTGCTGGGCGAAGACGTGATTTGGTCAGGCACGCCGGAAGAGGGGATGTTGTCCTCGCACCGGCTGTTTTCGACCGCGACGCATCTGGGCGACGGGGTTTATGGCAAGGCGACAGGGAACAAGCTGGCCTATCGCATCATTGCGGACTGCCACGCGATCAACAACCAGATCAACGATGAATGGCTGATCCGGGATCAGGGCGCCATTGTGCGGCAGATGGGGTGGGAGCCGAAGGACTATGCCCGCGATCTGATCGTGCGCGAAGGGGGACCAGAACACTGCGTGCAACCCTTTACCCCGGCCAATGACCAGCCCGGCCCCTATAAGGGCACCGGCAATGACAATGAATGGGGTCAGAAATACGCTGATATTGTGACCCGGATCATGAATGCCGACATGACAGCGATTGAATCCGAGTATGACCGCGCGGTGCAGTCTGAATATCCCGGCGGCGCCACGGGCCACAGTTGGGGGCCGGTTGACCGGTTCTGGATGGGGCTGCGCGCGTCCTTCCCGAACGCCACATTCACCATCCACCACCAGATCGGGCGCGATGATCCGATGATGCCGCCCCGCGCCGCGCTGCGCTGGACGCTATATGGCAAGCATGACGGTTGGGGCGTCTTTGGCGTGCCAACCGGGGCCGACGTCTATGTGCTGGGCGCGAGCCATGCCGAGTTCGGGCCGTGGGGTTTGCGGCGCGAGTTTACCTTGTTCGATGAAACCGCGATCTGGAAACAGATTCTGTTGCAAACCGGAGAGCTGTAAGTGTCAAACGGCGCGGTTCATCTTGATGCGGGTCAGGCCGCGCGCAGGTTTCATACCTTCTGCGCGTCCCGGCGGGCGCGGCGGCTGAACGATCATCCGCCCGGCGTTTGGGTTTGAGCCGTTCAAACCCAAACCAAAGGAGACATAACATGAGCACAATCCAAGACCGCATCGTTCGCTATGGCGATTTGCAACCCTGTAAAACCGCCTTCATCGACGCCCATACGCCGGGCTCGGACCAGAAAGAAAACTTCACCATCATCGGCGGCGGCGTCAGTGAAAGCTCTGATCAGCACGTGCACATCACCGACCAGATCGGCTTCAATATCGGCGCGGCGGGCCAGCCGCCGAAATGCCGCAACTCGCTGCACAGCCACACCACCGCCGAGGTGTTTTTCGTCCTCAAGGGCCGCTGGCGGTTCTTCTGGGGCCGCTATGGCGACGCAGGTGAATTCGTGGCCGAGGAAGGCGATATCTTCAACATCCCCACGGGCATCTTCCGCGGGTTTGAAAACATCGGCACCGACTATGGCATGATCATGGCCGTGTTGGGTGGTGATGATGCAGGTGGTGGCGTGACCTGGGCCCCGCAAGTGATTGAGGACGCCAAGGACCATGGGCTTGTGCTGGGCGACAACGGCGCGCTTTACGACACGAAAAAGGGTCAAAGCCTGCCTGACGGTGTGAACCCCATGCCGTTGTTGACGGAAGAGGAACTGAAAGCCTTTCCCGAGGTGCCGGTTGAGAATGTCGTGCGGGATTATGTGGCCCGGTATTGGGACTTGATGGCACTGGCGGGCAAGAAACCCGCGAAGGTGATCGGCGAGGACGGTCTTTTGCGCGACAGGCCGGGTTTCGAGGTTGATTTCCTGACCCGTGGTTCGATCCCCGACGAGATGCACAGCCATGACAAGCCCACCGTTCTGATGCCGATGCGCGGTCATTGGAAGCTGCGCTATAATGGCGGCGAAACTGTGCTGAACCCCGGTGACACCTGCCTGATAAATCCGGGCGAATCCCACGCGCTTGCACCGTCGATGACGGGCGAGGCGAGCCTTTATCGTGTCCGCGCGACGGACGATCCCGCTGGCCTGACCTGGACCGGCAAGTAAGCAAACCGGAGGCGCCCATATGACGCATATCAAGACAACCCATGTGGGCTCTCTTCCCCGCAGTCAGGCGGTGGTGGATTTCATCTTCGCCCGCGAAAACGGCACGCCCTATAATCCGGCAGAGTTTGACGCCTGCATGACGCAGGCTGTGTCCGACACCGTGCGCAAACAGGTGGACGCTGGGATCGACATCGTCTCGGACGGCGAGACGTCGAAGATCAGCTATGCCACCTATGTCAAGGACCGCTATTCCGGGTTTGACGGCGACAGCCCGCGCAATGCACCAGCGGACCTGAAGATGTTTCCGGGTTTTTTGAAACGGCTTGCCGATGATGGCGGCACGCCCCAATACGCTCGCCCCATGTGTGTGGGTGAGGTGAAATCAAAAGGCCAGGGTGAGCTTGAAAAAGACATCGCGAACCTGAAGGCCGCGATGGCCGAGCACGGGGCTGAACGCGGGTTCATGAACGCCGCCAGCCCGGGTGTGATTTCGCTGTTTCTGCAAAACGACTACTACAAAACGCGCGAGGCGTATCTGGCCGCACTGGCCGACGCGATGAAGGCGGAATACGAGACCATCGTGGCCTCGGGGTTGGATCTGCAACTGGATTGCCCGGATCTGGCCCTGTCACGCCACATGCTGTTCACCGACCTCAGCGATGACGCGTTCATCAAGGTCGCCAACATGCATGTCGAGGCATTGAACCACGCGCTGGCGGATGTGCCTGCCGACAAGGTGCGTGTGCATATCTGCTGGGGCAATTACGAAGGCCCGCATTGCTGCGATATTCCGATGGCCAAGATGTTCGACACCTTAATGGCGACGAAATCGCGTTATGTGTTGTTTGAAACGTCGAACCCGCGTCATGGGCATGAATGGACGACGTTTCGCGACCGCAAAGCGGATATTCCCGAAGACAAGGTTCTGGTGCCCGGTGTGGTCGATACCACGACCAATTTCGTTGAACATCCCGAGCTTGTCGCCCAACGCATTCAGCGATTTACCGATATTGTCGCGGCAGATCGCGTGATCGCGGGCAGCGATTGCGGCTTTGGCACCTTTGCGGGCTTTGGCGCGGTGGACCCTGACATTGCTTATGCCAAACTGTCGGCTTTGGCCGAGGGGGCGGCGTTGGTCAAATGACGCCCCTTGTGCTGCTTCCCGGAATGATGTGCGATGCGCGGCTGTTTGCGCCGCAGTTTGCTGCTTTTTCGGGGCGGCGCATGGTGGTGTCTGCGCCCCTGACTGACTACGCCAGCATCAAGGGGTTGGCACAGGCCGTGCTGTCCGATGCGCCGCCACGCTTTGCGCTGGCGGGCCTGTCGATGGGTGGCATCGTCGCGATGGAGGTGTTGCGTCAGGCCCCGGACCGGGTGGACCGGATTGCCCTTCTGAACACCAACCCGTTGGCCGAGGCGGACGCGGTCAAGGCGCGGCGCTTGCCACAGATGCAGAAGGTGCGCGAGGGCGAACTGGCCCGCGTCATGCGCGACGAAATGAAGCCCAACTATCTCAGCGATGGTCCCCACCGCACCGAAATTCTCGATCTGTGCATGGAGATGGCGCTGGACCTTGGGCCGCATGTGTTCCTGACACAGTCGCGCGCCTTGATGGACCGCCCCGATCAAAGTGAAACCTTGCGGGCGGCGCAGCTTCCGGCGCTGGTGCTGTGCGGACGCGATGACACTTTGTGTCCGGTTTCCCGCCATGAACTGATGGCCGACCTGATCCCCGACGCGCGGTTGGAGATCATCGACGGCGCAGGGCATCTGCCCACGCTGGAACAAGCTGACAAAACCAACGCGGCGCTTGCCCGCTGGCTGGAGGATTGAATGGATAATTCGCTTTTGACCCTGCTGAAGCAGGTCGACACCCCCACCGTGTGCAACGCCATCGAGGTGGCACAGGGCAAGCGCGGCTTTGATGGGTTTACCCGTGGCACGATGCTGGCCTCGCACCCTGATGCCCCCGCCATCATGGGCTATGCCCGTACAGCGCGCATCGCCGCCGTCGCCCCGCCGTCTGAGGCGCCCGAAGTGATCAAGGCGCGGCGCATGGACTATTACCGTCATATGGCGGAAGGCCCGCGCCCTGCCCTTGCGGTGATCGAGGACGTGGATTTCCCCCATTGCATCGGGGCCTATTGGGGCGAAATCAATACCACGGTGCACAAGGGTTTCGGCCTGTCAGGGGCGCTGACCAATGGGGTGATGCGCGATCTTGGCGATCTGCCGGATGGGTTTCCTGTGATCGCAGGGTCTATCGGTCCCAGCCACGGGTTCGTGCATGTGCGGGATATCGCAAAGCCGGTCACCGTGTTCGGGTTGACCATTGCCGACGGCGATCTGGTCCATGCCGACCGCCACGGCGCGCTGGTCATTCCACCCGAGGTCCTTCCCGCGCTTCAGACCGCGATCCGGCGCTTGCTGGACACCGAAAAGCTGGTCCTCGATCCGGCGCGGCAAGACGGGTTCGATTTCGATAAGTTCGAAGCGGCCTGGTCCGCCTTCGAGGCAGCGCGCACCTGAGCACCCTTGCCTCCGTCGCGTCGAAGGTCGCAACAGTGCCGGGCCAACCGCCCCCGGTCAAAACAGCTTTCGCGTTACACGGCGTGCCTTGCGGGCGCGTTTTGCCATATCCTTGCCCTGCCGCGACTGGCTGTCGGCGCGGGCGCGTTCTTCATTGGTCATCTCATCGCGTGACTTGCCACGGCGCGAGGCCATGTCGATTCCCGCATCCACGCCCTTGTTGACCAAACGGCGCGTCACCTGGCGAACGATCATATTGATGATCTGGTTAAGGTTCATATCAACTCTCCTGCCCTTTCGGCGGATAGTAACCGCAGTTTCGGGCAAATTCACGGCGGTTTTCCAACCTGACGGCAGATATCCCTAGTCTTCAAACAACTCGGACTGACCTTCGGGGCTTTCGTCCTCGTCTTCGGTCTCGGGGCCGGGCATGGCGCCGGGCGGGGGGCGGCTTTCCAACAGGCCTGCCGACCGCAACTCCTTCAACCCCGGCAGATCGCGGGCGCTTTCCAATCCGAAATGATCCAGAAACTCCGACGTCACAACAAAAGTCACCGGACGGCCCGGTGTCATTCGGCGGCGCCCAAAGCGGATCCATTCCATCTCGATCAACTGGTCAATGGTGCCACGGCTGACAGAGACACCGCGAATCTCCTCGATCTCGGCGCGGGTGACAGGCTGATGATAGGCGATGATGGCCAGAGTCTCGATCGCGGCGCGCGACAGTTTGCGGGTCTCGACCGTTTCTTTCTGCATCAGATAGCCCAGATCAGCCGCCGTCCGAATAGCCCACGCGTCCCCCACCTTGACCACCGACACCCCACGTCCTTCATACCGCTTGCGCAGATAAACCAACGCCTCGGCGGCGTCCGAACCGTGCGGCATCCGCCCCTCAAGCTCTTTCACCGTCACCGGCTCGGCGGACGCAAACAGAATGGCTTCGACCATGCGTTCCTGTTCGCCCATGGGCGGCGCTTCGAACAGGCTGTCATTGTCCCGTTTGTCGTCAAGGTCCTGGGCAACAGCTTTGTCGCGCGTCACATCATCCGTCATTCGGTTTCCTGCGGATTTGGATGGGGGCGAAAATCTCGCCCTGTCTCAGTTCGATTGCCCCGCGCTTGGCCAGTTCCAGCGTGGCGGCAAAATTGGCCGCTGTCGCAGAGCGCCGCCGCACCGGATCCGTTTCCCAGCCTTCGGGAAGATACGAGGTCAGGTCGGTCCAGTCGCCCGCATATCCGATCAAGCCACGCATCCGGTCCAGCGCCTGTTCCATCGTCATCACCGCATCGCGATCCATGACAAAGGGGCGAAACTCATCCTTGGTGCGGATACGGGCATAGCCCTGCATCAGGTCCAGAAGATTGGCGGTATAGGTCACGCGGCGCACCCGCGTCACGTCCTCGGGAATGCCGCGGGCAAAGAAATCGCGCCCCAACTGATCGCGCGCCATCAGCTTTGCGGCCACATCGCGCATCGCCTGCAAACGCTCAAGCTGGAACGCCAGATGCGCGGCCAGTTCTTCGCCGGATGGGCCGTCTTCGGTCGGATCGGGCGGCAGCAACAGGCGGGACTTCAGAAACGCGAGCCACGCGGCCATCACCAGATAATCCGCTGCCAGTTCGATGCGCAGATGCCGTGCTTTTTCGACAAAGCCCAGATACTGTTCGGCCAGTTCCAGGACCGAGATCTTGCGCAGGTCGACCTTCTGCGTGCGGCTGAGCGTCAGAAGCAGGTCAAGCGGACCCTCGAACCCCTCGACATCGACGATCAGCGCCTCGGCCGCCAGACGCGCCGACACCGACATCGCGTCGCTTTCAAATTCCTCAGTCTCGCTCATCCGCAGCCCGTTCAGACCCCTGACCTGTCATCAGGCTCTGAAACTCTGCGTCAAGCGCGGAAATGTCAACAGGATCGGGCGCGCGCCGCCAGTCCAGCGCAGTATTGGCGCGATCCAGGGCTTGCTCTTTCAACGGCCCCGCGGCCTCGGCCACCTCTTCCATCTGCTCCAGCACGCCATTGCAATGCAGGACCATGTCGCATCCGGCCTGAAGCGATCGCCGCGCCCTGAGAGTCAACGGACCCTCCAGCGCCTGCATCGACAAATCGTCCGTCATCAGAAGCCCGCCGAACCCGATCTGCTCGCGGATCAGCGTGATGATGGCCGGGCTTTGTGTCGCCGGGTGGTCGGGGTCGATATCGTCATAGACAACATGCGCCGTCATCCCAAGCGGCAGACCGGCCAGAGGCTCGAACGCCATGAAATCGGTGCGACCCAGTTCCTTGGCCTTGGTTTTGACGCGGGGCAACTCCTTGTGACTGTCCAGATTGGCGCGGCCCTGACCGGGAATGTGCTTGACCACCGGCAATACGCCCCCTTCCAGCAGCGCCTGTGCCACCATGCCCGCCCGTTCCGCCACGCGCACCACGTCTTCGCCATAGCAGCGATTGCGCAGGATGGGATGCGTGTCGGCATTGGCAATATCCGCCACCGGGGCGCAGTTGCCGTCGATGCCAACCGCCAAAAGCTCGTCCGCGATCAGGCGATAGCGCAGATAGAGTGTGCGCAGCGCATCGCGCCGGTTCAATGCCACCTGATCCAAGGCGGGCAACCATTCGCGCCAATGCGGCCCCGCCATGCGCGCCACCCGCCCGCCTTCCTGATCTATGAAGATGGGCACGTCACGCCCGACCGCGCCGCGCAGTTCAGCCGTCAGCGCCCGAAGCTGATCGGGGTTGTCCACGTTGCGGGCAAACAGGATGTAACCCCAGGGCTGGACGCGTTCGAAAAAATCGCGCTCAGAGGGCAGAAGCTGCGTCCCTTCGCACCCGAAGATATACGCGCCCTGCCCTTGCATGTCAGCGGTTCACGACCGGAATACATGCCGCCTTGGACGCCATCAGAACCGAACAGAACCGGCGCGCATCGGCCAGATCCTCGAACCCGACAGCGCGCAGGCGATAGAAGGTCTTGCCGCCCGACTGTGCTTTCTGAACGACGCGCGACTTGTCGGTGAAATACTCGTCGAACCGGGCCACCAGACGGTCCCATTCGGCGCGGGCCACGTCTTCGCTGTCAAAGGCGCCCAGTTGGACCAGCCGCGTGCCCGCTGAGATCTGGTCAGGGGCCACTTCCTGCGCGACCTGGGCCGGAGCCGGCGGTGCTGCGACAACACGGGTCGTCAGGTCTGCCGGACGGACCAAGGGGCGCGGCGACTGGCGGACACCGGGGACCGATGCCGGGATGATTTTCACGGCAGTCACGTCCGGCGCATCGGCGGTGGCGGTATCCAACGCGGCCAGCACCGTGTCTTCAGACCCCGCGTCTGAAAGCGGTGCAGCATCGGCTGCGATCTGTTCTGCAATGGCAAGGGCTGCGGCCACTGGGTCAACCTGCCCGGGCGCACGATCCGGCAGGATGGCTGCGGCCTCGTGTAGCGGCAGTTCCGCGCCCGGCGCCGTGTCCGCGCGCGTTGCGACCTCGGTCGCCATATCCTCGTCCGCAAGGTCCTCAGGAGCAGGGGCCAACACCAATCGGTCGGCGGGGGCCGCGGCTTGACCTTCGGATTGAACATTGTTCACGGCAAAGCCCTGATGCGCGGCGGATTGGCCGCCGGGGTTGTCCGGCTGCACACGCATCGGCCCTTCCAGCGCGCGCACCACCGGAATGCCGGTCACATCGCGCACCGCCAGCTTGTATCCCCAAACACCCAACCCGACGATCAGCGCCAGCGACAGCGCTGCACCGGCATAATTGAACATTGTGCTGAACCCGCCTTGGCCAGAGCTGGGCAAAGGCGCGTCTTCGGTCATGTCCGCCATCGGAGCATCATAAAGACAATGCTGGCCGTCATATGCAGCCGAAGGGGCTTGCAGAGGGTGCGCATCCCGCGGCTGTGGTCCACCATGCGCCGGATGCACATACTGCGGCGAGGGCGCGACCAAAGGCGGCTCGGTCCGATGCGCGGACTGATACCCGTGATCATACTGATTGCTGAACGTCGCCTGCCGGGCCCCGGGACCCCAATGTGCTTCTGCCATAATGCCTCACCTCCGGTTGCGGACGCGTCGGCCATTGATGGCTCTTTCTGCGTCCCGGTCCGGTTACTGCGTCAACCTCTTGCCCGCCGAAGCTGCCCTTGTGATCAGCGCATTTCCTCGGCAGGAGTGACGCCCAAAATACCCAAGCCTGACGAAATGACAACGGCTACGGCACGCGGCAGGGCGATTTTCGCCGCTGATGAGTCATTCTTGCCATCCTGAAGAAAGCGCAATTCCGGCTTGTCATTGCCCCGGTTCCACAGCGCGTGGAAGTCCGAGGCCAGTTCATACAGATAAAACGCGATGCGATGCGGCTCATGCGTGCGCGCCGCGATCTCGACCATGCGCGGCCATTCGGCCAGTTTCTTGGCCACCGCGATCTCGGCCTCGTCCTCGATCTTGGGCGTATCGGTCAGGGTGATCCCCTGATCCGCGGCCTTGCGCAAAACCGAACGCACCCGGGCATGGGCGTATTGCACATAGAACACCGGGTTGTCGCGGCTCTGCTCCAACACCTTGTCGAAATCGAAATCCAGGGGCGCGTCGTTCTTCCGTGTCAGCATGACAAACCGGGTCACGTCCGGCCCCACCTGCTCGACGACATCGCGCAGGGTCACAAAGGTGCCCGCCCGTTTCGACATCTTGAACGGTTCGCCTTTCTTGTAGAGTTTCACAAGTTGCGTCAGCTTGATATCCAACGGCACACGCCCATCCGACAGCGCCGACACCGCCGCCTTCATCCGCTTGACATAGCCACCATGATCGGCGCCGAACACGTCGATCAGCGCGTCAAACCCACGTTCGATCTTGTCGAAATGATAGGCGATGTCGGGCGCAAAATAGGTCCAGCTGCCGTCCGATTTCTTCACCGGGCGGTCCACATCGTCGCCATGGTCGGTGGACTTGAACAAGGTCTGCTCGCGCGGTTCCCAATCTTCTGGCTTTTTCCCCTTGGGTGGCTCCAGCACACCCTCATAGATCAGACCCTTGTCTTCCAGCAATGCCAACGCAGCTTCAATCCGACCCGTGCCATAGAGCGATTTTTCCGAGAAGAAGACATCCATCTTCACACCCAGCATCGCCAAATCCTCGCGGATCAGGTCCAGCATCTTCCCTGTCGCAAACTCACGAATTTCAGCCAGCCAGAACTGTTCGCCCTTGCCGACATAGGCATCGCCCACCTTGTCCTTCAGCGCCTGCCCGACAGGCACCAGATAATCGCCGGGATAGGTGCCGTCCTCGAACGCCACGTCCTGCCCATGCGCCTCCAGATAGCGCAGGTAAACCGAACGGGCCAACACATCGACCTGCGCCCCGCCATCGTTGATATAATATTCACGCGTCACCTGGTGACCGGCATAGTCCAGCAGGCTGGCCAACGCATCGCCAAACACCGCGCCGCGCGTGTGGCCCACATGCAAAGGCCCGGTGGGGTTCGCCGAGACATATTCCACATTGACCCTCTGCCCCGCCCCCATCGACGACCGGCCATATCTGTCATCGCTTAAAATGCCCTCGACCAGACCCGCCCAGACGGACGCATCCAGCCGCAGGTTCAAAAACCCCGGCCCGGCTACCTCGGCCACGTCAATCCGATCATCGGTGGCCAGCTTGCCCGCCAACATCTCGGCAATGTCGCGCGGCTTCATCTTCGCGGGGTTCGCCAGAACCATCGCCGCATTGGTGGCCATATCCCCATGGGCCGCATCGCGCGGCGGCTCGACCGCCACGTTGTCAAAGCTCAGCCCCTCGGGCAATGCACCCTCGGCCACCATCGCGTTCAGCGCGTCGATCACAAGGCTGCGAATATCGGCAAACAGGTTCATGGATATGGTCCTTTTCTCTCAGGCGCACTCCTAGCACCCCCGCCCCAAAGGTCAAGCAACCCGATGCGCGAAACAGCCCGTTTCTTCTGGCCCGAAATATCCCGGGGGTGAGGGGCAACGCCCCGAGGGGGCAGGCCCCCTACCCGCCCAACTCCAGCCGTTTGTGTTCCTGCAAGGCGAAACGATCCGTCATTCCCGCGATATAATCCGCCACCAAACGCGCCAGGCGACGGTCACTGGTGGCCGCTTCGATCTCGGCCCGCCATTCACCCGGCAGGTCGGACGGGACAGCGCGGTAATGGGCAAACAGATCTTCCACCACCCGGGTCACACGCGCGCGCATCGCAACCACCGATGGGGCGCGGTACATCCGGGTGAACAAAAATTCTCGAATAACCTTCAGATCCGCCCACAGCGCGGGCGAGAACCGGATGACCGCGTGATCCAGCGCGCGCACATCCTCGACCGATTGCGGCGCCGCATCCGCCAACAACGCTTGCGAGGTGGTCAGCACATCTTCGACCATCACGCCAAACACCCGGCGCAACGCCTCGTGCCGGCGCCGCCCCGCATCCAGACCGGGATAGGTCGCGTCCACCTCGGCAATCGCTGGGCCAATGATGGGCAATTCGGCGATCTCGTCCATGTCAAACAGCCCCGCCCGCAAGCCGTCATGCAGGTCGTGGTTGTTGTACGCGATATCATCGGCCAACGCGGCGGCCTGTGCTTCGGCGCTTGCATGGGTGTGCAGCTCCAGATCGTGGCGCGCGTTATATTCCGCCAGCGCGGGCGGCAGGTCGCCCACCACGGGTCCGTTATGTTTCGCAATGCCTTCAAGGGTTTCCCAGGTCAGGTTCAACCCGTCCCATTCAGCATAGTGCCGTTCCAGCGAGGTCACGATCTTCAACGCCTGCGCGTTGTGGTCGAACCCGCCAAAGGGGGCCATCAACGCGTCCAGCGCGTCCTCGCCCGTATGGCCGAACGGCGTATGGCCCAGGTCATGAGCCAGCGCGACGGCTTCGGTCAGGTGACTGTTCAGCCCCAATGCCCCCGCGATGGTGCGCGCCACCTGCGCCACCTCGATCGAGTGGGTCAGTCGCGTGCGGAAATAATCGCCTTCGTGCTCCACAAACACCTGCGTCTTGTGTTTCAGACGGCGAAAGGCCGATGAATGAATGATCCGGTCGCGATCCCGCTGAAACGGCTCGCGAAACGCGCTTTCGTCCTCGCGATAAAGCCGACCCCGGCTGCCACCGGGATGGGTTGCGTAATTGGCGAGCATACCTGCCCCTTTCTGCCTGTCACCGCAGATGTGCCCGGTTGTCCCGACCAAGGCACACCGTCCGGGCGTCTTGTCGCGCCCGCATGGCCCCCCTATATTCCGTTATGCGCGAACTTGAAATGGAATTCCAATGGACCTGACTCTGCCCCCCACCGTTACAGACCGGGCCTTCGCCCGCCTGGCCGAGATTGGCGCTGGTGCCCAAGGCAAGGCCCTGCGCGTTGCCGTCGAAGGCGGCGGCTGTTCAGGGTTTCAATATGACATCTCGCTGGATGACCCGGCCGAGGGCGATCTGGTGCTGGAAGGGTCCGGCGAACAGGTGGTGGTCGACGAGGTGTCGCTGCCATTCCTGGCCAACGCGACCATAGATTTCAGCGAAGAGCTGATCGGCGCGCGGTTCATAGTGAATAACCCGAACGCGTCGGCGTCCTGCGGGTGTGGCACGTCCTTTTCGATGTAATCCCCCTTTTCTTGTCCCACCCAACCGGCTAGGTGCAGCCCATGCACACGGACTGGGACACTATCATCATTGGCGCGGGCGCGGCGGGCCTCTTCTGCGCGCCCTTCGCGGCTGCGCATGGCAAACGCGTTATGGTCATCGACCACGCGGCAAAACCCGGCGAGAAAATCCGCATCTCCGGCGGTGGGCGCTGTAATTTCACCAATATGCATACCGAGCCTGCGAATTTCACCGGCCAGAACCCGCATTTCCACAAATCCGCGCTGGCGCGATACACCCAATGGGATTTCATCGAGATGATCGAGCGCGCGGGGATCGCGTGGCACGAGAAAACGCTGGGGCAGTTGTTTTGTGACGGCAAGTCGACGCAAATCATCGACCTGCTGGTGCAAAACCTGAAGGACGCCGGGGCCGAGTTGCGTTTGTCGACCACCGTTCAGGCGGTCGATCGAACAGACACGGGCTTTGCCTTGCACACCGCTGCGGGCGTGTTGACGTGCAAAAACATTGTCCTTGCCACCGGCGGCAAGTCGATCCCGAAGATGGGCGCGACCGGTCTTGCCTATGACATCGCCCGCCAGTTCGGGCACGAGGTCATCGACCCCCGCCCCGCCCTTGTGCCACTGACCTTCCCCGAAGGCCGTTTTGCGGCCCTGTCCGGCGTGTCCCTGCCCGTTCGCGTCTGGACAGACCGTGCGCGTTTTGACGAGGCGATGCTGTTCACCCATCGTGGGCTTTCCGGACCTGCAATTCTGCAAATCTCGTCCTTCTGGCGCGAGGGCGAGGTGATCCATGTCGACCTCACTGCCGGGCACGACCTGTTCACCACGCTCCGCGATCAACGGCAGGCCGAGGGGCGGCGGCAGCTTTCGACCGAGCTTGCGCGCCACCTGCCAGCGCGGTTGGTCGAATTTCTGACAACCGAATGGGCAGACCGGTTCGACCTGTCCGGGCGTCTTGCTGACCAGTCAGATACGGCGTTGCGCGCCTTGACCGATCACCTGTCCGACTGGACGCTGACGCCCGCCGGGTCCGAGGGCTACCGCACCGCCGAAGTCACGCTTGGCGGCATCGCCACCGACGGGATCGACAGCAAGTCGATGATGTCGAAAACGGTCCCCGGCCTTTACTTCATCGGCGAATGCGTGGACGTGACAGGCTGGCTGGGCGGGTTCAATTTCCAATGGGCGTGGTCCAGTGCCCACGCCGCCGGGCAGCATATCGCCGAAAGCTAAAACCCTTCGCTTGCACCCCCGCCCGTTTGCGCCCACATTGGCCGCCACGAACAGAAGGGGGTCCCATGAAAATCGCCAGTTTCAATATCAACGGCATCAAGGCGCGTTTGCCTGCGCTGATGGACTGGCTGGACGAGGCCCAGCCCGACGTGGCGATCTTGCAGGAAATCAAGTCGATTGACGAGAACTTCCCCCGTGAAGCCTTTGAAGACAAAGGATTTAACGTCGTAACCCATGGGCAGAAAAGTTTCAACGGTGTGGCCCTTCTGTCCAAACTGCCGCTGGAGGATGTGACCCGCGGCCTGCCCGGTGACGACGAAGACGAACAGGCCCGTTATATCGAGGCGACCGTGGTGGGCGATCACGCCGTGCGCATCTGTGGACTTTACCTGCCCAACGGCAACCCGGTGCCGGGTCCGAAATACGATTATAAACTGGCATGGATGGACCGCCTGCGCGCACGCGCCGCAGACCTGCTGGCCACTGAAGAAGCGTTCCTGATGGCGGGCGATTACAACATCATTCCCCAACCCGAGGACGCCGCCCACCCCGAGAGCTGGATTGACGATGCGCTCTTCCGTCCCGAAAGCCGCGAGGCATGGCGCAAGATCACCAACCTTGGCCTGACCGAGGCCTTCCGCGCCCGCAATCAGGCCCCCGAACACTATACCTTCTGGGATTTCCAGCGCGGCGCGTGGCAGCGCAATGACGGCATTCGCATCGACCATTTCCTGCTGTCGCCGGAATGTGCCGATCTTCTGACCGACTGCCAGATTGACAAGGATGTGCGCGGGCGCGAGAAGCCTTCGGACCATGTCCCGATCTGGGTTGAGCTGGCGGCATAAGGACATGACATGACAAGAAAAATCATCATCGACACCGATCCCGGGCAGGACGACGCGGTTGCCATGCTTCTGGCCTTCGCCAGCCCTGAGGAGGTCGACGTTGTGGGCATCACTGCCGTTGCCGGCAACGTGCCACTGGAGCTGACGGCCAAGAATGCGCGGATCATCTGCGAATTGGCGGGCAAGCCCGACACCAAGGTTTTTGCCGGCTGCGACCGTCCCCTGCGCCGCGATTTGGTCACGGCGGAATATGTGCATGGCAAGACCGGATTGAACGGACCGGTTCTGCCCGACCCCACAATGCCGCTGCAAGACCAGCACGCGGTTGATTTCATCATCGACACGCTGCGCGCCCATGATCCCGGCACCGTCACGCTCTGCCCGCTGGGGCCGCTCACCAACATCGCCACCGCCTTTGAACGTGCGCCGGATATTGTCGAGCGCGTGCAGGAAATCGTCCTGATGGGTGGCGCCTATTTCGAGGTGGGCAATGTCACCCCGGCGGCCGAGTTCAACATCTATGTCGACCCGCAAGCCGCTGATATTGTGTTCAGATCAGGCGTCCCTCTGGTGGTGATGCCGCTGGATGTGACCCACAAGGCGCTGGTGACGAAAGCCCGCAATGAAGCGTTCCGCGCCCTGCCCGGTGAGGTGGGCCACGCGGTCGCCGAGATGACGGATTTCTTCGAACGGTTCGACAAGGAAAAATATGGCTCGGACGGCGCGCCTTTGCATGACCCGACCGTGATCGCCTATCTGATCCAGCCTGATCTGTTCCGCGGGCGGCATATCAACGTCCAGATCGAGACACAGTCCGAGCTGACCATGGGCATGACCGTCGCCGATTGGTGGGGCGTCACCGACCACCCGCCCAATGCTCTGTTTGTCGGGGACGTGGACAGCGACGCCTTCTTCGCCCTTCTGACCGAAAGGATTGCCCGGTTATGAGCAGCCTTCGTCTTGCCACCCCTGACGATCTTGACCGCCTGACGACCCTTGTCGCCGGCTTTCACGCGGAAAACGGGATCGAACAGGACGACGCCACCCGGCGAGGTGCCCTTCAGCCGCTGCTGGATGGCTCGCCCCACGGGGCGATCTGGATGATCGGGCCGCGCACCGCGCCCGTCGGCTATATCGCGGTCAGCTTTGGTTGGTCGATCGAGTTCGGCGGGCTGGACGCCTTTCTGGACGAGATTTTCGTGCGCGAACGCGTCCGCAGTCGTGGCATGGGCAGCGAGGCATTGGCGTCGCTGGTCCGTGCGCTGGCCGATCAGGGTGTGGGAGCGATGCATCTTGAAGTTGGCGCCGACCAAGATCGCACGCGCCGCCTGTATGAACGCATCGGCTTTCGGTCCCGCAATCGCTATCACTTGATGACGCGGGTGATGTAGCGGGCGAGAAACTCTGATAGGGTCCGGGTCATGCGCGACATCTTTGACAATTCCTATGCCCGCCTGCCCGACAGGTTCTATACCAAACTGCCGCCCGTTCCGGTGGCTGATCCGCAGGTGTTGCGGGTCAATGACGCCCTTGCGCTCGAGCTTGGGCTGGACCCCGCAACCCTGACCGCCGAGGTTCTGACTGGCAACACGCTTTTGCCCGGCTCGGACCCGCTGGCGCAGGTCTATGCGGGGCACCAGTTCGGCGGATGGGTGCCGCGTCTGGGCGACGGACGCGCGATTTTGCTGGGCGAGGTCACGGGTGATTTCGGGCGGCGGGACATTCAGTTGAAAGGCTCGGGGATCACGCCTTACAGCCGCAATGGCGACGGGCGGGCGTGGGTCGGGCCAGTGATGCGCGAATATATCGTGTCCGAGGCGATGCACGCCCTTGGCATCCCCACCACCCGCGCTCTTGGGGCGGCTCTGACTGGCGAAGGGGTACAGCGCGAACGGCGTTATCCCGGTGCGGTGCTGATGCGGGTGGCGTCCAGCCATATCCGCGTGGGCACCTTCCAGTACTTTGCCGCACGGGGTGACACGGCGGGGCTGCGCCTGTTGTTGGATCACGCCATCACCCGACACTATCCAGACGCCGACGGTCCGATGACATTTCTGGCCGGAGTGGTGGCCGCTCAGGCGCGGCTGGTGGCGCAATGGATGAGCATCGGCTTCATTCACGGCGTAATGAACACCGACAACATGGCGGTGTCGGGTGAAACCATCGACTATGGTCCCTGCGCGTTCATGGATGCCTATCATCCCGGGACGGTCTTTTCATCCATCGACCAACAGGGGCGCTATGCGTTTCAGGCGCAGCCGAACATGGCGGTGTGGAATCTGGCACAACTGGCAACCGCGCTTCTGCCCCTGATGGATGGCGACCCGAACCACGCCGCCGAGAAAGCGACGCAGGTGCTGGAAGGGTTTGCCGACCATTTCAGCCCCGAATGGATGCGCCTGTTCCGTGCCAAGATCGGCCTGATCACCCAAGAAGACGGCGACGAGGCGCTGATCACCGGGCTGTTGGCGCGCATGGCCAGTTCGCAAGCCGACTTCACCGCGACTTTCACGGCGCTGACTGCGGGCGATGCAAGCGGCCACATCACAGATGAGGGTGCGTGGGACAGTTGGGCGCCCGACTGGACCGCCCGTCTGGAGCGCGAACCGGGCGACCCGAGGGCAGTGATGCGCGCGGCCAACCCCGTTCTGATCCCGCGCAATCACCGGATCGAACAGGCCATTCAGGCCGGGATCGGCGGGGATTATGCCCCCTTCCACCGGCTGGTCGATGCGCTGGCGCGGCCCTTTGATCCGCGAGCGGAAGATCTTGACCTTGCCACCCCGCCAAAGCCGGAAGAACGCGTTTCGCGCACCTTCTGCGGAACCTGAAGCGGCTCTGTCGCTGGAAATTCCGCACAGCGTTGACTAGTTTATGAACATGAATGCCGACGACCTGAATCTTAAACTGGTCACCTACAACATGCGCAAGGCGATCGGCCTTGACCGGCGGCGCGATCCGCATCGCATTCTGGACGTGATCAACCACCTTGATGCCGATGTCGTCGTCTTGCAAGAGGCCGACCGCCGCCTTGGTCCGCGCCCCGCAGCCTTGCCCCGCCATTTGCTGGAAGACGAAACCGATTTCGTCGCCGTGCCCTATGATCGCAAGGGCATATCGCTGGGCAGTCACGGCAACGCGATCCTTGTGCGCAAGGGGCTGACCTTCCATCACGCAGAGCAGTTGGAATTGCCGGGGCTGGAGCCGCGCGGCGCGGTCTCGGTCGAGATCGAGGGCCGCCTGAAACTGGTTGGCACCCATCTGGGCCTCCTGCGACCCTATCGCCATCAGCAGATGCGCCAGCTTGCGCAGAAGCTTGCCATTACCCCCCTTCCAACAATGATCATGGGTGATTTCAACGAATGGTCACCGAAACGCGGGTTCGAACCGTTGGAGCATAACTTCGACATCATCTCGCCCGGTCGATCCTTTCACGCCTCGCGCCCGATGGCCGGGCTGGACCGTCTGGCGCTGAGCAAAGGGGTCGAGTTGCGCGACGCTGGCGTCGAGCAGTCGCCGCTGGCAAAAGTGGCGTCCGACCATTTGCCGGTCTGGGCCAAGGTCCGCATCAAAGAGTGATGTGTCACCCCGGCCTGCATCAGGAGGCGTCGGGTCCTACGGGACTGCGCGCCGTCTGATTGGGGCCGACCACCGCCCCCAGGATCAGCTTGGCCGCCGGGCGGAAATTTCGGGCATATTCGTTGATCGCGAAGGCCTCGCGCATGTCATCGGGCAGGCCATCGGGGTCACGATCTGCGGTCAGGTCGAACTGCGCCGCACCTTGCATGACATTCATCAGGGTCCGTGCCACCAGCATGGCCTGCTCGGCATTCAGATGAAGCCGTTTGGCAAGCTGGATTGCAACGCGTTCGAAATTTGCCAACATGCGGCGCTTTGCGGCAAACAGCGCCTCGTCGGCCACATTTGCCTCGATCACCGCGACAAGGCGGGCAAACAGGGGCAGAAACAAAGGCGTTTCTTGCGACAGGCGGGTCAGGAAATCGGCCAGATCCACGGGGTCCATGTCCCGTTCGGGTTCGGCTTCGAAGCGGTTCACAAGGTTTTCCAACGCCTCGCCGAACAACATCAGGAACAGCTCTTCCTTCGACCGCACATACAGATACAACGTTCCCTTGGCGAGTTTGGCGCGTCCGGCCAGCGCGCTCATCGTCACGCCGTCAAATCCAACGTCTTCGATAAGGGCACGTGCGGCGGCCAGTATCTCGGCCTGCCGCTGCAGTTTCTGATCCTCGGACCGTGCTCGTTTCCCCGATCGTGTCGTCAAGAATGCCCGCCAGTGTTGCCTGTCGCGGGTCGCGCCCACGCTGTCGAACGACTATCGGACGATCTTGCCGTGGTTGGCAAGACAGAGATAGCGAAAACATGGTCCGCCGCCCCGCCACATCTGGCAAATGGGCATGGCAGTGCTGTCCCCCGCAGGTGCAACAGGGTTCGGGTCAGGCCCAACTGAGCATTCCCCCCGCGCGGATTTCACGGCATAAGGGGGCAGGCAGATCGAGTATCGGAGGCATAATGTCCGACCCATCCATTCTGAAACGGTGCGAGGAACTGGGGCTGCGCATGACCGGACAGCGCCGGGTGATCGCGCAAATCCTGGAAGAGGCCCATCGCGACCATCCCGATGTCGAAGAGTTGCATGCCCGCGCCGTTGGTCTGGACAGCCGCATTTCACTGGCGACGGTCTATCGAACCGTCAAGCTGTTTGAAGAGGCCGGGATCCTTGTCAAAAACGAATTTGGCGACGGGCGCGCGCGGTATGAAAGCGCGGACCGGGACCATCACGACCACCTGATCGACCTGACTTCAGGGCAGGTGATCGAATTTCTGGACCCCGAGATCGAAGCCCTGCAGGAAAAGATCGCGGCCAAGCTGGGCTACGAGTTGAAAGGCCATCGGCTGGAGCTTTACGGCGTCCGCAAGAAGGACAAGAAAGACACGTGACAGGCGCAACCGATCACGCCCGCTGATCGGCTCCATCACCGATCACATCTTGTCTTGGCGCGGAAAACCGGGTCTTGTCGCCGGGTTGTTTTTCTCAGACCGCGAAACGTCACCCGATGCAGAACTTGCGTGGAATTCTTCTGATCATCTTTGCCATGGCAGCTTTTGCCCTGGAGGATGTGTTCATCAAGTCGATGACGCAGGGCATGCCGGCGTCACAGACTTTGTTTCTGCTGGGCGTGGGCGGTTCGGTGGCCTTTGCCATCATCACCTATGTGCAACGCGGCACGCTGGCTCCGCTCGTGCATCGGGACATGCGGTCGCGGATCATGCTGTGGCGCAACGCCTCGGAAGCCGTGTCGGCCATGTTCTTCGTCACCGCCCTGTCCCTTGTTCCCCTGTCGACCGTGCTGGCCGTCTTTCAGGCCATGCCGCTGGCCACCACAGCGGGGGCGGCCCTGTTTCTCGGTGAACAGGTCGGCTGGCGACGGTGGAGCGCCATCGGCATCGGCTTTCTGGGTGTTCTTCTGATCATCCGACCGGGTGCCGAGGGCTTCCAACTGGCCGCCCTTCTGCCCATCGCAGCAGTATTCGGGATCGCGCTGCGCGACCTTCTGACCCGTCAGCTTGACCCGACGATCCCCTCGACCAGCGTGGCGTTCTATGCGTTCCTGATCTGTATTCCGGCGGGGGCGCTGATGATCCCGGTCAGCGGCGGCTTTGTCGTTCCCGAGCCTGTCGGGTGGCTCTTGATGCTGGGAGCGACGGTCTTCGGTGTCTCGGGGTATTACGCCATCGTCAGCGCCCTGCGGGTGGCCGAAACCTCGATTATCATGCCGTTTCGGTACACGCGCCTGATCTTCTCGATCATGCTGGGGATCATCGTGTTCGGCGAAGACCCCGACAATCTGACCTATCTGGGCGCCATGATTGTGATCGGCACCGGGATATATACGTTCCTGCGCGAACAACGGATCCGTGCGCGCTAACATTTTTCAATTCTGTTGTCGTGACGCCTGCAACACGCTAAAGACGCCTCAACTGAAGTTTTCTTCTTATTGGGAGCGCTAACATGAGCACCATCGTCGATATCTTTGCCCGCGAGATTCTGGACAGCCGGGGCAACCCAACCGTTGAGGTGGATGTGATCCTTGACGATGGCACGCTGGGCCGTGCGGCTGTGCCGTCCGGTGCCTCGACCGGCGCGCATGAAGCGGTTGAAAAGCGTGATGGGGATAAATCCCGCTATATGGGCAAGGGCGTCCTGCAAGCGGTCGAAGCCGTGAATGGCGAGATTGCCGACGCGCTGGTCGGGTTCGATGCCACCGAACAGGAAGCCATCGACGCCGCGATGATCGAACTGGATGGCACGCCGAACAAGGCCCGCCTTGGGGCCAATGCCATTCTTGGCGTGTCATTGGCTGTCGCGAAAGCCGCCGCGGATGCTTCTGCCCTGCCCCTTTATCGCTATGTGGGCGGCGCGTCCGCCCGCATGCTGCCTGTGCCGATGATGAACATCATCAACGGCGGCGAACATGCCGACAACCCGATCGACATTCAGGAATTCATGATCATGCCCGTTGCGGCGGAGAACATCCGTGAAGCCGTGCGCATGGGATCGGAAGTGTTCCACACCCTGAAAAAAGAGCTGTCAGCCGCTGGCCTGTCAACGGGTATCGGCGACGAAGGCGGCTTTGCCCCCAACATCGGATCAACCCGTGATGCGCTCGACTTCATCATGAGTTCGATCAAGAAAGCGGGCTATACACCTGGCGAAGACATCTATCTGGCGCTCGATTGTGCGGCGACCGAATACTACAAAGACGGCAAATATGTCTTCTCGGGCGAAGGCAAATCGCTGACCAGCGAAGAGAACGCGCAATATTTGAAAGCACTCTGCGACGATTATCCGATCATCTCGATCGAAGATGGCATGTCGGAAGATGACTGGGACGGCTGGGTCGCACTGACCGAGTTGCTGGGCGACAAGATCCAGCTTGTGGGCGACGATCTTTTCGTGACCAATCCCGCGCGTCTGGCCGAAGGGATCGCCAAGGGCGCAGCCAACTCGATGCTGGTCAAGGTGAACCAGATCGGCACCTTGTCCGAGACCCTGAAAGCCGTCGACATGGCCCACCGCGCGCGCATGTCCAACGTGATGAGCCACCGCTCGGGCGAAACCGAGGACGCGACCATCGCCGACCTCGCCGTCGCCACGAATTGCGGCCAGATCAAGACCGGCTCGCTGGCGCGGTCGGACCGGCTGGCGAAATACAACCAGCTCATCCGGATCGAGGAAATGCTGGGCGTGACGGCAGAATATGCCGGGCGGTCGATTTTGAAGTGATCCATCGCTGACAACACGATGAAAAGGCCGGGGCAACATCCCGGCCTTTCTTTTTCAACATCAAGAAACGCGGATCAACTTCCCACAGGCTTGTAGGATTTCTGGCCCGCCTTGGCTTTCTCCATTGCGGACACCGCCTCTTTGCTGGTCATGAGCTTGGTCGTTGCACCGCCAGCCATGGTTCCCGAAGCGCCGACCACAAGGGCGCAGGCCGCCATCACCTCATCATCCGGGGCTTCGATCAGCGCCATCACATCGTCTTCGCCAAAGCAGAAGAACAGGTGGTGTAACGTCCCACCCATCGCCGAAATCATCTCTCCCGCCACCGCCTCGCGATCTTCGGGTTTATCGACAAGCGCGCGCAGGGAATCCGTGCTGTATTGACCTTTGAACAAATAAAACGACATTTGGAGTTCCTTCCAGTTTTTGGAAGGTTTCATGCCGCGAACACCCGCCCCATCGTGCAGTGTGGTGGCCGAAGCCTATCACGATTGCAAAGACAAGTCATCTTGGCGCAGGCCCACATGCCCCAATTGAAAGCAGATCCAGACATGACCCCAGACCAGATCATCACCCACCTGAACCTCAGCCCACATCCCGAGGGCGGGCATTATCGGCAGACATGGGTCGACACCGACGCCAAGGGTCGGCCCTCGGGCACCTGCATCTATTTCCTTTTGAAAAACGGCGAGCAGAGCCATTGGCACCGGGTCGATGCGACCGAGATCTGGCTTTTTCACGCAGGTGCGCCGCTGGTCCTGTCGATGGCGGCGACCGACGCGGGACCGGCACAGGATCATCTGCTTGGCCCGGACCTCGCCGCCGGTCAGTCGCCTCAGTTGATCGTTCCGAAAGACAACTGGCAGGCTGCGCGCTCGACCGGGGCTTATACGCTGGTCAGTTGCACCGTGTCACCGGGGTTTCAGTTCGACGGATTTACCCTAGCGCCTGATGGGTTCGACATTCCACGCGACTGACCGGTTTATCCCCCCAGCAACAGTGCCGAAACCGGAGCCATCGCGACGGTTTTCGCCCGGTTCCCCAGGCTCCATTCGATCAGGGCTTGCAATGTCTCGGCCCGGGCGTGTCCCAGCAGGATCACCCCGCTGTCCTGCCCGGCCTTGAAGGCTGCGTTGTCAAGGAAACGGCGCATGACCTGGCTGTCCTGCCCGTCCCCGTCCAGTTCGCGGAACACGGTGCCTGCGGCAACGCCGGTTTTCAGCGCCGTCTTGTGACCGGTGTTCAGCCCCTGCGGCTCGGACACCAGACCATGTCCGCTGGCAACCAGAATCTCGGCGATCTGCGCGGCCAGCTGGCTGTTGCCCTGAAAGCCGCTTTCTTCAGCCATGAAGATCGCGACGGCCTGATTCAGAAGCGGGGCCTGAGCCTGAAAGATCACTTCGGCATCCTTGGGGGTGGCGTTGGCGGGCAGCGAGGGCACGATCAGCACCTCGGCCCCGGTGCTGCGATAGAAGGCGACCGCCTGCTCGGCGTCGGGCGCGCTGGCTTCGACGATGAAACTGACCGGAAAGGGCAGATTGTTCAGGTCGCCCAGAGATTGGCGCGTTCTACCCAGATCCATCAGAACGACCGACATCAACGGCCGCCCTTCGGGATTGGAAAAGGCGGCGGCGTTCTGGTCGATGGCAAGCATGAACTGGTCGGTCAGCACCGCCCCCGCTTCCGCCGGGGCCTGATTTTCGTCTGCGGGCTGTTCGATGGTAGGCAGGCGGTTGGTCGTCACCCCATCGGCCTGATCGTCAAACGGCGCAACAGGGTCGCTTTTGATTTGCGGCGTGTTGGCCAGTTCGGGAATGGATTGCGGCAGCTTCGGGGCTGCGGCCTCGTCCGCCTGAATGTTTTCGGCATCTGTACGGGCCGCATCGTCACCGGTGGCATCCGGGTTCGTCTCTGCGCTGTCCTGCACGGCAGGTTCCGGCGCGGCGTCCGGTGCAGGCGCGGGCGGCGCGTCGGTTTCCAGCGGTGCCTCGTCTGCCGGCACGGCAGGTTCCGGCGGCGGCGCGGGCGCGTCGGCCACAGGCACGTCAGTGTCGGGCGCAACGTCCGCGATGTCCATTTCTGCCGGGCTGTCTGGCGCGCTGATTGCATCGGGCGGTGTGTCGTTGGCCTCTGGCGCGGCGGCTTGCGCGTCCCCGGCCTCTGATGATGCTCCTGATGCATCATCGGGCGTGGTGGGCGCATCGGGCGCGGGGGCGTCCTGATCCACAGGTGGCGGGTCAACCCGCCCCGGTTGCACTGGCGCCAGTTGCAGCGACACAACCCCAAGCCCCAGAACGGACACGACCGTTCCGGCCAAAACACCTGACACAAAGCCTTTTGCCATGGCTTTCTCTCCCCGAAACCTCATCTTTGCCTGTGCCGCTCTTGACCGTCGGCACCTGCGTGGATCATGTATAGCCCGACAATCGCGGGACGTAACCCCCGCTGAGACATTCCTGGCGAAAGGCCGCATCATGATCCTGCTGATCGACAATTATGACAGCTTTACCTACAACCTCGTCCACTATTTCGGTGAATTGGGCGCCGATGTGGTGGTGCGCCGCAACGATGCGTTGAATGTGCAAGAGGCCATGGGCATGGGTGCGGCCGGGATCGTGCTGTCCCCCGGCCCCTGCGATCCGGCACAGGCCGGGATCTGTCTGCCCCTGACATTGGCTGCCGCCGAAGCGGGTGTGCCGCTATTTGGCGTCTGTCTTGGTCATCAGGCCATTGGCGAAGCATTTGGGGGCAAGGTCGTGCGCGCGCCTGAAATCGTACACGGTAAAATGGGCGAGATCGTGCATCACGGCAAAGGCGTGTTCGATGGCCTGCCCTCGCCGCTGCTGGCCACGCGGTATCATTCGCTGGTGGTGGATCGCGACACCCTGCCCGACTGTCTTGAGATCACCGCCGAACTGGACAACGGGCTGATCATGGGCCTGCGCCACAAAGAGCTTGAGGTCGAAGGCGTGCAGTTCCACCCCGAAAGCATCCGGTCCGAACACGGTCACGCGATGCTGCAAAACTTCCTGAACAGAACAGGCATGAATACCGGGGGGGTGGCCGCATGAGCGATGCAATGAAACCGCTGATCTATGCCGCGACCGAGGGACCGTTGTCGCGTGCACAGGCCGAAGCTGCCTTCGAAGAACTGTTTGAAGGCCGTGCCACCCCGGCCCAGATCGGCGCATTGCTGGCGGCGATGCGGGCGCGCGGTGAAAGCGTCTCGGAATATGCGGCCGCCGCTGCCGTGATGCGCGCCAAATGCGCCAAGGTGTCCGCGCCTGATGGCGCGATGGACATTGTCGGCACGGGGGGCGACGGGATGGGCACGCTGAACATCTCGACCGCGACGGCCTTTGTCGTGGCGGGCGCGGGTGTGACCGTCGCCAAGCATGGCAACCGCAACCTGTCATCGAAATCCGGCGCAGCGGATGCGCTGACCGAAATGGGCGTGAACGTGATGGTCGGGGCAGATGTGGCCGAACGCGCGATCAACGAGGTCGGGATCGGCTTCATGATGGCTCCCATGCACCACCCGGCGATGAAACACGTCATGCCGGTGCGTCAGGAAATGGGGTGCAAGACGATCTTCAACATTCTTGGCCCGCTGACCAATCCGGCAGGGGCCAGGCGTCAGTTGACCGGCGCGTTTGCGTCCGACCTGATCTTCCCGATGGCGGAAACCTTGCAATCTTTGGGGTCGGAAAAGGCGTGGCTGGTGCACGGGGCGGACGGGATGGACGAAATCTCGATCACCGGAGTGACCTCCGTGGCAGCCTTGGAGAACGGCAAGATATATGCGCGCGAAATTCACCCCGAAGATGCGGGCCTGCCCGTGCATCGGCTCGCGTCGATCCTTGGGGGCGAGCCTGCCGAAAACGCTGCGGCCTTCCGCGCGCTTCTTGCGGGCGAGGCATCGGCCTATCGCGACGCAGTGCTTCTGAACGCAGCGGCGGCGCTGGTGATTGCGGACAAGGCGACAAACCTGAAGGAAGGCGTCGGACTGGCCGCCGAAAGCATCGACAGTGGGGCTGCAAAAGCGAAGATCGACGCCTTGGCCGCACTGACTTCGTCGGCATAGCTTGCCCCTGCCCCCACAAGGAATTAGACCACCCCCATGAGCACCGTTCTGGACAAAATCAAAGCCTACAAACTGGATCATGTGGCCGCGTGCAAAACCGCCCGCCCCCTGTCCGAGGTTGAGGCCGCCGCCCGTGAGGCATCCCCCACGCGCGGTTTCGCGCAGGCGCTGATGAAGGCCGCAGAAACCGGCTATGGCCTGATCGCCGAGATCAAGAAGGCCAGCCCGTCGAAGGGGTTGATCCGCGCCGATTTCGACCCGCCCGCACTTGCCCGCGCCTATGAGGCGGGCGGCGCGACCTGCCTGTCGGTTCTGACGGATGGGCCGTCCTTTCAGGGTGCGGATGAATACTTGGTTGCTGCGCGCGATGCGGTCACGCTCCCGGCGCTGCGCAAGGATTTCATGTATGATACCTATCAGGTCGCTGAAGCCCGCGCGCTGGGTGCGGACTGCATTCTGATCATCATGGCATCGGTAGAGGACGCGCAGGCGCAAGAGATTGAAGACGCCGCGTTTTCCTGGGGCATGGACGTTCTGATCGAAGTGCATGACGAGGCCGAACTTGACCGCGCCCTGGCGCTGAAATCGCCGCTGCTGGGGGTAAACAACCGCAACCTCAAAACTTTTGAAACCACGCTCGACACCACCCGCCGTCTGTCGAAACTGGCCCCCGCCGACCGCCATCTGGTGTGCGAAAGCGGGCTGTCGACGCCGCAAGATCTGGCTGTCATGGCCGAATATGGGGCGCGCAGCTTCCTGATTGGGGAAAGCCTGATGCGACAGAATGATGTCGAGGCCGCCACCCGCGCACTGCTCGCCAACCCGGTGCCGGCATGAGCGACAAATCCCCCCTGACCCATTTTGACGCCGACGGACAGGCCCACATGGTCGACGTGTCCGACAAAGCCGTGACCGACCGCATCGCCTTGGCCGAAGGGTTCGTCAAGATGACGCCCGAGACACTGGCGCTGGTCATGTCCGGATCGGCCAAGAAAGGCGACGTTCTTGGCGTGGCGCGGCTGGCTGGGATTATGGGGGCCAAGCGCACATCGGACTTGATCCCGCTGTGCCATCCGCTGCCTATCACCAAGGTCGCGCTGGAGCTTACGCCGCAGCCCGACCTGCCCGGCGTCCGCGTCACCGCGACTGTCAAAACCGGTGGACAAACCGGGGTCGAGATGGAGGCGCTGACCGCTGTCTCGACCGCCTGCCTGACCGTCTATGACATGCTGAAAGCGGCGGAAAAGGGTATGGAGATCACTGCTATCCGCCTGTTGCGCAAGGAAGGCGGGAAGTCGGGCATATACGAGGCCGACAGATGATCACCGTGACCGAGGCGCTGGATGCGATATTCAAGCTGGTCGAACCGCTTGGAACGGAAGACGTGCCGCTGGCCGACGCTGCGGGGCGCATCCTTGCCCAGCACGTCACGGCCACCCGCCTGCAACCGCCCTTCGCCGCGTCAGCCATGGATGGATATGCTTTGAACGGTGTCGAGGCCGACCCCGAAGCGATGTTCCGCGTGATCGGCGAAAGCGCGGCGGGGCATGGGTTCGACGGTCAGGTGGGTCCGGGGGAATGCGTGCGTATCTTCACCGGCGCGCCGATGCCGGACGGAACCGATCGGGTGATCATTCAGGAAGATGTGGAGCGCAAGGGCGATCTGATCACGCTGGCGCGCGCGCTGGACAAGGGCCCGCATGTGCGCCCTGCAGGCGCCGATTTCGCCCCCGGTGACACAATCCCTGCTCCGCGCATCCTGTCCCCCGCCGACCTTGCACTGGCGGCGGCGATGAATGTGCCGGCACTGACGGTCACACGCAAACCCGTCGTGGCCCTTCTGGCCACCGGGGACGAGTTGGTCATGCCCGGCGAGGAACCCGGCCCCGACCAGATCATCGCCTCGAACGCTTTTGGGTTGAAAGCCCTGATCGAGGCCAATGGTGGCCACGCCCGCATGTTGCCCATCGCGCGCGACAACGCAGCCAGCCTGCGCATGGCGTTCGATCTGGCCTCGGACGCCGATCTGATCGTCACGATCGGCGGCGCGTCGGTGGGCGATCATGACCTTGTGGGCGACGTGGCCGCCGACATGGGCATGGAACAGAGTTTCTATAAGGTCCTGATGCGCCCCGGAAAACCGTTGATGGCCGGGCGCATCGGTGACGCGGTGATGATCGGCCTGCCCGGCAACCCCGTCTCGTCGATGGTCTGCGGGCATGTGTTCCTGGTGCCTGCGCTGCGGGCGCTTCTGGGTCTGGGCGCTGCGGCTGCGCCGCGCAAATCGGCGACCCTGGTCGCGCCCGTCACAGCCAATGGCCCGCGTGAACATTATATGCGCGCCCGAGTCGATGACGACCAGATCACCATCTTTGACAGCCAGGACAGCGCGCTTCTGAGCGTGCTGGCGCAGGCCAACGCATTGGCGATCCGCCCTGCCTCTGATCCGGCGCGCGATGCGGGGGCGCAGCTGGATTATTTGCCGATCTGACACGATTTTTTGCGCCCACATTCCCGCCAGACGTGCGCAGTTGACACAAAAAGGGAACAGGGATAGAACATTCCTTGAACGCCCGAACGCAAGGGCCATCCCGAACCGTCATCCCAACGACGGCCACGGATTACAAAACGACGGAGGAATGAGCAGATGCTGACCCGCAAGCAGTTGGAACTTCTGGATTTTATTCACAAACGGATCCAACGCGACGGCGTCCCCCCGTCCTTTGACGAAATGAAAGAGGCGCTGGACCTGCGATCAAAATCCGGCATTCACCGGTTGATCACGGCTCTGGAAGAACGCGGCTTCATCCGCCGTCTGGCCCATCGCGCCCGCGCCATCGAAATCGTGAAACTGCCCGAACCATTGGAAAATTCCGGTCGCGCCGGGTTTGAGCCGCGCGTGATTAAGGGCGACCGCCCCGAACAGACGCCACCAAGCGCCATCCCTCTGGAAGGGCTGGGCGTCAGCGACCTGCCCCTGATGGGGCGCATCGCCGCCGGACAACCGATCGAGGCCATAACAGACGGCGCTCAGCACGTGTCGGTGCCCGAAACCATGCTGGGCACGGGCGGGCGCCACTATGCGCTTGAGGTCAAGGGCGATTCCATGATCGACGCCGGGATCAACAACGGAGACATCGTGGTCATCCGTGAGACCAGCCAAGCGCAGAATGGCGACATTGTCGTGGCGCAGGTGGATGGGTATGAGGCGACGTTGAAACGCTTTCGCAAGACCGATGGGATGATCGCGCTGGAAGCGGCCAATCCGGCGTATGAAACCCGCTTGCTGCCCGAAGGTCAGGTCAGCGTTCAGGGCAAACTGGTCGGGCTGATCCGCACTTACTGATCCGCCTCATCCGGGCGGGTCAAGGCAGCTTACAAACGAAAAAGGGACGCGACTGATGCGCGTCCCTTGTCTTTTGTGGCCCGACCCTCGGGCACCAGTCGTCGGGCGGGTGTCACCCAAGCCCGGACAATTTCTTCTGCAAATCCGCCAACTGCTTCTTGATCGCCTCCAACTCGTCCTTGGAACTTCCATCGGACGCCTCTGACGCGTCGTCCTCGCCCTCATCAGAGGTGCTGTTGCCGGGAAAACCGCTCATCATCGCTTTCATGAAGGCTTCCTGCTGTGCACGCATGGCTTCAAACCCCGGCATCTGCGCCATCGGATTGCCCATGGCGCCAAAGTTCTCCATCATCTTGGATTGCCCATCGCGCAGCATCTCGAAACTGGCGGCCAGAAATTGCGGCACGACGCTTTGCGCTTGCGTGGTGTAAGACCGCACAAGGTCCGTCAGCACATCCACTGGCAACACGCTTTCGCCGCGGCTTTCATGTTCGGCAACGATTTGAAGCAGGTATTGGCGCGTCAGATCATCCCCTGACTTCAGGTCGATGATCTGCACCTCACGTCCATCGCGGATGAACCCGGCGATGTCGTCCAGGGTCACGTAATCCGACGTCTCGGTGTTATAAAGTCGCCGACTCGCGTAACGCTTGATCAGCAGCGGTTCTTTTTTCTGAGCCATCATACCTCCCCGCAGCATCTAGGGTATGCTGCACTGCAAAAGCCTAGCAGCGCACGGCCCAAAGGCAAGCCTTTTGACCAAAAGTTTACGTCACAACCTTCGGCGCAAAGGGCAACGAAAAAGGGCGAGCCCAAGGCTCGCCCTTTCGGAAATTGCCGGGAGGGAGGTTGACCCCGGCGTGATCCGCTTACTTCGCAGTCGCTTTTTTGGCGGCTTTCTGAACTTCGTCAGAGGCTTTCTTGACAGCAGCCTGAGCGTCGTCGCCCATTTCCTTGCCGGCAGCCATCAGCAGCTCAACGGTTTCAGCCTGAACTTTCTTGGCGACTTCAGCGAAAGCAGCCAGGTTCTCGGCAGCCATTTCAGCCTGAGCCGATGCGAAATCGGTGACGGCTTTGCCATACTCGGCGGCTTCTTCTTTGGCGGTGGTCACGTCGCCCATTTTTTCCAGGGTTTCTTTGGTCCACTTGGTCGAGATTTCGGCCGACTGACCAGCAGCTTGCAGAGCAACTTTCGACAGTTTCTCGCCCAGGGCAGCCTGGTTTTTGAAAGCGTCTTGAGCAACCGACATATCAACGGGGAAGTTGCCCATCATGTCTTGGAACATCTTGGTGAAGTCTTGGGTCTTGGTCATTGTCATATTCTCCATGGTTTGGCGCCGGGAGGAGGACGCCTGAATTTGTTATGAGGAGAATATGCATGCTGCAGTGCAGAAAATCAAGTCTTTTTCTGCACTGCAGCATAAACTATCTAAAGTTGTTGAAAATCAATTATTTGGCTTGTTCACAACATATGTTCCGGGCGCCGGGGCAAGGGGTTTGTGCGAAGAATCGCCTATTTTTCTTGCCTCGATCTGCTTCCCGGACCGCTTGGACAGCCATTGATCCCAGCGCCCCCACCATGACCCTTCGTTGAATGTCGCGCCCTCCATCCAGTCATCGGACGCCGCAGGCCAGTCATCATTGGTATAGTGGCCGTATTTCTTTTTCGACGGCGGGTTCACGATCCCGGCGATATGGCCGCTTTGCGACACGATGAAGGTCTTGTCCTTCGATCCCATCTGCCGGATGCCATCATAGGATGACTTCCAGGCCGCGATATGGTCGGTTTCACAGGCAATGGCACAAAGCGGCACATCGACATCCTTGATTGACAGATGCTCGTCCAGCAGTTCGAAGTCGCCTTTGGCAAAGCGATTGTCCTGGCACAGACCGCGCAGGTATTCGATGGTCATTTTCGCAGGTAGGTTGGTGCTGTCACCGTTCCAATACAGAAGATCGAACGCCGGGGGGGTCTTGCCCAGCATGTAACTGTTGATCGCGGGACCATAGATCAGGTCATTGGGCCGCAGATACGAAAACGTGCGCGACATGAAGAAACTGTCCAGATAACCTTTTTCCTGCACTTCCTCCTCGATCCCGCCCACGAAATCGTCATTCAGGAAAACGCCCACTTCGCCCTGATCTTCGAAATCGGTCAGGGTGGTGAAGAAGGTGGCCGAGTTGACGGATTTATCACCGCGCTTCTTCATCAGCGACAGGGTCAGAGACAAGGTCGTACCGGCAATGCAATACCCGACGACATTGACTTTCTTCTGCTTCGTGATCGCCTTCACCTCGCGCATGGCGGCCAGATAGCCATCTTCGATGTAATCACCCATCCCGACATCGGCATAAGAGGCATCGGGGTTCACCCAGCTGACCACAAACAGCGTATAGCCCTGATCGACGATCCATTTGATCAGGCTGTTCTGCTCTTTCAGATCGAGAATATAGAACTTGTTGATCCAGGGCGGAAAGATGATCAGCGGCGTGGCATGCACCTTTTCGGTTGTCGCCTCATACTGGATCAGCTCCATCATCCTGTTGCGAAAGACGACCTGTCCCGGCGTCGTGGCGATATTGCCGCCCACTTCGAACGCGCTTTCATCCACCAGTTTGACCAGAAGTTCCCCATCATTGGCTTCCAGATCAGCGACCAGATTTTCCAGCCCCTGCACCAGCGACTGGCCGTTTGTCTCAACCGCCCGCTCCAACGCGTCAGGATTGGTGGCAAGAAAATTCGTGGGGCTCATCATATCGACGATCTGCTGGGTGAAGAATTCCATCCGCTTGGCTTCGTCAGGATCAAGCCCCTCGACGTCCTTCAGGGCATTTTCGATCGTCTGGGACGAAATCAGATACTGTTTCTTGACATAGTTGTAATATGGGTGCGTGTCCCACAGCGGATTGGAAAAGCGCCGGTCTTTCGGGCCGGGATCTTCGGGTGCTGTGAAGTCTCCGCTGGCCAGGGATGCCTGAGCTTCGATGGCATGTTCCAGCGTCTTGGACCAGAACGCGATCTGGTGTTCGAACATTTTCGACGGGTTGGCCATCATGTCGGCCCAGATCGTGCCCGCCGCCTTGGCATAGAAATCGTGCCCCGGCGCCTGAAGGCTGGGGCGCACGGGTTTGCGGTGGGCCATGATATTGGCCAGCCGCTTCGACAGCTCTTCGATGCGGGCGAGGTTGTTGTTCAGTTCACTCAGTTCCTGGCCTTTGTTAACTTGGTCAGTTGTCATGAAACAATTTCCCCCCTATGGTTTTTCGCAAGTGCAGCATCGAAAAAACTGCATGTGTTATCTGACTATGCAAATGCAAAGCGACAAATCAAAGGCTAATATAAAATGCGGTACATGGCGACATACGATCTGATGGAGACACTCCGCAATACGAATCAGTGGCTGGGGGCAACGGCCGCTGCCATGGGGTCGTATCCCGCAACAGCCTTGGTTCCGAACCCGTTCTTTCAGCTTATGTCTGCCTGGGGTGAAGTGACCGAGCGCAGTTTTGAACGCATGGTCGCCAAACCGGACTGGGGTATTCTAAGCGTGGTCGGCGAAGACGGACGCGATCATGTGGTCCAGGTGGAAAAACGGGTCGAGCGTCCTTTCGGCGACCTGATCAAGTTCAACGTGGCGGGTCGTGCCGAGATGAAGCGCCGCATCCTGCTGGTGGCGCCGATGTCCGGTCACTATGCAACGCTTCTGCGGTCGACGGTGGCCAGCCTTCTGCCAGATGCCGATGTGTATATCACCGACTGGCACAACGCCCGCGACATCCCGGTCAGCAAAGGCAAGTTCGATATCGAGGACTACACGCGCTATCTGGTCGATTTCATGCGCTATCTCGGCCCTGACATCAACGTGGTCGCCGTGTGCCAGCCTGCCCCGCTGACGCTTGCGGCAACCGCCTATCTGGCCGAGCTGGATCCCGAAGCACAGCCCCAGACCCTGACCCTTATCGGTGGGCCGATCGACCCCGATGCCGCCGCTACGGACGTGACCGATTTCGGTCGCCGGGTCACGATGGGACAGCTGGAAGGTCTTGCCCTGCAACGGGTGGGGTTCAAATACAAGGGCGCCGGGCGCAAGGTCTATCCGGGCCTGATGCAACTGGCCGGGTTCATGTCGATGAATGCCGAAACCCACAGCAAGGCATTTTCCGCCCAGATCCTGCGCGTCGCCAAGGACGAAGCGTCGGACAACGACAAGCACAACCGGTTCTATGACGAATATCTTGCCGTGATGGACATGACGGCCGAGTTCTATCTGTCCACGGTCGAACGCGTCTTCAAGAACGGCGAGATCGCGAAGAATGAATTTATGGTTGATGGTCACAAGATCGATATCGGTGCCATCACCGACGTTGCGGTCAAGACCGTCGAAGGCACCAAGGACGACATCACCGCCCCCGGCCAGTGCATCGCCGCGCTTGACCTTCTGACCGGCTTGCACGCGGACAAGAAGGCCAGCCATGTCGAAGAGGGCGCGGGCCATTACGGTATCTTTGCCGGGAAAAGCTGGCGCAACAACATCCGCCCGCTGGTCCTGGATTTCATCGACCAGAATGCCGGACGTCACGACCGACAGGCTGCCAAGACGCGTGCCAAACGAGACGCTGCAAGGAAGGCGAAGCTGAAGGTCGTGAAGGCCGCCGGGGAATAGGACGGACCCCCCGCAAACGGCACCGGCGGACGGCAGGCCGTAAGGTTGGGTCAAAACGGGTCAAAGGGCGACGCAAGGCTTGCTGCGCATGGATACGTCGATCAGATCATCGCCCACGCGAACGCCGACGCAGGCAATCGGGGTCAGCCGATCAGCAATCTGAATAGCCGTCGCCATCTGCCGGATCAATCCGCAGATGTGTGACATGCCCGCTGGCACCGCAGATCTGGACCAGCCAGGTCTGGGCATAGCCCTGCCACCCGCCTCCAAGCAACGCCTGAAGATATCGGTCAACCCCACCCGCGCGCACCAGATCCGGGATTCTGGCACGCATCGCCCGATCACCGAAAAAAGGATCCGTTTCATCGCCGGGATGGCGAAGCCCAAAGCGATGAAAGTTGGCGCGATCCTGCTGGACGACCGCGCCGACATCCCTGAGTGGCGCACCACGAGAGTTGAAAAAGTCTTCTTTGCCAATGGTGGTGTAGTATGAGGCAAGATTGGGACCGGCAAAGGCGGTTTGGGCCGTCCCGAAAACAAGTGCCGAAAGCATCAATGAAATCTTGAGCATCTGGAAATCTCCTGTGCAATAAAACACGCCAAGCATAGCCCAATTCGGTTCTTCACGAAACGCAGGCAGGAAATGTCGTCCGTGCCGCGGCTTCGCGACAGGATGGACACGGCAAAAAGCGGTGCGCGTTCAGATCAGATGCAGGCCAAAGACATTGAACATCCTGCCGATGAGCAGGGCTCGATCTGGCCGCGAACATCCGCAGGCATGAGAAGCGAAGCGGTTCAGCAGGCTCTGTTGAAACAGGGTCGTCAGCGCAGTTCCAGCGGCATGTCCAGCCAGGCGCGCATTCCGATATTGACCTGATGGGGGACTTCGAGCGTGGGCAGATGCCCGGCTTCCGGCAGGATGACAAGCTCGGCCCCCGGGATCAGCGCGGCCATGGTTTCATGCCGCCGGGGGGGCGTCAGCCCATCATGAGCCCCGCACATCACCATGGTCGGGATCTTCAGCCGTTGCAGGCTGCGCTGCGCGTCCGGGCGCCGTTGCAGGGCGCGGGATTGACGCACGAACATCTCGGCCCCCAGGCGGTGCGCCATGTCATGGACCAGCGCCATCACCGCGTCGCGCCCCGGACCGGGGGCCATGTGATCGGGTGACAGGCTTTCGGCCATCGCCTCGTCCAGCCGCCCGGCGCTGGCGCGCACGATCTGTGGCTCGCGCCATGCTGCCTGTGCGGGCGTATCCGGCAGGGGTGTGGTCGAAATCAGCGCCAGTCGCGACACCCGGTCCGGCGCGCGGCGGGCGATCTCCATCGCGACGATACCCCCCATGCTCAGCCCGGCCAGCGCAAAACGCGGCGGCAATTGATCCAGAATGTGCCCGGCCATCTCGCGGATCGTGTCCCCCTGCACCGGTGGGGCGACGATGACGATATGGTCGCGCGACAAATCCTCGATCTGCAGGCCGAACACCCGCGCATCGCACATCATTCCGGGGATCAGAACCACAGGTTCCTGCATCATCTGCTCGTTTCTTCTATTGTGCCTCGACGGGGAGTTTGACGCCCCGCTGCCGGTTGCGCAAGCGCGAAGCCGACAGCGCAGCGCAGATCAGATGCGGGCCAGCACCACCTTGACCATTTTTTGGATGGTGCGCAGACATTCGTCGTCCGAGAAACGGTGATCGGCGCCCTTGACCAATGTCAGCCTGATATCATCGCCCTCGACATGCTCCAGCAGCTTCACTGCCTGCGCGGTTGGCACCGCCGTATCCTCGGTCCCTTGCAAGAAGCGCACGGGCATGTCGAGAACCAGAGGGCTGCGCAGGACCAGATGGTCGCGCCCGTCTTCGATCAGGCGCTTGGTGATGATGTAAGCCTCGTCATAATCCGACGGCAGGGACACGAAGCCTTCGCGGTCCAACTCTGCCTTCTGTGCATCTGAGAAACCCGCCCAATACCCATCCTCGGTGAAATCCGGCGCGGCGGCGATGGTGACAAGGCCCACCACCCGACCGGGCCGCGCCCGTGCCAGAAGCAGCGCCTGCCAGCCACCCATCGAACTGCCCACCACCAGAACCGGACCGTCGATCAACGTATCGACCACTGCCAGCGTATCCTCGTGCCAGTCACCGATCGCGCCATCGGTGAAGTCGCCCGAGCTTTGCCCGTGACCGGAGTAGTCGAACCGCAGAAACGAGCGCCCTTGCGCCTTTGCCCAAGCCTCCAGCGCCACGGCTTTCGTGCCCTCCATGTCCGATTTCAGCCCGGACAGGAACAGGATCGTCGGCCCCTTCCCTTCCGTTTTCTCATAGGCAATGCGGTGGCCATTCGCGGTTTCAAGAAACTGTGTATCGGACATGCTGTCCCCCGGTCTGATGCGTCGCGCAAACCATACCGGGCGCAAACCGCTCTGCAATCCCCAACTTTGACCACGGGCCGTTGACAGCGCGCAGGCAAGGGTTCAAAAGGCACCCACACATAACCCGCAACCGGGCGTTCCGTGGGCGCCAAAACGACGAGGAGAAGGCCATGAGCCAGATTTCCCTTACATTTCCTGACGGCAATTCGCGCGCTTTTGACGCGGGCGTAACCCCTGCCGAGGTCGCCGCTGGCATCTCGAATTCGTTGGCCAAGAAGGCGGTTTCGGCCACGGTGGGCGGCAAGCATTGGGATCTTCAATGGCCGATCAATGAGGATGCCCAGATCGCCATTCACACCATGAAGGACGACGTGCAGGCGCTGGAGCTGATCCGCCACGACTTTGCCCACGTGATGGCGCGTGCGGTGCAGGAAATCTGGCCCGACGTGAAGGTCACCATCGGCCCCGTCATTGAGAACGGCTGGTATTATGACTTCGACCGCGAAGAGCCGTTCACGCCTGAGGACCTTGGCCAGATCGAAGCCAAGATGAAAGAGATCATCAACAAGCGCGATCCTGTGACGACCGAGATCTGGGACCGCGACCGCGCGGTCAAGTTCTATGAGGCCAATAACGAGCCCTACAAGGTCGAGTTGATAGAGGCGATTCCCGGTGACGAACCGCTGCGCATGTATTGGCACGGGCATTGGCAGGATCTGTGCCGTGGTCCGCATCTGCAACACACGGGCCAGTTGCCTGCCGACGCCTTCAAACTGATGAGCGTCGCCGGGGCCTATTGGCGCGGCGACAGTGACCGCGCGATGTTGCAGCGGATCTATGGCGTTGGCTTCCAGAACAAAGAGCAGTTGAAGAAACACCTGCATATGTTGGAAGAGGCCGCCAAGCGCGATCACCGTAAGCTGGGCCGCGAGATGGACCTGTTTCACATGCAGGAAGAAGCCCCCGGCCAGATCTTCTGGCACCCCAACGGCTGGACGATCTACACAGAACTTCAGGACTACATGCGCCGCCAGCAAAAGCGCGGCGGTTATGTCGAGGTGAATACGCCACAGGTCGTGGACCGAAAGCTGTGGGAAGCCTCGGGCCACTGGGACAAGTATCAGGAGCATATGTTCATCGTCGAGGTGGACGAAGAACACGCGCGCGAGAAATCGGTGAACGCGCTGAAGCCGATGAACTGTCCCTGCCATGTGCAGGTCTATAACCAGGGCCTGAAATCCTATCGCGACCTGCCCCTGCGGATGGCCGAGTTCGGGTCGTGCAACCGGTATGAGCCCTCAGGCGCGCTGCACGGGATCATGCGGGTGCGCGGGTTCACGCAGGATGACGCCCATATTTTCTGCACCGAAGCGCAGATCGAGGAAGAAACGAAAGTTTTCATCGAGTTTCTGTCCGCGATCTACAAGGATCTGGGCTTTGAGAACTTCGCGATCAAATTCTCGGATCGCCCCGAAAAGCGCGCCGGGTCGGACGCGGTCTGGGACAAGGCCGAGACTGCGCTTCTGGACGCGACCAAGGCCGCCGGGTACGACTGCGAGTTGAACCCCGGTGAAGGCGCGTTTTATGGTCCGAAGCTGGAATTTGTGCTGACCGACGCCATCGGGCGCGACTGGCAATGCGGCACGCTTCAGGTGGATTTCGTGCTGCCAGAGCGGCTGGACGCCAACTATATCGGCGAGGATGGTGCCAAGCACCGCCCGGTCATGCTGCACCGTGCCACGCTTGGGTCGTTTGAACGTTTCATCGGCATTCTGATCGAAAGCCACGCGGGCAAGCTGCCCTTCTGGCTGGCCCCGCGTCAGGTCGTCGTCGCCTCCATCGTGTCGGATGCCGATGACTATGTGCGGCAGGTGGTCGATGCGCTGAAAGCCAAAGGCATCCGGGCCGAGGCCGACACCCGCAACGAAAAGATCAACTACAAGGTCCGCGAACACTCGGTCGGCAAAGTGCCGGTAATCCTGGCCTGCGGCATGAAAGAGGTCGAGGAGGGCACCGTGTCGATGCGCCGTCTGGGCGAAAAACACTCCAAGGTGCTGCCGCTGGACGAGGTGTCCACCACCCTTGCCGCCGAGGCCACACCGCCGGACCTGGCCTGATCGACAAACAGCTCTCAAACCCCCGCCATCGTGCGGGGGTTTTTCGTGGGGCCGGGTGTTATAACCCCATCACGCAGACCATCCCCCAGGCGTCGTTACAGCCAAATATTTGTAACAATCGCGCCGCCAGCGGCATGTTCTTTGTAATTTTTCGCATCACACCCCGCCGCGGATTTGCCAATCATGTCGCTCCTGACACACCGAAAGGCGCGAAAACCCCTTGAATCCCGGCGCTTGGCCGCTGGGCTGATCCGAATTTCTGCAGGGGCAAAACAACTGCTGCTGTTCACTCGCGTTAACGGAGGCGTGAGTTACGCGTTCGTGAGTGGAGCGTGTGACCACCCACCCCTTACCTTTCCCCTACCGCCCCTCAGAGGCGTGAACGAAAAACCGAAAGGAAACTCGATGTCCAACAACATGAAAACCGTCGCCGTTCTTGGTGCTGTTTCAGCCGCTGTGGCTGCCAATGCCGCCCCGGCCTTCGCCGATGGCGAGCAGGAAAAGTGCTTCGGCGTGGCTCTTGCCGGTCAGAATGACTGCGCCGCCGGTCCCGGCACCACATGCGCCGGCACCTCGACCGTCGATTACCAGGGCAATGCCTGGAAACTGGTTCCGGCCGGGTCTTGCGAGTCGATGGAAATCACCGATGCATCCGATGGCGAAAAGCGCATGGGCTCGCTGGAAGCGTTGGAGCGTGACCTGCCCGCCAGCTAATCCGGGTCTCTTGCAACTGGGGGCTGGCCATGTGTGATGGCCACCCCTTCCCGCCTTCGGCACCCGGTCCCCGGCCGTTTCAATGGAGCTTTCAATGCGCGACGTTCAGCACGACAACAGCCTGCCAAACGGGGCGGGCGTCGGATACAAGCCACAGCATTTTGCCGCGCTGACCGAGGATCCCGGCAGTGTAAGCTGGCTTGAAATCCACGCCGAAAACTTCATGGGCGATGGTGGCCGTCCTTTGGCGCAGTTGCGTCATCTGGCCGAACGTTTCCCCATCTCGGTCCATGGGGTTGGCCTGTCCATCGGCGGCGAAGAGCGGCTGGACCCTGAGCATCTGGCACGCTTGAAAAAACTGACGGATTGGCTCAACCCGGCGATGTTCTCTGAGCATCTGGCATGGTCGACCCATGACGGCGCGTTTCTGAACGACCTGCTGCCGCTGCCCTATACGGCCGAGACCCTGTTGCGTGTCACCGCCCATATCGATCAGGTGCAAGACCATCTTGGCCGCAAGATGCTGCTTGAGAACCCATCCTCCTATCTGGCATTTGATGAAAGCACATGGTCCGAACCGGACTTCTTGCACGAAATCGCCCGTCGCACGGGCTGCGGGCTGCTGTTGGATGTGAACAACGTGTTCGTGTCCGCCACCAATCTGAATTTCGATCCGCGCGCCTATATCGACGCCTATCCGCTTGATCTGGTTGAGGAGTTTCATCTGGCCGGTCATGACGAAGACGCAGACGAACTTGGGCGCAAATTGCTGATCGACAGTCATGGCAGGCCGGTCGACGAACCTGTTTGGGCCCTGTTCGATCACGTGATCGCCCGTGCGGGCGCCCGCCCGGCCCTTGTGGAATGGGACAACGACGTACCCGAATGGGACGTGTTGGAAGCCGAGGCTGCACGTGCCACGCAGCATATGAAACCCGCATTAGCCGCAGCGGTGTCCGCATGAACGATAGCGTAACCCTTTCAAGCACGGGCGACGTAACCGTCTCGCAAACAGCGTTTCGCAAGGCCCTGCTTGATCCGCAACACGACGTGCCAGAAGGCTTGACCAACCCCGACGGCCAGCAAGCCGACAAACGCTTCTCGGTCTATCGCAACAACGTGGCGCACGGGTTGTCCGAAGCCATGCTGACCGGCTTTCCGGTGCTCGCCAAATTGGTCGGCGACGTATTTTTTCGTGAAATGGCAAAGGTTTACCTGCGCATTCACCCGCCGGCCTCGCCCCTGATGATGCATTACGGCGCCGCGCTGCCGGGGTTCTTGGAGAGCTTTCCCGGCACGCTACATCTGAAATATCTTCCCGATGTGGCCCGGTTGGAGCTGGCCTTGCGCCGCGCCTACCACGCTGCCGATGCAGCGCCCATTGATCCAACGACGTTGACCCAGCTTGACCAATCCACCCTGATGCGCGCGCGTTTGCATATGTCACCCGCTTGCGAAGTGTTGATCACCAAGTGGCCCGCTAAGGCGATCTGGGATTTCAACATGAAGGATGGACCGCAACCCACCGGTGGTGCAGAAGATATCCTGATCAGCCGTGTTGGTTTTGATCCGGTGGCCGAGCGGTTGCCAAAAGGCGGCGCGCCGTTCGTCAGGTCCCTTATCAAAGGGCGCAGCTTCGGCACCGCGTTGGGGTTGGCCACGGCTGACACGCCCGATTTCGACCTGACCGAAACGCTAAGCGTTCTGATCGCGACGCACGCGATAACCGGCGCCGACAAACCAGACTAACACTTCGGAAGGATACCGTCATGCGCGCCTTGGCAAATCTCTATAACCCGCTGGTCAATCTGGCCGAGCGGCTGGCCCCGGCGACCTTGTCGACGCTGGCCCGGTTCACGTTCGCTGCAACTTTGCTGGGGTATTTCTGGGCATCTGCTCTAACCAAGACCGGTGACGGCGTGCTGGGCATTCTCCAGCCCTCGCTTGGCGCCTATGCACAGATATTCCCGAAGGCGATGGAGGCCGCGTCCTATGATGTCGGTCAGTTGGGCCTGTTTCACTGGGCGGTGGTGGTGGCCGGCACCCTGGCCGAGTTCATCCTGCCGCTGCTGATTACTGTCGGGCTTCTGACACGTCTGGCCGCGCTGGGAATGATTGGTTTTGTCGTCGTGCAAAGCCTGACCGACCTTTACGGCCATGGCGGCATTGACCAGCCCGAAACGCTGGGCGCCTGGTTTGACCGGATCCCAGACAGCGTGATCCTGGATCAAAGGCTGTTCTGGATGGTCGTGCTGGTGACATTGGTGCTGAAAGGCGCGGGGCCATTGTCGGTCGACCGGCTGCTTGGCATCCGCTGAACGACGGTCAGTGCGGGTCGGGTTTCAGGGCAAACAGCGCAAGCAAGCCACCCAATCCGGCCAAAGCAATCGGGAACATGGTGAACACGCCATACCCGAAAGCGAAATACATGCCTGCTGCTGACAACAGCAACAGCACGCCGCCCACCTGAGCCACCGACCGCGCCATCGCGCCCCCGGCCAGCGCCAGAACCGGTGCGATCAGGGCAAAGGCCCGCACACGCCCCGGATGGTCAACCTGTTCGGCCAGATCGGGCAATTCGCCCATCCGCGCGATCACCTCGGTATAGCCATATCCGAAAAACCCGACGACCATGCCCCAGATCCCGGCAATGATCCCCAAAACCAATGCAGCGTTGCGCATGCAGATACCTCCTACTTTCCGAACAGATAGGCGCTCAGGCGGTGTGCTCCAACCAGTCCTCGCGCGTTTTTGCGTCCCAACCCAACGTCAACTTTTCGCCGTCCTCGATCACGGGACGCTTCATCAGGGTCGGGTGTTCTGCAAGCAAATCAAGGGGATCACCAGCGCGCTCAGCCTCGCTCAGCCCGCGCCAGGTGTTGGAGCGCCGGTTGATCAGTGCCGCGCCGAAAGCCTGATGAAACCGCGCCAGATCCGCCGGGTCGACCCCATCCGCGCGCACGTCCACATAATCGACCACGGCCCCTGCCCCTTCCAGAGCCTTCACCGCCTTTCGGCAGGTATCACAGCTCTTCAACCCCCAAAAACGCATCTAACCCGTCCTTCTGCCATGGTCCCGTTGCAAGCGGGCTGCACCCTGCTGCGCGACGCCTGCCCGATGCCTATATGCCCCGATCAGGCCCGAAACGGAAGGACGCCGATTGATGCCCATTGCCCCGGACCAAAAAGGAATCCCTTGCTTTTTTCAGAACATGGTCCAAATCTTATGGAGTAAGACAGCACTATCTACCGCCTCCTTCCCGGCAGTCGGACGATACCTGACTGCACGATGAAGGCCCCGCACGTTGCGGGTGCCCACACCAAGGAGAGACGGAAATGGCCGACAAGCAAAGCGGCATCGTAAAATGGTTCAACACCACCAAGGGCTATGGTTTCATCGCCCCCGAAGCTGGCGGCAACGATGTGTTCGTGCACATCTCGGCGGTCGAACGCTCGGGCCTCACAGGCCTCGCCGACAACCAGAAGGTCCGCTATGACCTGCAAGAGGGCCGCGACGGCCGCCAATCAGCCGTGGACCTTGAATTGGTCAGCTGATCGGACGACCGGTTAGAGAATTGCGAACCCCGCGGAGTGGATGCTCGGCGGGGTTTTTTGTTTGTGGGAATGGTTGGGACGCGCTTCGTTTGCCAAGGGCAGCGCCCGGCACGTGGGTGGGCGAGAAGCGCCCGCCCATGGGGGCGGGTCGGGCGCTGCCCGTGCATGGCACGGGTCTAAACGGCGTTACCAGTCGATTGATATTCTATCCGAGGAGGTAAATCGTTCATTGCGTAGTGAACAAATTGCGCGCCTAGAGCAGTCAATTCATACTCTTCATTGTCATCGAATGCGGATTTCATTTTACTGCTGGAATTACGGGTAGAACTTGAAGCTGACTTCTTCAGGTAGTTACCATTATAATCGGTGGGGCGATGTTGGCGAATTACCCCTCCAGTGGAAAGATCTCGGATCAATAGCTTGAATAGATCCGCTTCAGCGGAATCTTCCCGAACTTGCACTCTGCCGATCTTTGACCAAATTCCGGAGCGCGTTATTCCGTTTCTGTTATAGATTGCTGCGATCACTTCAAAATGCATATCGGAGTATGTTTTAAGCCACTCCAAGAACAAGCGAATGACATCGTCGCTCGCTATTGACGAAGCGGCTGCATTTGCGAGGATGTTTCGAACTAGGTTGCGTTTCTGTTCGCTTTCACTGGCAGCCCACTCCCGAAACGACTTCTTCACAAGAGCTTGGTAGTCATCACTTGAAATCCGCTTTTGAATGGCCTCATCGTGCATATCGATGCGGGCCATTACCTCTACAATGGTCTGCTCCTTCTCCTTCAATTCTTCTTGAAGCATCGCTAGCCAATGCTCTAGAAACTGATTTACGGCATCTTGTTCCTTTTCAGACCAGTATCCAGCGGCAGCCGAGAATAGACCTCCTGCAAACGGAATACTGCTACCAACCGCATTCAGTGCAGCCCTTCCCACCTTACCGGAACGTCCAGAAGCTGGCCCCTTTGGCACAAGATCACCTTTGTTTTCATCGCTCAACTTGATTTACCCCTTCAACTCCGCCTCAAACTCGCGCCACTCCCCCTTTGACATGCCGGAGTTCTCCTGCGTGACCTCTTCGCCTTTCAGCATGCGGCGCACGCAGTCCATGGCGCGACCGGAGAGGTTGGCGCCGCCCAGACGGTAGTCCTCGAACGCGCCGTAGGCGGCGGGGACCCAGTCGGCGACGATGTTGCAGATCGCGTCGGCATAGACGCGGATTTCGTATTGGGCGTGGTGGTCGGCCCGCAGGCGCAGGAAGTGGAACAGGTTGTGCAGATCGACCTTCCAATACCATTGGGTATAGATGTTGGCGGGCAGGTTCATCCGCGCGAGTTCGCGCGCCAGCCCCTGTTGGCCTTCGTCCGAGATCATCGCCTCGTAATTGTCATAGCAGCGGTTGCTGTCGGCCTTCAGGATTTCCAGCACGCGGGCGGCTTCCTCGCCTTCCAGCGTCGCCCCCCGGCCTTGGTTGTTCACCACCGATTGCGCGGCGATGTGTTCGGGCGCGGGGATATAGAACTCGCGGTCCAGTATCGAATAGCGCGCGGAGTATTCGTTCACATTCGCGGTGCGGTGGCGAATCCACTGGCGGGCGACGAAGACGGGCAGTTTGACGTGCAGCTTGATCTCGCACATTTCAAACGGGGTCGAATGCCAGTGACGCATCAGGTAACGGATCAGGCCTTCGTCGTTCTGCACCGATTTGGTGCCCTTGCCATAGCTGACCCGCGCGGCCTGACAGATCGCGGCGTCGTCACCCATATAGTCGATGACGCGGACAAAGCCGTGGTCCAACACCTCATGCGCCGTATAGAGGTGTTTTTCCATCCCCGGGCTGACCGCACGCAAGGTCGGTTGCGGGGTGCTGCGCTGGTCTTCGATTTCGCGGATCTGTTCGGGGCTCAGGGGCATGTCGAATCTCTCGTCTCGTGGTTGCCCGGCCACTATATATAGTCGCGGCCCATGGCAAAACACCCATATGGCGTGGAGGCTGCGTTTCTGCTTTTCTCACCCGCCTGACCTGATAGGCTGGCGATATATCCACCGGAACCACGAAGAGAGAGCAGATGAAACTTCGATACCTGCACACGATGGTGCGCGTGAAGAACCTGGAAGAGAGCATGCGGTTCTATGAGCTTCTGGGGCTTGAGAAAACCCGGCAGATGGATTCGGAACAGGGGCGGTTTTCGCTGATCTTCATGGCCCCGCCGGGCCAGCCGGAGTGCCCCATCGAGCTGACCTATAACTGGGATGGCGATGACGGATTGCCGTCAGACAGCCGCCATTTCGGGCATCTGGCCTATGAGGTCGAGAATATTTACGAGATGTGCCAGCACCTGATGGACAACGGTGTGACGATCAACCGTCCGCCGCGGGATGGGCGCATGGCGTTCGTGCGGTCGCCCGACAACATTTCGGTCGAGCTGTTGCAGGCCGGTGATCCCCTGCCCCCGCAAGAACCATGGGCCAGCATGGACAACACCGGTCACTGGTAATGCGCGCAGGGCGGATCACACAGTGGGCACTGGCCTTGGTGACCGTCGCTTGGGCCGGGACTGCCGCCGCCCAAAGCGATGCGCCTTGCCGTCAGGCGTTGGCCCTTGGGTTGGATGTGTCAGGTTCAGTCGATGAAGGGGAGTACCGGTTGCAACTGGATGGGTTGGCCGCCGCGCTGGAGCAACCCGAAGTGTTGCGCGCCCTGCTGTCCCAACCTGCCCGCCCGATCCAGATCGCGGTTTATGAATGGAGCGGTCCATCCCATCAACGTCTGTTGCAGGATTGGGTGTCGATCACGGCGCGCGAGGACGTGAGTGCCGTGGCGGATCGCCTGCGCCGCACCACCCGCATCAAAGCCGATCCGTCAACCGGGATCGGGGCCGCGATGATCTTTGGTCAGCGGCTGCTATCCGGGCGCCGGTGCGAAACGCTGACCCTGGATATCTCTGGTGACGGGCCTGCCAATACCGGGCCAAGGCCGCAGGATGTACGCTATCTTTCCGGTTTTGACGGGATCACCATCAATGGGCTGGTGATCGGTGCGGGCGATGCGGACACTGATCTTGTTGCCTATTTCAAGGAACTGGTCATTCACGGGTTCGGGCGTTTCGTCGAACAGGCCGCCGATTTTCGGGACTATGAAGACGCGATGGCCCGCAAGCTTCTGCGCGAGTTGCGCGGCGTCGTCGTATCAAACCTGCGGCAATCCCATCCGCCCACGGGTCAGTAGATATACCGGATCTGATCCGTCCAGTATCGTTCGACCCGTTTCAGCGCGACATTGATCTCCTCAATCCCTGATGACGTCAGCACATCGCGGGATTGCAGACCGTCTGCGTGGCGTTCGAACAGGCCGGCGACGATGTCACGGATCCCACGCCCTTTCTCGGTCAGCCGCACGCGGACGCTGCGGCGATCCACCTCGCACCGCTGATGATGCATATAGCCCATTTCGACGAGTTTCTTGAGGTTGTAGGACACGTTCGACCCCTGGTAATAGCCGCGCGTTTTCAATTCGCCTGCCGTCACCTCGTTGTCGCCGATATTGAACAAAAGCAGCGCCTGCACCGCGTTCACTTCCAACACGCCGACCCGTTCAAACTCGTCCTTGATCACGTCCAGCAGCAGACGATGCAGCCGTTCGACCAACGCCAGTGCTTCAAGATACTGATACACAAATGTCTGATTGCTTGTCTGCCCAATGGGGGAGTGCATGCTCATCCGTTTCTCCGACCTAGTTACCAAGGTGACTATTCGGACCGAAATGAGAACATTCAGTTAAATGCGTGCATCAGTTGCGGAAAATTTTCGTCAAACCCGCTGGGTCAGCGCATCGCGGTGTGACCGATGATGTGCTGGATCAGGTCGGACAAGTGTTCGGGCGGCTCTTGCTGGCCGGACACCCATTGATACAGGTCCTGATCATTTTCACCCAACAGCGCCTCGTAGAGGTCAAGTTCGTCATCCGTCATCGCAGCCAGACGGTCCGTGGCATAGCGGTGCAGGATTATGTCCATTTCCTTGATACCACGACGCATTGATCGCATCCCCAGCCGTTTGATGCGCACCTCGCGGGTTTCACCGGGGCGCGCACCAGGGGTTTCCTTCAACTGATCCAGAGGCACGCCTGTCATACGACGCCACCTTCAAGCCGTTTGCGCAGACGTTTTTCCAGCCGACCCAACTGATCGGCCGACCGGGACATCTGCGATTTGATGTCACGGATTTCCAACAGCAGGTCGCGCACCTCGGGCAGGTCATCCAGATTGCCGGTCGGTTCTGCCACACCGTCGCCTTCGCCGGTCAGCAGCCACCGCAACGAGACATTGAGGATGCCCGACAGCATCTGCAGCTTGTTGGCGCGCGGTTCGTTCAGGTCATCTTCCCAGCCGCGCAAGGTCTTGACCTTGACGCCGATCCGCCGGGCCAGATCATCCTGGCTCAGACCGATCGCTTCGCGGGCGCCGGCCAGTCGGTCGCCGAAGGTCGCGGCCTCTTCCGAGAACCAGTTTTCATCCTGCGGTATGTCGTCCATCTGCTTTTCCTATCGTTTCAGGCACCACGCCGGGCACCGGGTTCTGGCTTGATTGGTTGCGCGGCTGACCCTAGAAGAACTGGGACCAACTTACAAATCGGGGACATCATGTCTTTCCTTTCTGCGACACTTGATCGCGTAAAACCATCACCCACCATCGCCGTTTCCACTTTGGCAGCCGAGTTGAAAGCCGCCGGGCGCGATGTGATCGGCCTGGGTGCAGGCGAGCCGGATTTCGACACGCCCGCGCATATCAAGGCGGCGGGAAAGGCAGCGATTGACGCGGGCAAGACGAAATACACCGCACCTGACGGGATGCCCGAGCTGAAGCGGGCGATTTGTGACAAGTTCAAGCGCGAGAACGGGCTGGATTACACGCCAGCCCAGATCTCGGTCGGCACCGGCGGTAAGCAGATCCTTTACAACGCCCTGATGGCGACCCTGAACCCCGGGGACGAGGTGATCATCCCGGCCCCTTACTGGGTCAGTTACCCCGACATGGTGCTGTTGGCAGGCGGTGAGCCTGTCGTCGTGGAATGCCCCATCGAAACCGGATTTCGCATGACACCTGAGCAACTTGAGGCCGCGATCACGCCGAAAACAAAGTGGCTGATCTTCAACTCGCCCTCGAACCCGACGGGCGCGGGGTACACGCGCGCGCAGTTGAAGGCATTGACCGATGTCCTGATGCGCCATCCGCATGTCTGGGTAATGACCGATGATATGTATGAACATCTGGCCTATGACGGGTTCGAGTTCTGCACGCCGGCCCAGGTGGAGCCGGGCCTTTACGACCGCACCTTGACCTGCAACGGCGTGTCCAAGGCCTATGCGATGACGGGCTGGCGCATCGGTTATGCGGGCGGGCCTGTCGAATTGATCTCGGCCATGCGGAAAATCCAGTCGCAATCGACATCGAACCCCTGTTCGATCAGCCAATGGGCGGCGGTCGAGGCGCTGAATGGCCCGCAGGATTTCATCGCCGAGAACAACAAGGCTTTCGTGCGTCGCCGCGATCTGGTGGTCGAAATGCTGAACGCCGCAGACGGGCTGGAATGCCCGGTGCCGGACGGGGCGTTCTATGTCTATCCGTCTATCAAGGGCTGCATCGGCAAGACCACGCCGTCGGGTGTGAAAATCACCGATGACGAGGTGTTCGCCAAGGCGCTACTGGAAGAGCACGGCGTGGCCGTCGTTTTTGGCGCGGCGTTCGGGCTGAGCCCGAACTTCCGCGTCAGCTATGCCACATCGGACGCAGCACTGAAAGAGGCCTGCACCCGCATCCAAGCCTTCTGCGCAAGCCTGCGTTAAGGGGGCGGAATGGATCAGGCAAGGATCACCGCCAACCTGCCCAGCCGCAGTTTTGACGCCACTTTGACCTTCTATGAGGGGCTTGGGTTTCAACTGGTCTGGCGCAGTGATGGCTGGATGATCCTTGGGTTTGGCACCACCCGGATCGAGTTCTTTCCACATCCCGAGCTTGATCCGAAATCCAGTTGGTTTTCGGCCTGCCTGCGCCTTCCCGATATTGGCACGCTCCACAAGGCATGGCGCCGGCAGGGCATCGCCGCGGACGCCGCCGCAATTCCACGACTGACCGACATTGCGCCCGCCACCGCCAGCGCACCGCGTATGTTCTATATGGTGGACCCGGATGGCAGCCTGTGGCGCATCATCGAAGACAAGGACATCAGATGAGCATCACTCTGCCCGACTATTACTTTCGCGTACGTGAAAACGGTGCGTTCGTCTTTCGTGTGAACACCGAAAACCGGCAACGCCCGTTGGAGCTGAACCAGATCGCCGCGGTGAACATCCGAAACGGCGAGGTCAAGCCGCAAGGCGCATATGAACTGACCGACGCGGATCACGCCGCCATCGACGCTTGGATGGAAGAGCGAAAAGCAACGCTTGAGGCGCGCGATCTGGATGACATCCTGCGCAGCATCGACCACCTGAACCTGACAGCACATTGGGCGCAAACCCGTGCAACACCCGAAGCGTTGGAGCAGGTCACGGATGCGCTTCTGTTGGCGATGCATGATCTGCGCACGGTGCTGGTGCGCAAGAAAGCGGACCGGCTGAAACAGGGCTAGACGGCAGGCCCCGGTTGCATGTCACCAATCCGGGACGAACTTTTCCAGAACCGCCACGACATGAAGATACCGGCACAGACAAGGCCCAGCAACAACCCGACCCAGACACCCGGCGCGCCATATCCCAGCGTGATCCCCAGCACATAGGACATGGTCATGCCGACCCCCCAATAGCTGAGCGTGGCAATGATCATCGGCACCCGAGTGTCCTGCACGCCGCGCAACAGGCCCATCGCGATGGCCTGCGCCCCGTCTGCAAACTGGAACAGGGCCGCCACGATCAGAAGGACCGAGCCAAGCGCGACAATCTCGTCCCGTCTTACCTCGCTTGGGTTCAGGAACAGCTTGATCATCGGTTCGGGCGCACCAAGGAACAGGATCACGGTCAGGCCGCCAAACACGACCGATGCCAATGTCACGGCCAGAGCCCCACGCCGCAAGCTGGCCTCGTCGCGACGCCCCAAAGCGCGTCCTGCCCGGACGGTCGCGGTGTTGGACAGGCCCAGATGCACCATGAAGAAGGCGGCCGTGATTTGCAGCGCGATCCCGTGGGCGGCCAGCTCCAGGGTGCCAATCAGCCCGACAACCACCGTCGAGGCCGAGAACATCCCAACCTCGGCCAGAGTGGTCAGGCCGATCGGAATGCCAAGGCGCAAAAGCTGGCGCAACGCCTCCCAATCCGGTTTCCACAGCCGCCGGAACAGGCTGGCCTCGGCATTCAGTCGCGCGGCATAGACGACCAGCACCAGCCCGGACGCGATCTGTATCAGCACCGAGGCAATGGCCGCCCCGCGCACGCCCAGTTCCGGCGCGCCCCAATTGCCGAAGATCAGCGCATAGTTGATAAACCCGTTCATCACCGCGGCCAGTACCGTTGCCCATAACACGATCCGGGTATGTTCCAGCGCCGCCAGATAACTTTTCAGCGCCATGACCAAAAGCGCAGGCACCAGCCCAACCCCGGCGATGCGCAGGTAATCCTGTGCCAGAAGGCTCAGATCTGGATCCTGCCCGATGGCTCGCAGAATTGGCGCCGACATCCACATGAGCGGCAGGACCAGCAGCGCAAACCCGACCGAGAACCACATCGACATACGGGTCAGCCTGCGCACCCGCACATCGTCACGCGCCTCGGAGGCTTCGGCCACCATCGGCATCAAGGCCCAGGCCGGACCCGACCCCATGATCAGGAACATGAAAAAGAACGTGCCGGCCAGTGTGACGGCGGCCAGTTCCTCGACCCCGTACCAGCCCAGCATGATCGTGTCGATGATCTGCACCGCGAATTGCGCCAGATGCGAGGCAACCAGCGGAAGCCCCAAAACAAGGACTGCGCGAAAATGCTGTGACAGGGTGAGCGTTTGCAACATCACCCAGACCTATGCCGGAATATCGGCATGGGCAAGATGCCGAATGTCCCGGACTGTCCGCCCGACCCCAGCCTAGCGCAACAGCGCCAGAAGCGCCCGCGAAGGATCGCCCGTGACAGGAAGGCCCCGCGCGCGCTGGAACGCCTCGATCGCTTGCAGGGTTTTCCTGCCGATCACCCCGTCGGCTTCGCCAACCTCGTATCCTGCCCGGGTCAGGCCGCGTTGCAGCGCCTTGCGGTCCTCAAGTGTCAGCCCGTATTTGTCGGGACCGAACGTGCCGCGCAGCGGCGGACGCCCCAACAGACGGTCCGACAGATGTCCGACACCGATGATGTATTTCTGCGCATTGTTGTACCGCCCGAGCACGTTGTAGTTGTGATAGACCTCGAACACCGGGCCGTTGTCCCCTTCCGGTTTCACGACCCTTCCACGACCTAACGGCGCGCGGCCCGTTATCTCGTCCCCCCAACGCTGCCCACGCCGCCAGCCCGATCGGCTGAGATATGCCGCGGCCGAGGCCAGCGCGTCGGTCGGATCGTCTGCCCAGATATCGCGTCGCCCATCGCCACGGAAATCCACCGCATAGGCCAGATAGGATGTCGGAATGAACTGCGTATGCCCCATGGCACCCGCCCAGCTTCCCGTCATGCGCGCAGGCGTCACGTCGCCACGATCCAGAATTTTCAGGGCCGCCATCAACTGCACGTCGAAGAACCGCCCGCGCCGACCGTCAAAGGCCAGCGTCGACAGGGCCGAGATCACAGGAACATCGCCACGCCGCTCGCCATAGCGGCTTTCCAGCCCCCAGACGGCCACGATCACCTCTTTCTCGACGCCATACTTCGCCTCGATCTGCGTCAGCAATCCCGCGTGGCGCCGCAGCATCTCGCGCCCCTTGGCAATCCGGTCATCCGAGGCGGCAATGGCCATGTAATCCTCGAACGAGCGGACGAACTCGGTCTGGTTGCGGTCCCGTTCCACCACGCCGGGCAGATAGCCGACATCGCGAAAGGCACGCGTTACCGTGGATGCGCTGATACCGGCCGCCCGCGCCCGGGCTTTTGCCCCGTCGACCCAGGTGTCGAAGGCGGCGTTCGGAACGGCGCGCATGGTTGATCCTGCACCGGGTCGCGACGCGGGCCGGGTGGTTGCGCCGGACTGGCAGGCGGTCAGGTAAAGCCCGGCAAGGCCGAAGGCAATGAAGCGTCTGGAATATGTCATGGGGTGCCCCTGCTCTTGTTTTGAGCTGAGAGTATAGGGCTGCGATGCGAAGGCAAGCACCTCGTTCATGTTCCCACCGGACCAGCGGCAAGAAGCAGGAAAGGGGCCGGTTTCCCGCCCCCTTCCCGGTGAACGCACCACGCGCGGGTCAGCCGCTGCGCCGTTGATCCGGGTGCAGACTGGCCCCCAGGATATGGTCCGCCTTGTGAATCACCTGGCTGGCATGTCCGACGATCAGCGGGTCGGGTTGACCAACAAGCTCGTGATCCTTGTCGGGGTATTCCAGCGTCGACAGGAAATGGCGCATACATTCCAGACGCGCGCGTTTCTTGTCGTTGGACTTGATGATCGTCCAGGGCGCATCCGCCGTGTGGGTATAGAAGAACATCGCCTCTTTCGCCTCGGTGTAGTCATCCCATTTCGACAGAGATGCCACATCCACCGGGCTGAGCTTCCAACGCTTCAGGGGATCATCCTTGCGGCTGTCAAAGCGGCGTTTCTGTTCGGGCTGCGTGACCGAGAACCAGTATTTGTAAAGCTGAATGCCCGACCGGGTCAGCATGCGTTCAAACTCCGGCGTCTGTCGCATGAACTCAAGATATTCGTTGGCGTTGCAGAACCCCATGACCCGTTCGACACCGGCGCGGTTGTACCAAGAGCGGTCATAGAACACCATTTCGCCCGAGGTCGGCAGGTGCGAGATGTACCGCTGATAAAACCATTGCCCGCGCTCTTCATCGGTGGGTTTGTTCAAGGCCACTACCCGTGCTTCGCGGGGATTGAGATGCTCCATGAAGCGTTTGATCGTGCCACCCTTGCCCGCCGCGTCGCGACCTTCAAACAGCAGCACGAATTTCTGCCCCGTTTCACCGACCCAACGCTGGACCTTCAAAAGCTCCGCCTGCAACTTGGCCTTCGTGGCCTCGTATTCCCGACGCCCGAGTTTCGCGCTGTATGGGTATTTGCCGTTTTCAAAGGTCTGGCGGATCTTATCTTCAGTCACGGTCGGAAACCCGCTTCTGCCCTTGCTCACCTGTGGCGCAGTCTGGGACGATACCGCCGCAGATGTCGTTGCTTGCGAATTCGCGGATGTCGGGGTGGATTTTGATACACGGGTTGCTTTTGCTGTCATAAGCCAATCTCCATTTCGGGGTTCGAAAACCTGTTATCATCTTGCGCCGTCAGGCGCTTTGATCCGAGTCAATGGAAATCGCTATTGTCCCTAAAAGAAAGGCCCGCTGCGATGCGGGCCTTTCAATAAGCAGGCGGTCAGCCGTTAAACGGGGCGATCCACCCGCATCGTCACATGCGCGGTTCCGCGCACGGCACGTGACCATTTCAGTTGTACCTGTTTGTAAGTTGCCCCCCGGTTCACCAACACATGCGGATTGTCCCAGACCTGAGCGTTCGAGCCGTCACGCAGATCGCCCTCGATCGTCACGCTGGACACGGTGCGCGCATTGCCACCAAAGGGGAAATAGGCGGACCCGTCCAGCGTCCAGGTCGCAGCGGTTGTGTTCTGGTTGAACTCCAACGTCACCGGCGACACGGTCGCTTGCGTCACACCTGTGAAGGCGTTGTTCTCGAACGTCACGTCCTTCATGCTCCAGTAATCCAGACCGGCATGGGTGGTCGACACCCCCTCGACCCGGTCGATCCAGCCAGCCAGCGTGCGAAAGGTGTTGTTGGTCACGTGCAGGCCGGACACATAATGGCCGTTGCCGAAGGGTTTGATCAGAATCCACTTGAACCACGACGCCACGTCATTGGCGGTAAAGATATTACCGGTGATCGTCATGCCGCCGAACGAGTATTCAGACCCGTGATCGGGAACGGCGTCATGTTCGTTGTTCCATTCGATGAAACAGTTGTCGACGTAGTTACCATTCAGAACCGTTTTGTTGTTTTCGTAAGTGAACACCATACCCGCGACGCGGGGGCCGTCCGTGACTTCATCCCCCTGAAACAAGTGGTTCCCCTGGATGATATGCCCCGACCCGTGCAGCACCATCGAGGTGCCCATCCGCTGGAACCTGTTGTCGCGGATCTTGGCGTCATTGGCATTCACGTTGAAAGCAACCGACTGTCGCGTGGTGGCGGGCTGGCTTTGTTCGTTCGAGACAAACTGGCAGCGATCCAAATGCAGATCCTGGCACCCACGTCCGACCGAGCTGATGCCACGGTTCTTGGGCTTGATGAAGAAACAGTCCTGAAAGACGAAGTTCTCGCCATCTCTTGGCAGCAAAACCGCCGACGCATGGCCATTGCACTGAAACTCGACCTCGGTCAGGTTCATCCGGTTCACTTGGGCAAACCCGCCGAAATCCAGCACGTATTTGTGCCGCGTGAACGTGTAGCTCTGGTTGGCGGCAGCCCCCCAAAGCGGCTGGCTTAGCTCGACCTCCGAGGCACTGATGTTCACTTCTTTGACGTAGACTTCGCGCCCCACGCCCGCGCCCGTCACGACAGAGCCCGCCTGAACCGCCGCGACATTGGTGACATTGGTCAGCTTGTAGGGGTTGGCGGGGTTGTATTTGGCAGTGGAATTGGTGGTCTCACTATCCCAGGCTGACCCGCCGATCACATAGAACTGCCCGTTCTTGATCACGCGTCGGATCAGGAATGAGTCACCGGCACTGTAAGCCGCCTGCATGTCGATGGGCGCCGTGACATCGACCCGCCGCCCGCACATATCCAGTATCTCGTGATCGGCATAGTGCAGAAGCGCCTGAAAAGCCTTGCGAAAGCCCAACTGCTCGTCGCCAAAGGCGTCGGCATAGGTGGGCAGATCGAAACTGCGGGTCAAAGAAAGATAGACGTTATCGGCCATGGTCATCGTGCCCTCGAACCGAATATCTGCGTGAAGTGTCAGGTTCGACCCGATAAGGTAGCTGCCTTCAGGCACCAGAAGCGTGCGCCCGTTGGCGGCAGCATCGGCGGCTTCGAAGGCGGGTTTGTCATCGGTAACACCGTCACCTGCGGCCCCGAAATCACGCACATCGACCCAATCCATCATGTCGCGCAGATAAGCCCCGGTCACATCCTCGACCACCAGATCGTCAATTCGCACGACGCCGCCATTCGATCCGATCAGGTCCAGCCCGACATGGGCATAAGCCACATCCGCCCCCCAGATGATATTGACACCATTGCGGCTGCCGGACCCGATAATGGCCGACACTTCGACCACCTCGCCATAGGCGGTCAGCGCCGTCACTGGCCCGGTTTCCAGATTGCCGCCCGCATGGGCGCCGCCACTTTGTGCGGGCCACGCCGCCACCCGCACCGACGGCAGCGGGCCCGAGATCGCCTTGATCTTCGCTGACACCCGCAGATAGCATCCCTGTTCATAAGGCGTCTGCCCCATGTAGCGCAGCTTTTGCGTGGATTCGGTTTTCAGAAGTTCAAGGCAACCGTCGAAATCCTGGTCTGCCGGCACAAGGGCGGCGTTGCCTGCCCCCGCATAGGTCAACGACCCCGGCGTTCCGTCCTCGCTTGACCAGACCGTCAACCCATCTTCGAATGCTGGGGGCATGAAAACCACCCCATCGGTAAGCGCCTTGTTCATTGATTTCCCTTTCAGGTCCAGACATGCAGCCCCCGTTGGCGATGCATCATAGACGCACCGCCCATCGCGCATGGGCGACGGGGCAGAAAACAGCGAAAGAGCTATCAATCAGGCGTTAACGAGACGAAACAGGAGCGTACGCTGGCCTGTTTGCGCAACGCAAAACGGCGCACCAAACCGGCGCGCCGTGTGTTGGGTCGGGACAGGAAATCCCTATTTCATCAACTCGCCCGCAAGACCCTGATCAATCAAGGTGGCGGTTTCCGCGACTCCATAAAGGGCTGCGAAACTGCCAAAACGCGGGCCTTGGCTTGCGCCCAGAAGCACCTCGTACAGCGCCTTGAACCAGTCGCGCAGATTGTCGAACCCATGCAGCTTGCCCACGGCGAAAACGATGGATTGCAGAAACTCGTCCGAGGTGAAATCAACCTCGGGCGCTGGGTCGTCATTGCCCATCTGCGCGTTTTTGCGCGCGATCACGTCCAGTGCCTTATCCCCATCGCGAAACGCCGCCGCAAGTTCTTCCATCGCGGCGCGTTCCTGGTCGGTCGGCGCGCGGAAGGTGCGTGCAGGCGCCACGAAGTCCTGAAAATACTTCACCGCATAGCCAGCGGCCGCGTCCAGATCGGGATGTGTTTCGGCCGAGGCGTCTGGCGCATACCGCTTGATGAACCCCCAAAGCTGATCCTTGTCATCCGCCGATGCAACCGACGCAAGGTTCAACAGCATCGAGAACGAGACAACCATGTTGGATTGCGGCACGTCGCCGCCATGGATGTGCCAGACCGGGTTGTTCAACTGCCCTTTCAGGTCTTGCTTGTGATAGGCGTTCAGCTGCTGATGATATTCATCCATCGCCTTCGGGATCACGTCGAAATGCATCCGTTTCGCGGTTTTCGGCTTCAGATACATGAAATACGCAAGGCTCTCGGTCGAGGCATAGGTCAGCCACTCATCAATCGACACGCCGTTGCCGCTGGTCTTGGAAATCTTCTGCCCGTTCTCGTCCAGAAACAGCTCATAGGTGAAGTGCTCGGGTGCGGGCCAGCCAAGGATGCGGCAGATCTTGTCATAGATCGGCGTGTTGGTGGAATGGTCCTTGCCATACATCTCGAAATCGACTTCCAGCGCCGCCCAGCGCGCGCCGAAATCGGGCTTCCATTGCAGTTTCACATTGCCACCCGTCACCGGCAGCGTCCACTCGCGCCCATCCTCGTCGTCGAAAGTGATCGTGTGGTTTTCAGCGTTCACCTCTTTCATCGGCACATAAAGAACCCTCCCCGTTTCGGGGTGGATCGGCAGGAAGATGGAATAGGTCTGACGACGTTCTTCACGCAGGGATTTCAGCATCACCTCCATGATGTCGTCGTATTTCTCGACGGCACGCTTCAGCACCTCGTCAAACTGACCAGAGCCATAGAACTCGGTGGCCGAATAAAACTCATACTCAAAGCCAAACGTGTCAAGGAACCGGCGCAGCATGGCGTTGTTGTGATGGCCAAAACTCTCGAACTCGCCAAACGGATCGGGCACCGAGGTCAGCGGTTTTTGCAAATGTGCCTTCAATCCCTCGGCATTTGGCACATTGCCCGGGATCTTGCGCATTCCGTCCAGATCGTCGGAAAAACAGATCAGCTTGGTCGGGATGTCGGAAATCACTTCGAAGGCGCGCTGGATCATCGTGGTGCGCGCCACCTCGCCGAAGGTGCCGATATGGGGCAGACCCGACGGGCCATAGCCCGTTTCAAACAGCACGTATCCCTTTTCGGGCGGCGCCTTCTGATAGCGTTTGAGCACCCGGCGCGCCTCTTCAAAGGGCCAGGCTTTCGAACTCATCGCGGCGTCTCGCATCTCGGACATATGCTTCATTCCTTGATTGGCGCGGCCATCTGGCGCGCGCGGCTATGTACAGGTGTTCTCCCTATTGCGATGGGCGCGCCGGGTCAATATTCTGCACCGCAACAGACAGGAGCGAACACACGTGCAACAGACCCCCCATTCGATGACCGCCGAAGACAGCCTGATCGCTGTGATGGTGGCGGTCTCCGCCTCGGACGAACAGATCACGTCGGCCGAACTGGTCACGATCGAAAGCATCGTCAATCACCTGCCGGTGTTTGCGAAATACGATCCGGACCGCATCAAGACCGTGTCGCAAACAGTGTTCGACCTGTTCGGCGTCGAAGACGGGCTGGATGCCCTGTTCGGACTGGTTCGTGAAAACCTGCCTGAACAGCTTTGGGAAACCGCCTATGCGCTGGCCTGTGACGTGGCAGCCGCCGATGGCGAGCTTCAGGGGCCGGAACTGCGTATCCTGGAAGAAATCCGGTACGAGTTGAACATCGAACGCCTGCACGCCGCGGCGATCGAACGCGGGGCGCGGGCGCGGCACATGACGATCTGACCCAGCGATCGGCGTGGCGCGTTGCACCCGCCCGTATCTCTCCCGGCATCAAATCATTCCGCCTTTTTTGAAAGGACCGACATGCTCGACCAGTTCGACATTACCAAACGCTGGCCGGCGAAAGACGCCAGCGTCATTCAGCTTTATTCATTGCCAACGCCCAACGGCATCAAGGTCTCGGCGATGCTGGAGGAAACCGGGCTGCCCTATGAGGCACATCTGGTCAGCTTCGCAACTGACGACCAGCACACACCAGAATTCCTGTCACTGAATCCCAACAACAAGATCCCGGCGATCATTGACCCAAACGGCCCCAATGGCGCCCCCCTGCCCTTGTGGGAAAGCGGCGCGATCCTGATCTATCTGGCAGAGAAATCCGGGAAACTTTTGCCGTCAGACACCGCAAAGCGCGCCGAGGTGCTGCAATGGCTGATGTGGCAGATGGGAGGCTTCGGCCCAATGCTCGGGCAGTTCGGTTTTTTCTATGCCTATGGCGGGAAAGAGATCGAAGACCCACGCCCTCTGGACCGCTACAAGGTCGAGGCTAAGCGCCTGCTTTCTGTTCTGGATCAGCGACTTGACGGTCGCTCGGTGGTGGCGGGCGACGCATATTCGATTGCTGACATCGCGATCTGGCCGTGGGTGCGGGCGCTGTTCACCGGATACAAGGCATCCGAGGTTCTGGGATTGGAAAAATACGCCAATGTCCTGCGTTGGCACACCGAATGCGCAGACCGGCCCGCGTCTCAGGCGGCTGTCAACATTCCGGCATCACCGGGGTAACGACCAGTCCCAAGGCGGCGGCCCCCCGATCAGGTGCTATATTCCAAGGCCCAGCGGGAAAGAAGCTGGTGTTGCAACACGCGCGAGCGGCGGCTCCAGCCCTTTGCGCCTGGGGGTCGTTCGCGGTTGGCCCGTGGAATGGCGGCGCGTCGCTCCAGATCCGCCGTGAAGATGGCAAAGCTCAGCAGTCGCCCCTCCGGCGCTGTCAGGTATCCGGCCAGCGAACTGACGAAATTCAGGGTGCCGGTCTTCGCCTTGACCACATAGGCGGCGTCATTGATCGCCCGTCCCCTTGCATCCAGGAGCGTCACATTCTTCATCAGATCCCGCAAATAGCCCTCTGACCCGACACTGTTCAGCGCCTTCACCATGTCACTTGCGGACAGGCGAGATTGATCGCTTAACCCACTATGATCCTTGAAGAACGCGCGCCTGGCACCCAGATCTGTGTTCATCCAGTCGGCCATGGCCGCGCCCGAGGCTGCCAGACTGTCCGGCACGCTGCCGCGGGTCGCACTGGCAGAAAGTCCGATCAATTCGGCCGTCAGGTTGGTTGAGTATTTCAGCATCCCTTGCGCCACCTCTCTGAGCGGACGCGAACGATGCGCCGCCAGCAGCGTGCCGCCGGGCAACGAAGGACGTGCCGTGGGGCTTGGCAACCGGATGCCTTCGCTGCGGGCCAAAACCTGAAAGACCTCGCCTGCATAAAGGTCGGGGCGCCGCACAGGAAGCCAGCGTGACCCGCCCTTTCCCAAAGCACCACGGGCCACGGTCCAGTTGTCGATGCCCTTCGCATCCTCATAGGTATAGACCGGCACCTTGCGGTCGATGATCTGCATGCGCGCCATCTTGACCGCCGGGCGAAACCGATCCGACCGCGCCTCCATCGACACATCAAACCCCTGGCCTGCACGCTTCCATTCAAAATGCACCCGATTGTAGTTCAGGTTCAGCGCCGACACTGCGGGATTATACCCCAGATGATCCGGCTGCCCCGGATCAATCATCCGCTCATATGGCAGCCCGCGACCATCCACGATGAAATCGCCTTTGATCGACGTGACGTTCTTTTGCTTCAAGGCCTTCACAAGCGTCGCCAATGCGTTCGTGTCCAGCGTTGGATCCCCGCCTCCGACCAGCAGCAAATCGCCCTGCACCACCCCGGCTTCCACCGGCCCCGTGGCAATCACCTGCGTTTCGAAACTGTGTTCCAGCCCAAGCGATGAAATGCCGTAAACCGCCGTGATCGCCTTGGCGACACTGGCCGGGGGCAAGGGCAGGACGGGGCTGTGCGCTTCAAGGATCAGGCCGGTCTTGGCATCTGCAACCACGAAACCGATCTTGCCGCCAAGGTTCGCATCGGCAATCAGCGCATCTGCCGACGGGATCAGACGTTTCGAGAAATCCAGCAGCTTGGGCGCGGGGCGGATCGACGTCGCAGGCGCGTTCGCAAATACCGGGCTGACCAGACTCGCGCCCAGCCCCCCCAAAAATGCACGTTTCGAAATCACTTTGACCATAGGTGAATTAAATCCTCTGGGCGATCACGGGGCAACCTGATTTATCGTGAGCCAACGCGGCTGGCGCATGTCTGATCCTTGCTGATACGGGCATCTCACCATTCGCCGCGTGCGCGGATCTGGGTGGACGAGACATCAACCATCGGCACATTGATCAGGGACCAGGCCGGCGCTTCTGCATTGGCCAGTTGCCGCGCCGCCCGCCCCGCGATCCTGGCATGTTCGAACCGCTGAGCCGCGGGTGACGTGCGTGCTGCGACCCGGTCCCCCGGACGCGCGATGACGCCCACGGGCACGTTTTGCATGATCCATTCCCACCGGTCCCAGTGATGAAAGCTAGCCAGATTGTCCGCCCCCATCAGCCAGACAAACCGCACTCCCGGATACAAACGCTGCACGGCCTGCAGCGTCTCGGCGGTAAATCGCGTGCGGGTCAGACGTTCGATGTCTGTGACCTCGACGCGCGGATGCCGCATGACAGCGCGGGCGCGCGCCAGCCGTGTCGCAATGGGCGCGGGTCCGTTTTTCTTCAACGGATTGCCGGGTGTCACCAGCCACCAGATCCGGTCCAGACCAAAGCGTTTCAACGCCTCGCGGGTGATGTGAGCATGGCCGCGGTGGGCCGGATCGAAAGACCCGCCCAACAGCCCGATCACCTGCCCCGGTCGCGCATATGGAAGTTCATGACGCATCAGCGTACCATTGACCGGCATATCAGGCCCCGCCCAGCCCTAGTCGATCTCTGCCGACCGCGCCCAAAGGTTCACGGTCTCTTCACTGATCGCGGCGTCAATGGCCTCCAACTCCGCCGCGCTGAAGTCAAGCCGATCAATCGCACCCACACAGTCCAGCACCTGTTCGGGGCGTGACGCACCGATCAATGCGGTTGTGAACCCTCCGTCCCGCAGCACCCAGGCGATCGCCATTTGCGCCAGGGTCTGGCCCCGCGCTTTCGCGATGTCATTCAGCGCGCGCAGACTTTCAATCACCTTGTCCGAGACCGCGTTCGCGGGCAGCGACTTCCCCTGTGCCGCGCGGCTGTCTTCGGGAATGCCCTTCAAATACTTATTCGTCAAAAGCCCCTGCGCCAGTGGCGTGAACGCGATTGAACCGACGCCGAGCTCGGTCAACGTATCCTTCAACCCGTCCCGCTCAACCCAACGGTTCAGCATGTTGTAGGAGGGCTGGTGAATCAAACAGGGCGTCCCCAGATCGTTCAGGATCGCCACCGCCTCGCGGGTGCGCTGGCTGTTATAGCTGGAGATACCTGCGTACAGCGCCCGCCCTGACCGCACAATATGATCCAGCGCGCCCATCGTTTCCTCCAGCGGCGTGTCAGGATCGAAACGGTGGCTGTAAAAGATATCGACGTAATCAACCCCCAACCGTTTCAGGCTTTGGTCACAAGACGCGATCAGGTATTTCCGGCTGCCCCATTCGCCATAGGGGCCGGGCCACATGTCATATCCCGCCTTGGAACTGATGATCAGTTCATCCCGGAAACCTGAGAAATCGGTCCGCAAGATCTCGCCAAACGCCTCTTCGGCGCTGCCGGCGGGCGGGCCGTAATTATTCGCCAGATCAAAATGCGTGATCCCGTTGTCAAATGCTGCCCGGCAAATCGCCTGCTTCGTCCCATGCGGAAAGTCGTGCCCGAAATTGTGCCACAGTCCCAAACTGATCGCAGGCAGCTTCAACCCCGATGCCCCGCAACGCCGATAGGTCATCTTTTCATAGCGGTCTTCTGCCGGATGATAGGTCATGGTTGCTCCTTCGGGATTGCCCTGCCCCCTTTGTCTGGCTAAGACACCGGGAAGTCAAACGCGAGGACACATCCCATGGCCGCTTATCAATATGTTTACCACATGGACGGGGTTTCCAAGACCTATCCCGGTGGCAAGAAGTGTTTCGAAAACATCCGCCTGAGCTTCCTGCCCGGTGTGAAGATCGGCGTCGTGGGCGTGAACGGCACGGGTAAATCGACGCTGATGCGCATCATGGCGGGCATCGACAAGGACTTTCAGGGCGAAGCATGGGCCGCCGAAGGCGCCACGGTCGGCTATCTGCCGCAGGAGCCGGAACTGGACCCGTCGCTGGACGTGCGTGGCAACGTCATGCAGGGCGTGGCCGAGAAGAAAGCCATCCTTGAACGCTACAACGAACTTGCCATGAACTACTCGGACGAAACCGCCGAGGAAATGGCAAAGCTGCAGGACGAAATCGACGCCCAGAACCTCTGGGATCTGGACGCGCAGATTGATGTCTCGATGGAGGCGCTGCGCTGCCCCCCAGATGACGCCGACGTCACCACGCTTTCGGGCGGTGAAAAACGCCGGGTCGCGCTGTGCAAGCTGCTCTTGGAACAGCCCGACATGCTGCTGCTTGACGAACCGACCAACCACCTGGACGCCGAAACCATCGCGTGGCTGCAACAGCACCTGATCGACTACAAGGGCACCATCCTGATCGTCACCCACGACCGCTATTTTCTGGACGACATCACCGGCTGGATTCTGGAACTCGACCGCGGGTCCGGCATTCCTTACGAAGGCAATTATTCTTCCTGGCTCGAACAGAAAGCCAAGCGGCTGGAACAGGAAGCGCGCGAGGACAAGTCCAAGCAGAAAACGCTGGAACGCGAGCTGGAATGGATGCGGCAGGGCCAGAAAGCCCGTCAGGCGAAATCCAAGGCCCGGATCAACGCCTATAACGAACTGGCCAGCCAGTCCGAGCGTGACAAAGTAGGTCGCGCGCAGATCGTCATCCCCAACGGCCCGCGTCTGGGTTCGAAGGTGATCGAGGTCGAAGGCCTGAAGAAACACATGGGAGACAAGCTTCTGATCGAAGACCTGTCCTTCAGCCTGCCCCCCGGCGGTATCGTCGGCGTGATCGGCCCCAACGGCGCCGGTAAATCGACCCTGTTCAAGATGCTGACCGGGCAGGAGCGGCCCGACGAAGGCACGATTGAACTGGGCGACACGGTGAAGCTGTCATACGTGGACCAGTCGCGCGATGACCTGAACGCAAATGACACCGTGTGGGAGGCGATTTCCGGCGGGGCCGAACTGATCGAACTTGGCGACGCACAAGTCAATTCAAGAGCTTACTGCTCGTCCTTCAACTTCAAGGGTGGCGACCAGCAGAAGAAACTGTCGCTTCTCTCCGGCGGGGAACGCAACCGGGTGCACATGGCGCGTCTGTTGAAAGAGGGCGGCAACGTGCTGCTTCTCGACGAACCGACCAACGACCTCGACGTCGAAACCCTCCGCGCACTGGAAGACGCGCTGGTCGATTTCGCCGGCTGCGCCGTCGTCATCTCGCACGACCGCTTCTTCCTCGACCGTATCTGCACCCACATCCTCGCTTTTGAGGGCGAAGCGCATGTGGAATGGTTCGAAGGCAACTTCGAGGATTACGAAGAGGACAAGAAACGGCGGTTGGGGCCGGACGCCCTGGAGCCCAAGCGGTTGAAGCATAAGAAGTTTACGAGGTAGGTTTGTAAGAAACACTTATTGCTTCCCGCATAGGAGATGCGACGATCTCAAAAAGTAAAATTGACAAAGCAGGCCGTGTTCTTTCCGACCGGTCACGCGAATATGACGAACTTGCCTTAGAACTGGACTTCGTATTTGAAGCTTTCAGAAAAGAGCATCTTGGTCCAATGACCAAGCTCACTCTTGTTCTTCAAGAGTGGCTTCAGACCTACAATCAACAGTACTATATTGCGCAGCGATTGAAGAGAAAGCCGCAAATATTAAGGAAGCTTCGCCGCTTCAGTGTTCGGCTTACACAACTTCAAGATATCGGCGGTTGCAGAATAGTTGTCGAAAACAATGATTCTGTAGATTCATTGGTTGGTTTTCTACGCGACAAGTTTGAAAGCAGCGATGAATACCGCATTGAAAGAGAGACCGACTATCGCGACTGGGGTAGAGATGATTCCGGGTACCGCGCTTACCATATCGTACTTTCATCGAACGGTATGAAATTAGAATTGCAGCTACGAAGTTCTTTGCAACACTATTGGTCTGAGAGTATCGAGCGTAGCTCTGTAATCTATGGCTATAGATTAAAAGAAAGTGATGGCGACATTGAGGTGCTGCGGTACTTTAAGCTATTTTCTGACGCACTTCACCAACTGGAACTTGGGAGGCTGTTTTCTTCTGATTTCGAGATTGAATTACAAAGATCACGTGAGTTGTCCGAAGCAATTATTCAATCGAGTAGCGCAGGCTCAGCCCTCTCAAGTTATGTGAATGAGGGTATTATCAAAACCATGAGCGAAGTTGAAAAATCATCCCAAGGCTCACTAAACAATTGGATTCTTGTGTTCGACTGGAATGACGGTAACTTCGTGACTTGGGCAATGGTTGGCCGAAACCCTGACGAAGCAATTGAGCTTTATTCGAGGTATGAGGCTCAATACCCAGAAGAAGAAAAGTATGAAGTCGTTATGATCGGATCATCCGATATTTCCACTGTACGGCATACTCATAGTCACTACTTCGGGATTGAGCATCACAATAGTGCTCTCGAGGAAATGGAAAATTCCATCATCGGCTTAACGAATAGGATGTCGATGGACGTAGGGGCAAGAAGAATTCTGTCAACTCTTAAGCGTCAGGGGCGTTGGGGAAAGAAGGCGATCAAGGTAGACACGTTGAAAAACCATTTCTGCCTAAACGTGGCGACCTTTTCAGATTCGCTGGAACTGTTGAAACAACAGGGTTTGATAATAGGTTCCGACCCGGTTGCACTTAACATAAAACGGAACAAAGAAATCAATGAGTTAGTGTGATTTCGAAATCTACTATGCACCCTTCTCCACAGCCACCGGCTGCCCATCCTCATCCAGCGCCACGAACACAAACACGCCTTCTGTCACCTTGTGGCGTTCGCCAAGCCGGTCGCGTTTCACCCAGGCCTCCAGCTCGATGGACATTGACGTGGTGCCGACCCGGCCCACGCGGCCATAGATGCACAAGACATCGCCCACCTTCACCGGCTGGATGAATTTCATTGCGTTCACAGCCACCGTCGCCACACGCCCCTGTGCGCGTTCGCCTGCGATGATGCCGCCGGCGATGTCCATCTGGCTCATCACCCAGCCGCCGAAAATATCGCCAGCCGTGTTGGTGTCCTTCGGCATGGCCAAGGTGCGCAGGATGATGTCGCCTTCCGGCGCAGGTGTCTGATCGGACATGGGATCCCCGTTTCCAGATTTGCTTTCCCATGGGTAAACCGCAGGTCGCCCCGGCGCAAGCGGATCGCTGCGTCAGTTCGCCGTGGCCACCGTGCGCAGTTCGTTCAGAAGGTCCAGCAGCGTCTCCATCTTCTCGTGCCCGAAGCGGCATTCCAGATCTTCATAGATCTTCGCCGCCTTGCCGGACATTTGCGCGTATTTCTCGCGCCCTGCCGGGGCGATCTGTACCTTGCGGCGGCGGCCGTCGCTGTCGTCCACCCGCTCGATCAGCTCGCGTTCTGTCAGGTTTTTCAGAATGCGGCTCAGGCTGGGCGGCATCAAAACGCAGCGTTCCGCCAGTTCGGTCGCACAGCAGGGTTTGCCCTCGGCCAACACGCGGATCACGCGCCATTGCTGCACGGTCAGGTCGATCTGGTCCAACTCGTGGCGGAAGGGTTTCAGGGTGGCTTCACGCGCGTGAAGCAGCGCGATGGGAAGGGCGCGTTCAAGTTTTCTCATTCCAATTCCTTTTCGCGGAGGGCCGCGTGGATCGTGCTCCAGCTTTTGCGGCTGAAACGGGTTTCTATATCCTGAACCTCAAGGCTGAGAATAAAGGGCGTGTCGCCCATCTGCGGGCGCAGCGCGTCCTCAACCGCGCCATATAGGGTGTCGGCGATGGCCTCGCGCGTGGCCTCGTCCCGACCCTGCCCCAGCCTCAGGATCATATCAAGGAAGTGATACCCGCCTGCCCCGTCGCCAATGGCGTCGACAACGGCCTCGAACCCGCGCACGCGAATGCCGCCGACCGGGCAATGGCCCGTGGCAACCAGCGCGGTGCGCATGGTCTCGGCCAAGGCCGGCAGATCGGCTTGGTGACCCAGCCCGTGGCTGAATTCGAATGACAGGTGCGGCATGGACACTCCTTAACACTGGCAGTAAATACCTGCCGGCGCTGAAAAGCAATTCATTGCGGGTGCAACAAGATGCCTCAGGGCGTGATGACACCTGACGAGACCCAGTGGTCGAACTCGGCCAGAACCCGCTCGGTGAACGCCGGGTCGTTGATATGGGTCTCCAGTTCCAGAAGCGTGACGTTGTCCGGGCATTGGGCGCGAATTTCGTCACAGAAGGCCGCCAACCCCGCGGCATCATGCAAAGGCCCACCCGGCCGGTCCCATTCATTGCCCCCCTGCAACGGCAGAAGAAGCGTGACAGGGCCCTGCGCGGCAGAGAGCTGCCGGCACATCGCGCGCGCCATCTCGCGCCGTTGATCCGGTGTCATCATGACAGAGGACAAAAGCCGGTTGTGGGCGTGCACCTCCTGCCCCGCCAGTGTCGACGGCACGTCCTGCCAACCGATGAAATCCACCAGATCATAGCAGCCGATCGACACCATTTGAGGTGTGGCCGAGGCACCAGCGTTGGTCATCCGGTCCGGTCCGGCCGAAATGCTCGACCCCATGATGTGGTTTCCAAGCTCTTGCGGGGCAAAGTCCAGAACGGCGGCGAAGGCGCCCTCGGCGGCAAGGCTTTCAAAAGCCCGCCCGCCCATGCCCGTGGCATGGAACACCGCCACCTCGAACCCGCGCGCTTCCAGGGCGGGTTTAAGCCCGACCATGTAGCGCAGCACGGTCTTGCCAAAACTGGTCATCCCGATCAGGGGTTTGGTGAAGTCCGGCGCCTCAACCGCTCGCGCAGCCCCCAACACCGCCCCCGCCGCTTGCGACAGCGACGCCTTGCAGATCGCGTTCAGCCCGTAAAGCCCGCCCGCCCACAGGATCATCTGCACGTCGGCCGGCAAACGTTCGGGGGGGATCAGGGGCGAAAAGCTGACGGTCGAAACCACATATTTCGGCACGCCAAGCGGCAGGGCCTGACACAGATCCAGCGCCGCGTCGGTGCCCATCGTGCCGCCCAGCACGATCAGCCCGTCAAATACACCCTCACGGTAAAGGCGCAACGCCAGGGCCGCAGAACCACGCGCCATGATCTGCATGGCCGTGTTCTCGTCCCCGCTGTCAATGGCGGCCTGGATCGACGACCCGCCAGCCTCGGCGACCTGATGCTTGGAGTAATCACAGGGCGCGCTGGGATCCCCCAAAACCGAAATATCCATCGTCTTGACGCCACCGCCCTGCCCTCGGATCACGTCCGCGATGTAATTCAGTTCGTCGTCTTTGGTGTCATAGGTGCCGACAACCAGAATGGTCTTGTCGCTCATAGCTGCATCCATGCGGTTTTGAGGTCGAAATACTTGTCGAATGCATGCATCGACTTGTCGTGCCCATTGCCTGACTGCTTGACCCCTCCCAACGGAACCGTCGTGTCCGGGCCGCCATAGGTGTTTACATGGACAACGCCTGCCTGAATGTCGCGCACCATTCGATGGGCACGGCTGAGGTTCGATGTCCAAACCCCTGCGGCCAAACCGAATTTTGTGGAATTTGCGATCTGAACCGCCTCTTCATCCGACGTGAACGGGGTCACGGCAAGGACCGGACCGAAGACCTCGTTCTGGGCCACGTTGTCCTGCGGTTTCACACCGGTCAGCACGGTCGGCTCCATGTAATATCCGCCAGTGTCTTCAAGAACGCGCGACCCGCCCAGCGCGAGTGTCGCGCCTTCCTCGACCGCACGGGTAACGAAACCCAGATTGCTTTCCAACTGAGGCATGTTGTTCACCGCGCCGATATTGGTGGTCAGATCCAATGGATCGCCGACCTTCATCGCAGCAGCGTGTCGCGCAAGCGCGTCGACGAATGCGTCATGCACGCTGTCCTCGACCAACAGGCGCGAGCCGGCCACGCAGACCTGCCCCGCATTGCGGAAGATTCCAGCTGCCGAGACTTTGGCGGCCTGTTCCAGATCCGACGCATCGGCGAAAACCACGTTTGGGGATTTGCCCCCCAACTCCAAATAACAGCGTTTCAGGTTCGACCGCGCCGCGTATTCCAGCAATCTGCGCCCCACCCCGCCGGACCCGGTAAACACCAGAACATCCACACCCATCGACATAGCCAGTGCCTCGCCGGTGACGGACCCCTGGCCGGTCACGACATTGAAAACGCCATCGGGCAGACCCGCCTCCGTGGCCAGTTCAGCAAGGCGCAACAGGGTCAAGGATGCGGTTTCCGCCGGTTTCAACACAACCGAGTTTCCTGCCGCCAGCGCCGGCGCCAGTTTCCACGCCCCGATCATCAACGGGAAGTTCCACGGGACAATCGCGCCGACAACGCCCACGGGTTCCTTGTGCACAAGTCCCAGTATTCCCGGCGCGGTCGGGGCGATTTCGCCATACACCTTGTCCAGCGCCTCGGCATAGTATCGGAACGTGCCCGCCGCCGACCCCGGTTCGGCTTTCATGGCCATGCCGATCTCGGTCCCGTTGTCGCGCACGCCCAAAACCGCCAGTTCCAGCGCGTGCGCCTCGATCAGATCCGCCAGCTTGTGCAGAACCTTCTTGCGATGCGCAGGCGCCGCCCGCGACCAGCGTCCGTCTTCGAACGCGTGCCGGGCCACGGCGACCGCGCGGTCCACATCCGCTGCGGACGCCCGGACAATTGTCGTCAGTCGCGATCCGTCAATCGGCGAGAGAACGTCTTGCGCCTCCCCCGTACCTTCTTCCCACGCTCCGTCAATATAAAGTTTCTGCGGCGCGACAGGATGGCTGCGAAGCTCGTTGATGCGTGACTGGTCTGCCATTCGTTCGTCTTTCTTTCTTTGAAGTCCAGCCAGACCCGGCGGAAATGCAGGGCCAGAACCAGAACGATCATTCCAAACAGGATCGCCGCAATGGGGCGATCAACGAAGTCGAGCGGTGATTTCACGCGCGCCATTGCGCTGCGCAGTTTCACCTCCATAATGCCGCCCAGCACCATGCCCAGCACAATGGGCACCACGGGAAGATGCATACGCTTCATGATAAAGCCGAAGATGCCGAACCCCGTCGCAAGGATGCAATCCGTCAGGGAGTTGCGCAGCGAGTAGACCCCAACGAAACTGAGGATCAGGATGCACACCCCAAGGAAGCGGTTGGGTATTTTCACCACCTTGATCAACTGATTGGTCGCAACCAGCAGGAAGATCACCACAAGCACGTTCAGGACCAACAGCGCCAGATACAGGGCGACCACGAAATCCATATCGTTTTGAAACAATTGCGGACCCGGGATCACGTTGTGGACATAGAAAACCGACAACATCATCGCCGTCAGAGCCTCGCCGGGGATACCCAGCGCCAGAAGCGGCACCATCGCCGCTGCGGGCACGGCGTTGTTGGCGGTTTCCGCCGCGATCAGGCCTTCGCTTGACCCATGGCCGAAATCCTCGGGGCGTTTCGACGATTTCTGCGCATAGGTATAGGACATGAACTGCGCCGTGAACTCGCCCACACCGGGAATCATACCCATGATCACGCCGAAGGACGCGGACACCCCGGCAATGCGCGGATGGCGGGCCAACTCGCGAAAGCCCTGAAAGAAGCTGCCCTTCAACCTGGTCAGGCGCACCTTCTCATCCTCGCCATGCAGAAGCGTGAACGCCTGTGACAGTGCGAACAGCCCCAGCACGACCACAATCAGATTTACTCCGCCCGACAACCAGCTTTGGTCGAACGTATAGCGTTTCGAATAGCTGGCCGGATGCAACCCGATGGTGTTCAGCCAGATGCCAAAGCACGCCATGGCAGCCGCGATCAGCGTATGCTTGCGGTGGGCCGTCACCACCAGGATAATGCCCAGCAGTGCGGCCAGAAAGATTTCTCGGCTGCCGAACATCGGGGCCACCTTGGCCAGCACGGGGGCAAAGAAAATCAGGCACATGACCGAGAACAAGCCGCCGAAGAATGACGAACTATACGCCAGAGAAAGCGCACGCCGCGCCTCACCCCGCGTGGTCATCGGATAGCCGTCATAGGTGGTCAGTGCGTTCACGGCGGTGCCCGGCGTGTTGATCAGGATCGCGGGGATCGAGCCGCCATACATCGAACTTCCGTATATCCCCAGCAGCACCGTCAATCCGACAATCGGGTCCATCGAAAAGGTCGCTGGCAACAGAATGGCGATCGCGACGGCGGGTCCGACACCCGGAATGGCCCCGATCAACACGCCGCCCACTGACCCGACCAGCAGCGCCAGCACCACATCCCACCGGGCCAAGACCCCGGAACTGGCCTGAACCTGTGTCAAAAAGTCGATGATCAGGTCCATCTGTGCCTCAGAAATTCAAAATGAAGAACGACCGCAGCGCGCCCGGCAGGTATTCATACAGGGCCGCACCGGGGATCTTCACTTGCAGAAAGCTCTTGAAAACGACCACGACGGCAATCGCGAAAAGAACCGCGCTGAGCATCATGATGCGGTCGCGGTATCCGACGCGCCAGGTCAGCATCAATGTGAACGCGATGGTCACGGGCAGATAGCCGATGATCGGGACCAGCAGCACATAGCCCAGAAACCATGCCGCCCATTCAAAGACCGATGCCCAGACCTTTGCCTCGCGCCGGTCGGTCCAATGCTGATACAGCCAGGTGACACGCACAGTTGCGACCAGCAGGACCATCGGCGCGGCGGCAAACGGCCCCAGCCACAGTGCAAGCCCGACCGCCAAAACGCCCCAGAACAGGCTTTCGGCCCATTGGAACCAATCCGCTTCGCGCATCCAGCGTGGCAGGCGGCGCGGTTTGCGCGGCAGGTGCCAGAAATGCAGGGCGGAGAACAGGACCATGCCGCCAACACCGATTGCCGGCCAGAAACGCGGCTGCGCAAAGAATTCCTTGCCCTTCAGCCATTTGGTCTGCTCGCCCAGCGCCGCGATCAACAGCGTTGCGCAAATCAGGAACAACGCCGCGAACAAGACCTGCCCGCGGCGGGGACGATCAGGATGTTCTGAAATGTCGTTGCTCATACCTGCCCCTCATCATGAAGATGCGGGGCCAGCGAACTGCCAGCCCCGCGTCAGGCGTATCATTCGAGGATCTTGCCAATCCGCGCCCCGGTTTCCTGATCCGCAGCGATCCGTGCCGCCGAAGCGTCCGCATCCATCCAATAGACCAGCGCACCGGTTTCCTTGGCCACGTTCTGCGCACGCTCGCTCATGACAGTTTTCGAGGCGACGGCGGCGATCTTCTCGCGCACATCCGCAGGGGTGTCCTTGGTCACGAACAACCCGTTCCACAGCGCGATGTTCAGACTTTCATCCAACTCGCCAATGGTGGGGACGTCGGGGATCAGGCTGATGCGTTCATCCGTGATGGCCATCAGCACTTTCACACTGTCAAGGCAAGGCAGGATCAGTTGCAACGTGGTGTTGATCACATCCGCGTCGCCCGAGGCCAGCGTGTTGCAATCCAGCGCATCAAAGGCTGCATCCGACCCCCAGTCGAACCCGGCATTCACCGCATAGGCTTTCGTGACCTGTGTCGGCGTCAACACATCCCCGAAATGACCCAGCGCCACGTCATTTTCCTTGGCATAAGCAGCTAGTTCTTCCATCGAGTTATAAGGCGCGTCCTTGCTGGTCGCGATCACGAACGGATAGGTCAGGAAAATGCCGATCGGGTCGAACTTTTCCGGGGTCAACTCGTCAATGCCGATCTCGTGTCCGATAACGGACACTGCGGGCACGAAACTGCCAATGGTGTAGCCATCTGCGGGCGCAGTGGCCACGTCAATCGCGCCGGGGAACGGGCCACCGCCCCCGCCGGGCTTGTTCACCACAGCCGCCGATACGCCATATTCGGCCTGGAAGTCCTCGGCGATCATGCGCGTCAACACGTCCTCAAGATCGCCGGGCGGCCATGGGACAATGAAGCTGACGGGCTTTTCGGGGTATTCGGCAAGCGCCGGACCTGCAAGTGCGACGGCGGTCAGTGCGACGGCCCCTGCCAGAATGGATTTGGTGTTCATGACGTTCTCCCTGCTGCGTCGTGGTCTGAGTAGCGATCGGTTCATTATTTGAACCATTGGTTTTAATTTAGATTGACAGAGCCGCATCAATCCTGTCAAGAAAACAATGAACATGCGAAGTAATTTTGCAGCCACCGCCAGTTCTTGCGCGCCGCACGCAGATGGGATCGCCAATGGGAACGACATCCAAAGCCTTGTCATTGCTCAGCTATTTCAGCCGCGCCATGCCCCAGATCGGACTAAGCGAACTGGCGCGCCTGTCTGGCCTGAACAAGGCCACCGTGCATCGCCTGTTGGGCGAACTTGCCGAACACGGATTCGTTGAACAGGTGGGAACCGGGCGCGAATACCGTCTTGGACCGGCCTTTCTGCGGCTTGCCGCGCTGCGCGAAAAGCAGGTGCCGGTGCGCGAGGTCGCGTTGCAACAGCTGACCGAACTCTGCGACAAGACGGGCGAAACCGCGCATATGTCGCTTTTGAACGGGGACGTTCTGTCAAACCTTGCCTATGCCTATTCCAACCGCCACGGCACGATGGTGATGATGGAGGACGCCGAGGTGCTGGAGCTTCATTCCACCGGGTCCGGGCTGGCGGTCCTGGCCTATTCACCGGCGTCCTTTGTTGACGAGATCCTGTCCCGCCCTCTGATTGCGCGGACCTCGCAGACCCTCACCGATCCGGCCGATATTCGTGCGCTGTTGCCTGCGATCCGCCGACAGGGAATGGCGGCCTCGACCGGCGGGTTTGAAGAGGACGTGATCTCGCACGCCGTTCCGATCTTCGACGCCCGATCCGCCTGTATCGGTGCCATGGCTGTTGCCGCCCCGGTGTCGCGCATGACCGATGCCCTGCGGCACAACATCTGCGACAAGCTGATGGTCCACGCGCGTCAAACGACCCGCATCCTTGGCGGCTTTCCACCCGACAATTTCCCCCCTTATCAACCGCAAACACCGCTTGCAGAAGAGGCATGACATGAAGGATTCCAATTTTCTGAAAGAGAAAAACGCCCGGTCCCTGTGGCATCCCATGGCGCATCCGGCGGACAGTCAGGCCAACCCGCCCACCATCGTCACCGGAGCAGATGGTGTTCGGATCACCGATGTGGATGGGCACGAGGTCGTCGATGGTGTCGGGGGCTTGTGGAACGTAAATCTCGGGTTTTCCTGTCAGCCGATCAAGGACGCCATCGCCGCGCAGTTGGATCAACTGCCCTACTATTCCACCTTTCGCGGCACCACGAATGACAAGGTGATCGAGCTGTCTGAAATGCTGCGCGATTTCTTCGCGCCTGATGGGTTGACCCGCACCTTCTATACCTCCGGCGGGTCGGACAGCGTCGAAACCGCTTTGCGGCTGGCCCGGCAGTATCACAAAATCCGGGGCGATCAGGGGCGCACAAAGTTTCTGAGCCTGAAAAAAGGCTATCACGGCACGCATATGGGCGGCGCATCGGTGAACGGAAACGCCAATTTCCGCACCCAGTATGAACCGCTCTTGCCGGGCTGTTTTCACATCCCTGCCCCCTATACCTACCGCAACCCGTTCAACGAAACCGACCCCGAAAAGCTGGCGCAACTGTGCCTGCAAGCCCTGGAGGACGAGATCGCGTTTCAGGGTGCCGGCACCATCGCCGCATTCATCATGGAGCCCATTCTGGGCGCAGGAGGCGTAATCCCGCCGCACGAAACATTCATGCCCGTCGTGCGCGAGATCTGCTCGAAACACGGCATCCTTCTGATCGCGGACGAGGTGATCACCGCCTTTGGCCGCACCGGCGGATGGAGCGGCAGTCGCTATTGGGGCGTGCAGCCAGATTTCATGTGCACCGCAAAGGCGATCACCAACGGCTATTTTCCTTTCGGCGCGGTGATGATCGCCAATCACGTGGTCGACACGTTCGAAAAGGACACGACCGGCAAAGCTGCGATCGGACATGGCTATACCTATTCGGGCCATCCTGTCGGGGCTGCTGCCGCAATCGCATGTCTTGAGGAAACCCAGCGTCTGAAGGTGAATGAAAATGCCGCCGCCCGGGGGGCCGAGCTGTATCAAGGCCTGCAAGAGATCGGTGCTGCCAATGACATCGTCGGCGACGTGCGCGGCGGGCACGGGCTGATGTGTGCCTTGGAACTGGTGTCAGACCCGACGACCAAAGCCCCGGTCGACAAACAGACGATCGGCACAATTCAAGAGGTCGCATACCAAAACGGCGCAATGGTGCGCGTGTCCGGCCCCAACATCATCCTGTCGCCCCCACTTGTCCTGACTGCGACAGACGTGACCACCATTATTGACGCCCTCAAGGCGGGGTTCGCAGCCGCCTGATGACCGTTAACGGTGCTGGTCGAACAGGACCGGCACCCCGTCGGGGTCGATGACCACGAAACTGGCCGGACCGTCATCGCCACCCTTTTCCTGCGTGATCTCAAGCCCGGCTTCCTTTAGCCGGGCTTTGATCTCGCGTACATCCTCGAAAGGGTCCACGGTGCGCGCCGACTGGTCCCAACCGGGGTTGAGCGTCAGCATCGTGCCATCGAACATGTCCTGAAACAGCCCGACAATCGCATCACCGTTCTTCATGATCAGATAGTTGTGCGCCTCGTCCCCGGCAAAGACGGCAAACCCCAGCGTCTCGTAAAAAGCGCGCGATCTGGACAGGTCTTTCACGCCCAGACTGACGGAAAACGCTCCGAGTGACATGATGATATCCTCCGTTTTGTAACCGAAGGATAGCACAGTTTGCCCGCAAGCGGTGTCAGACTGGCACGATCAGCCGGATCCCGTCCAAATCGCCCGATGCCGTGATCTGACAGGACAGGCGCGAGGCGTCGGTGACGTCGCCATCGGCCATGTCCAGCATCGCCTCTTCGAAATCGCTTTTTTCACCGGTCTTTGCCAGCCAGTCGCCTGCAACATGCACATGGCAGGTGGCGCAGGACAGTGACCCGCCACATTCGCCCTGAATACCCGCAACATTGTTGGCCACGGCGGCTTCCATCAGGTTCACGCCGTCCTTGACGTCAGCCACGACTTCCTCGCCCCCAGGCAAGACCCAGGTCACTCTCATATCATTTCTTCTTTATCTTTCCGTATGCTAGACGAAATGCACGTAGAAATCGCGCAGCCCGTCGCCCTCAAGGTCGCGGGTTTTGATGACTTCCTTGCGCTTTATGTAAATGTGGTTGTCGACCAGCAAGCGGCCCACGGCATCCCCCAGCGTCTGGTCGGCCTCAAGATCGTTCATCGCACGTTTCAAATCGACAGCCGTGCCGTCTGTGGCATCGGTTCGGTCAAAGCCATCACCCGTTTCCATCGGCCCCAGCGCATAATTGTTCTCAACCCCCAGCAGCGATGCCTGAAGCACGGCGGCAACCGCCGTATAGGGATTGGCCGTGGCATCCGCCATCCGGTGTTCAAGGCGCGACTTCGCGCCCCCTTCGTTGGAAATGCGCGTGGTGACATTGCGATGGTCGCCGCCCCAGTTGCGCCAATAGCCGGACAGGGTGCCGGGTTGCAGCCGCTGATAGGAATTGGTCGTGGGCGCGACCAGACCCGACAGCCCCTTGTGGTGGTGCATCAGACCGGCGATGCAGCCGCGCGCCAGATCGTTCATGTTCTCCGGCCCGCCAACCGGGCCGTTGTCCAGCGCGTTGCGCCCTTCCTGATCGCGGAAGCTGAAATTGACATGCATCCCCGATCCGCCTGCCTCGGCAATCGGTTTGGGCATGAAGGTCAGGACCAGACCGTGTTCCAACGCCACCTCGCGCGCCATCTGGCGGAACAACACGATGTCATCCATCTGCTTCAACGCTTCGTCGAAGGTCAGGGTAAATTCGAACTGCGGGCTGTCATATTCTGCGGTGATCATATCGACGTTGAAGCCCAGCTTGTCCGCGCGTTCCCAGATGTCATCGGTAAAGCGAAGCGGGTCGGAGAACGGGCCGGTCCCGTACACCACCCCACCCGGTGCGTCATAGGGCACAAGGCGACCGATCTCGTTGGCCATCAGGGCGTAGCACTCCAGCTCGATCCCGATCATCGGCGTGAGCCCCCGCGCCTGCCACGCCGCGATGGCGCGTTTCAGAGCTTGCCGTCCGCACAGCTCAAGCGGCGCACCATCCTGATCATAAAGATCGCCAATCACGATCTGGGTCGCGCTTTCCCAACTGTCCCGAATGTCTGCCTCGTTCCAGCGCAGTTCCATGTCCGGCAGGCCCTGCTTCATCATCGCGCCCGGCGCGTCCAGCAGATCCTTGTCGTAATGCACCCCGAAGGTTGACCGGCAGAAGCGTGTGTTTCCATCCTGGATCTTATGGTTGGGCAGGTATTTGCCGCGCAGAATGCTCAGGTGGTCGCACCAAAGGGCGCGCAAACGGTCTTTCATCTCACCTCCCTACCCGACAATTGTCAGGCCACCCCGATTGAGCGGGTTATGTCGCCTGCATCGTGACAGGCAGTTCTTTGATCCCACCGACAAAGTTGGACCGCAGGAACTTGTGATCCCCCGCCGGTTCCACCAGTTTGACGCGTTTTGCGAGTTCTTCAAACAAAACCCGCACCTCCAGCCGCGCCAAATGCATGCCTAGACACACATGCGGCCCACCCTGCCCGAAGGACATGTGCCGGTTTGGGCTGCGATGCAGGTTCACGCGATTGGGGTCGTCGAACACTTTTTCATCGCGGTTGGCCGAGATCCACCAATAAAGCACTTTATCACCTTCACGGATGGTCTTGCCGTGAATGTCGTGGTCGCAGGTCGCGGTGCGCCGGAAATAAAGCGCAGGCGTGGCCCAACGGATGATCTCGTCCGGCGCGGTGGTCCAGACATCACCACCCTCCTGCATCTGGCCCAGAAGCTCGGGCTGATGGCACATGGCCTGAATGCCCGCGGCAATCGAATAACGGGTTGTGTCGTTGCCTGCCGCCACGAGCAGACAGAAGAAGTTGCGAAACTCCTGTTCCGGCATGACGTTGCCATCCTTGTCCTGTTGCAGGATCATGTGCAGAACGCCATCAGTGTCGCCCTTGCGGTTCTTCTCCGCCATCAGCCGCTTTGCATAGTCAAAAAGCTCGGCCCCGGCAGGCGAGTTGAACGGCATCATCCGGTATTCGTCCGTCTCCATCTTGTCCAGAACGTGATCGGTGAAGTCCGGGTCGGTGTTGGCGATCAGTGCATCGCCCTTTTCGACAAGCCAAGGCAGGTCTTCGTCCGGCGTGCCAAGAATGCGCCCCAGCATCATCATCGGCAATTGCCGTGCAATTTCCTTGGTGGCGTCAAAGCTGCCCTTGTCCAGCGCCGCATCCAGAATGGGGTGGCACAATTCGCGGATCTGTTGCTCGAACCCGGCCACCACGGGGCGCGAAAACGCCTTGCCCACTTTCACCCGCGTTTTCATATGTTCGGGCGGGTCGGTTTCCTGAAAGGTGCGCCGCGCCAGATACTCCTCATAAGTCTGATCCTCCATCCGAATACCACGCGCCGAGGACATGACCTGATAGTTTCGGTTCAGCTCGGTCATATCGGCATGGCGCACGATGCTCCAGAACCCTTCCCCCCCGTCCCAATCTGTCCAACTGACGGGATCTTCACGTCGCAGCCGGGCGAACGTGTTGTGCGGCGCACCGTTCACGAAGGTGTCGTGACTGGACAGATCGGCAAATCCGTCGTCACTCGGGGTCCAGACCGTCATGCGCGCCTCCCTGGCTGCTGCGCGATTGTATGTTGCGCGTCTGAAAATATTTTATATAACGTGTTAAATATGTAAAGCGGAGAAATCATGCACATCGCGATCTTGATGACCAACACCGATGAAAGCGCATTTTCCCAGCAACATCCAAAGGATGGAGAGAAGTGGAAAGCGTTGCTTGCGCCGAAACGCCCCGGTTGGGCCTTCACCGTCTATTCGGTGAAAGATGGCAAGTTCCCAAAAAGCGAGTCGAATTATGACGGGTGGATCGTCACCGGTAGCCCGGCATCCGTGCATGATGACGCGCCGTGGATCGCGCGCTTGCTGGATCTGATCACCCGTATCGAAGCATCAGGAAAACCGCTGTTCGGCGCCTGCTTTGGTCATCAGGCCATCGCACTGGCCTTGGGGGGAGAGGTCGGCCAAAACCCGGATGGCTGGATCTTGGGATCGGTCGAAGTCGAAGCAACCGCCCGCCCGCCCTGGATGGAAGCACGCCGTTTCTGGCAATATGGCGCGCATATCGAACAGGTGACCACATTGCCCGGTGGTGCCGAAATCGTTTTGCGTCACGACGGCTGCCCGGTGGGTGGTTTCGTGATCGGAGATCACGTCTTCACCACGCAGAACCACCCGGAGATGACCCATGATTTCATCGCAGCCCTGATCGAGGAACTGGCGTCCGAAAAACCGGCCAATGTGATCGAAAAGGCCCGCGCCTCGTTGCCTCTGTCGGCCGACAATGGCTTGTTCTCGGATTGCATCATCCGGTTCTTTGAACACGAACGCGCTGCCTGACCCGCATCAACCCAGCTTTGCCAGCAGGTCCATGACCGTCACGCGGTCAAATTGGACATGACGGACCATCAGAGCCTCGGCCTCGTCAGCTTTGTGCGACAAGATCAACGCGGCAATCTGCCGGTGTTCCTCGGCACTTTGGGCGATGGCACCGGGATAGGCATAGCGCGCCCGATAGTAAGCCAGCAACTTGCGCGCGTTCATCTTGATCATGTCCAGAAGGAACGGGTTGCCTGACGCCTCGCCAACCTGTTTGTGAAACTCAAGGTTCAGCGCGTAATAGCCATCCGGGTTGCCATCCCCCTTGTCGCGCGCATGGGTGTCGCAGGCGTCAACAATCTGCATCAGTTGCGCGCCCGCTGGCGCAGAGATACGCCGCGCCGCAAGCCCCGCCGCCTGCCCTTCCAGCCGCGCGTGAACCTCGAGAATGGCCAGAAACTCCTCAAGCGTTGGCTTGAACAGGACAGCCCCCTTGCGCGGCTGGCGCAGGATCAGACCCATCGCGTCAAGCCGCAACAACGCTTCGCGCAGGGGCGTGCGCGACACTTCGTATTTCGCGATCAGCGCGTTTTCATCAATCGGATCACCGGGGCTTAATTCTCCCCGGTCAATCCCCGACAGGATCGCGTTCAAGACAGTTTCCGTTTGTCCGGCCATGGGGCGAGTTAAGCAAAATCGGCGGTGAAATCCACCCCCCGCATGGCAGAGACCGCAGATCGTCCACACGGGCTGCCCCTTGCGTTTCCCCTGCGCCCTGCCCGCAATCTGGACGTAAAACAAGATTGCGCTGGACCTATTTTTCGCGGCCAGAAATGTCATCCTTCTTTTTGATCAAAGATACTGAGTCCCCCGCCCTTGCGCGGCCGGACCACAACCCCCCGGAGGATAAAATGGACGGCGCCCTGAAGGAAAATGACATTTCGCATGTTGTCGAAGCAGACAAGGCCCATGTCTGGCATCACCTGACCCAGCACAAGCCGTTTGAAACGGTTGATCCCCGGATCATCGTTGAAGGAAAGGGGATGCGCGTCTGGGACCAGAACGGCAAGGAGTACATTGACGCCGTGTCGGGCGGCGTCTGGACGGTGAATGTCGGCTATGGCCGGGAAAGCATCGCGGATGTCGTGCGTGACCAACTGGTAACGCTGAACTATTTCGCAGGCTCGGCCGGATCCATTCCGGGGGCCATGTTCTCGGAAAAGCTGATCTCGAAAATGCCGGGCATGACCCGCGTCTATATTACGAATTCAGGCTCCGAGGCGAATGAAAAGGCGTTCAAGATGGTGCGCCAGATCGCGCATAAACGCTATGGCGGCAAGAAAACCAAGATCCTGTATCGCGACCGCGACTATCACGGCTCGACCCTTGCCGCGATGTCAGCCGGTGGGCAGGATGAACGCAACATGCAATATGGCCCGTTTGCCCCTGATTTCGTGCGCGTCCCCCACTGCATGGAGTATCGCAAGGATGAAATCGGGCTGGGTCATCTGTCTGGCGCTGAGCTGGGTCGCGCTGCCGCCGATCTGATCGAAGACGTGATCCTGCGCGAAGGCCCGGAGACGGTCGGTGCCCTGTGCCTTGAACCGATCACGGCCGGTGGCGGCGTGATCGAGCCGCCCGAAGGATATTGGGACCGCGTGCGCGAGGTATGCGACAAATACGACATCCTGCTGCATATCGACGAGGTCGTATGCGGACTTGGACGCACAGGCACCTGGTTCGGCTATCAGCACTATGGCATCCAGCCTGATTTCGTCACCATGGCGAAGGGTGTTGCCTCGGGCTATGCGGCGATTGCCTGCTGCGTCACCACCGAGAAGGTGTTCGAGATGTTCAAAGACAACTCGGACGATGTTCTGAACCATTTCCGCGACATCTCGACCTTCGGAGGCTGCACCGCCGGCCCGGCGGCCGCGCTGGAAAACATGCGGATCATCGAGGACGAGGGGCTGCTGGAAAACACCACCAAGATGGGCGAACGGATGCTTGGCAACCTGAAGGCTTTGATGGACAAGCACGCGGTGATTGGCGATGTGCGCGGCAAGGGCCTGTTTCTAGGCGCCGAGCTGGTGAAGGATCGCGAGACGAAAGAGCCGGTATCGGAAAAGGACATCGCCGCCGTCGTGGCCGACTGTGGCGCGCAGGGTGTGATCATCGGGGCCAGCAACCGCTCGATCCCCGGGCGCAACAACGTGCTTTGCTTCAGCCCGGCGCTGATCGTGACTGCCGATGACGTGGATCGGATCACCGATGCCGTCGACAACGCCTTGGCCAAGGTTTTCGGCTAGGACGTACCCACTCACGGAAGAAAGGCGGGCCTTTTCATTGGCCCGCTTTTTTGCATTCTGGGCGTGACTGTCGTCACCCATTGCAGGAAGGACAATTCCATGTGGCCCGCCCCCATCACCCTGACCGGAAATCACGTCGTGCTTGCACCTCTGACGCCGGATCATGCCCCAGCCCTGCGGGACGCCAGCGCAGAAGGGGCGCTTCACAAGCTGTGGTACACCTCGGTTCCCCGCCCCGAGGAAATGGAAGCCGAAATCGAGCGCCGGCTTGGATTGCAAAAAGCAGGATCCATGTTGCCGTTCTGCGTGATGACGCCGGACGAAACTCCGGTCGGCATGACCACCTATATGAATATCGACGCGGCAAACCGACGGGTCGAGATCGGATCGACTTGGTATCGCCCATCCGTGCAACGCGGGCCGCTGAACACCGAAGCCAAGCGACTGTTGTTGGCACATGCTTTCGATACACTTGACTGTATCGCGGTTGAATTTCGCACCCACTTTATGAACCAGCAAAGCCGACGCGCGATCGAACGATTGGGCGCCAAGCTGGATGGCGTCCTGCGCAGTCATCAAATCGGACCCGGTGACGCGATCCGCGACACGGCGGTTTATTCGATCATTGCATCCGAATGGCCTGCCGTGCGCGCGAACCTGACCTGGAAGCTGGAACAGCCTCGCTGCTGATGGCGGTTTGCCGCCGGGCCTGACCGCAGGTTCGGCGGCGATACTAGACTTTTCGGCAAAATGTTCTATATTTGTTCTCATGTGATGGTTGTGAAACAGATCAGGAACAGGAGGATCGAACATGCACGCTGCCCGCACTTTGCCGCCGACTCCGAAACAGGTCGACTATGCCCGCCATATCGCTGCCCGGTTGGGGGCAGACATCCCGGCCGACAAGATCAGTGACCGTGCCGCCCTGTCCGCGTGGATCGGGGAACATCAGGCACGCCTGAACGCGACCACACCGCGCGTCACCGACGGGCGCGCGACTTCGCGTCAGGTGGCCTTTGCCGAACGCATTGCACGACTGAAACGCCGTGCGATCCCGGATGAATGCTTCCGCGATGCCGGTCTGATGTCGGCCTGGATATCGTCCAATCGCTGAACTGGCATTATGTCCAGATTGCCATGGAACTAGGTCCACGCTAGGGTCGCCTGCATGGCTGCCCCCGTTGAAACCTTTTTTCTGGATCAAGACGCCCAAGGCACGCTTCAGGCGCAGATCCAGCAGATGATCGCCGAGGCGATCCTGTCCGGGCGGCTGCCGCGTGGCGAAAAGCTGCCATCGACCCGGCGCCTGTCGGCGCATCTGGGGGTCAGCCGGATCACGGTCACGCTTGCTTATACCGAGTTGCAGGCAAACGACTATCTGACGTCGAAGGGGCGCAGCGGCTTCTATGTCTCTGAAAACGCGCCGGAACCTCCTTCGTTCAAACTGCGTGCGCGAGGCGAGGACAAGGTGGATTGGGTGCGCGCCATCGGCACCAGCTTTACCGGGGGCAGCACGCCCGCAAAGCCGCTGGACTGGCGGCGGATGAAATACCCGTTCATCTATGGGCAGGCCGATCCGACGCTGTTTGACCACAACTCATGGCGGCTTTGTGCGCTTCGGGCTTTGGGGCAAAAAGACCACCCGGCGATGATGCGCGATTATTATGACCAGGATGATCCGCAACTGACCGAATTCATTGCACGCCACATCCTGCCCCGGCGTGGTATTCTGGCCCGACCAGAAGAGATTCTGATCACGCTGGGCGCCCAGAACGCGCTGTGGCTGACGGCGCAGGTCCTGCTGACCCAGCGGCGCACGGCGGCGATCGAAGATCCTTGCTATTATTCCTTGCGCGATATCCTGACGCAAAGCCGCTGTCATCTTGTGAGAATTCCGGTGGATCGGGGCGGGTTGGCCCCCGATGCGCTGCCCGATGGCACGGATGTCATCTATACTACGCCCAGCCATCAAAGCCCGACAACGGCCACGATGCCGCTGGACCGGCGCAAGGCGTTGCTGAAACGCGCCCGCGAGCTGGAAGCGGTGGTCGTCGAAGACGACTATGATTTCGAGATGTCGTTCCTGAACCCACCCTCACCCGCCTTGAAATCGCTGGATCGCGAAGGGCGTGTGATCTATGTCGGCAGCTTCTCGAAATCGCTGTTTCCCGGCCTGCGCCTTGGCTATCTGGTCGGGTCGGAACCCTTTATCCGCGAGGCACGCGCGCTGCGGTCTTTGGTGCTGCGTCACCCGCCCGGATTGATCCAACGCACCGTGGCCTACTTTCTGTCTCTGGGGCATTACGACGCCCTGATCCGCCGGATTGGGGCGGCCTATCACGACCGGCGCGACGTGATGAACACCGCGATCGAGGATGCCGGCCTGACCATCGCAGGGCGCGGCGTCTTTGGCGGCTCGGCCTTCTGGATGCGCGCACCCGAGGGCATCGACACACGCCTGCTGGCGGATCGTTTGATGGCACATGAAGTCGTGATCGAACCCGGCGCTCCTTTCTTTGCAAGCAGCACGCCGCCGCGCAACTTCTTTCGCATCGCCTACAGCTCGATCCCAGCATCCCGCATTCCCAAGGGGATATCCCTGATCGCGCGTGAAATCGCGGAAATGCAACAGACTGGCGCCAAATAGCCCAGTCAACTGGCCCTATAGCAAGCCCCCCGTGCTGCCTAAGAATATTGGCAACACCACGCCTGCCCGGCACCGCGGATCACCGGAACAGGCGTTGTTTTCAAGGGAGAGTTCCAGATGAAGATGACCACCGAAGAAGCCTTTGTGAAAACGCTTCAACTGCACGGAATCGAACACGCGTTCGGCATCATTGGCTCGGCCTTCATGCCGATTTCCGACAACTTCCCCGCCGCGGGCATCACTTTCTGGGACTGCGCCCATGAAGGGTCGGGCGGGATGATGGCCGATGGATACACCCGCGCCACTGGCAAGATGTCGATGATGATCGCGCAGAACGGCCCCGGCATCGCGAACTTCGTGACTGCCGTGAAAACCGCCTATTGGAACCACTCGCCCCTTCTGCTGGTGACGCCGCAAGCAGCCAACAAGACCATTGGCCAGGGCGGGTTTCAGGAGATCGAGCAAATGAACATGTTTGCCGATTGCGTGGCCTATCAGGAAGAGGTCCGCGACCCGTCGCGCATCGCGGAAGTGCTGAATCGGGTGATCCTGAACGCCAAGCGGGCCTGCGCGCCGGCCCAGATCAACATTCCGCGCGATTACTGGACGCAGGTGATCGACATCGAATTGCCCGAAATCGTGACCTTCGAGCGCCCGGCAGGCGGCGAGCAGGCATTGTCCCAGGCCGCCGATCTTCTGTCCCATGCGAAATTTCCGGTGATCCTGAACGGGGCAGGTGTCGTGCTGGGCGGGGCAATCGAAGAATCAATGGAACTGGCCGAGCGGCTCGATGCGCCTGTCTGCGTGGGGTATCAGCACAACGACGCCTTCCCGGGCAGCCACCCTCTGTTCGCGGGACCTTTGGGCTATAACGGCAGCAAGGCCGCGATGGAGCTGATCCAGAAAGCCGATGTGGTGCTGGCGCTTGGCACGCGTCTCAACCCGTTCTCGACCCTGCCAGGTTATGGGCTGGATTACTGGCCGAAAGACGCCAGGATCATTCAGGTGGATATCAATCCCGACCGGATCGGCCTCACCAAGAAGATCAGCGTGGGGATCGTAGGCGATGCCAAGAAAGTGGCAACGACGCTTCTGCACAAACTGTCGGCAGATGCAGGCGATGCAAGCCGCGAAGAACGCAAGTCGACCATTGCCCAGACCAAATCCGCCTGGGCACAGCAATTGTCGTCGATGGATCACGAAGACGATGACCCCGGGACCACCTGGAACGAACGCGCGCGCGATGCAAAACCCGACTGGATGAGCCCGCGCATGGCGTGGCGCGCCATTCAGGCCGCCCTTCCGAAAGAGGCGATCATCTCGTCCGACATCGGCAACAACTGCGCCATCGGCAACGCTTATCCGACGTTCGAGGCGGGCCGGAAGTACCTGGCGCCCGGCCTGTTTGGCGCGTGCGGTTATGGCCTGCCTGCAGTCGTGGGCGCCAAGATCGGCTGCCCGGACATACCAGTGGTGGGGTTCTCGGGCGATGGGGCCTTCGGCATCGCCGTCACCGAACTGACCGCGATCGGGCGCGAAGAATGGCCTGCCATCACGCAAATCGTGTTCCGCAACTATCAATGGGGCGCCGAGAAGCGCAACTCGACCCTGTGGTATGACGACAATTTCGTCGGGACCGAGCTGGACACCCAGGTCAGCTATGCGGGCATTGCCAAGGCGTGTGGCCTGCAAGGCGTCGTGGCGCGGACCATGGACGAACTGACCGCCGCCCTGGACCAAGCGATCAAGGATCAGAAAGAGGGCAAGACCACCATCATCGAGGCGATGATCAACCAGGAACTTGGTGAACCGTTCCGCCGCGATGCGATGAAAAAGCCGGTGGTTGTCGCCGGGATCAGCAAGGCTGACATGCGCCCGCAAAAGGTTTGACGTTCCGGCCGGGCGTCATGGTGAGGCCCGGTAATCCCATACGAAAGGCTCACTCTGATGAAGCCGCTGGAAACGCTTCTGCGCAACGCCGCAAGATCCAATCACAGGATCATGCTGTCCGAAGGCAGCGCGCTGCGGGTGGTGCAGGCTGCGCATGACGCGGCCTCGCAAGGCATTGCACAGGTCGGGCTTGTGGGAAACCTGTCAGAGATCAACGCCACCTTCGACACGCTTGGCTTGAAATGCATCGACGGGATCACACTTCACGAGCCTGCAACCTCGCCACATCTGAAGGAACTTGCGGCACTCTATTACGAGCTTCGCAAGCATAAGGGCATCACACAAAGCCAGGCTGACGTTGCGGCGCTGAACCCCCATGTGTTCTCAGCGTTGATGGTAAAGGCGGCGCACGCGGACGGCACTGTCGGCGGTGCCACCGCCACCACCGCCGAGATCGTGCGCACCGCCCTTCAGGTCATCGGCCCGAAACCTGACACAAAACTGGTGTCGAGCTTTTTCCTGATGCTGTTTTGCGAGGTGCACCACGCCCGCAAGGGCGCGATGATCTTTGCCGACAGCGGGCTGGTGGTGGATCCGACGGCAGAGGAAATGGCGCAGATCGCGTTGTCTTCGGCGGACTCGTTCATCACCCTCACAGGCGAGGTGCCGCGCGTGGCGATGCTTTCCTTCTCGACCCGCGGCAGTTCGGAGCACCACTCGGTGTCCAAGGTCGTGACCGCGACACAAATTGCGAAACAGCGTGCTCCCGATCTGTTGATTGATGGTGAGTTGCAGTTCGACGCCGCCTTCGTGCCGGATGTGGCCGCCCGAAAGGCCGAGGGCAGCCCGTTGGAGGGTGTTGCCAACGTGTTCATTTTCCCCAACCTGGAAAGCGGCAACATCGCCTACAAGATCGCCCAGCGCGTGGGCGGGGCCACGGCCATCGGTCCCGTGCTTCAGGGGTTGTCCAAGCCTGCCAACGATCTGTCACGCGGCTGTACGGCCGAAGATATTCTGCACATGATCGCCGTGACGGCCGCGCAAGCCAGCGCCAACGCCTAGCTGGCCCGCGACATCCGATCTGCCGCGATCGCCAGCACCGTGCTGGCCACGATGTCATCGACTGTCGCGCCGCGCGACAGATCGCAAACCGGGCGCTTGAACCCTTGCAGGATCGGCCCGTAGGCGCGTGCGCCGGCCAGTTCGACCATCAGCTTATAGGCGATATTGCCGGCATCCAGGTTTGGAAATACCAACACATTGGCATCCCCCTGCCCTGCACTGCCTTTCTGCGCGGCAATGGCGCGGTTCAGGGCGGCGTCCCCCTGCACGGGACCGGGAAATCCCGAAAGCTCTGCGGCGCTGGCAACCTTGTCGACGGACGGGCCGCTGCCGGATTGCCCAGTTGAATAAGACAGCAGCGCCACCCGTCCCGCACCCAAAAGCCGCGTCGCTGACAGGTGCGAGCTTCTTGCAATATCAGTCAGTTGCGCGGCGTCTGGCTCCACAGTCACGGCGCAATCGGCAAAAATCATCTCGCGCCCATCCGGTAAGACCATCAGGAAAAAGCTCGATGGCGTTGTGGTGCCCTCCTCCAGCCCGATCACCATCGACGCCGCCTCGATCACACGGCGCGAGGGTGCGAGGGCACCTGCGACCAGGATGTCTGCCTCGCCGGTGGCCACCATGGCCGCCGCCTGCATCAAGGGTCGCTGCAGCATCCGGGCGGCAATGCGGTCGCGCATTGGGCGTGCTGTCATCAGCGCCTTCACATGATGCGCCTTCGGCTGGGAAAGCTGCACCGGCACAGCCAGTCCTTCGCGCTGCAACCTGTCCGCCGCAGCCGCGATGCGCGCATCATCACCTTCAGGTATTATGACCTTTGCCTGCGCGGTCCGGGCGATCTGAATGGCGCGATCAAGGGCGGGCATGTCGGGTCCTTCTGGCACGGTCAGGCTTCTCGGACAGTGCTGTACCCTGTCAGCACCAGATAGATCAACGCCGCCGCCACGATGATCGACGGACCGGCGGGCGTGTCATATTGCAACGATCCCCACAATCCGGCCAGGCTGGCACCCCACCCGATCAGAACCGCCGTCACTGCCATGGCGACCGGGCTGGATGACACGAGCCGGGCCGCAGCCGCCGGAATGATCAGCAAGGCCGAGATCAGAAGCGCCCCGACCACCTTCAAAGACACTGCGACCACGATGGCAAGCGACAGGGTCAGCACGATCCCCTCGCGCGTCGGATTGATGCCCGAGGCCGCCGCCAGATCCGGGCTGAGTGTCGACAGAAGCAGACGTGACCAGCGCCAGGCAATCAGCCCGGCAATCGCCAGCGCACCGCCCCAGACCAGCACCAGATCGCCCCGCGTCACCGCCAGAATATCGCCAAACAGGAAAGCGGACAGGTCCACCCGCACACCAGGCGCGAAGGAAATGGCCACCAGCCCCGCCGACAGGGCCGAATAGGACAGAACCCCCAGCCCGGTATCGGGCGACTGACCGCGAGCTGACATCCAGCTGATCGCCAGCGCCATGGCAAGAGCAATCACCAACGTGCCCAGCCAGATGGGCAGTGCCATCAAAAGCGCCAGCGCGACACCCAGGATCGCCGCATGTGCCGTTGCGTCCCCGAAATAGGCCATCCGCCGCCAAACCACGAATGCCCCCAGCGGCCCGGTGGCGATCGACACGCCGATCCCGGCCAGAGCCGCGCGCAACAGGAAATCATCCAGCATGCGCGATATCCTTTTTGGCAACATGTTCATGGTCGCAGTCGTGATGCGCGTGATCATGTTCGTGTTGATACAGCGCCAGCGCACCCTGTGTGCCTTGCCCAAACAGCGCCCGGTACTCCGGCGCGTCCCGCACCACATGCGGGGTGCCTTCGCAACAGACATGACCATTCAGGCAAATCACCCGGTCCGAGGCGCTCATCACCACATGCAGGTCATGGGACACCATCAGGACGGCAACCCCCATTTCGCGGCGCACGGTTTCGATCAAGCGGTAAAACGCGGCCTCGCCGTTCTGATCCAGCCCTTGCGTCGGCTCGTCCAGCACCAGCAGGTCGGGCCTGGCCAGCAACGCGCGCGCCAGCAACACGCGCTGGAACTGACCGCCCGACAACTCGGCGACCTGTTGACGGGCGACGTCGGGCACCCCAACGCGCCGTAAAACCTCGGCCTGTTCAGCGGGGCTGTGACGAGTAGGCAGGTTCAGAAAACAGGACACCGGCATTGGCAGGCTGCGATCCAGTGCCAGTTTCTGCGGCACATAGCCGACCACAAGCCCCGGCTTTCTGCTGATCTGCCCCGACACACGCAACATCCCCAGCAAGGCGCGCAGCAAGGTGGATTTGCCCGACCCGTTGGGGCCGACAATCGTAACGATCTCGCCAGGGTCGATCGAGATATTGACGCCGCGCAGAACCTGCCGTCGCCCATGCGACACCGAAAGATCCCGGGCGGTGATCAAGCTCATGCCGCCGCCTCGCCCGCGCAGGTGGGGCACAGACCCAGCGCCTCGATATTGCTGCGTTCGACGGTGAACCCAACGCCATTTGCAATGCGATCAACTTCTTCCCGAACAGATTGTCCGGGCGTTTCCGCAACCGCCTTGCACGCCTTGCAAATCAAGAACACCGGCGCGTGATCGCTACCGGGGGATGAACAGGCGGCAAAGGCGTTCAATCTGCGGATACGATGGACAAAGCCTTGATCCACAAGGAATTCCAATGCGCGATAAGCGACCGGAGGTTGGCTTCCGAACCCCTCGGCGGACAAACGTTCCAAAACGTCATAGGCCCCTATCGCCCGGTGTTCTTCCAACAAGATTTCCAGCACGCGTTTTCGGACAGGCGTCAGACGCGCGCCGCTTTCGCGGCATATATTCTGGGCACGCGACAGAACATCATGGGTGCAGGCTTCGTGGTCATGGGACTGAAAGGCGCAGGAGGGATCGTGATCACTCATTCGGGTTTGACATCTCGGTTATGTAATATTATCACTTTCAAAATGGTATAACATTACACTCACCATCTCAAGGCCGAACATGTACCGCTTTACCCTTCCCGCGCTTTTTCTGTCTGCCACACCGCTTGCCGCTGATCCGCCGCGCGTCGTGACGGATATTGCCCCCGTTCATTCACTGGTCGCGACCGTGATCGGCGATCTGGCCCGGCCGGAGCTTTTGCTGCCCCAAGGCGCGGACCCCCACGCCTTTCAAATGCGCCCCTCGCAGATGCGCGCGCTGTCACAGGCCGATCTGGTGTTCTGGGTCGGGGCCGAGTTGACCCCCTGGCTGGAACGCGCCCTGCCCGGCGACGGCACATCCCGCACGGTCGCGCTTCTGGATCTGCCCGGCACCCACCTGCGCGAAGCCAGCCACAGCCATGATGCGCATGACGACCACAGTGATCACGATGATCACGAGAAGAATGAACACCATGACGGGCACGCGCATGACCCGCATGCATGGCTGTCACCGGAAAACGGGGCGGTCTGGTTGAACGAAATCGCCCAAGCACTCGCCCACCATGACCCCGAGAACGCTGAACAGTATCGCGCGAATGCCACTGACGCACTGGCGCGCTTGCAACAGACAGATACAGAAATCGCGACGCTGTTGGACCCTGTTCGGAACCACGGCTTTGTCGTCTTTCACGATGCCTATGGGTATTTCACCGACCATTACGGCCTGTCATCGCTGGGGGCGGTGCGCGAAAGTGACAGCGCCCCGCCCTCGGCTGCGCGACTGGCCGAGATCGAGGAACTGTTGAACAGCGGCCGGGTGGCGTGTGTGTTCGCAGAAGCGGCCGAGGGTCAAGACATGATGCGCGATCTTGTCGATGGCACAAACATTGGCTTCGGAGTGCTGGACCCGAACGGCTCAAACCTGCTCCCCGGGCCAAACCTCTACACGGATCTGTTGCAGGGCCAAGCCGGTGCGATTGCGGAATGTCTGGGTGACTCCGCAAGCTGATCACGAAAAAGGGCGCCAACCGGCGCCCTTTCATATTGGATCTGACCAGTTCAGAAAAACGCCTGCAATCCGGTCTGCGCGCGTCCAAGGATCAGGGCGTGAACGTCATGGGTGCCTTCATAGGTGTTGACGGTTTCAAGGTTCACCATGTGGCGGATCACGTGGAATTCCTGGCTGATCCCGTTGCCGCCATGCATATCACGGGCGTGGCGCGCGATCTCCAGCGCCTTGCCGCAATTGTTGCGCTTGATCAGGCTGACCATTTCCGGTGCGGCCCTCGCCTCATCCATCAAACGCCCGACACGCAGTGCAGCTTGCAGGCCCAGGGTGATCTCGGTCTGCATGTTGGCCAGCTTCAATTGAAACAATTGCATCTGCGCCAGCGGCTTGCCGAATTGCTTGCGGTCCAGCCCGTACTGGCGCGCGGCATGCCAACAGGCTTCCGCCGCCCCCATCGCGCCCCATGCAATACCATAGCGCGCGCGGTTCAGACAGCCGAACGGCCCTTTCAGCCCCTCAACATTCGGCAACAGCGCATCTTCGGACACCTCGACATTGTCCATCACGATCTCGCCGGTGATCGACGCGCGCAGGGATTGCTTGCCCTCGATCTTCGGTGCCGAGAGACCCTTGGCGCCCTTGTCCAGCACGAAGCCCTTGATCTTGCCGCCATGGGCATCGGACTTGGCCCAAACCACGAACACATCCGCAATCGGCGCGTTTGAAATCCACATCTTCGACCCGTTCAGCACATAGCCGCCATCGACCTTTTTCGCCGTGGTCTTCATGCTGCCGGGGTCCGATCCGGCGTCAGGCTCGGTCAGGCCGAAACAGCCGATCCATTCGCCCGCGGCCAGTTTCGGCAAGTATTTCTTGCGCTGCTCGTCCGTGCCGTAGGCATAGATCGGATACATCACCAGCGACGATTGCACCGACATCATCGAGCGATAGCCGCTGTCCACCCGCTCGACCTCGCGCGCGACCAGGCCATAGGTCACATAGCCCGCGCCAAGCCCGCCATATTCCTCGGGGATCGTGGTGCCCAACAGCCCCATCTCGCCCATCTCGGCAAAAATCGCCGGGTCGGTTTCTTCGTTCTCAAATGCATCCGTGACACGCGGCAACAGTTTCTCCTGCGCATAGGCAAAGGCACTGTCGCGGATCATGCGTTCGTCTTCTTCCAACTGCGCGTCCAGCAGGAACGGGTCTTCCCAGTTGAAGCTGGACAGTTCCGGGCGGGATTGCGGGGCAAGATCGGCCATGTCTCAGGCTCCTTTCGCGTTGATGGCAGCCTCGATCGAGGCTTCAAGGATATCAAGGGCTTCGTCCAGTTGATCCATCGGAACGGTCAACGGGGGCAGAAGCCGCACGGCATTGGCGCGGGTGCCACAGGGCAGGATGATCAGCCCGCGCGCCTCGGCCTCGGCCACGATGGCTTGGGTCAGGGCCGTGTCGGGGGCGTTGCTGTCGCGATCCGTGACCAGTTCAAAGGCGACCATCGCCCCCAACCCGCGCACGTCGCCAATCGCCTCCATCCCTTGCCGGGACGCGATGTCGGTCAGGCGGTCCATGATCTTGTCACCAATCTCGGTGGCGCGGGCGCACAGGTTTTCTTCGTCGATCACGTCCAGCACGGCGTTGGACGCCGCAACCGCCAAAGGGTTGCCCGCATAGGTGCCGCCGATGCCGCCCACCGGGGCTGCATCCACGACCTCTTTGCGGCCGGTTACGGCGGACAGGGGGAAACCACCCGCCAACCCCTTGGCCATGGTAACAAGATCGGCGGCCACATCTGCATGTTCAAAGGCAAACATCTTGCCGGTCCGCGCGATGCCTGCCTGCACCTCGTCTGCGATCAGGACGATGCCATGTTCATCGCAGATCTTGCGCAAAGTGCGCAGGAATTCGGGCGGGGCAATATTGAACCCCCCTTCCCCTTGCACGGGTTCAATGATCATCGCGGCGACCCGTTCGGGGTCGATCGAGCTTTTGAACATGTTGTCGAGCACCGAAAGCGACACCTCAATCGAGGTGCCATGAAATGCATTCGGGAACGGAACATGCACGACCTCGGGCGGCATCGCGCCAAAGGCTTTCTTGTATGGGGTCACCTTGCCACACAGCGCCATCCCCATCAGGGTGCGTCCGTGAAAGGCGCCGGTGAAGGCGATGACCCCCGACCGGCCGGTAAAGGCGCGCGCCATCTTCACGGCGTTTTCAACCGCCTCTGCCCCGGTCGTCACCAGCATGGTCTTCTTGGTGAAATCACCCGGCGTGGCGGCGTTCAGACGCTCGGCCAGTTTCACATAACCTTCATAGGGGGCGACGTGAAAACAGGTATGGGTGAATGCTTCGGCCTGCTGGGCCACGGCGGCCATGATCTTGGGGTGACGGTGGCCGGTGTTGTTCACCGCAATTCCCACTGCAAAGTCGATGTAGCGTTTGCCATCCACATCCCACAGCTCGGCATTTTCGGCGCGCGCGGCATAGATGCCACGGGTGGCGACCCCACACGCAACAGCTTCATTGCGCCGCGCCTTCAATTGTTCGGTGTTCGACATGCAACCCCCCATAGCGAAATTTGATTCCGCTCCATATTGCGCAAAATCCTGCGCAATGCTATCAAAATTTTGCGCAATATATGCGAAAGCGAAAACCGGCGCAGCCTGTCGCAAGGCATCAGGGAAGAGGAACGCAGATGCAGGACGAGTTCGATGTCGGCACCCGGCTGAAAACGCTCAGGCAGCAATTTGGCTTGTCTCAAAGGCAGTTGGCCGAGGCAGCACAAGTGCCACATGGACAGATATCCATGATCGAACGCAACCATTCCTCTCCCTCCGTCGCCAGCTTGCGCAAGATATTGGGCGGGTTGAACATGTCCATGTCCGAATTTTTTGAGCCCGAAGCCCCCGCGACTCACCAGGTGTTCTTCACCCCGTCCGAGCTGCGCGACCTGACATCCGCACTGTATCAGGACAACGAGGCGGCGCGGAAAATGATCACCATCCGGCAGGTGGGCGACGCCAAGGCGCACGGGCTTCAGGTCTTGCAGGAACTCTATGAGCCCGGCGCGGATACGGGCGAGACCATGATCGAACACGACGCCAACGAAGGCGGTATCGTGATCGAGGGCGAGTTGGAGGTCACCGTGGGCGACGCCACGCGCGTTCTTAAAGCGGGCGATGCCTATCTGTTCAATTCGCGCGAACCACACCGTTTCCGCAACATCTCGGACCGTCCCGCCCGCGTCGTGTCCGCCTGCACCCCGCCTTACCTATAGGAGCCGCCATGCACCCGCTTGAAGGTCTGAAAGTCGTTGAACTCGCCCGCATTCTGGCCGGGCCGTGGATCGGGCAATCGCTGGCCGATCTGGGGGCTGACGTGGTGAAGGTCGAAAGCCCCGATGGTGACGACACGCGCACATGGGGGCCGCCTTTCATTGAACGGGATGACGACAAGACCGCCGCCTATTATTACTGCGCGAACCGGGGCAAGGACTGCGTCACCGCCGATTTCCGCACCCCGGAAGGCCAACAGATCGTGCGTGATCTGGTCAAGGATGCCGATATATTGATCGAGAATTTCAAGGTCGGCGGATTGGCAAAGTATGGGTTGGACTATGCAAGTCTCGCCAAGCTCAACCCACGCCTGATCTATTGCTCGGTCACCGGGTTCGGGCAGGACGGACCGTGGGCCAAGCGCGCAGGCTATGACTTCCTGCTGCAAGGGTTGTCGGGGTTGATGTCCGTCACCGGCGACCCGGCGGGCCAGCCGCAGAAGGTGGGCGTTGCGATCACCGACATCGTGACCGGGCTTTACGGCACGATCGGCATTCTGGCGGCAGTCGAACAGCGCCATCGCACCGGGCGCGGGCAGCATGTGGATATGAGCCTTCTGGATTGCGCCACTGCCATGATGGCCAACCAGGCGATGAATTTCCTTACCACCGGCACAAGCCCGACCCGGATGGGCAACGAACACCCGAACATCGCGCCCTATCAGGCCTGCCCGGTGAAGGATGGCCATATCATTCTGGCCGTGGGGAATGATCGCCAATTCCAACGGTTCTGTACGGTGATCGGGCACAATGATCTGGCCGCTGATGCCCGCTTTGCCACCAATCAGGATCGCGTTGCCAACCGCGCCGCGCTGACACCCGAAATCGAGGCGTCGCTGGCACATTGGACCATGGCCGACATTCTGGCCGCGCTGGAGGATGCCACCGTGCCCGCAGGCCCGATCAACACAATGGAGCAGACCTTCGCCAACCCGCAAATCCAGCATCGCGGGATCCAGATTGCGCCCGAAAATGTGCCGGGAGTGCGGGGGCCGTGGGTCTTTTCGGATGCCACGCTGAAGCTGGAAAAAACCGCACCGCGCCTGCCGAAATAACAAAGGGCAGACGCCGTGCGCCTGCCCTTCATGTCTGTCGCAAGATGCGTGATCTATTGGAACACGGCGGACGGGTTATCCAGGCTGTCCGACCCTTCGATCGACACCCCTTCGGCCCCCACAAGCGCCACGGCGCGTTCGATGTTGCGGGTCTGCGCCACCAGATGCTCGATTGCGTTTTCGACAAGCGCGCCACCCGGATGACCAGCGCCCAGCATCTGGTCATAGGACGTCCCGGCCTCGGCCGCGGTGCGAATATCGCCCAGCGCGATCATCGTGCGGTCCATGTCGCCCAGCAGATTGTTGGCCAATGTCTCGTCTTTTTCCTTCACCAGATCATAGAGCGACGGCCCTTCGATCACCGACCCATCGACGCGCACATAGCGTCCGGTATAAACATTGCGAATGCCCAGCCCGTCGAAATAATGCGAATTGTGTGTGTTGTCCGAGAAGCAATCATGCTCTTCCTCTGGGTCGTTCAGCAAAAGACCCAGCTTCATCCGTTCACCTGCCTGTTCGCCATAAGACAGGCTGCCCAGTCCGGTGAACGCCATGACAATGCCCCGGTTCGGATCGGCCGTGACATCCGTGCGCCCCTGCCCGCCTTCGGACCAATTGGCCACCGCGTCCTGAAGGTCTGCGATCAGCAGCTCGGTCGCCGCTTTCAGATAGGCCGCGCGACGGTCACAGTTGCCGCCTGTGCAGTTGGCAGGGTCGAAATCAGTGACGGGGCGCTGGCCCGCACCATGTTCGGTGCCAAACAGGTCTTGGCCCCACAGCAGAAACTCAATCGCGTGATAGCCCGTTGCCACATTGGCCTCGATCCCTTCAACCTCATGCAGGTTCTGCAAAAGCGCGGGGGTTATTTCTGACGCGTCGATGCTGACCCCGGCGACAGTCAGGTTCGGGTTGGCAATAACGTTCGCGGTTGAAAACGGGTTCTCGTCATTGGTGCCCAGATCGGCCGAGACATAGTCGATCAACCCCTCGTCCAATGGCCAGGCATTCACCTTGCCTTCCCAAGCATCAACAGACGGGTTGCCAAAGCGAAAAGCCTCGGTCTGTTGATAGGGGACGCGCGCCGCCAACCAGGCGTCTTTCGCCGCAATCAGCGTGGCATCCGTGGGATCGGCGATCAGGGCATCAACCGCTGCATCCAGTGCCTGCGCCAAGGCAAGACTGTCTTCATAGCCGGCCTGCGCAATATCGGCATAGTTTTTCAGAATGTCGTCGGGCGTGGCGGCCTGGGCCAGGCCCGTGCTGCATATGAACGCGGCGGTGGTGGAGAGAAGCGTCGATCGGAACATATGAACCCTCGTTGTTTGTGGATTGCCCTCGCTATAGATGAGTATTTTTGTCGGGTAAAGTGTTCTTGACAATTTTTGTCAGTTATTGCTGCGCGTCCCGAAACCGCGTGCGCGGGCATCGGTTATCTCAACTTTTACTAGATTTAGCCCAACCGGTGCCGCGATTGCAGCGCATCAGACATTCCTGAGGGCAACCCAACCGCAGCGTGACCACCCTTTTCCCGGGCTTTCACGGCCGGTTCGCCAAAATAGTTAACGCAAGAGTTAACCATAGGTTAAGTTATGTAGACATCCAGCCGGGAACCGGCGGGCGCAAAAAATGACCCCGCACTTGAACGGGTTACCACATAAAAACAAGGACATGGGGATGGCCAAACAGAAGATTGCCGTGATCGGCGGCGGGGTGGGTGCCATAACAGCGGTCTATGCCATCACCCAAACGCCTGATTGGGACAAGCTATTCGACATCACCATATACCAAATGGGATGGCGCAATGGCGGCAAGGGCGCCAGCGGGCGTAACGCCCGGTTCGGACAGCGGATCGAAGAACACGGGCTGCATGTCTGGGCCGGTTTTTATGACAATGCGTTTCGTAACATGCGCCGTTGTTACGAACAGTTGGTGGAACTGGGGCTGCGCAAGGAAAGCGATCCTCTGGGCAGCATGGACAAGGCCTTCAAACCCCTGTCGCACCTTTTTCTGGCCGAACGCGTGCCCACTACCTCTCTGGACGACAATCCGTGGCGCCCCTGGGTCATCGACCTGCCAGGCAACACGAAACAGCCCGGGTCGGAAACCAAGGTGCCCGGCCCGTTCCAGATGATGATGCGTATCCTCGAAATTATCATCGAGTTCATGAAAAAGGGTGAACTGGAGGACGGCCCGCATCGCCAGTTGGGCATCGCGCTTCCGACCGGGCTGCTGGCCGATCACGAGGCCATACACCGCCAAATCAGCGCCATGCCCACCGACCCGACCCGACACGCGGCGCGCGACACCAATGCTCTGCTGGATTTCATTGCCAAGGCTCAGGCAGCCGTTCACGCGATGGAGACAGCTGAGAACATTCAGGACGACGCCAAACGACGCGGCCTGTTTCTGGTGGATATCGGGCTGGCCTATATGCGGGGGGTCGTCGGGTCCGACACGTTCACCAATGGCTATGACGTGCTGGATCAATGGGAGTTCACCGACTGGCTGCGCCTGAACAATGCCAGCGATCTGGCGCTGGACTGGGTCGCCATTCGCGGCTGCTACGACTTCGTCTTCGGCTTCCCGCAGGGCAACACCGACCGGCAGGGCGACACCGGCGCGGGCACCGCAGTGCGGGCCATGTCACGCCTGATCTTCACCTATTCCACCGCGATCTTTCACAAGATGCAGGCCGGGATGGGGGATACGATCTTTGCCCCCTATTATCAGGTGCTCAGCGCCCTGGGCGTGAAGTTCGAGTTCTTCTGCGCCGCGCGCGATCTGCACCTGAACGACACCGGCACGCGCATCGACGGCCTGTCGATGGTCCGTCAGGCGAAGGTAAAAACGAGGCGCTATGACCCCCTGGTCGATGTTGGCGGTTTGCCGTGCTGGCCGTCCGAGCCACTGTGGTCACAACTTGAGGACGGCGAAGTGCTGAAGAAACAGGGCGCCGATTTCGAATGCGAGAAATCGCCACCCACCGGCACGCCGTTCACATTGGAACGCGGCAGGGATTTCGACATCGTGCTGCTGGGCGCATCGCTTGGGTCGCTGCCCTATATGACGCGCGAATTGACGCGGGCCTCGGACCGCTGGCGTATGATGCTGGACCGGGTGAAAACCGTCGGAACCCACGCCGCCCAGCTGTGGCTGACCAAATCCGCCAAGGATATGGGCTGGGACAGCCGGGTCGCGGCGCATAATGACCCCAAGGCCATTCCGCCTGCCCCCCTACGCACCATTATCACCGGCTTTGCCGAGCCGCTGGACACCTGGGCAGATATGTCCCACCTGATCCCGCACGAAGACTGGCCCACCCCCGGCCCGGCCTCGATCTCGTATTTCTGCGCGCCTGCCCCGGACGGCGAAACGCTGGAGGAGTTCAACGCCACTGTCGCGTCATGGATGGACAAGGATCTGCCCGATCTGTGGCCCAACGCAAAGACACGCGGCAAATTCGACAAGGGGCTGTTTTACGAAAGCCCCGCGGCCGCAGTCTATTCCCGCGTGAATATGTACGGATCGGAACGTTATGTCCTGTCTGTTGCCAACAGCGTCTATCACCGGCTTGCCCCCTCTGAGAGCGGGTTTTCCAACCTGTATCTGGCCGGGGACTGGACCCGCTGCGGGCTGAACGCGGGCTGCGTCGAAGGGGCGACCATGTCGGGCATTGCCTGCGCCTCTGCCATCACAGGGGTCGACCTGCTGAATGTCGGGGCCGAGGATATTCCGCGGGAGAACACCCTGCCTGAAAAGGCGATGTTCCAGACGAACTCGATCTCGGGGACAGCGTGGCCACTGACCCCCTTCTTTGCTAGGGGCGAAATGACCGGCGTGTTCTTCTTTTACGAAAGACCTCGTGACGAGGTGCAGGCCATGCTGCCCGACGACATTCACCTGGGGCATAGTCCGATGGTGCGCCCCGGCTATCATCCCGTGGGGATGTCGTTTTGCCGTTATCACAATGTGCGCGGCTCATTCATTCCGAACGTCCTTGCCATGCGCCCCTATGGCGAGGCAACCTTTGCCATCCCCTTCACCCACACGGATGACGGGCGCGCCGCGCCGCTGCTGTATCCGCGCCGGCTGTATGTCAACAACAGCTCGGCAATTCTTGCGGGCAAGGTTTTCTATGCGATGCCCAAGACGAAGGCTGACATCTCGGTCGGCAACACGCGTTTCACCGCATCAAACGCGGATGGGCTGGCGATTGAGTTTTGCGCCCAGCAGCATCGTGATCCGGTCGCCCTGTCAGGGCACCCGGCACACGGGGCGATTTCGGATCTGCTGGACATGACATTTGTCACGCGAAACAGGCAGGGACGCCTGTTCTATAACGCCTTTGACCTGCAACTTGACCGCTCTTGTGTGGCGCCGGTAACGGGCGAGGTTTCGGTCACCGACCCCAGCCCGGACGGTTTTCCCGACACGCAAATGGCGGTCGGCCCCCTGTTGGATCACCGCGGCCCGGGACTTCCTGGGGCTTTCCGAATCTGGTGTTCCTGGTCCATGACAAACCCTCTGGACAGCCGCCGCGTCAGACACGCAGCCGAGGCCCGATCCTGGGTGCGGCGTAACGATTGAGGATATGATGCAAGTAGTGAACTGCCTGGCGTGTTCCGAGCCTCTGGCGCAGGGGGCAAGTTTCTGCGGCAACTGCGGGGCCGAAGCCGTGTTGGATGCCCAGAACCCAGAATTGCGTGTCCTGACGATCCAGTTCATCGACCTGGTCGGGTCCACAGCCCTTGCCAGTGCCAGCGCGCTTGAAGTCTATGACGACACGATCGCCGCCTTCCACACGATGGTCAACGAAGTGGTCACTACATATCGCGGCACCGTCCTGCAACGCTATGGCGACGGGGTGTTGTCGTGCTTCGGGCTGGGCCATGATGGCGAGGATTCGGCGCTGTCCGCCATCGCCGCGGGCTTGTCGATTGCAAGAAGCGCTCCGGCGAAACTGTACGGCCAAAACGTTCGCGTCGGGATCGACAGCGGCCAGGTCATGTGCCGGGTCGGTCAATCCGGCACGCTGTTTCCGCAACTGGCCGGTCTGCATGTGAACCGCGCCGCCCGCTTGCAGGAACAAGCCCCCACCGGCGGCGTCGTCATATCTGGCGAAACCCGATCCTTCCTGTCGCGACTGGCGGAACTGGACATCACCCGCTGCGACAAGATTGCGCTGAAGGGCATAGACGCGCCCGTTGACGTGATCGGCGTTGCGGGTTTTACCTTTCTGGAACAGGCCGACACCGGTCGACCGCTGCTGGAACGGGATCGCGAATTGTCGATCCTGACGGGACAGTCTGCCACGACCTTTGCCCTGATCGGACCGGCCGGTATCGGAAAATCCGCAGTGCTGAGCGAACTGACCCGCCGCATTGCCCCGACGCCCGTCCTTTCCCTGCACGCGCGGGCCAACCTGAGCCAGACCGCGCTGCTTCCCGTGGCCGAGGCGGTGCGTGGCGAGCTTTCCCTGACCGATGCATCCTCTCTGCCATCGTTGCGGGCAGGATTGTCGGGCATCGGTATTGCCCTGTCCGATCAGGATCTGAACCTGATGGCGAATGTTCTGGGGCTGCACGAGGCAACGCCCGTTTCCTTGCCACCGGAACAGCAAAAAGCCCGCCGGATCGGCTTGATGACATCTGCTCTGCGCAAGATCGTGTCACACAAGGCCGCAGCACTCGCCTTCGATGATTTCCACTGGGCCGATGAGGAAAGCGCAACGGTTCTGCGCAATCTGATCGAAGACCCGGATTTCACCACCCGGTTGATCATCACCAGCCGCCGATCGGACCAGATCACCGCGTTGATCAGTGAAATCGGCATCCGTGCGGTCGACCTTCAGCCTCTGTCAGATAAGGCGGCCAGGGATGCGCTTGCGCCCTATTCCGACCTGACAGAGCCCACACGCCGCGCCATACTCTCCCGTGCCGAAGGCAACCCACTGTTTCTGCTGGCGCTGGCCGAGCGTGCACGCCAGCTTGGCAAACAAGCGGGCGACGTTCCCCTGCCCCGCAGCATCGAGGCCACATTCCAGGCCATCATCAATGCGCTGGGACCCTTGAAAGAAGTCGTTCAATGCCTGTCCGTGCTGGGTCGCGTTGTCGACCCCGATCACGCGCGCCTGCTCCTGCCCGACCGTGACAGCCTCGACGATGAGCTGCGCGTATTGACCATCAACGGCATTCTGCACGCGCGGCGCGACGGGCTGACATTTGATCACGCCCTGTTGCGCGACGCCGCATACGAGATGCTGCCGGGCAAGCGGCGGCGTGCGTTGCACCTGCTATTTGCCGACCAGTTGCGCCAGCACGACCCGGCGCTCGTGGCCAGGCTGCCAGAGCTTCTGGCCGACCATGTCCTCGCCGCCAAGGCGCATGATCAGATCCCCTCTGCCTGTATCGCGGCCGGCATCCGCATGCTGATGGCCGCAAACTTCGACCCGGCGATCACGTATCTGGAAAGCGCGCAGAAGGATATGGAAAATCAGGTGAAGGGTCAGACCGTCACCCGCGAGGAGTATCTGCCCGTGCTGTCCCTGCTTGCCAGCGCTCAGGTGCAGCGTCTGGGGTTCTCGCATCCAACGGTGTTGGACAGCTACAAGAAACTGGAAAGTGCCGTCGGCTATGCCAAAGGCACCGATCGGCAAAGGATGATCACGCTTTATGGTCTGTTCGCCCATCGCATCATCAGCGGAGACGTCGCCGCCAGCCGCGAATTGGTCGATCAGATGAAAACCCTGGCGGCAAACGGGGCGGACGAGCTTTCAGTGCTGTGGTTGGTCAATAATACCGCGCAACGCCTGTATTCCGGCGATTTTGCCGCCGCCGAGGCCAGCAGCGATGCACTAAAGCGCCTCTATCGCGTCGAAGATCACGGCATGCTGTTTGTCGAACTGGGGGCGGACCCGCTTGCATCGGTTCTGTCGGCGGACGCCCATATTCTGGTTCGCAAGGGCGACAAGACGGGTGCCATCGCCGCGATCGAGGCCGCAAAGACGCATCTGAACACCATCGGCGCCACCGCACAATTGCCGTGGATCCACATTTTCGGAGCACAGGCGTTCTTTGAAGGCGGCCACATGTCTCTGGCCCTGCGCGAGGTTCAGACCGGCATTGATATCGCCGATGAACAAAGCGCCGGGTTCTGGTCGCTGATCGGGCGTTTGTGGCAATCCTTGCTGTGGATCTATGACGGCAATCTGGATACGGCCCCCGAAGCGTTCGAGGGATACATCAGCCATGCCAGCGCCATTGGTGCCCAGTTGAATCTGCCCTTCTATAATGCCGTATTGGCCAGAGTGAGGGCCGCACGCGGCGATCTGGTCGGCGCGCAGGCCTTGATCCGCGACGCCGCAGCGTTGATCGAGAAACGGGGCGAGCGTGAATGGCAATCGCGGTTTGAAGCGATTAGCGCTGAAATCGAACGCGCGATCGCGCAAGGCGAGGCAGTCGGCGCCTTCGGGTCGGACAACCCGAAGCTGACGTAGCGCCTTCACCACTCACGGCCACCAGAAATGATGTAGCCCAACCCATCCGTCATCTGACGGGCGGAAGCACCCCAGTATTGTCCGGCTTTCACCGGGACGAAATATCGCTCCAACGCCGCAACGCGGCCACCCAAAGCGAGAGCTTGCTAAGTTATCGTGCTAAAAAAGCCTTTTGTATTAGGGCCTTCAGCGCCTCCAATTCCTTGTATAAGCGTGAAATGCATCAATGCTTGTGATGCAGATCACACCTGCAGGCAGGTTTGCAGCAAAGATGTGATTATTTCGTGAAGATCGCGGAAGTTTCTCTGTCATCCGCCTTCGTTTATCGCGATATCGCGCAGCGCATTCAGGTTCGCAATCAGAACAGCGCCGTTGTCGAACCGCGCGATTCCCTCTGCCTCCCAGCTTTTCAGTTGCCGGTTCACATTCTCGCGGGTCAGCCCGGCGTAAGCCCCCAGCCAGCTTTGGCTGACTTTTACCCGATCTGATCCTGCCTCGCCGTTCTGATCATTCAAAAGCCGCAGGATGCAGCTTGCCAGACGCGATTGCCCGCTGGCCAGGGCCTTCAGCTCGAACATTTCGGATGCGTTTCGGGCTTTCTGGCACAGGGCCACGATGACCAGAATGGCGCTGTCGCCGTCGTCTTTCAGCGTTTGCAACACATCGCGCCGGGCCACCTCCAGACCGACCAGCGGTTCCAGAGCGACCACGTCCGCACTGCGCGGACCGCCGTCGAGACAGGCAATGTCGCCAATGACATCACCGGGGCCAACCAGCCCCAGAATGGATTTCTGGCCTGTTGCGGTGGTGATGCTGACCTCGGCCCGTCCGGATTTGACGATCAGCAGCGATGCCCCCGGTTCACCATGTCGAAAAATCGACACTCCTTTCGCAAAGTCGCGCCGCTGCCCTTTGCCCGCCAGAACTTCCAGTGCCTGCGTACCTAATGCCTCGATAACCATAGGCGTCCCCGTTGTGTTCCGGGCCGTCCGGCACCTTACGGCGGACCGCCACGTGCTGATGCTTAAATCAGTTGATCGCCAAGGGAAATATGTTAGCGCCCGCGGTCAGGGCGGTGCGCGGAACCGGGGCTTAGACTGACGCCTCCAGCAAGTGCCGGGAATAGGGATGTTCGGCGTTCTTATGCCGGAGCGCATCGACATCCAGCACCTCGACAATCTCGCCATCCTTCATCACCGCCAGCCGGTCGCACATATGGCCGACCACGGACAGGTCGTGGGATACCATCACATAGGTCAGCCTGTGTTCGGTGCGCAGATCCGCCAGCAGGTTCAGGATTTCCGCCTGCACCGACACATCCAGCGCCGAAGTGGGTTCGTCCAGCAAAAGCAGATCGGGTTCCGGCGCAAGCGCACGGGCAATTGCCACACGCTGGCGTTGACCACCAGACAACTGGTGCGGATAGCGAAAGCGGAACTTTTGTCCCAGCCCCACATCGTCAAGCAGCCGCACGACGCGCGCATCAATATCCCTGAACCCGTGCAGTTGCAGGGTTTCGCCCAGCACCTGATCGACTGAATGGCGCGGATGGAGCGAGGCATAGGGGTCCTGAAACACCATCTGAACGGTCTTGAAGAACGTCTTGGGGCGCTTGTGCCCTATCGCCTGCCCTTCGACCTTGATCGTGCCGGACCAGTCGGGGGCCAGTCCGGTAATGGCGCGCAAGATCGTCGATTTTCCCGACCCGCTTTCCCCCACAAGCCCGAAACTTTCGCCTTGCGCCACGTCAAAGTTGGCATGCTTAACCGCATCCACCCGGTCGCGCCCGCTGCCGAACCAGACGTTCAGATCTTGCACTTCCAGCATCTTCATACGCGTCCACTCACACTTGGGGCCTCAGACCAGGCGGGGTCACGTTTCAGCACCTCCAGCCGGTCTCGCGGGTCGTCCAGCCGGGGAAGCGAGTTTAGCAATCCACGCGTATAGGGGTGCTTTGCTTCGTGCAGTTTATCTGCGTCGCAGACCTCGACAATGCGTCCCGCATACATGATCAGCACCCGATCACAGAAATCGGCAACAAGGTTCAGGTCATGGCTGATGAAAATCAGCCCCATGCCACGCTCCTTCACCAGCCTGTCCATGATGTCCAGAACCTGCCGCTGCACCGACACGTCCAGAGCCGACGTGGGTTCATCCGCGATCAAAATCTCGGGATTCGGGATCAGCATCATGGCGATCATGATCCGCTGCCCCATGCCGCCCGACATTTCATGTGGATAGGCGCGCATCACACGGTCGGGGCCACGGATCGACACAGCCTCAAGCATCTCAAGCGACTTTTTGTAAGCCTCAGCTTTCGTGGCTTTGCTGTGCAGTCGATACGCTTCGATGATCTGATCGCCGATGGTCATCACGGGGTTCAGCGAGAATTTGGGATCCTGCATCACCATGCTGATCCTCTGCCCGCGCACGTCGCGCATTTCCTTCTCGGTCTTGTCCAACAGGTTCACGCCGTCCAGCTTGATGTGGTCCGCTTCAACAATTCCCGGCGGGCGGATCAGGCGCAGGATGGCGCGGCCGGTCATCGACTTGCCCGACCCGCTTTCGCCCACGATCCCCAAACGCTCGCGCCCCAACGTGAAGGACACACCGCGCACGGCATCGAAAACGCCGTGGCGGGACGGAAACTTGACCCAAAGGTTTTCGACGTCAAGAAGGGTGCTCATCATTCACCTGCTTTCGGGTCCAGGACATCGCGCAAACCATCGCCCAGAAGGTTGAAGGCCAGCGACACCGTAAAAATCGCAAGGCCGGGCATGGTGGCGACCCACCAGTGATCCAGAATGAACCGACGCCCTTCGGAAATCATCGCACCCCATTCCGGGCTGGGCGGTTGTGCGCCAAGACCAAGGAAGCCAAGTCCCGCAGCGGCCAGAATGATCCCTGCCATGTCCAGCGTCACCCGCACGATCAAAGACGAAATACACAGCGGCCAGATATGTTTGGTGATGATCCGAAGCGGCCCCGCCCCTTGCAGCTTGATCGCACTGATATAGTCCGAGGACCGGATGGTCAGCGTCTCGGCCCGCGCGATCCTTGCGTAAGGTGGCCATGCGGTCAGCGAGATCGCCAGCACCGCGTTCTCGATCCCGGCCCCCAGCGCAGCCACGAAAGCCAGCGCCAGAACCAACCGGGGGAAGGCCAAGAAAATGTCTGTGATCCGCATCAAAACGGTATCGGTCCAGCCGCCCACATAGCCCGAGATCGTGCCAACCAACAGACCCGCCACTGGCGCAATCAACGCCACCAACGCCACGATGTATAACGTGATCCGTGCCCCATAGATCAGACGCGACAGGATATCCCGTCCCAAGCTGTCCGTGCCGAAGATATGTCCCTCGGTCCCAAGGGGCGCCAGTCGATTGCCAAGATCCTGCACATAGGGGTCATGCGGGGCCAACAAGGGGGCAGCGGCGGCGATGACGACCAGTGCCACCAGTATGCCCAGCCCGATCATCGCCATCGTGTTGCTGCGAAAAGACAGCCAGCCTTGATAGAAGGCAGAAATCTTGGCGTGGCGGCGCGAGGTTGGTGTGTCCGTCAGCAACCATTGTTTCAGTGTTTGTTCGGTCATTCAGACAACCCGCCTATTTCGCGCGTGGATCAAAGACCTTGTAAAGCAGGTCCGAGAAGATATTGAGCAGGATGAAGATCAGCCCCACCACGACAGTGCCGCCCAGAACGGCGTTCATGTCCGCAGACAGCAGCGCGGTCGTGATATAGCTGCCGATACCGGGCCACGAGAAGATGATCTCGGTCAGCACCGACCCTTCCAGAAGGCCCGCGTAACTCAGCGCGATCACGGTGATCAGCTGCACGCGGATGTTCTTGAAGGCGTGTTTCCAGATCACATCCCATTCCGACATGCCCTTGACACGGGCTGTGGTCACATATTCGGCGCTCAGTTGCTCCAACATGAACGACCGGGTCATGCGGCTGATATAGGCCAGCGAATAGTAGCCCAGAAGCGAGGCCGGCAGGATGATGTGGGAAAACGCATCCCTGAACACGTCCCAATTGCCGTCGATGATCGAATCCACAAGGATCAGCCCCGTCACACTGGGCACCACGTCGACATAGAAGATGCCCACACGCCCCGGCCCGCCGACCCAGCCCAGAATGCCGTAGAAAATCAAAAGCCCCATCAGGCCCAACCAAAAGATCGGCATGGAATACCCGATCAGCGCAACGACCCGCGCAACCTGATCAATCCAAGACCCCTTGCGCACAGCGGCTAACACGCCCAGCGGCACACCCAGGACGACACCGAAGATGATGCCAAGCGTGGCCAGTTCCAGTGTGGCGGGGAAAACCCGCGCGATATCTTCGGACACCGGGCGCGCATTCAGAAGCGAGGTGCCGAAATCCAGATGCAGCACATCCCAGATGTAATAAAAGAATTGAACAATCAGCGGCTTGTCCAGCCCAAGCTGTTCATACACGGCGTCATAGGTGGATTGCGCCGCCCGTTCGCCAACGATGGCCAGCACCGGGTCGATCGGCATGACCCGCCCGATGATGAAGGTCACGAACAACAAGCCCAACAGCGTCACGGCGATGGATCCAAGCGTGCGGATCGTCGTGCGCGCAACCGGCCACAACGTGGCGGAAAGAGGCGCCCTTGGCGGGCGCCTCTCGTGATTGTCTTCGCTCAGGGCCATTTACTTGGTGACCTGCCAGTAGGCGGCAGAGGTCACGGCTTGGCCAGTCGACCAGTTCATCACGTTCTCGCGCAATGCCGATTGCTCGATCTGCTGGAACATGATCGCAAAGGGCGAGATGTCGCGGAAGTCGGCCTGGATGTCCTGATACATCTGGACGCGTTTGTCGCGATCGCCCTCGGTCACGGCGGCTTCGACCTTTTCGGTCAACCCGCCCGTGTCCCAGCTGTTGCGCCAGGCCAGAAGGCCGGTGGCGTTCGCCTCGTCGCTGTTATCGGGGTTATAGGCGAAGGTACCAGCATTGGTATGTGGGTCGGGATAGTCCGGCCCCCATGCCCCCAGATACATATCCAACTCGCGCGCACGATAGCGGGCAAGGATCTGCTTCGCCGTACCGACGGTGATGTTCAGCGTAATGCCAGCCTGCGCAAACGTGTTTTGCAGGGATTGGGCAATCTCCATGCGTTCCTGCGCCTCGCGCACGCCGGTTTCGATCTCGATGCTTTCCACCCCGGCAGAGGCCAGCAGCTCTTTCGCCTTTTCGATGTTCAGCGAGAACGGGTTTTCCTCGGACGCACCCAGATAGGTGGCGGGCAGGAAGTTCTGGTGGATCGTATATTGCCCTTTCAGGAAGCTGTTCTTCATACCCTCATAGTCGATCAGGTATTTGATCGCCTGACGGACCTCGGGCTTAGACAGCTCGGGGTGTTTCTGGTTCAAGGACAGATACATCAGACGGCCTTTCAACTCGTCTTCGACCTTGATGCCATCCACTTCCATCACACCGGCAATGTCTTCCGGGTTCAGGTTGCGGGCGATGTCAATGTCGCCACGTTCCAGCAGCAGACGTTGCGACGCACTTTCCAACACGTGACGCACGATCACCCGCTCCATCGCGGGCGCACCGCCGTAGTAGTCGGCATAAGCCTCAAGCGTCACGCTTTCATTGGGTTTCCAGCCTGCCATCGTGTATGGCCCTGACCCGGCCGAGTTGGTTTTCAGCCAGGTGTTACCCATATCGCCGTCAACCTCGTTGGCCATGACGGTTTCCTTGTCGACAACTCCGCCGATGGTGGCGGTCAGACAGTTCAACACGAACGAGGTCGCATATTTCTTGTCTGTCGTAATGATCAGCTTGTTGCCTTCGGCACGGATGGTTTCTTCCGCGTTTTCCGGGGTGAAGCCGAATTGTGTCAGGATAAACGCGGGCGTCTTGTTCAGGATCACGGCGCGTTGCAACGAAAACGCCGCGTCCTCGGCACGCACTGGATTGCCGGAATGGAAGGTCACGCCTTCGCGCATGGTGAAGGTGATGGTCTTGCCGTCCTCGCTGACCTCCCAGCTTTCGGCAAGGCCGGGCTTGTAGCCAGCGGCCAGGTCCAGCGGATCGAGGTAGACCAGACGACTGTAGACGTTGCGGCTGATGTCCGAGCCTGCAAATTCAAAACTCTCCGCCGGGTCCAGCGTCGTGACATCGTCAATGCGGTTGGCAATTACCAGCATGTTGGCGGGCGTTTCGGCATAGGCGGCGAAGGATGACACCCCCAGGGCCACACCAATTGCGGCGCTTGTCAGCAGTCTGTTGATGGTATTCATTTTTGAACCTCTCCTGTTCGGTTGTCGTTTGGGCTGTGCGCTGGTCGGGTTATTGCCCCCATGTCTTTTCCAGCACGCGCAGCCAGTTTTCATGGCAAAGTTTGGCAATCAACGCCTCGCCATATCCGTGTTGCGCCATGGCCTGCCTGAGTTTCGGCAAGCCGGCACAAGTTGTCACATCTTCGGGCACAACAGCCCCGTCATAGTCAGACCCCAGCCCGACCCGATCTTCGCCCAGATGCTCAATCAGATGATCCAGATGGCGCAGCATCTGCGACAGCGGCACATCCGCCAGCATTCGCCCGTCATCACGTAAAAACGCCACCGCAAAGTTCAGCCCCACCATCCCGTCGCTTTCGCGGATCGCGGCCAGTTGTTTGTCGGTCAGGTTGCGACTGTGCGGACAAATGGCGTGGGCGTTCGAATGGGTCGCCACAAGGGGTTTCGTGGAATGGCGCGCAACGTCCCAGAACCCGGCCTCGTTCAGGTGGGACAAGTCTATCATGATTCCAAGCTCGTTGCACCGCCGGATCAGTCGCAGCCCGTGATCGGTCAAACCCTCGCCGGTATCCGGGCTGGACGGATAGCGGAAAGGCACGCCGTGACCAAAGATGGTCGACCGGCTCCAGACCGGACCGAGCGATCGCAGGCCCGCCTGATACAGCACTTCAAGCGTGTTCAGTTCCGCGTCAATCGCTTCGGCCCCTTCGATGTGAAGGATGGCGGCGATGTGGCCTGCGTCCAGTGTCTTGCGAATTTGTGCAGCCGTGCGACACACCGTCAGCGCCCCACGCTCCTGCAGGTCAAACAGGATGGCAATCTGCGCCATGGCGACAGGCAATGCGTCTTCCCAGTCGATGGGATCGGGCAGCGGCAGGTCGTAACTGGGCTTTGCCATTTCTTCCATCTTGAAATCGGTGTCCACCGGCGACGGAATATAGATCGCGAAAAAGCCGCCACCAAATCCTCCGGCCCGCGCGCGTATCACGTCGATTGCACCGTCCCGCCCTGTGAGGAACGTATGCGCCGCCGATTTTCCGCCCGCCCGATAGAGCTTCAGCAGAACATCGTTATGCCCATCAAACACCAAAGGATTGGTTTGGCCGGTCACGTGTGATTTCCCCCAAGGTCAGCACCGCGCCAGCTTATGTCAGAGTTTCTCATAGACGAGAGAAATTTGCATGATATTTTCTCATAAGGTGATTACACTTATGAAGAGCGACCCTTATGCCAACGAAATCCTGGCACAGTTTGCCCGAATACCAGGCCCTGCGCGCCCTGATGGAAAGCGGCACGACGTCAATGGCGGCAGTCCGGCTGGGCTTGTCGCAATCTGCGATCAGCCGCTCCATTGCCAGCCTCGAGGCGCGGACGGGGCGCATCCTGTTTGAGCGTGAAGGCGGGCGGCTGCGGCCGACCAGTGAGGCGGTGCAGATGAACCGGCGACTCGACCCGCTGTTTGAAGCTCTGGACCGAATCGACGGCCCGCCCGAAATGGCGCAGGAAACCTTGCGCCTGATCGCGCCCCCCACCTATGCCCATCGTTTCCTGGTGCATCACATCGCCACCTTTCTGAAAACCAACCCGCATTTCTACGTCAGCCTTGATGTGGCCCCGTCAGAGGACGTCATTCGCGGCATTCTTGACCGGCGGTTCGATCTTGGGGTCAGTGGGGTCGAGTTGTCGCGCAACGGTGTCAAACTGACCCCCTATCGCTCGGCCACGGCGGTCTGCGCCATGCCGCCGGATCACCCGTTGGCGGATCAGAAGGTCATTCACCCCACCGACCTGCACGAGCAGGCGCTGGTCGCCCTGACACATCGCCACGCAAGGCGTGGGCAACTGGACAAGGTACTGCAAGCCAACCGCAGCACCCCGCGCATCGTGGCCGAGGCCTCGACCTCGTTCGCAGCTGTCGACCTGGCGAAAGAGGGGCTGGGCCTGACCATCGTGAACCCGTTTCCCATCGTGCAATACCGGGCCGATGATGTGATCTTTCGACCCTTTGCGTCGCAGATCGAGTATCGCAGCTATTTCGTTACCTCGGATGACAGGCCCATTTCGGCCGTCACCCGATCATTCATGCGCCATCTCAGGCTGCATACGGCGAAAGACCCATTCTCGCACAAGGCCTGACGGCAGCGGGTCCGGTGGCATCCGTGCAACTTGGACGGACTATCGAATTGTAAGCCCCCCGGCTTGCTTCTAAAGTATGGGCGGGCACAACGTGGTGACAGGGTTGCATCCGGTCGGAGGCAACCATTTGATCCGATAAATTGGCAGGGTTCCGTTGCTGAACGAGGTAAAATCACTTGCAAGCCTGACCCTTGGCACGGCCCGTGACCTGGCGCCCATCGTCGGCGTTGTGGCGGTGTTCCAGTTCCTGATCCTCAGACAACCCCTTGATGATGTAGGCGAAAAGCTGATCGGGCTGCTGTTCGTCATGGCTGGGTTGGCGATCTTTATCCGCGGGTTGGAACTGGCGCTGTTTCCGATCGGAGAATCTCTGGCCGATGCGTTTGCCAACAAGGGCAGCTTGTTCTGGCTGTTGCTGTTTGCGTTTTCGCTGGGCTTCGGCACCACTGTTGCGGAACCCGCCCTGATCGCCGTCAGCCGCGAGGCCGCTCGGGTGATGTCCGACATCGGGGCCGTCGGCGCCAGCACGGCGGAACAGATACGCTATGCCGATGCGCTGCGCTATACGGTTGCCGCTGCGGTCGGGTCATCGCTGGTCATCGGGGTGATGCGCATCCTGCTGGGCTGGCCCATCCACTATCTGATCATTGGGGGCTATGTGCTGGTGGTGATCATGACCGCCTTCGCCCCGGCCGAGATCATCGGCATCGCCTATGACAGTGGCGGGGTCACAACCTCGACCGTGACCGTGCCGCTGACCACCGCGCTGGGGGTTGGTCTGGCCAGCGTCATCAAGGGCCGCAATCCGATGATCGACGGGTTTGGGCTGGTGGCCTTTGCCAGCCTGTTGCCGATCGTGTTCGTGCTTGGCTTCGGCATTGTGGGGGCGAAACTATGATCCATGAATTGGTTGTCACCTTCACTGCGACCATATTGGATGTCCTGCCGATCCTGGCAGTTCTGATCTTCTTTCAGGCGGCCGTGCTGCGCAAACCGGTGCCACATCTGCGCAGTATTCTGGTGGGCGGGATCTATGTCGTCCTGGGGTTAGGGCTGTTCCTGTTCGGCTTGAAAGAGGCGCTGTTTCCGCTGGGCGAGGCAATGGCCCGCCAGTTGACCGACCCCGCCTTTCTGGGCGACCCGACCGACTGGACCGCGCATGGTTGGACCTATCTGTTCGCCTTTGCCATCGGGTTTTCCACCACGATCGCCGAACCATCCCTGATTGCCGTGGCCATCAAGGCACGTGAAGTGTCGGGCGGCACGGTCAAGGAATGGGGACTGCGCATTGCCGTGGCCCTCGGGGTAGCACTAAGTCTTGTGTTCGGCACCTACCGGATCGTCACGGGAACGCCGCTCTATATGTATATGATCGTGGGATATGCGGTTGTGATCTTGCAAACGATCTTTGCGCCAAAGAACATCGTGCCCTTGGCCTATGACAGTGGCGGGGTGACCACCTCTACCGTAACTGTGCCGCTGGTGGCGGCCCTTGGGCTTGGCCTGGCCTCGACCGTGCCGGGCCGCAGCCCGGCACTGGACGGGTTCGGACTGATTGCGCTGGCCAGTCTGTTTCCCATGATTACCGTGATGGGATATGCGCAGTTGGTGCAGTGGAATGACAATAGACGGGCGCGGCTGGATGTGCCAAATGCCAAAACGGAGGACATCGAATGAAGTTCAAGCTCATCATCTCTCTGGTGCAGGATGCTTATACCGATGTGATTGTCGATGCCGCCCGCAGCGCGGGCGCCACGGGCGCCACGGTCATCACAAGTGTCCGGGGCGAAGGGTTGGAGAAAAAGAAGACCTTTCTGGGCCTTACCGTTGCCGGACAACGGGACATGGCGCTGTTTCTGGTCGAAGAACACCTGGCGGCCAACATCCTTGAAACCATCTGCAAAGCGGGTGAGTTTCTGAAGGAACCGGGGCGCGGCGTGGTCTTTCAGATCGACATCGAAGACGCCATCGGCCTGGAATCGCAGGTCAAAGCCCTGAAAGCGTCGCTTGAGAAGGACGAGCTATGAGCCAGCCTGAAGAAACCCGTGTCCGCGATGCCGTGCGGCAGGATCCCCATGTCGTAAACGGTCTCGCATCGGTTGCCGAAGCAATGCGGCTGTTTGAAACATCGGGGCACGACACGTTGGTGATCGACAAACGGTCACCGGATGACGAATACGGCGTTCTGACGATCAGCATGATCGCGCGGCAGGTATTTGCCCAAAATCGCGCGGCCCGGCGGGTCAGCGTCTATGAGGTGATGGAGAAACCGGCCATCAACCTGTCGGGCAACATGCAGGCCCGCTATGCGATCCGTCTGCTGACGCGGCTGAACCTGGATGTGGCACTGGTGGTCGAGAATGACCAGTTGATCGGCACGGTGGGCCTGCGCGAATTGACCCTGGCCGAGTTCGCATCGAATGTGCCACCCGCAGAAAACGTGCAAAACAGCGAAAAGGAATGACGAACGCACTCCGGTTCACGCGAAGTCAACATCTCACCCACATAAGACAATGCCGCGAGGCCGGAAGGATAATTCGTTCGTCCTTCCATATAATTGCGCGTCACCTTTAATCAAGATTAATGCCCCCGCTTCGCAAGTCGCACTAGTGTCACGTGTCAACTTCATAACAGGCCCCTGAATGACCCAGATCTTTGACGACTGCTGGATTCGCAAGATGCTGACAGACCTGCCCTATGCGGCTTGCCTGACTGATCCAAACCTGCCGGACAATCCTCTGATATTCGTCAATGAGCTGTTCTGCGAACTGACCGGTTACAAACAAGACGAACTGATCGGTCAGAACTGCCGGCTGTTGCAGGTCGATGATACGGATGCCAACGAACTCGCGAAAATCCGTAGCGCTGTCGAAAAGGGAAGCGCAGTTGCGTCGGACCTGCTGAATCAACGGGCCGATGGAAGCCTGTTCTGGAACCGTTTGTCGATCAAGCCAATCCGCGACGATCAGGGCGTCCTGCAGCGGTTCATCGCCATTCAGATGGAGGTTGAGGACAACCCTTACGAGGCGTTGCTTGAAAAACAGCGCCAATCCGCCGCCGCGCTGTCAGAGCTTCACCATCGTCTGAAGAACCACCTGTCCCTGATCATGTCCTCAGTGCGGCTTCAGATCCGTGAAAACGGCGAAAACGATGGGTTGCTGAGCGTCCTGAGCCGGATCCAGAGCCTGCAAACCCTGTATGCCAGCATGCAACAAGGCATAGAGGCACCCCCGGGTTTGGATCAGGTGGCTCTGTTCGATTATCTGACCACGATTTGCGAAGCGATAACCGGGCTGAACGCCGGAGTGGACCTGATCTGTGATGTGCCCGACGAGCCATTCGAGATAAGCCACAGTCGCGCGGCGCAACTTGGCATGATCGTGGCGGAACTTGTGACGAACGCCATGCAGCACGCTTTTGATGGCGAAGGTGGCGAGGTGACGCTTTATGGACGTCTGCGCGATGAGGAAATCCTGATCACCGTTTCCGACAACGGCCGTGGGCAATGCGCTTGCAACCCCATTGAACTTGGAACAGGGTTGGGCGGCAAGATCCTGAGACAAATGGCAAAATCCCTTTCCGCGACAATCGACGTCACACCGTCCAGCTCGGGTGTTTCGGTCTCGGTCACGCTGCCGATCGAAAAATGAGACTCTTCGAAAAAAGCAAGTATGGTGTGTGTACGACAGTAAACGAAAGCCGATGCCATGATCGAAAGCTGCCTGTATCGCAAACTATCGCATTATGTGGATATAGACGACGATTCCTGGGACATTCTCGCGCGACTGGAAGATGCGGAAGAAAGCTACAGCGCCAGCGCGGTGGTCCGCGAAATCGGCACCAGCGCCGACGAGCTTTTCGTTGTCAAAAGCGGCTGGTTTTTTTCCTTCGTCCTTCTGCCTGACGGCAGGCGTCAGATCGTGTCAATCCGGCACCCGGGCGACGTCGTAGGGTTTGCCGACATCGCCTATGAAAATGCGTGTGACACATTGGTTGCCGCAAGCGATGGCGTGCTTTGCCCTTTTCCCAGAAAGCACCTGCAACGCGTGTTCACCGACGCCCCGCGCGTCGCGGCCCTTCTGTTCACCCTTGCGGTGCGCGATCAGGTCTTGCTGACCGATCTTCTGAAAGCGACCGGCCGTATGAGCGCCCGCGAGAAACTTGCCTATTTCCTGCTGGAACTTGACGCTCGACTAAGGATCACCAACCCGGACAAGACCAGCTTTCGCCTGCCGTTGAATCAGACCGAAATCGGCGACACGATCGGCCTGACGAATGTCTATGTCAGCAAAAGTCTGGTGGCGCTTGAGCAGCAGGGGCTTGTGTCGCGCAAGGACGGAGACATAACGATCCTGGCCCCGGACGTGATGAAAGCCATGTGCGACTTCCAGGACCGGCATTCGCAGATGGATGTCGGGTGGTTTCCCGGTGCGGAAGACGACCCCCATGTCGGGTCAAAACCCTAGTCCGCGATAAACGCTGTGGCACCGATTGCGTGACCCGCCGCAATCAGCCGGGAACCTTTTGCGCCCTTCCGCGTTTTTGACCTGAGACCACGAGCACATCAGGTGCCCGTGCCAACAGTTGGAAAAGCGGAACGGCCGCAGAAAGGAAAAATGGACATGCAATCGAAGCACCGGGAATTCTGGGATAGGCTGAACAAGGTTCCCACCGGACTTCTGGGGATCAAGGGGCGTCACTTCCCGATGACCCACTATCCCTACGAGGATGAGAACGCCGTATATTTCCTGACCGCGCAGGGCACCCATGCCCATAACAGCGCGCTGAAGAACGAGGATGTCCATTATCTCGTCAGCTCTGACCAACAAGGGCTCTATGCCGATGTGAACGGTAAACTGAGCATTGAAGCTGACCAGAACAAGATTGATGAAATCTGGAACGCGGTTGCCGCATCCTGGTTCGAAGACGGAAGGACCGACAACTCCTTGCGCCTGCTGAAACTGACGCCCGAAGCTGCCGAGATGTGGCTTGCAACCGACAGCAAAGCCTCGTTCCTGATCGAGATCGTGAAATCCAATCTGGCTGGGACCCCGCCCGACATCGGGTCGCACAACGTCCTCAGCTTTTGACCGACTGTCCCGACAGGCTTGACTGCCTGCCTCAACTGCCCATCTGGTTTCAGCCAGATGGGCTTTTTTTAGCTCAGAACAGCAACTGGCTTACAGCAAGCAACAAGGCCGCCGTTGACGCCAAGGCCGTCAACCCGAGCAATGCAAACAGCCCGTCCCGACTGATCAACGAGATGGAGAGCAATGCGACCACAGAGGCCAGCAGTGATGACGACATCGGCACAAGTTCAAGAAACGGCATGGCCGCGCCACACAACAGGCAGATCGAATATAGCAGGTAAGAAAACGGTGGCCGCGTCAGAAAAGACAGCCTGCGCGTCGTAACCTCCTGCACCCAGGACAATGGCTTCTCGACCTGAGACAGGGCCGTGTTCAGTTTACGGCGTGGCATCTGCCGTCGAAGAATGAAATCGGGCAGCCACAATCTGTCGCGGCCCAACAGCAACTGCGCGGACACCATCGCGATCAGTAACCCGCAGATCGACGACAGTCCGGGCACGCCGCTAAGTGGCGTGACGATGACAAGGCTGACAAACAGAAGGATCGGGGTGAAAGATGCCACGCCCATTTGTTCGATCAGGGCCCCGACCGTCGCCTCACCCTGACCGCGCATGTCGTGGATCGTATCGACGATGTCCGCGATCTGATTTTCAGGGTCAGGGTCCGTATGCTGATCATCGGTCATTGCACGCCGGTCCCCTTAGTCCTTCATAGGTGTCAGTCGCGTGGCGAAGCTCGCGCCAAGCGCGGCCATGATCGCGCAAATGACAAGCGCGTATTCCGCACCGGCAAGCTGGGCCACGCCACCCAGCCCCAAACCAGCAAAAAGGACGATGCCGATGACCGTATTGCTCAGCGCCGTGTATCGCAAGCGCGTCTTGTCCCGCGTCATGTCGGTCAGGAATATGCTGCGTCCTGATCGCACCCCCTGATAAGCAATCTGCGCCACGAACATCAGGCCGACGGCCCACCAAAGACCCAGCGTGCCACCACCCAGAACCATGGCCGCTGTCAGACCATAGGCCCCCGCTGCAACCAGCCCGGAGATGCACAGGGTCAAGCGACTGGACACATCGGACACCTTGCCCCACAGAAACGACGACGACGACGCGGCAAGCGCCGAGGCCACGACCAGCGGGCCCAACTGCGTCAGGCTGCGTTCCGACGCCCCAACCGTCAGCATGACGATGAAGGGCGGCGCAAAGGCCGTCGCGGTCAGGAAGCCTCGCGTGAGGATAAAAAGCTGAAAAGCGCGATCGTTGACAAGCGGGGCGAAGAACGCCCGCCAGCTCTGCGCCTCTTCGCGAGTTTCGGGGATGTCATCTTCCTGCAGGCGCAAAAAGACCAGCGCCGCCGCACCGTAAAGCATTCCGGCCAGGAAGACATAGGCGGCGACGGCGGTGATGGACACATCGCCAAACACACCAAGGGACATGGACGCCCCGTAGGCCAAACCAAACGCCGCTGCGATGCTGCCTGCAGCGCCCGTCACCGCGCCACGCCGTCCCTGCGGGACCGAATGGGCCAACGCATCCTTGTATGTCGTTGATGCGATTGAACGACCGATGGCCAGCACCGCCAAGGCTGCCACGATCAGCCAACCGGCCAGCGCATCTGAAAGAAAACAAGCGATCAGGGCGATGGTCACCGCCATGGCGCTCTGCACCGCAGCGCCTATGGCCCAGAACCTTTTCCGGCCAGGCTGGGTTTGCACCCATCGCGCGACCCAAAGCTGGGGCAGCAAGGCCCCCGCCTCGCGCACGGGGACAAGTGCACCGATTAAATAGGCGGGCGCACCGATGGCCCCCATCAGCCAGCTGAGCACCAGTTTGGGATCAATCAGGGCGTCGGCGGTCTTCGACGCGCTGAGCGACAGAAGATGGATCAGCCCGTTGCGATTTCGGTTCTGTTCGGGTTTGTCACCGGCCTCTGCCATATCTTTGGTCACGTCTGTCACGGTCCAGTCCACCCTATGGGTCGGGATGACATTTTGCAGCCCCCGATCACGCGCGCAACATGGCCCGGCGTTCCCGACGGGCCATGTGAAAGGCTTGGCGTATCAGACCGATCTAGCTGGCCGCGCGGCGAAACAGCGTGATCACAAACAGAATCAGGAAGATGAAGAACAGGATCTTGGCGATACCTGCCGCCGTCCCGGCAACCCCACCAAAACCAAGGAACCCTGCAATCAGGGCGACGACGAGAAACGTAATAGACCAACCAAGCATGAGAGCTCTCCTATATTGTTTTCACTTGAAGGGAAAACGTGCTGAAGCCTGTTTGGTTCCCGAACAATCGGATTTTGCCGATCTGAAGGGTCTCCGCACACTAGCCCTCCGGTCCGAAATCCGGTGTCGCCACAATCTTGATATCGGCATTTATCAACGCGTCCCGCCCACGCATGGTCAGGTCGGTCGTGAAGTTGAATTGGTCCCTGAGTTCAAAGGGATAGGCCTTGAGCCTCACGCGTGTGCCGTAAATCTCGTTCTGCATGATGACCTGCACCGGACGCGCCCAGTCAAGATAGGGGCTGGTGTGGGCCACATCGGTCAGAATGTCGATGATGCCGTCTGTTTGCCGGTCGGGTGCCACCATGAACTCGGCCACGCACATCAGGGTCTTCGACCCGTCATTGGCGCTGGCGATGTTCTCCGACCAGATGCGGGAATGTGGAATGGTGACGACGTCGTCATCGGCGGTGCGCAGCTTGACCGACCGTGTGTGAATGTCGATCACCTCGCCGTAATCATCCCCGACCCGGATCCAGTCGCCAGAACGGTAGGGTCGTTCGAAAATGGCCACGATCCCGGCCACGGCACTTGTCGCCCAATCCTTGATGGCAAACCCCAACGCCACGCCGACCGTGCCGAGCACCAGGATGAAATTCTTCAGCGTGACATTGAAGACCAGCGGAATGATCAGCACCACGGCAACCGCAAACAGTGTCACACGCGCCAGCGGGATCAGGTTCAGGACCAGAAGGCGAAACCGGGCGGGCAGCTTTTCGGCAACGCGCGGCACGACATAGCGCAGCACCTGATACACAAGCAAGCAGAGCAAGATGATCGCGCCGACCTGCGCGATGGTCCAGCCCGACACGTCATTGAACAATTTGGTCAGGTCATAGTCTTCGGTATCCATCCCACCCTCACCTTATATCTGGTCAAGCGGCAGACCCGCTTCGGACAGGATGCGCCGCACATGCGGATAAGCACTTTCGCGGACCGTGATCTTGCCGTCCTCGATCTCGATCAAACCAACCCGTTCCAGCGCCGAGCCGATGCCCACCGGCAACGTCATCGGAAGCACCGACCCCAGTTCTTTCGCGGTCAGCGGCCCGTGGATCAGCAGCGCGTGAAGCACGAACCGGCCGATCCGTTCGATCCGCGATGGCAGTTGCGGCACCGCCGGATCCTGTAACCAAGTCGCCGCATCCTCGTGGTCGTCGCCCGTGTCGTCGTGGTCTGAGTCTTTGGTGGCGTCGGTCGCATCGCCATTGGCCTCCACCTCCTGATTAACGGCGGCGTCCAGCAGCCGGATCGCGGCCCACGGACACCCATAGGCCCGCGCGGCCAGGGTCTTGAGATAACGATCCTTGGGCGCACCCTCGTCATCCTCGGCCAGAATATCCTTGCCGCTGTCGGCAGATTTCAGCACCCTGTCCCCCAGATGGGCGCGAAGCAGTTCGGCAAGCGCCTTGTCCCCGAACGGTGCAAAACAGCGCGCGTCCGATACAACTGCCTGAATCGCAGAGGTTTGTGCCAGATAGGTCCAGGTCCAGCTTGACATGCCCAGAAGCACGTTGCGTGACGCGCCATCCAGTTCCGCCAGATAGGAACGCATCGCCGCCCGCCCCTCCAGCGACCGCCGCACGAGGGACGAAATGTCGGGGACCATCAGCGCAGCCCCCCCGGTGGGCACAGCGGCGGCATCCACAAGGTCCAGCCCGCGATCCTTAGCCCAATCCGCCAGGAAGTGTCGCGGCACACTGGGCATCATCACGAAGGCACAGACGGTATGCGGCCCCTCTTCCCGCCTGGCCCATTCCAGATAGACCTTGTCCAGACATTCAAACTGATGCGCGCGCAAGCTGGACCAGAGCGCATCCGGGATCACCGATCCTGTAAGACGTTCCAGATCATCGGGCAGCAGATCAGCCTTTCGATCATCCAGCACCCGCAGCTTTTCACGCAGCCGCCGATACCCTTCCTTCAACGAGCTTGTCGCGGGGGCGCGCGGCCAGTCATAAGACCCGACCGAGGCAAGATCAGTGGGAAATTGGGAAAACGTCATTGGGCACCCTGTCAGAACGGATCACTGGACTACGTGGCACCAATGTGCGCCAAGTGCCGGAAAAATCAAAGACGTTCCCGCCCTACCCATTACCGCTGCCCGTAAAGCGGCACGGTCGAGATCGACATCTTCGCCGATCCGCTTTCAACCTCGCGGGCATGCGCGATATAGATCAGCACCTGATTTGACTCGTCAAAGATGCGTTTCACGCGCAGGCTTTTCAGGATGATCGACATGCGCTGGCTGAACACGTCCTCGCCTTCGTCGCTGCGATCAATGTCACCGATGGTGATCGGGCCGGTTTGGCGGCAGGAAATGGCGCTGTTTGACGGGTCTTCGAACCAGTTTCCGTTGGACAGACGATCCACCAGACCGCGCTCGAAATAGGCGATATGGCAGGTGACGCCCTCCACATCCGGGTCACGGATCGCCTCGATGATGATGTCGTTGCCCAGCCAGTCGACATCGACGTTCCCGACCTGTTCAGCCATCGCGCTTGCGACATAACACGGGCCGATCAGGCAGAGGTAGAAGAGTATTTTCCTGCAATATGTCATAGACTTGATCTCTTTTGTCATTGCTTGCCACAGCGGGCACCCGCGACCAGACTAACCGATATTGCTCTCGTCCACATACCGTTGTCACAGCCCCGCTGCAAAAAAGCATCGCCCTTTGGAACCTTTCGGGCCATCCTGCGTTCAATGTTGAAGGGAAATGTGGAAAATATCATGGGGAAGTCTTTCATTCGGCGCCTGGCTCTGGTCGTGACGCTGGCCGCGTGGCTGCCTGCCTTGTCCGCGCTGGCGCAGACCAGCAGTGACGGGATTGCGAATGAGCCGGAGGCCGAAGTCGTTGATACCGATCAGACGATCTCGGTCACGGAAAGTGTGCGTGATGATCAGATTGCCACACGGATTCAGGGCATCCTGAAAGCCACCGGATGGTATGAAGACGTGCAGGTCGATGTGCAGGATGGGATCGTTTTTCTGGACGGCACCGCGACCTCGTCCAAGCGCCAGGACTGGGCGCGCGACCTTGCGGCCAAGACCGACGGCGTGGTCGCAGTCGTGAACCGGCTGACCCTGGTGCAAGAGGCTGACTTTTCGATCGACCCCGCGGTTTCCGAATTGCGCAGCCTGTGGGACAAGACAGTCTCGGCGGCACCGCTGATCCTGCTGGCGTTTCTGATCCTGCCGTTGGCGCTGTTTCTGTCGTCCGGTGTCGCACGGGTGGCGCGATGGGCGTTGAAGGATCGGTTGGGATCACCTTTCCTGCGCGATGTGACCGCCCGTTTCATCGCCCTGCCGGTCTTTCTTGTCGGCCTATACATCGTTTTGCAAATCGCCGGTCTGACCCAGCTGGCAATCTCGGTTCTGGGTGGGGCCGGAGTGATCGGGATCGTGATCGGCTTTGCCTTCCGCGACATTGCCGAAAACTTTCTGGCCAGCCTGTTGTTGAGCGTCCGCCAACCGTTCCGGCGGGGTGACTTTGTTGACGTTGCCGGGCATCAGGGCGTGGTGCACAGCATGAACACCCGCAGCACCGTTCTGGTGTCACCCGAAGGCAACCATATCCAGATCCCCAATGCCGCGGTCTTCAAGGCCACCATCGAAAACTACACGGCCAGCCCGAACCGCCGCGGATCGTTTGACGTGGGCATCGGGTATGATGCCTCGATCACGGATGTGCAGGCGATCATCATGGGTGAACTGGCCGAACATGACGCCATTCTGTCCGACCCCGAACCGATGGTGCTGGCAGATACGCTGGGCGCGTCGACGGTGATCATCAAGATCTATTACTGGTTTGACGGGGCGGCGATTTCTCCGTTGAAGCTGAAATCGGTGCTGATCCGCCGCGTGATGGCGGCGCTGACGGATGCAGGCATCAGCATGCCAGACGAAGCCCGCGAAATCATCTTTCCCGAGGGTGTCCCGCTGGTCGAGGCGCCAGCGCCTTCGGACACTACCGCACCGACACGTACGCCTGCCCCGGCTAGGAAAGACACACCGAAAACAAAGATCGCCCCCGCGATGGACGAGGATCTGTCAAACGAGGTCGACAATCTGGAGCCGCAGATGCAAGTGCAGGTCGAAGGCGACAAGGACAGCAACCTTTTGGACAGTTGACAGATGACAGAAGAAGAAATTCAGGAAGAACAGGCGATTGAGGACGCCAGCAAACTGACCGCCAAAACGGTGTACGAGGTGATCCGGCGCGCAGGCGACGAAGAGCTGGAGCGCAGCAACGGCTCGCTGTTCTGGTCGGGGGTGTCTGCCGGGATCGTGATCAGCTTTTCCGTGCTGGGCGAAGCCGTCCTGCGGACCTATCTGCCTGACACGTCCTATAGCTATCTGATCGAGAATCTCGGCTATTGTCTGGGCTTTGTGATGGTGATTATCGGGCGGATGCAGTTGTTCACCGAAAATACCATCACGACGGTCCTGCCTTTCCTGCACAGTCCAAGCTGGTCGGTGTTCAACCGGATCCTCGTTCTGTGGTCGATCGTTCTGTTTGCCAATGTGCTGGGCGCTTTTGCCATTGCGACTTTCTATGCCCACAGCGGCGCCATCTCGGCCGAACTTCTGCCAGCCATCGAAGAGCTGTCGCGCCACGCCACTGGAATGCCACCTGCCGAAAGCTTTGCCCGCGCCATTCCGGCTGGCATACTGGTGGCGGCCATCGTCTGGATGCTGCCCGAGGCCGGGGCGTCATCCGTGTCGATCATCGTCCTGTTCACATGGCTGATTGCCGCGGGCGATTTCACCCATATCGTCGCGGGATCGGTGGAAATGGCCTATCTGATGGTGACCGGAGATCTGGGACTTCAGCAGGCCGCTTTCGGCTTTTTCCTTCCGGTTCTTGCAGGCAATGTGGTGGGCGGCACGGTCATCTTCGCCATGCTCGCCTGGGGGCAGGTGCGCCGTGACATCGACTGACCTGTCGGGGCACGCAACAGATCTTCCATCGGGCTGGCAAACGCCTGCGTCGATCACGTATCCCGGCGATAGAGAAAGGTAGAACCATGAATGACATGACCCTCAGCCTGGGCGGCGCAATCATCCTGGCCCTTGATATATATGCGATATACAACATCCTCAGTTCAAAGGCCTCATCGCTGTCCAAGGTGATTTGGACGATCGTGATCCTTCTGCTGCCGATATTCGGCTTCATTATGTGGTTGTTGCTTGGCCCCCGCGGTGTGAAATAGCGCACCGGGCCTGACGTGTTGTTGTATGGTGACCTGCGTCACCGCTTCCAAAGGGGACAAAACGATGGTGCTGAACAAGGATTACGACCCCGAACGCGATTTCGTCATCGGGAACGAGGACGCCGCCCGCCGAGTGGTCTGGTTTGTCGACTTCACTGACAAGCCGACCCGACGCCTGCGCGACATCGTTCTGCGCCTGTCTGAACGCCTGTCGCCCGATCAGGTTGCCGTGGCGGTTCGCTTCACCTATCCCGAAGGCGACAAGCGCGCCGATATCGCCGCACGCGCCGCCATCGCGGCGGGGCAGCAGGAACGGTTCTTCGACATGGTCACGGCGCTGTTTGACGCCCCTCCGAAGTTTACCCGGGCCTCGGTGATCAAACTGGCCAGGGGGTTGGGCCTTGATCTGACGCAGTTTGAAGCCGATCTTGATGCGCCCGAGGTCGCCCAGCGCATCAAACATGACCGCGAGTCGCTGTCGAAAGAGGTTCCCCCCTCGGCCCCCTATCTGTTCATCGACGGCACCCTCTATCAGGGTGTCTGGGACGAGGTCGCCCTTCTGGAAGCGATCGAGCGACCGTTGGGCGTGCGGCTGGAAGTGGCGGCGTTTCGGTTCATCGACTGGGCGGCCTCTGCGGGGTTGATGCTGATCCTGGCCACGCTTGCCGCGCTTCTGTTCGTCAATATCGGCTTCTATGACTCGTTCGATGCGTTGCGAAACACGTCGATCGGCCTGTTTGCCGGAAGCTGGCGGCTGGATCTGAGCCTGCTGGCCTGGATCAACGACGCGTTGATGGCTCTGTTCTTTCTGCTGGTCGGGATCGAGATCAAGCACGAGTTTGTCGAGGGCGAGCTGTCAAACCGTTCGGCCGCCGCAATGCCGATCATTGCAGCCCTGGGCGGCATGCTGGTGCCGGCCGGTATCTATGCCGCACTGAACTGGGGCACGCCCGAGGTGCATGGCTGGGGGGTGCCGATGGCCACGGACATCGCCTTTACCCTTGGTATCCTTGCCCTTCTGGGCAACCGGGTGCCGACATCGCTGAAGATCTTTGTCTCGGCGCTGGCGATTGTGGACGACCTTGGCGCCATTTTGGTGATCGCTGCCTTTTACGGACATGGATTTCACCTTGCAGCCTTCATCACCGCCTGCGTCATCTTTGCCGCGATGATGGCAATGAATGTGGGCAAAATATACTGGCGCGCGCCCTATCTGATCCTGGGGGTCGTGCTGTGGTATTTCATCCACGAAAGCGGCCTGCACGCGACGCTGGCGGGGGTTTTGACCGCTGTTGCCCTGCCCAGCCGCGCCAAAGCCAACCGGGCGGCGGTCGCGGCGCAAACCGCCAAGCTGTTCGAGCGGGACAAGCAGATCGGGTCCGAACATATCGTCGCCGCCCCGACCTTCATGCAATTGCAGACCATCATGGACCGTCTGGGCGCACCGGGGGTGCATGTGCGCCATGCGCTGGAAAACTGGATCAATTTCCTGGTGCTGCCGCTGTTTGCCTTTTTCAACACCGGGCTTCTGATCACGGCGAGCAGCGTGAATTTCACCGCGCCCGAAAGCCTTGGGGCGATTCTTGGACTGGTGGTTGGCAAACCACTTGGCATCTTTCTTTTCGTCTATGTCGCCGCAAAGATCGGTCTGGGACGGCTGTCGTCCGAGATCAGCATGACGCAGGTTCTGGGGGCGGGCTGCCTGGCCGGGGTGGGCTTCACCATGTCGATTTTCATCGCAAACTCGGCCTTTGCGGGCAATCAGTTGGAATCGGTCAAGCTCGCCGTTCTGCTGGCCTCGTTGATGGCGGCAGTGTTGGGCAGCGTGATCCTGATCTACGCGCATCGCGCAGAACAGGCCGCCCACGCCCCCGAAACCGCCGAGGCCGAAGCCCCCTCGCCCAGCTAGGCAACTGTCGCGCGGCTGTCAGACCAGGGTTTCGGTCGAGGCAAAGAACATCGCCTGCGAGATCGCGGACAAAACCTGTTCCGGGCGGAAGGGCTTGGTGATCAGAAAGGCCGGTTCCGGGCGTTCGCCGGTCAACAGGCGTTCCGGGAAAGCGGTGATGAAAATGACCGGCACGTCACCATGTGCCGCCAAAAGATCGTTCACAGCATCAATACCCGAGCTGTCATCGGCCAATTGAATATCGGCCAGGATCAGGTCGGGGCGACCATCGGTGCCGACACTGACAGCTTCGTCGCGGGTCTGGGCCACGCCAAAGACCCGATGGCCTGCGTCGGACACGATGCCTTCCAGGTCCATAGCGATGATCGGTTCGTCTTCGATGATCATCACAGCACCGCGTGCGGCCTCTGCCAGTTCGGCCTGGCCGATGCGGATCAGGGCCTCGGCCTCGTCGGGATCAACGCCAATGATCCGGGCGACATCGACCGCCGGAAAATCCTCCAACGCGTTCAGCAAAACCGCCTCGCGCGCATTCTCGGTCAGCCTTTGCAGAAGTTTCTGCGCCTTCGCCGCCACCCCGCGATCCGCGTCCGACACCGGCGCGCCCGAGCTTTGCCAGATCGTGTGAAACATACGATACAGTGCAACCCGTGCCCCAACCTGATCAGGAATGGTGTCCGGGTTGTCGATCATCGCTTCCAGCACCGCAGCAGCATAGGCGTCGCCCGTGGACTGGCTTCCGGTCAACGCACGGGCATAGCGGCGCAGATAGGGAATATGTGTCGCAATATGATCCATTTTGCTGTCCTTTTGCTTCAGATCCGGTTTTTTTTGGCTGTTGAGGAACCAGACCGTGATTTGATAGTTGTCCTCATGGTAAGCCGGTGTAAACCGAAATAACAGAGTAAAATCAATGCCCGCCGAAGACGCCGACAAAAAACGATCGCAGGATCTGATCGACGAAAATCTGAAGAAAGCGTTCAGCGACACGCTGGACGAAGGTGTGCCGGATCGGTTCAAGGATTTGCTGGCGCAACTCAAGGAAAAGACCCCTGACGACCCGTCGGAGGAGCCGCAAAAATGACGTCTTCCGATCCTCGTGATGCCGTGCTGGAACATATTCCCGCACTCCGCGCCTTTGCCCGCAGCTTGACCAAAGATGCCGTGCGGGCTGACGATCTGGTGCAGGAATGTCTGGTCAAGGCCATCGGGAATTTCGACAAGTTCAAAGAGGGCAGCAACCTGCGTGCCTGGATGTTCACCATCCTGCGCAACACCTTCTATTCCGAGCGCCGCAAAGCCGTGCGCGAGGCCGAAGACCCGGAAGGCGAGATCGTCGGCGCCCTGTCCGTCAAACCCGAACACGACGGTCGGTTGCAAATGACGGAATTTCAGGATGCGTTTCGGCAGCTCAAGGATGAACACCGCGAGGCGCTGACCCTGATCGGGGCGCTTGGGATGTCCTATGAGGAAGCCGCAGAGGCCTGCGAGGTGGCCATCGGCACGATGAAATCGCGCACAAACCGCGCCCGCAAGGAACTGGCCCGGCTGATGCATCTTGACGACGACACGCCGACCGAACTGACCGACAGCCAAACCCTTTCCATCGTTAATCAATCAGGACATATGTGACACGTCTTCGCCACCTCTTCCTCAACTCACTGCAAAGCCGCTTTATTGCGGTTTATCTGATTGTGATGGCGCCGATTGCGGCACTTGCCAGCTACTACCAGTTCACCATTCTGTCCGACCGCCACGAGGCGCGCGAAATTGCGGCGCTGGATGCGGTAGAAAGCGCCTTTGCGCCTGTCACCTCGACCCTTGTGCAAAGCGATCTGCTGCTCAATCTGCTGGGCGAACTGGCCGGGCGCGGCATGTCCCAGGAAGGGGAATGCAGCAGTATGATAGATGCGGTGTTGAAGGCGGATTTCTCCGTCGTTGCCGCCGGGATCTATACCGAAGACGGAGAGCCGCTGTGCACGCAAGCGATGCAGCAATTCGGGGTCGGGTCCGATCTGACCATGACCCCGCCAGCCAATTCTCCGCAGGTCAATCTGACCGAAAGCGAGCTGTTCGTCACCAAAACGGTGCCCGGTCATATTGTTGCCGTTCAGGCCAATATACCCTCTGTCGACCTGCCCGAAATCACGACCGACTTCAGGTTTGCCAGCCGAATTTCGCCCCTGACCTCCGACGGCAATCGTGCCGACGATCTTGTGCTTGTCCATCGCCTGGCGCCTCATGCACGGGGCATCGTACATGACGAACACGACCAGGATCTGGCCATTTTGCCGGTGACTGCGTTCGATCTGCGCCTGATCGCCACACTGCGTCCCGGTGTTGCCGCCCCCCCCGTCTGGCGAACCGTGGTCAATGCCGCCTTCGTTCCCCTGGTGCTGCTTGCGCTCAGCCTGTTGCTGGCCGATCTGCTGATCCGTAAGTTGGCGGTGAATGACATCACCCGGCTGACCCGCGACATGAAGGCGTTTCGGCAGGATCGTGATCTTCCGAGGCAGGGTGTCGGCCCTTGGGCCACGGACGAGACCGCCGCCATGCAGGCAGAATTCTCGACCCTGTCGGACCAGCTTTTGCGCGAGGAAGCCGAGGCGCAAAACCGTTTGCACAACGCCAACATCATGCAACGCGAGATCTTTCACCGCGTCGGAAACAACCTTCAGATCATCCAGTCAATCCTGCGACTATATGCGAAAGAGGCCCAGACTCAGGAAGCCCGGCAACTGATCGACCAGGTGGCGGCCCGCATCCGCGTGATCAATCTGGTCCATAACGCCGTGCATCGGTCGGTCGATGCCCCGGTCTTGTCAGCGGGCCAGACTGTCAGCAAGCTGATCCAGGGCTTGCAGCACGAGGGGCTGATTGCCAGTGACATCGACATTGATCAACGGTTCCAGGATGTCGGGCTTCGCGTCAGTCAGATTTACGCTCTGTGCTATCTTCTGGTCGAGAAACTGACCCGGTTGTCGCGATCCGGGGCCAGCCGGATACAGATTGACCTGGTCGAGGACGACGCCACGATCGTTTTGTCGGTCTCGGCAAATGTGGGCCAGTTGGCCGCAGCCGACCCGGTCAGAGCAAGATTGCGCGAGGTCTATACGCGCGATCTGAGGGCAACCGCCCGTTGGCACACGGAAACGGACACTGTGACCTTCACGGCGGTCATTCCCGGCCAGGTCACCTGAACCCGGTGATCCGGTGGAAAGGCAGGTTTTATTCCCCGCCTGACGGAACCAACCCCTGTCTTGAGCGTTGACCTGTCAGAAACCGCAAGATGTAAGGAGAGACCGATGAATTGGGACGAAATTCAAGGCAAGTGGAAGCAGCTCAAAGGCCGGTTGAAGGAACAATGGGGCGAGCTGACTGACGACGAGATCGACCAGATCGACGGAGACCGTGAACAGCTTGAAGGCAAGCTTCGGGAAAAATACGGCAAAACGAAGGAAGAAGCCCGCGACGCGGTCAACGATTGGCTTTCCAGCTGACGGCTCTTCCCCTTTCGCACATGAAAAACTGACGTAAAACTGATACATGGGGCGCGGTTCCAGCCGCGCCTTTTTGCTGGCACGCCCGGAAAAACCACTCTGAAAGGACGCCCTGATGATCGACTTCGAAACATTCGTATTTCGCAGCCTTGTCGCGTTGGGGCTGGGGCTGGTCGTTGGCCTGGACCGCGAGTTCAAGCACAAACCCCTGGGCATGCGCGCCTACATGCTGGTCTGCCTGGGGGCGGCGGCCGTGTGCATGGTATCACTGAACATCGCAGCCGAGGCCGAAGCAAAGGACGTCACCTTCGATTTGTCGCGTGTGGTCAGCGGGATCGTCGGTGGTATTGGGTTTCTGGGCGCGGGGGCGATCATGTCCAACCGGACGAATGGCAAACTGCGCGGCGTGGGCAGCGGATCTTTGATCTGGGTCGTGGGCATCATCGGCCTTACCGTGGGTTTTGGCTATGTGATCGAAGCGGTCAGCGTCACCCTGATGTCCTTTCTGGTCCTGACCATCGTAGGGTATTTGCGCAGCCGGTTCGATCTTCAGGAGAACGACGAAGACTGATTGCGGAACACTTCGGACAGTTGTGCGTTGAGTTCATACAAATTGGCTCAAAGCACGATGCAATTATTGCCGCGTGCCAAGCAACACAGAGGAAAGGATCCATGGCCAAAATCAAACCGTCCTATGACCCGATTGACGACTTGAAAGGGTCGTCGCAACACCATGACCTGAAAAACCAGCCCGGTGAAAAGGCCGACGAGGATCATCAGAAGTCGGATGCAGATCCTTCTGATGAACTGAAACACGCCGTGGCCGGCACCAATTCGGATACGGGGATTGCCGACGCGCTGCGTGAGGCAGTTGATGACGATGAGGACGACAGCGGCGAAGGCACAGCCTAGCATTCAACGCCCGATCAACGCCCACCCCGCCGATACAGAAATTCAAGGCCCGCATCGCAGGATGCGGGCCTTCGTGTTGCCTGGGGCTGACTGCCCTGCTGGTCAGGTTGCGCGATCTTCCTGCGCCTTTGTATCGGACGCCTCTTCACCACCCAGAAACACGCCCAGCGCACGGGTGGAGGGCGTCTGGTCAAGGATCACCTTTATGGTAATCAGCACCGGCACGGCAATCACCATGCCGACCACCGACCAGATCCAGGCAAAGAACGCCACCGCGACAAAGACGACCGTGGGGTTCAGCCTCAGCCGGTTCGATATCACGTAAGGCGTGATAAGCTGCCCCTCGATCGAAGTCAGGGTCATATAGGTTGCAAAGATCAGCACCGCCGACCACGCATCCTCATAGACATTGAACCCGACAATCGAGGCCAGCAAAGCCCCGAACACGGCACCGATATAGGGCACGAAGTTCAGTGAGAAGGCGATCACCGCGAACATGATCGGGTTGGGCAGGCCCCAGGCTGCCATCGCGGCCCCGATGACGATGCCAAGACAGAAATTGATCAAGGTGATGCCCCCAAGATATTGGCCCAGTTTCTGTTCAACCTGCTGCACCATCGCAACCGCCGCGCGCTTGTCCGAGAACCGGGGAAGGCTTTCCACCAGCTTGCGCACGAAGGTCGACCCCGATGAGATCAGAAAAAACATCAGCACGATGGTCAGCACGATCTGTCCAACCACAATCGGGGCGGCGGCCACAAGTGAACTGACAAAGCCGGGATTTTCGACGACCTTTACCGCCATCGCCGGTTCTTTTTCGGTGTTGGCGACAGCGTCTTCGGCGGCTTTGGCCGCTTCGCCCAGTTTGTCCAGGGTCTCGGCCGCCGGGTTTGGCATTCGGCGCAGATCATTGATCATGTCCGGCAGGTCTTCGGCCAGTTGCGTGATCGGAAAGCTGAAATTCCAGACCGCAAACATCAGCCCGGCCCCTGCCACGGCACAGATCGCGAAGGCGGTGATGACGCTGGGAATGCCAAGCTTCGACATGCGGCGTTCAATGGGGCGCATGATCAGGAAGCCCAGTATGGCGGCGACGATGGGGATCAGGAAATCGCTGGCCCAATCCAAAAAGAACAGAGCAAGGCATAGAAAAATGCCGATCTGCGCCCAGTTGGGTTTTTCTTTCACCTCACGTCCCCTCGCTGTCGGCGCGTGTTGGGCCAAGTGTGTCGGCCACAACAGCGCCACGTTCCCCCATCGGCCTGTCCGGTCCGACTGTGGTGTCTTTGCGGGTCTGGTGTTCCATCTCGGCATTCAGCTTGCCACCGGCCAGAACCACCACCGCCGAAATCCACAGCCACATCAGCAGAATGATCACCCCGGCAATCGTCCCGAAACTCTCGTTATAGCTGGCAAAATTCGAGACATAGATCGTAAACCCGAAAGACGCGGCGATCCAGAACAGGCAGGCCAGAACAGCCCCCGGTGAAATCCAGCGCCAGCGTGCGTCGCGGCGGCTGGGCCCGAAACGGTACAGCACCGAGAGCCCTGCGATGGTCAGCACGATCAGCAAACCCCATGTGCCGATCCGGGTCGCAAGGTCTGCGATCGGATCAAGCGACAGAAACTCGAGGGCAAGGGGCAAAGCAACGATCACGACAATGGCAATCAGGATGCCCAGCATCAGTAGGATCGTAAGGGACAGAAAAGTTGCATTGCGCAGGAAAAAGCCGCGCTTTTCCTCTTCTGAATAGACGATGTTCAACCCGTCGCACAGCGTCGCCACCCCGCGCGAACTGGACCACAGGGCAAGCCCCATGCTGATGATCAGTGTCAGTTCCAGCCCGTTGGCCTGTGCCACCGATGTGGCTTGCGTTCGTATGATCGACAGCGCATCCGCCGGAACGACACCCTGAAACCGATCCATCTGGGCCACGATCACGCTTGGGTCCAGCACCAGCCCGCCGATGGCCAGAACCGCGGTGATGGCGGGAAACAGGGCCAGGATCCCGAAAAAGGCGACCCCGGCCGCGATCAGGCTGATGCGGTCGCGCCCGAAGCTGCGCAGGAACCGCGCAGCGATGTCCAGCCACCCGGAATGGGGGATGTCGGTTGGGGTGCGTGCTTCGCGGCCGCGGGCCATTGAGCCTGTCCTTCCGTTCTTAGCTGTCAGGGACACCCTGCACCGCTGTGTTGCGAACCATGCGCGCGCGGGCCAGTTCTTCTTCAAACACCCGGTCAGCTTCGGCGAAGGCGTCGTGGTCATCGTTATCGTCTTCGTTCGACGCAGCCGAATGGCGCATGTAAAGCGCCCCGGCAATCGCTGCGCCCAAGGCAAGCGCGACGCCCCCGACCACCAGCGGATTTTCCTTTGCGAAATCGGCGCCGGCCTGCCCGGCATCACGCACTTTGCGGCCTGATTTCTGAGCGACCTCAAGCGCCCGTTCGCGGGCGGCAATGACCCGGGCGCGGGCCTCGGCTGACAGCTCTTCGGTGCCCTCGGCAATGCGCCGGCGCATATCCTCGGCCTGATGGCGCAATTCTGCGACCTGGTCCTGGGCGGTGTCCAGCACGTCGCGTGCGCGGTCCTGCACCCGTTCCGCCACGCCCGGCGCGGGCCGTGTTGAATGGGCGGCGACCATAACAGGCGTGTCACGGTCCGGGTCACCCTCGGCAGGTTTCGGGCCGTTATAAGCCCCCATCGACCGGCGCATCACCGGGTCGGGTTCGGACGCTGCCGCCCCTGCCCCTGACAAAAGCCAACTGACACCGGCCCCCACGGCCGCAACAGCCAACGGGTGCGCCTGTGCGTTCTGGCCGAAGCGGTTCATCAGCTTCTGCACGATATCCCCGCTCGCATCCCGAAGATGCTGCTTGGCTTCAGCGGTCAGGGCTTCGACAGACACATGATCGTTCAGCGCCGACAGTTTCTGTTCCAACTGGGCGCGTTCGGCGTCGATATCGTCCTGAATTCCTTCGATGTCATTTCTCATGTGTAGCCTCCTTCAAGGCGGTTGCGTCGCGTCGGATGCGGGCTGCAGTGCGGGATGGGGCGCGGCTGGCCATTTTCAGATCACTTTGCGCCTTCAGCACCATGATCAGGGCGATCACTCCGAAAAAGCTGGCCACGATCAGCGGCGCCCACACAACGGACACTCCCGCCGCCGTCAGGGCGGCAACCAAGGTGCCCGCGATCAGGTTCAGTGCGATCATCGCCAGGATGGCGGCCCCGACCAATAGACCGATGGCGGCCCCGGCGCGGTTGATATTTTCACCAAGCTCGGCCTTGGCCAGCGCGATTTCCTTCTGGATCAATCCCGAACTGAGCCTGAGCACGTCCGAGATCAGCGACAATGTAGATTGTTCGGATCTCATGATTTGTCCCCCGACTTGGTCATCATGCGCGCAATCGCGAACCCGACCAGCGCCGCCCCACCGGCAAACAACAGCGGGTTGCGACGGGCAAACTCGGACACATCGCGCGACAATTCGCCCAGATCCTTGTCCCGGATCGCGTCCGAGGCATCGGCAAGGCTTGCCGCCAACTGCCCGAAGCTGCGTTCCTGAAAAGATCCATAACGCAACGATGCCGCCGCACCGCGCAGGGTTTCCGAGGCACGCGATGCGTGTTCTGCAACCTTATCGGCCGTGGCTTCTGCGGTGTCGCGGGCTGTTTCCGCAATGTCCGCTGCGCCCGATTTCACGCTTTCGACCGACGATTTGACCGCTGACGAGGTTTCGTCCACCGCCTTGTCAATTTTTTCGGCGGCATCCTTTTTTGTCGCGCTTGTTTCTGCGGGTGTTGTAGATTTGGCCATATTCGTCTCCTCCTTCGTCTGTGTCATTTGTTAAATAGGCGGGGTCACCGGAATGGCGCCTCATCAAGACTGCCGGTTGAGAGAGGCCCCCGGCAGCAGGGCCGGAGGCGTTGGCAAGGATTAATCCCAGAAACCTTCGTCCAGGTTTTCCTTCTCCATCAGCTGGTCTTTGGACAACGGGCTGACGAACCCATAGGACTTGTCATCGGTTGGAACCAGACGGACATCGTCAACGGCGATGAAGACGTGCTTGTCGCCAATATCAAGGAACCCGCCGACTTCGGCGATGATCCCCGTCAACTGACCGTTACGGTTCAGCACAAGATCTTCGATTTCACCAATCTCATCCCAGTTCTCGTCAACACTGTCATAGGTCATGTCCATGTCCCAATTGTCGGCTGTCATAGCATAGACCTGCCCGCCCGTGATGTCGCGTGTGCGGATCATGTCGCCACGGTCCATTGCATGATTGTCAGCATAGGCTGCCGTGCTTGCGACCAGCGAGATAGCAGCGGTCATCAGAAAATTCTTCATGGGTCATCTCCACGTTTCAGTTGCATTGGTTCTGTCAACTCTTGCGCAAGAGATTGGTTCCGTGCCGACCGACACTTTCCCAGATTTTTTCATCTTTTTCATAAATTTAGGGCGTGCAGCACTTCAAGCTGCACGCCCTGCCGTCAGTCGCGTCGCCCCCGTCGGCTGCGTCGCGTCACGCGCCCTTCGGACCGGCCACCAGCCAGATGATGAAGCCGATCAGCGGCAGCACCAAAATCAGCAGAATCCAGAGCACCTTGTTCAATGCCGGCACACCGGATTGCAGGACCGATACGATCGCCCAGATATCAAGGGCCAGAATAAGCAGGCCACCGAGGCCAGACACGAAATCCATGATGTTTTTCCTTTCCTGTCACACAGCCGAATTGGCCGATTGTCCCGATGTCAACGCACCCCTGCCCGATTGGTTCCCTTGTGGCGCATGGTTCGTCACTCCTGCGATTCGAGGTCTGCGCAGATGATGCGTGTCACATCGTCAATCGGGTGATTGGTGAGCGTTTTGGGGACTTCGGCCACCACGCGATCACGCACTTCTTGGTGGATTTCGTCGCGCAAGACGGCAAGCACGTCGGGTGCGGCGCATATCATTAGATGCGAAAAGGCATCTGCATGGGCTTTCTTGTACAAGTGATCTGCCAAATCCTGCGCAAACCGTTCCTTGCCCAGTTGGTGCCAATCCGTGTCCTCATAAGCCGATTTTCCGTGATTGGCGCTTTGATGAACCCGCCCGCGCCGGTTGGCGGCCTGTTCGCGGTTCGGGGGATTGTCCTGCTCGGTCTTTCGAAGCACCTGTAGGTCCGGGGACCGCACGTCGCCCTCGTTGACAAGAAACAGTGCCTTTTCACCATCCGCAATCAACACCCAGGTTCCTTTTCGCAGCTTTTTCATCAGGCTCTCCTTTTCATGGTCATCAGATGTCTTGCAGGGCGCGGGGTCGTCGCGTAGGCGCGACAATTGGCTCTAGTCTTCCAGACTGTCTTCTCGCTTGTCGGCGATCAGATCACGCTCTTTCTTCTTGCGGCTCTGAAACTTTTCTCCAAAACCTTCGATCTCGGACTCGTCGATCGTTTCGCGTGCGCGGGCGAAGACCTCGTTTTCTTCCTCATCCATGTGGTGTTCGTAATCGTGCACAAGCTGATCGAACTTCTTCATCCAAAGATCCGAGGTCAACTTCAGCGCATTGATTTCTTCAAGCAGATCATCAAGCTGCTGATGTTCGTGCACCGAATGGCGGGCGGCGTCCTGCCCCCAGGTTTTTGAGATCAGCTTGGAATAAAATGTTTCTTCTTCTGCGGCGGCGTGGCTTTTCACGTCTTCATAGAAACTGCGCCACAGCGCGCCGCGATCCTGGGCCTTGCTGTTCTCGATTTTCTTCAGCAACGCGCGATGGTTGTCATGGTCGCTTTTGATGGCGTCATAGATATTGGGCATGTTCTTATCCTTGCATTGGCAACTGTATTATTCAAACCAAGCTCTACGGGTCGCAGAACGGGATCAAAGACGACCGGTCACAGACCGGCGCGCAGACCAAGCGAATTGCGGCGGCACAAGTTGACCGGCAGAGCAGTATCCACACGCGACAATCCATCTGAAATTGCGCTAATGGTCGCCGCACGAGCCTCCATCGGGCGTTCGTCCATATGTGACAGCAGTTGCTGATAAATTTCCACCGCCCGTGACAGGCGTCGGCCGCGGTTTGCAGCCGTTCGTTGTCCGCCTCGCGGCCCGTTGGTTGGGAAATGAAGTTTTCTCATGTCCACCTTCCTTGCTAATGTCAGCATGACAGCGCGCCACGTAGCGCTTGGATAGTGAACGTCGCAGCACAGACATCGGTTCCAAAGTTTTTAAGCCGATGGCCGGAAGCAGGTCGGCTGGACGTGCGGGTAAACGCAAAGACAAGGACGGAAACAAGGACACAGGATCGAAATGCCGGACCAATCTGCCGCCCCTGATCGCCACAGCCTGTTCAAGCCGGGTCACAACTGCTGGCGGGTCAGCAGCGCCCGCGAATTTGCATTGGTGATTGATGGCGCAGCCTATTTCCGGGCGCTGCGCGAGGCGCTGATCTCTGCCGAACGTCAGGTGTTGCTGATCGGCTGGGACTTTGACCTAGAGATTGATATGCTGCCGGGCGAAAGCGACGAAGACGGCAACGCCCCTGACGGGTATCCCAATCAGGTCGCCGACTTCATGCAAGCCATAGTCGAACGCAATCCTGACCTGTGCCTCTATCTTCTGCGTTGGAGCGGATCTGCCGCCATCGCCCCCGGGCGGCTGGTGCCGGCGGTGCGGCTGAACCTGTCGGGGCCTGACCGCATCAAGCTGGCCCTGGACGGACGCCACCCGGTCGGGGCCTGTCATCACCAGAAGATCGTCATCGTGGATGACCGGCTTGCTTTTTGCGGCGGGATCGACGTGACCGATGCCCGCTGGGACACACCCGATCACACGCCCGACGACCCCCGACGTGTGCTACACGACGGCTCGCCTGCCGGGCCGTGGCATGATGCCTCCACCGCGCTGACCGGCCCGGCCACGCGCGATCTGGCAGAGCTTGCGCGCGCCAGATGGCAGCGTGCCACCGGAGAAGCGCTTTCCGCACCAGACCTGCCTAATCAGGACATCTGGCCCGCCTCGCTTCAGATTGATTGCCGCGATATACCCGTGGCGATCTCGCGCACTGAACCGCCCGAAGAAGACAAGCCCCTGGTCAACGAAATCGAAGAAATGGTCCTGGACGGGATCGCATCCGCCCGGTCGACGATCTATCTGGAAAGCCAGTATTTTGCCCTGGATTCCGTGACCGATGCGCTGTCACTTCGCTTGGGCGAGGACGACGGGCCAGACATCATCGTGGTCAACCCCGAACGGTCCAACATGCTGGAAGACAACGCGATGCATGTCACCCGAACCCGGATGGTCAAAGCCTTGCAGGATGCCGACCGCCACAACCGCTTTCTTGTCGTGACACCTGTCAACGCGGCCAATGATCCGATTTATGTTCACGCAAAGATCTGCGTGATTGATGATCGTCTGCTGCGCGTCGGATCCAGCAACATCAACCGCCGGTCCATGGGATATGACACTGAATGCGATCTGAGCATCGAAGGGCGGGACGAGGACACGCGACAGGTCATCGCGGGATTGCGCAATCGCCTGCTGGCCGAACATCTGGGGTGTGCCCCGCAAACACTGGCCAGAGAGATTGCGCAGACAGGCAGCGTGCTTGCCGTGCTCAGATCGTTGAACCCGTCCGAGGGGCGCCGCTTCATACCGCTGGACCTGAAAGAGGATGCCGGCGCCGGGGCTTTCCTTGCCGATACACGCCTTCTGGACCCGCGTTATGAACGGGGCACGGGCAAGCGGCGCGTCATCACATCACGCGAAATAATGATCGGTTTGGCGGTGCTGGCTCTTGTCGGCTCGGTGTATCGCTATTTGGTGGGATGACTTCGGGAAGCCTTCTTCCGAACTGTCCCCAGCCCACATGGTCGGTATGCTTGCCCTTCTGGTTCGGCTTCGCGCCCACGCTATCGCCTGACCTTGTGCGCCCATGAACGATCAAACACGGTCTCGCCATCCTCTTCGGCAACCAGCCGTTGGGTGATCTTGAAATGATCCGGCGCCCCGCGCATCGCGGTTTCAGCCCGGGTCGACACGCCCCAGTGTGCGCGCCCGAAACTGCGGTGCCATGTGATCATGGCCTGCGCATCCGCCGGGTTGGCCGGATCAATCGTCCAGACCTCGCGCACCGCGCTGTCAGAGATGATCCCGGTTTCCAGATCCTCGACCCGGCCATGGTCTGAAGATATGGTCAGGGTGATCCGACCCGTCTTCTCATCGACCTTGCGCGTTTTCTCGTCCTGCCCGTTGCGCAGCAATTGTGTGCGTCTTGGCGGGGCCGAGACCGGGGGCGGAAATGTCCATTCATCACCCTTCGCGCCTGCGCGTACAGGAAGGCCAAGTTGCCCGGCGGTAATCGTCAGGGTCACCGGATCAGGTTCCGGCCAAGAGTATGGCCAGTAGCTGCCTGCCACCGCCAGTCGCAGGCGATGACCCTCGGGCAGGTGATAGGCGGTCTCGTCAAGCGCCAGCGTGACATCGACCGGCTGGCCGGGAACCAGGTCGCGCTTAGCCTCGAACCCATCCCGGTTGCGCAGATCCAGCAAGCCCATGGTGATCAGCATCGAGGTGCCATCGGGTCTGAGATCACACAGCCGCACCACAATTTGCGCGCGTGGACGATCCGCCGCCACCCGCAAGCGGACCATTGGTCGCCCGACGATATCGACGCCACTGACCTGCGCCTGACTGTCAAAACAGGCGCTGCGGGCATCATCTGGCTGCTGATCATCCGGCAATTCCCCCGACCCGAAGCCGAAGGTGAAAAACTCGCCGCATTGTTCACCGTGTCGCAGATCCGGGGCGACGATTGCGGGCAAGGCGCCTGTCAGTTCGTTCCCCAATGTCAGTTCTTGAACCTGCTCTTGCGCCGAAGGCAGGGTTTGGTCGCATATCCACCGCCCGTCGCGATGGCTTGCAACCGGATCAGGTGTTGCGCTGTCCATGACATAGGCCCGCCAGGCCGGGTCTTGCTCGACGCCATTGTCGACACCCTTCAACCAGTGGTCCCACCAGCGCAGCGCCTCTTGCAGATACCCGATCGAGGGGCCGATCTGCGAGATATGCGGATATTTATGCCCCCACGGTCCGGCCACCCCCTTCACCGGCACATCGAGGTTTTCGACCAGATGCCTCATCGTGTTGCGATACCCGTCATGCAAGCCACCAAAAGCCAGAACTGCCGCCTTGATCGCACCGTAATCCTCGCAGATCGACCCGTGCTTCCAATAAGCATCGCGATCCCGGTGTTCGGCCCATATGCGCGGCAGGGGTGGCGTGTTTTGCAACCGTTCAAGCCACATTGACCGCCATCTGTCGCCCACCTGTTTAGGATCGGGCGGCATCGAAAACCACGACAGCACCGTCGCAGCCCAACTGATATTGTCCGAATGCTGAATGCCGCCTTTGTAATGCACATCATCGGCATAGCGGTCGACGGTCGAGCCGATGGTGATCACCGCTTTCAGCGCAGCGGGTGCACGAGCTGCGATTTGCAGGCTGTTGAACCCGCCCCAGGATATGCCCTGCATCCCCACTGCGCCGGTGCACCAGGACTGGCGCGCGATCCATTCGATCACATCTTCGCCGTCCTGCAACTCCTGCTCCGAATACTCATCATCAAACAAGCCTTCGCTTTCGCCACATCCCCGCCGATCCACCCGCAGACAGGCATAGCCCCGCTGCGCGATCCAGGGATGCATCCCGGCATCCCGCTCGGCGGTGCCATCAGTCTTGCGATAGGGCAGATATTCCAGGATCGCCGGAACCGGGCGGTCCATCGCATCCACCGGCATCCAGACACGCGCCGACAAACGGGTGCCGTCCGGCAGCGTGATCCCAAGATCGCGGTCGTGGGTGAGGTCGTGAAGATCAGGGTCGGTCATGTTCCAGCCTTGCGTCAGGTTGCGCAACGGTCCCAGAAGCAGAACGGTGCGTCAATGAGATCTTCCCCACCAACCAGACTGACTATCGGCCACGGGCAGCGCCCTGGGTCTGTTACACAATGATATTGGTCAGATTTGCCGCGCTGCCACTCTGGACCCGAGGGTTTTGATGCATGATTGCCCTGTTGTCCGAGATCTGCAACACGCTGCCTTGTGCGGGAACCAGACTGCAATGAAGCCCGTCCGGGTCGCCCGTCAAAAGCGCGCGCATGACCACGATGGCCACCTTGTGCGACACGATAATTGCGGGGCCTTGCAGCTCGGACAGAAACGCGTGCAGGCGTGTTGCCAGTTCATGCGTGCCTTCACCACCCGGCCCGCTGGTATACATGTCGAATTCAGATTGCAGCCCCGCCACGATGTCGGGATCACGCGCCAGACGCTCTGTGTGCGTTGTGCCCTCCCAGGCGCCGCAATTGATTTCCGACAGGCGGGCATCCGTGGCAAAACCCGCGCCCTCAAACGCCAGCTTTGCGGTGTCTTGCGCCCGGCGAAGCGGGCTGGCCCACAGCGTATGTTCGGGCAACGTGGGGCGGATGCCGCGCAGGATCTTGGCCTGCTCGCAGGCCTGCGCACGGCCCAGCTTGGTCAGGTCCGAGTTCTTTTGCCCCTGCACCCGGTGGTCTTTGTTCCATTCGGTTTCGCCGTGGCGCAGAAGGAAAACGTCATGCGGCATGGTCAGCTTGGGAAGTGTCGTCATTTACAGAACCACCGCGCTTTGCGTGTTTGCGACCAGATGCACATCGGCCCCGGTTTCGATCCAATCATGGCCGGCACGGTGGCTTTGGTCCACCACGATCTCGGTGCCGCCAGCGGACACCAGATACCGGATCTGGCTGCCCAGAAACTCGCTGTGCTGGACTGTGCCGGGCAGTGAATCCGCGGCCTGTGTGCGACTGATCGAGATGTTTTGAGGCCGCAAAACGATGTTACCACCTTCGCCCGTGCTGCCCTCGGGCAACGACAGCTGATCGCCCGTGTTGGTCACAAAGCGTCGGGCGCTGCCGTCGACCTCGACCCGGCCTTCCAGAATGTTGGCGGTGCCAAGGAAATTGGCGACGAACAGGTTTTCGGGGCGGTCGTATAGCTCCAACGGCGACCCGACTTGCTGGATCACGCCGCCATCCAGAACCGCCATGCGGTCGCAGGTGGTGTTGGCCTCCTCCTGATCATGGGTCACGAAAATCGTGGTCAGACCCAGCTGCCTCTGCAGGCGCAAAAGCTCACGGCGCATGTGAACGCGCAGGGACGCATCAAGGTTGGACAGGGGTTCGTCCAGCAACAGAACGTCAGGCTCCACCACAACGGTGCGGGCCAGCGCGATGCGCTGTTGCTGACCGCCCGACAGTTGGTTGGGCATCCGGTCGGCCAGATGGGCAAGGTCAACAAGTTCCAGTGCCGCATCGACCTTGGTCTTGATCTGGGCCGAGGGCACTTTGCGTTCCTTCAGCCCGAACCCCACATTGTCGCGCACTGACATATGCGGCCACAGCGCATAGGATTGAAACACCATCCCCACATTGCGCTTCCACGGGTCCAGCCCGACCACATCCCTGTCGCCAATCAAAATGCGCCCCTTGGGCGTGGGGCCAAACCCGGCAATCGCACGCAAAAGCGTGGATTTGCCCGACCCGGACGGGCCCAGAAAGGCGAAGAACTCGCCCGGTTGAATGTCAAGATTGACGCCCTTCAGAACCTCGGTGTCGCCAAAGGCCAGATGGACATTTTCGATCGTGATACCAGCTTTTTTCATTTCCATATCCCTTCAAGGCTCAGTGAGCGTCGCCCGATGACTTCAGTTTCTTGTCGCGTTCAATGATGATCTGCGACGCGATGGTGCCGATGGCGACAACGATGACCGCGACGATACCAAGGGCAGCGCCTGCGCCACGTCCCGACGGGGTCTGCATGAACAGATAGATGCCGTAAGCCAGCGGCGCGTCATTGTTTGAACTGACCAGCATGATCGTGGCGGACAATTCGACCGCGGCGGTGGCAAAACTGGTGACGAAACCCGCCAGAATGCCGCCGGTCATCAGGGGGATTACGATCTTCTGGATGGACCGCCGCTTGGTCGCGCCAAGGCTTTCGGCGGCTTCTTCCAACGCGTGGCTGACCTGTTGCAAGGCGGCCGTGCAGGCACGCAGGGCATAGGGCAGACGCCGGATCATCAGGGCCAGCGCGATGATCACCCACCAGCTTGCCATTGGTTCGCCGGTGAAGGGCACGTCGATGGCGTGGAAGGTGCGCAGGTATCCGATGCCCAGCACCACCCCCGGCACCGCCAGAGCGGCGGTGGCCAGATAATCCAGCCCCTTGCGCCCGAAAATCTGCGTGCGCAGCACGATATAGGCAATTGCGGTGCCGATGATCACATCCAGCGTGGCCGCGATACCCGCATAAAGAACCGTGTTCAGGATGAAGGTCTTCGACCCTTCCCACATGGTCACATAGTTCTGCAGCGTATAGCCATCGGGCAGCGGCGCGAAGGACCAGATGGTGCCGAAAGACAGCAGCAGCAGGCCGATATGCGGCGACAGAACCAACAGCAGAATGAAGATTACGGCGGCATAAGCCAGCACCTTTTCGCTGGGCTTCAGGGTGCGCTTTGCCATGCCGCCTCCGCCCTTTTGCACGGTGGCGTAATCCTTGCCGCGCATGAACAGGAACGACGCCCACAGCGAAAGCACCGAGAACACGACCAGTATGACCGAGATCACGTAACCCATCGGATCGCTGATCCCGATGGACGAGATGCGCAGGAACGCCTGCGGGGCCAACATGTTGTTGACGTTCAGCAACAGCGGCGTGCCCAGATCGTCAAACACCTTGATGAACACCAACGCCGCCCCCGCGATATAGCCCGGCATGGCGAGCGGAAACACGATGCGCCGAAACAGGCGCAAACCGTGGCTGCCAAGGTTCTGGGCGGCTTCCTCCATCGAGCGGTCAATGTTGCGCAACGAGGCGGACAGGTTGATCAGGATGAAGGGGAAATAGTGGATGGATTGGACAAGGATCACACCGTTCAGCCCCTCCATGAACGGAATGTCAAAACCGAACCAGTCGCGTAGAAGCAGGTTCACCGTGCCGTTGCGGCCAAAGATCAACTGCATCGCCACCGCACCGACGAAAGGCGGCATGATCAGCGGGATGAACCCCAGACTTTGGATCAGGATCGACCCGGAAAAGTGAAACCGTGTGGTGATATAGGCCAGGGGCAGTGCGATCACGGTCGCAACAACCACCGACATGGCCGAGACATAGAAAGAATTCCAGAAACTTTCGCGAAACAGCGATGTGTTGAAGAAATCAGCAAAGTTCTGAAGCGTGGCAGCGCCGGTGGCCGGGTCTTGAAAAGCGACCACCATCACCTGCGCAACGGGCACCAGCAACAGGCCGATCAGCAGCAGTGCAATAAAAACGGCGACAAGGTGCACGCCCGTCAGGTTCGGCACAAGCCAGCGCGGCAGACGGTCGGCAAGACCTGCCCGCGTGGCCGCAGGGGGAGAGGTGTTCTGTGACATGTCTCAGGCTTTCTTGAATGGCTGCCACCGCAACATGCGCGGTGGCAGCGCGGCCAGACCCCAGCAACGGGGTCCGACAGGGAGGCATTTACATTCCTGCGGCTTTGTCGGCCAGTTCTTTGGCCTTGGCATAGTTCGCGACAACCATCGCGTCCCATTCCTGTTCGACCTCAGCCTGACGCGCGCCGACCTCGTCGGTGGCTTTCTTGCGCTTCTTGGTGAAGATGCCCGCAAACTCAGGATCCAGGCTTTTCGCCTCGTCGATCGGGTTGGCGTCGATCAAGGCCCAGGCCTCGGCGATCAGGGCTTTTGCCTCTTCATTGCCGCTGTCGGCATGAGCGGCCTCGGCGGCCTGAATGGCCCCGACGGCGGCGCGCAGATCGTCCAGACGATAGGTGATCATCACGTCGAACATCGAATTGACGAGGTTGTAGCGTGCGCCCGATTTGGCCACGTCAAATTCCACCGTCGCACCGATGGTCGAATCCTCGAACGGATTCGGGAAGTCTTCGGGGGCATTGGCATAGGTGGCCGGGTTGATCGGCAGCCGCATGATCGCCGGGTCGAGCAGAACAGATTGCCCTTCGGGGGTCAGCAGATATTCGATGAAGGCCACGGCGCCCGCCTCGTTCGGGGCGTTGTTGACGACTGCCACATTGGCCGGAACCAGCGCGGTCACGGTCGGATAGGCGAAATCAACTGGAAAGCCCGACGCCTTGGACGAAAACCCGAAGAAGTCGATCACGATGCCCAGACCGAAATTGCCGGTGTTCACCCCATCCGGCACGCCAAAGCTGCGTTCCGTCACGGTCGAGAAGTTGCCCGCGATCCGTTTCCACTTGGCCCAGCCTTCGTCCCAACCTTCGCCCTGCAACAGGGTTTCGACCGTCAGGTGGGTGGTGCCGGACCGCGACGGGGCCGACATGCCCACATGGCCGTGATATTCAGCCTTGGCCAGATCATCCCATTCGGTGGCGGGTTCAAGCCCGTTGGCCTTCAGATAGCGTTCGTTCCACATGATGCCGTATCCGGCGCCAGCAAAGCCGTAATACTTCCCGTCCGGGTCATTCAGGGGATAGGCGCCGATGCGTTCCGGGATTCCCTCGGATTTGATGGTGACATCAGCCAGCAGCCCGTCGCTTTTCAGCACTTCGAAGGCATCAGGTGCCGACGCCCAGAAAATATCAGCAGTGTTATCACCGGCGATTTCCTGGATGTATTTAACCCCGGCCGAGGTTTTCTTGTTCAGAACCTCAAGATCATATTCCGGATGGGCAGCTTCAAATGCGGCCTCGATCGGACCGGTCATTGAATCCGGGAACGATGTGATGACGGTTACCTTGCCGTCCGCCAGCGCACCTCCGGCCGAAAGCGCCGTGGCTGCGATGGATGTGTAGAGTAGTTTTTTCATGTTTGCCTCCCTGTGGCCTTGAGCGCGCTCCTCCTGCGCATATGGCAAAGATTTTCAGGGGACCGCGTGTCCGTCAAACTTTGCTGCAAACAAAGACAAACGGTGCGAAATGCGTCAGTTTTGACACATCGTTTAGGTCAATCCTGACCCGATTTCAGAAGCCCGACTGCCTTCATGCGCAGGTAAAGCCGCTTTCGGGGAATCGCGAGACGTTCCGCCGCTGCCCCTTTTCGCCCCGCTGTTTCCCTGAGCGTCTGCTCCAAAAGCTCGCGTTCGAAACTCAGCATCGCATCTTCATAGGATTGATGCACCACGGCGCCGCTGCGCGACGACGGTTGCAGGTTCATGCCCAAGCCAATGATCATACGTTCCGCCACGTTGCGCAATTCGCGCACATTTCCGGGCCAATCATATTTGCCCAACGGCGTCAGCATCTCTTTCGTGACGTTCGGAAGCCGTTTTTCATATCGTGCCGCCGCTTCACGCAGGAAGGTTTCCAGCAACAGGTAGACATCCCGACCGCGTTCCCTGAGCGCCGGCATTTCGACCGTCGCGACATTTACCAGATACAGAAGTTCATCGCTCAGGATGGTTGTAACTTCGGGGGCTTTCAAAGACCCGGTATAGGACAGGATGACCCGCGGTCGATCCTGTTGGCGCAAGTAATCGGCAAGCTGTGTTTGGGCGGTCATATCCAGCTTGTGAACCGCTCGTATAAAAAGCGTGTCAGTGTCGGGTGGAACATCGTTCAACACACCAATCAGACCATCGGCATCAACCATGGCGCAATTGATCACGTGAAATTCACCAGATCCTTCTCCATAATCATGCAGCATCCGGGCGGCCAGCGATTTGCCGGTGCCTGCTTCACCGGACAGTGTCACGGTGACGGGCAACGGGGCCAGGTTCAACAAGGCTTTGCGACAGGTGCGCATCGCATCGGAACGGCCAACAAGTTGGCTGACCATCCCGCCGCGATGCGCCACTCGCCTGCGTAATTTCTTGTTTTCTATGACAAGTTTTCGGGCATTCAGGGTGCGTCGGATCGTGCTGAGAAGCACATCCGGCTGCACCGGCTTTTCCAGAAAATCATAGGCCCCCGCCTTGATCGCCGCGATGGCCAATCGCACGTCCCCGTGTCCGGTGATCATGATGAATGGCACTTCAGGCGCAGCATTTCTCACCGCTTTCAGCACGTCAAACCCGTCCATGCCCCCCATACGCACGTCACACAGAATAACTCCGTCCCACTCGGGATCCAGACTGTCCAGCATTGCCCGACCTTCGGCAAACCCACGCGGCGCCAGGCCTTCTTCTTCCAGAAGTTCACAGGTGGCCTCGCGGAAATCCTGATCGTCATCGACAACATAGATGTCATGCGTGTCGTGTTTCATATTCCGTCTCTCCCTGCGGCAGCGTCACTGTCGCCCGTGTCCCGACATCCGCACGAGGGCCAAGCGACAATGTCCCGTTCATCCCGTTGACAATGTTGAACGAGATCGACAAACCAAGCCCCAGCCCCGCTCCCGGCTCTTTGGTGGTTACAAAGGGATCAAACGCGCGTTCAGGCGCCAGATCACCCAAACCGATCCCGGTGTCGACGACCGAGAAGGTCAGCATGCCCTGCCCGCCTTCCTCTTTTCGGATCGTGATTGTGCCCGGCTGTTCGGTCGCCGCAATCGCATCGCAGGAGTTGGACAGAAGATTGACCAGAACCTGCTCGATCAGGATCGCGTCCCCGATCACGACGGCTTCTTCCAGCTTTGGGTCGATTTCGACGGTTATACGGTGATCTGCCATCTGCGCTTGCAACAGTTCCTGAGCATTGCGCAGCGAACGTGCCAATGAAACGTGTTCACGCAAATACTCGGACCGCCGGGCAAATTTTCGCAAATGCGAGATGATGCGCTCCATCCGCGATACCAGGTCGTCGATCTTGCCAATCTGTGCCGACTGCCGCACAGCGTCACCTTTTTCGATGGCAGTTTGCAACAGGTGAAGGCGTTGCCGGATCGCCCCAAGTGGTTGGTTCAACTCGTGCCCGATCCCGGCAGAAAGGTTGCCCAGCGCCGCCATCTTGCCCGCCTGTACAAGTTCGCTTTGGGTTTGACGCAGATCACGGATCGCCTGATCCCGTTCGACCACCGAATTCTCAAAAGCGGTCACTGCCGTTGCCAGCCCGGCAATTTCATCGTTGCGGACCGGAAGATCGTCCAGCGCCGGACGCCCGCCTTCGGCGATCTGGCGCATCGCGCTGGTCAACCTTTCCATAGGTCGGATGATCGACGGGCGAACGTAGTAAAACAGGATCGAAAGCCCACCTGCCGCCGCCAGGATCGTCAGCACCATCAACAGCCGCATGGTGAACGTCGCGTTCTTCAGGAACCCATCACTGATCGACAGGATAGCATTGCGCTGGATTTCAGCCTCGATCAGCAATTGTCCCTGCATGTGGTTCAACAAGTCCAGAACGGATTCAAGCTGGTTGCCCAACTGGTCGCGCGTTTCGTGCCAATCCCGTCGAACCTGCACAACTCCGCTTGGATGGGTGGTCACGCGGGCCAAGGTGACAGCCGCCTGCCGAAGAAAAAGATATTCGGCCTTGGGCGGCAGTGTTTCGATACTCGCGTTCACCCGCGCCAAGGCATCCGCCACCAGGTTTTCAAATTGCCTGAGCTGCGCCAGAGATTGACTGGTCGAAATCTGGATGGCCAGCGTTGTCGCCGTGGCGGTGTCATTCCCGATATTTGAGAAAGTCGTTTGCAGCCGCAGTTCCGCGGCCAGCACACCCGCCATCTGGCGCCTTATCAAGGGGTCTGGTTCGTCGATCATCCGGCGCGTCAACACTTCGATATTGAAAGCAAAATCCGACATGACGGCGGCAGCCTCGTCCTGGATATCGGCGTTCAGCCACCGCAACTGGTCGATTTGGGTCAACAGGCTGGTTTCAATTTGTGCGACCTTTTCAACGCTACGGATCACCAGCGCCAACTGGTGTTGCAACGCCTCGGCGTCCTGCCGGGTGATCGCGGTGTCAAAACCGTCGTCAATGAACTCTCCCAGCTCGGCAATCGAGGTTCGGAGCTTCTTGTCCAGCACAGCCGAGCCCTCTGACCGATCCGACAATATGCGATTGCTCAACATCGCCAGATCAGCTGTCTGGGCGGACAGTCGGGTGGTTCGGGTCAGTTTCGGCACCTGCGTTGTTCCAAGATCCGTCACCACTGAACGGGCGCCGCCCAACCAATAGAATGATACCCCCAACACGATCCATGTCAGCAGGATTGCAGCCAGCACCATCAGGAACAGGCGCGTCCAGATACGAGGGGCGATATGATCCCACAGTCGTCTCACTGCGACGCCTGTTGTTCAAGCCTGCGCAAGGCCTGATCCGCCTGCACAAGCTGCGCCGCCGTGCGCGCCCGCCACATCCGCACCAATTCCCGCTCCGACGCGCCGGACCCCGATTGTAGTTCGGATTGATCCTCGTCCTGTCGTTGCAGGCTGGCTTTCAACGCTTCATCTTCTGACACGGGGACCGCCGTCAGAAGCAACCGAGGCGCAATCAGGTCACTGGGCGACACCTTACCGTCCAGAGCGTGAAAGCGACGCCACAGGTTTCGCCTTTCAACCAGACGATCTGTGATCAGAATATCGAACAATGTATTCACCGACCAATAGCGATTGGAGGACTGCTGCGCATCATAGTCGAACCACGCGAGCTTCAACGCGTCGATCACATCCGGTGGCAGTTGTTCTTCTACTTCGGCGCGCAGGTCGGAATCGAAGGGGATGCGTGAAATCTCAGGTTCCAATAGGGTCATTTGCCCTTCCCGCGACAACAGCATCCGCACAAACTCGCAGGCCTTGTGCGGTGCCTGCCCCCCCCTGAGAATCCCGACACGTGCAGCCGCCAGAACAATCGGTCGACCATAGCGGAAATCCAGCTTGTCGGACTTGGATTGGGACAGAAAGTCGATGGTCAGGCCAATCTGAAACCGTTCGTTGATCAATCCATCCGGCACCCCATAGCTGCGCGCGGTCAGGGTGGACAGGTTGCCTGACAGTTCCAGCAGAAAGCGCCACCCTTCTTCCCAACCGCGCACCAGCAAAATTTGTTCAACCAGCATGTGCGTCGAACCGGAGCGGGCAGGACGCGCCATCGCGATCTTGTCCCGATAAAGGGGGCGCAACAGGTCGTTCCAGTTCGCAGGCATGAACAAGGTGCTGTCAGAACGCCGCGCCCACCCAACCGAAGACAGTGCAAAAGGAGCCACCGACGCCGGGCCCGTTGCGCCGCATATATCCGCTTGAGCAAAAGCGTCGTTGCGTTGCAACAACTCGAACGCTTCGGGTGAGGAGGACCAGAAGACGTCAAACCCCCGGCTATTGCCGCGCAGGATCTCGTCGATTGCGGCCACGGTGTTCTTGTTCAAAACCCGGATCTCGGTTGTGGGGTCGCGCGCATCCCACATTTTCGTATAGGCCGCCGAAAACTCAGGTGGAAAGGATGTCAGCACCCGCAGCTCCTGTGCAGACGCCGGGCGTGTGCACAAGAGGGCAAGCATCATCAAGGCAAATCTCAGATATTGCATAGCCCAAGATTACGCGTTGCGCGGAAAAAGACAGCCTGGCAAGAAAAAATCAACGGAATGGGTCACTTTTGACACATGCCAATCTGGAAGCAACGCCCGACTGTCAGCCGGCCGTCCAGGCCTTGTTGTCAGGACCATCCAGAACGCAATGCAGCTCTGGGAATACCGTGTCTGATAAAACGCGAAATGGCGCACGACAGGGACTGCATTCAACACCCAGTTATTGCAACGACCGCTTCACCCCTGGCATCCTGCCCGTCCGAAACAGGATTGCCACGCATTCCCTCCCGACCCCGTGGGCCATGACAATCTTGCACGCTCTCAAGAACTCCTGATCTTCTCGTGCCAAGTGTTGACTGCAGTGCCGATGGAGCGCACTGACACCATCGTCGCCATCGCAAAGGCTGCCACCGCCATTGCCACACTGTTCGCAAATCGCTCGACAAAGCTGTGACTAGAATGCGTTGCTCTGGGCGGCAGTATTTGACTGGCAATTGAGCTTGCAGACCAGGATCGCGTCATCTTGCTTAGGAACTCGAGCTGTTGCGCCCCACCAATCACACCGCGATTCTCGCCCACGACGGTGTCCTAATGGGGGCTTTGATGCATCGGGCGACGGACAATTCACAAGGTTCGTTAACCTGTCTTCCGTGATTTTGGGGGACAAGATCCCGACAAACCGCAACGGCAACCTGTTAACTTTCAGTTTCTCGAGATAATGGCGGAGGGAATGACTCGCTCCGCAATTCGGCTGTTTTGGCGTTTCGGATCGAGTCTAGACGCCACGAAAATCCCTGAAATCTTGAGAAAAGTGTCCGACCCCATGCCGAAGGGGGCCGCTCTATCCCGAACGTTCCGACGCCGCTTCTAAGGCTTGCGCCAATTCACGCCCTCTCCGCCTGTTTCGAACATAGCCTTCGAGCACGCAACCTACCGACTTGAATAGGTTTTCTTCTCACGCATTCGTTCTCTTGCGACCGAAGTGAGTTGCGCAAAAGGAGACGAAAATGAGCGAAGTATGTCTGAGTCAGATAGAACTAGCGGCCCGCTGGAAGATCAGCCACCGAACACTTGAACGCTGGCGTTGGGCCCAGGAAGGTCCGCGATACCTGAAGATTGGCGGCCGGGTCGTTTACAGAGTGTCCGACGTCGAGGCCTTTGAACGCGAGGTTCAGAGCTTTCCTGACGAGCTACCGGCTGAAGGCTGAGCAACCAAGCTCGTCCCTCCCAAGGCTGCGACAGCGCGAAAAAGACAATCTTACGAAGCATTTCGATTGAACACGACATGACTCCCCGCTAGCCTCCGAACAGCACAAAAAATGGGCGCGCATATTAATCAAACGCGCCGAGCTGGGAGTGCGAAGTGGATAGTGACAAATCGGAGCTTCGTTGGGGAGTCGCGCAGCGCCTCGAGTTCATCGAGTTCCGATTGTTTTGGGAGGGGCGAGTGAACCGCAGCGACTTGATGGAACAGTTCGGGCTGTCGGTGAACCAAGCGTCCGCCGACCTGAACCGCTACATCGGCTTCGCTCCGGACAACATGGTCTATGACAAGAGCGCGCGGACGTATGTCCGTGGTCCCGACTACGTTGCACAGTTCCTGAAACCTGACGCCAGCCGCTACCTCGCACAGCTACGGTCTTTGGCCGATGGCATCCTCGACAGCGACGATACTTGGATCGCCGAACTTCCATCCTATGATGCTGCGCCAACCCCGGCCCGTGGGGTAAACCCTGTCACTCTGCGATCCGTTGTCGGTGCCATCCGCCGATCAGAGGCCATCGAGGTGAAGTATCAGTCCCTTTCGCGCCCCGAGCCGAGCTGGCGGTGGATCGCGCCTCACGCCATCGGCTTCGACGGCTTCCGATGGCACACACGGGCCTTCTGCCTGACCGATGAGACTTTTAAAGACTTCCTTCTCTCTCGGATGCTCGAAATCCGCGGGTCGCGGAAGAATGAGATATCAGGCGAAGATGACCGAGACTGGAACACGGAAGTAAATCTTGAGATCGGGCCCCACCCCGCTCTTTCGGAAACGCAAGCGAAGGTCATTGCGCTTGACTACGGAATGCGTGGGGGCAAGGCGAAGATTAAGGTCCGCCGCGCGCTGCTTTATTATGCACTCCGGCGTCTGGGACTCGATACAGACCCAAGCGCCCGCGCGCCAACGGATCAGCAGATCGTGCTTCTCAACAGGGAGGCCCTCCATGAAATTCATGGATAGGCTGTCCCGGCTCCTCGGCCGTCGCTCCGAGGGGCAAATCGACTCCGAGAGCGATCCGGTTGGTCGAGCCGAAGTGCCCCACATTGCAGACGAGCATTTAGATGTCCTTCCTTCATTCACGCAGATCCCAGTTCTTAGTTCCCTCACTCCTGACAAGGAGTCGCCACTTCATTTAGAAGCTCGCAGTGCAGATTTCGCCTCCGGCAATCCCGTCACTCGAACTTCTCCAAGTCCAACAGAAGGACGCTTTGGTGGACTAGAAGCAGAAGACATTTCGGTTTCTGAAAGCCATTCTGTTGCCACAAAAGATCTGCATTTATCCGGCAAATCCCATGGAGAGACATGGGAAGAAGTAGACGCCAAGGTGATGAGATATACGGCCACGCCAGAAACTGCACACAAAAGCTCTGGCTTAGATTCTCAAGAGGTTGTCCAGAAGAAAAGCAGAAAGGAAGTTCTAGGATCGAGCGCCGATACTGAGCCCAATGAAATCCTTTTCGAAGACAACCCGGACAGCAAATCAATCCACCCAATGGTGAAACCTGCCGGACAGCCTCCGGCAGAAGCAATCAGGATCACGTGCCCAAGTTGTTCCGCTTGCTACGAGATTGAACGCTCGTTCATTCCAGAGAGTGGGCGGGATCTGGAGTGCTCAGAGTGCAGCAATGCCTGGTTCCAAGTTCTTGAGATTGAAGATGATCTGACAACTTTGTCGACGGGCGACACTGATCAATCTCGCGAAATCGATCCCGTTTCCTTGGTCGATCGCACCGATTCTGTAGATGCCGACACCTCGCGGAGCGAACATAGCACTCAGGATCTTCTGACACCCTCGGAAATACGCCAGATTATTGAGGCTCGACAGGATAGGATGCATGAGTTCGTTGCATCCCAACGCTTTCACGCGATCGACCCAAAGGGGGACACACCGCTCCACCTAGCAGCTCGCATGGGTAATCTTGCGCTTTGCGATCTGTTCATTAGGTCTGGCGCAGATCCTGGTGCGCTGAACCATGAACGGCGGAGCCCCGCTGACGTGGCGCATGCAGAGGGCCACAAGCTCGCATCGCAACTTCTGTCTTCGCTTACTACCTCGCAGGAGATCGCCAGCCTCGACGCGCACGAGAAGAGCCCGATCCCGGAGACTACTGCGGACATGATCGAGGCCATTCCCCAAGCTCATCTCTCAGTGGTCAATGATATAGGACCGGATGACGTTGGTCGGGATAGCCATGAGAGGAGCACGGAAATCTCTTGGACTGATGACCGGGTCGAACTTCTGAAGGGGATGTGGTCCGAGGGCCGGAGTGCGAACCAGATATCGAGGGAATTGGGCGGGGTAAGCCGCAACGCAGTGCTAAGCAAGGCGCATCGCCTCGGCTTGTGGGAAAAAGACGGAGCGAAAACTAGCAGCTCCGAAAGAAAAAGCGAAGTACCCCTAGATGTTGCCGCGCAACCCTTTGCCGTTCCAGAGCAACGGCTTAGCCCGGAGATTGCGCAAACTGCGGCGGCAACCAACCAGCTGGATGACCTTGACGATTTGCTTGGTTTCGAGGCCGAGGAAGAGCCAGAGGAGTTCTTCGCCGAGTCATCGAGTGAAACTGTTTCGGGGACATTCGTCGCGCTCGTAAGTCCGGCACCCGTGGTCTCGGACGATGAGGACGGGGATTGGGATCTCGACCTCTCACCTGCACCGATTGCCGGAGAGGGTATCGGCTCCAGCGCTGTAGTACCCGCCGATCACGGTGCAGAAAATGACTTCCTGACGGTGCGCAACCGCGGTCGGCAATCGCTCAAACGCGCTGTAGTCCAGATCGGCACGCGTCTGTCGATCGATCCGGAGATCTGCATCATCTGGGCAGAGGGAATTCTGGCGAAGGGATGGTGCTCTTTCCAAGATGTCGACGGCTTGGTCGCCAACTGTGAAGGAAATGGTGATCTCGAGGAATTGCGAAACAATCTACAGCGCAACCTGGAGGCTGCAGGCTTCAACATCGATCAGGCGAACGGGCACGACGCCGGGCTCTGGGACGCCAGATCGGACGTATCGTCCGATGACCTTGCTGACGTGATCGAGGCAACTCTCACGCGTGCGACGCGACTGCCCGGGACACAGCGCTTCGTCATGGGCAAGTCAGACGAGCTGCAACTGCTGGAGCCCATGATGCGGGCGAAGCAGGAACTCCATCTTGGCATTCTTGCCTCCGAAATTGCCGTCGAAGTGATTCTCGATGTCTTCGACAGTATCCGGGACGGTTCACGAGATCCCGGCTCTGTTTCGCTGAGAACCATCGTTCCCTCGCGCCCCGGCCATGCAGAGACGTCCGAAGTCATGGCCGCCGCGGATGCCCTGAGGTCTTGGCACGCCAACGGTCGGGTGATGGACGGCAAACGACGAAGAGAAGCACTCGCGGCGCTCGAGTCACTTGATCTCTCTCTGGCGTTTCATAAAGAATTGGTCTGCAGACTGGAACAGGTCCCCGCGCACCAAGTCCAAGCCAGCCAGCTGGAAGCGGAAATTCTGGTCTCCGAATCCACCACCGAGAACCTTATCCGCGAACACCTGCCGTACGTGCGGCGATTTGCTTCGCGGAACGTGGAGGAAGGCGAGGATCCAGAGGACGTCTTCCAGGTGGCGTTCATGGGTCTGCAGCGTTCCACAAAACGATTTGATCCCGAGCGTGGTTATCGCTTCCTCATATACGCCACTTACTGGATGCGGCAGGCCATCAAGCGATGGCGGGCTGACGAGGGCACGACGATCCGCATCCCCGTGCATCGGACCGAGAAGATTACCAAGCTTGATCGCGCCCTCGACACGATGGACGTCCGGGTTGGCGGCACCGTTTCCGACCTCGAACTCGCTGAAGAGCTGGAATGGACAATCGACGAGGTCAGACAGTTCCGCAGCATTCCGCGTGAAGCCGAATATCCCGCGAGCATTGACGACTGGGACAACCTGCTGCCCGAGTCGTCAGAAGCGGATGTCTTCGACCAGGCAGAAACCGAAAGGATCGTGACAGACGCACTGGCTGAACTTCCGGAACGTCAGGCTGATGTTATCCGGATGCGGTTTGGTATCGGACGTGATTCTGAGATGACCCTTGAGGAAATCGGTCAGCTCTACGGCGTGACGCGCGAGCGCATTCGACAGATCGAGGCCAAGGGCCTTGATCGCCTTTCCCATCCGGTCCGCAAAAAGAGTCTCAGTATTTCTTTGGGTTATCAAGTCGGCATAGGCCAGACACCGCTCGCACCAAAGAAACAACAGGAAGGCAAGCCAGATAATACAAGCGCGGATGCGCAGGTGGATAAAGAAAGCAAGCAAGTAAAAAGAGCAACACAACTAAGTGAGCACGAGATCGATATTCTCAAGAAATCTTGGAAGAGCGGCAAGTCCTTGAGTGCAATTGCCCTAGAGCTCGGCGGCCTCAGCATTGAAGAGGTCAAAACTGAGCTTAAGCAGCGTGGTATTTGGCGAAAAGCAAGTTACAGAACGGTTCGTGGGACTAAGCATGGCTGTTAGAAATGCTCCTCCTCATGCTGGCTCGATGCTCGAGTCACTTCGCGGGCTCGGCTACGCACCTCCTACTGCACTGGCCGATTTGGTCGACAATTCCATCACGGCAAATTCGAGCGAGGTCGCTATCCATCTCGAATGGGGCGGCCCGGAGAGTTGGATAAGGATCGTTGATGACGGCGACGGTATGGACGACGCGGCTCTGGAGGCCGGAATGCGGCTTGGCGCGAGCGATCCGCGGGTGGAACGCGCCGCCAGCGACCTCGGGCGCTTCGGATTAGGCCTGAAGACAGCCAGTTTCTCGCAGGCTCGACGACTGACCGTGGCCAGTCGGCAGAATGGTGGACCTGTTGTGTGCCTGCGCTGGGATCTCGACCTAATCGGTCAGGAGCCGGACGCCGAATGGCCGCTCTTCGAGGGGCCTGATCCAAAATCTGAGCATCTGCTGGCGCCGCTCGAGAAGATGAACCAAGGCACCATCGTTCTTTTGGAAAAACTAGATCGTGTCGTGACCGATGGCTTCACCGCCACTGACATGATCGAGCTCGCCGACCGAGTCGAGGCGCATCTAGCAATGACCTTTCATCGCCTCCTTGATGGCCAGCGGCCAAGGCTGCGCCTCCTTCTAAACGGCAGAGCAGTGAAGGCGTGGGATCCGTACCTGATGGGACATCCCGGCAAAGCGCTCGAAAGCTCGGAGTATCGCATACTCCACACTACGGGTGTTACAGTTCAATGCCATGTCCTTCCGCATCGCGACATGCTTAAGCCCACCGAGCAAGAATCCGCATCCGGGCCCGGAGGATGGACGCAGCAGGAGGGCTTTTACGTTTACCGCAACAAGCGTCTCCTTCTCGCCGGGGGCTGGCTGGGCCTAGGCGATGGCGGAAAGCCTTGGGCGCGCGATGAAGCCCACCGGCTAGCCCGCATACGGCTCGACATACCGAACAGCGCGGACGCCGATTGGAAGATCAATGTCCTGAAGTCAACCGCCAGTCCACCCGTGCGTCTGCGATCTCAACTTCACCGGCTGGCCTCTGAAACGCGAGATACAGCGAGACGGGTCTTCGCCCACCGGGGTCACATTACACCTGTTTCAGGCTCGCGGTCGAACGCTGTTGCAGAGGCTTGGCAGGTGCGCCGCTCAGCACACGGGACTTCCTACCGAATTGCTCGGGACCATGACCTTGTCGCCTCGATCCTGAATCGCGCCGGTCCGGTCAAGTCCGACATCCTCGCTCTTCTCAGACTAGTCGAGGAGACCGTTCCCGTTCAGCGCATCTGGCTGGACACGGCGGATGACAAGGAGACGCCAAGAACAGGCTTCGCCGGGGCACCCGACAACGAAGTTATGGAAACACTGTCCTCAATGTTTGAAGCACTCGTGAAGTTTCGCGGACTCAGCCCGACCGAGGCGCGCGATCGACTCGGTCGCACGCCCCCATTCGACCGCCACCTCGAACTGGTTGCAGCCCTTGAAGTGAAAGACACACAATGACGATTTCGAACCAGAAGGCTTTCGATTCAATACTTTCCATGGCACAGAACATGCTCCGCCTCGCTGCAGAGCGGGCTCAGAGCCCTGTCACGCCAGAAATGATCGAAAAGGAGCTGACCAAGCTCGCGATTATGATGGAGGACGATTTTGCCCTCGTCGATCGGGACGCGCTCGTTGACGAACTGATCCGTCGATCGAGCCGCACAGTTGGCCAGAATGCCACCCTATCGAGCGGAGAGGACCATATTCCGTGGCTCGACGCTGACAGAAAAAGGGGCTGGACATACTGGCAACGCTATTCCGAATACATGGAGACGCGTATCCCGTGGACGGCCCTCGACGCCCTCGACGTGGCCACCGATGAGGTCCTGTCGAACCTCGAGGATCCGATCCGTGAAGGCGCATGGGATCGTCGCGGTCTGGTCGTCGGCCACGTGCAGTCGGGAAAGACCGGGAACTACACCGGTCTGATCTGCAAGGCTGCTGACGCCGGTTACAAGATCATCATCGTGCTTGCCGGTCTGCACAACAACCTGAGAGCCCAGACCCAGATCCGCCTCGACGAGGGGTTTCTCGGCTTTGCCACGATCGCGGACGCCGATGAGCTCCCTGCGGTCGGGGTCGGGCTGATCGACAACGACACATCCGTCCGTCCCAATGCCGCAACCAATCGAAGTGACAAGGGCGACTTCAATACGGCTGTCGCGGCCAAAATGAATATCAGTCCCGAGCAGCGACCGTGGCTGTTCGTGGTCAAGAAAAACAAGACGGTCCTGGAGCGCTTGCTACACTGGATCCGCAATCGCGTCGCCAATCACATCGATCCCGTAACAGGTCGCAAGCTGGTCACCAATTTGCCAATTCTTGTGATCGACGACGAGTCCGATCATGGTTCAGTGGATACGGGCGAAGACGTCGTGGATGATTTTGGCAATCCAGATCTCGAGCATCAACCGAAAACCATCAACAGGCTGATCCGGGCGATTCTGCACCACTTTGCGCGCAAGGCATACGTCGGCTACACAGCCACACCCTTTGCAAACATCTTCATTCATGAGCGCGGTGAGACGCAGGAGCATGGCCCCGACCTGTTCCCGTCCGCATTCATCACCAACCTTGCCGCACCATCGAACTACGTCGGACCGGGGCGCGTGTTCGGGTCCGCTTCAAGCACGCCAGAAGACCTGCCACTGGTGCGCACCTTATCAGACGATGAATTCCAGCCTTGGATGCCTAGCAAGTCGACAACTTCACCTGAAATGAAGCCGCACAAAAACGGGCATCGACCACGCTGGATGGGCGAAGATCGCGTACCGGACTCGCTCGCGGAAGCGATCCGGTCATTCGTTTATGCCTGTGCCATACGAAAACTGCGCGGACACGGCGACAAGCACTCCTCCATGCTAATTCACGTGACCCGCTTCACCTCTGTGCAGAATGAAGTCTTCAATCAGGTAGCCTCCTACGTGAGGGACATGAAAGGCCGATACACCCGCGGCATCGAACTCGCTTCTCTCGAAGCATCGATGCGCGAGGAATATGAAGCGACCTTCCTACCCGGGATGCGCGGGATCCGAGATGCCCTTGTCGAAGGAGAGACGCTGGAAGACTTCTCATGGACGGATATTCGTGACGTTCTGCCGGACGTTCTGTCGGACATTCGCGTGCGAGAGATCAACGGCACGGCGAAGGACGCTCTCGATTATGCCGAGAATGACGCCACCGGCCTGAAGGTTATTGCCATCGGTGGCGACAAGCTGGCGCGTGGTCTGACGCTTGAGGGTCTCTGTACAAGCTACTTCCTGCGAACTGCACGCATGTACGACACACTTATGCAAATGGGTCGGTGGTTCGGGTACCGTGACGGCTATCTCGATGTCTGCCGCCTATACACATCCCAAGAAATGGTGGAGTGGTTCGGCCATATCGCCGATGCAGCCGAAGAGCTACGCCAAGAGTTTGACAATATGGTTGCGGCCGGTGCTACGCCCAAGCAGTTCGGCCTGCGCGTGAAATCCCACTCCGTGCTGACCGTAACATCGCGGGCAAAGATGCGAAACGCGCGCGCAATGCAGCTAACCTATTCCGGCGATCTGCTGCAGACCATTGTGTTTCCGAACCGAAAGGACGACATCGCGGCAAACTTCAATGCTGCGGATCGCTTCATCAGCGCACTTGGCCCATCGACAGACCTGAACCATCAGCACTTCGTGCCCGACGGTCAGAAGTGGAACGGCCACCTGTGGCGAAATGTGTCGGCACTCAGCGTGATCTCGTTCCTCCGGGAGTACAGGACCCACGCGGCCAGCTTCCGGATCATGAGCCCACTGATCGCAGACTTCATCGAGGAAATGAACAAAGATCAAGAACTTACGGACTGGACCGTGGCCCTGATCGGAAAAGATCAGCCAGGAACAGAAAAGTCGGTTGGCGGAGCGTCAGTCAAAATGTTGGATCGCCGCAGAGCAGCTGAGCATGCGGATCGATACTCTATCAAAACTCTCATTTCCCCCCGCGATCAAGCCATAGATCTGACAGAGGCAGAGTGGAAGGCCGCCCTCGAACTCAGCCAAAAAACCTGGCGCAATGATACGGATAGAAACGAAGGCAAGGAACCACCGTCCGAACCAAGAGGTCCGCAGATCCGTCACGTTCTCGGAAACGGCGTGGTTGAAGCGAGCATTCCGGCTCGACGAGAACGCGGCCTGCTAATGCTCTACCTGCTCGATCCTGCCGGTGCTGAGGTTCCAGAACTCGCAGATGCCCATCCCGTAGTAGCTTGGGCAATCAGTTTCCCATCGAGCACTTCCGAGAGAAGGGTCTCTAACTCGAGGTACATCGCCAACAGCGTTCTCTGGGGAGGCCTCAATGACTGGGTGGACTGAAGAAGGGCTAGCACGGGCATGGAGAGCGCTCGCGCGCCAGGAAGCCAGTGAAGACTGGCGCTTTGTTCACCTCACCGGGATGGGCGCAGTCTCAGTTGAGGCAGGCTGCCACTTTCCCCTTGGACGAGAAGCGTTGATTGTCTCCTTTCCTAGCTCTTGGTCAGTGAACCCAGCAAGGCTGCCTGAAGGCAAGGGTTTCGATGTCGCCTTTATCGAGGGTCAGACTGTCGTTTCTGGAAAGACGGCCATCGCCTTGGTGAGACGGCCGGAAGGGTCGCCGGACATCTTCGCCATCATGGTCATTGATGTCTTGCGAACACTGGAAGCCGCCGCCGACACGCCCAATCGTGACGTGATAGAGGCCTTCCTTGAACGGGTTAGGGAGTGGCAAGCGTTCATGGCGCGAACGCACCGCCCTCTCTCACCCGATGCACAGATTGGTCTGCTCGGCGAATTATGGATGCTCAGATTGCTCGCGGACACCTCCTTGGGAGCCGGTGCTCTCGACTGCTGGCAGGGACCATTGAAGGCGGCGCAGGATTTTCACGTACGCGGCGGCGCGATCGAAGTGAAGAGCACGGTTCGGACCGGTAGCTTCCTTGCCCGGATCAATAGCATCGAGCAGCTGGATGGTAATCGGGCGCCCATTTTTCTTTGTGGGTTTCGATTCGAGGAAAACACGGACGGTTTGTCACTCGTCGATCTCGTCTCCGAACTCCGCGAGAGATTTAAGCATGCTGGAGTGCAACGCGGCTTCGAAGCTTTGCTGATGGTGATGGGGTACCTCGATGAGCACGCGCCGCTTTATGGCCGAACGCTGACGTTGAAGGACGCAAGGGGATTTCGGTCGGAAGGTGACATGCCGCGACTCACGCGTGCTGCCCTGCCGGTAGCCATCCGTTCAGCTGCATATGTACTCGACCTCGATGCTCTGGAAGTCGCCTCCGTCGGCATCACCGAGCTTATCAACGAATTTGGACTGGACTGACATGAGCCTTGAAGAATTTCACCACAATTTCCGATCTGACTTGCAGACGATCATCGCCGAACGCGTGGCTGATGGTGAGGGCCCCTTTCCTTCGGAGGAACTCGTCTTTGCCGAAATGGTCATGGAGCATGTGGCGGAAACCGGAATATGCGACGCGCCGACCGTTTGCCATTGGAACGGCAAAGTCGGCAACGCCAAATTGCGCATCACCGGTTATGCTCTCAGCTCAGATGAAACCGCGCTCGACCTGTTCGTGACCCACTATTTCGGGACGGATGAGTTGAACGATCTGCGTGACTCGGATGCCACTGGAACCGCCAGTGAAGGCGTGCGTTTTCTGTTTCGCGCTGCGAGTGGCCAGCTCGACACGAAAATTGACCCCACCCACCCTGTCAGGGACCTCGTCGCAACCATCCGTTCACGATGGAACGACATCGACCGGCTTCGGGTGTTCGTGATCACCGACGGGCGAACCAAGACCAAGCGGTTCTCGAACAAGGAGGTTCATCAGAAGATGGTCGCTGTCGAGGCGATGGACATCGAGCGGCTGTTTCGACACACCGAGGGCAAGCCACGGGATGAACTTGCGGTCAGTTTCGTCCAGTCGATAGGTCGGCTTCTACCTTGTGTCCACGTTCCTGACCCTGACGCAGATTATGAATACGCCCTGACGGCCATTCCCGGCCAACTCATTCGGGATCTTTATCTTCGCTATGGCACGACGCTGCTCGAAGCCAACATCCGCACGTTCCTCGGAAACAAGCGTGCGGTAAACAAGGGCATAGTCGAAACGCTCCGAAAGGAACCGGAGCACTTTCTCGCATTCAACAACGGCCTTGTGCTAGTCTGCGACGAGGCTGCATTCGAGCGCTCTGATGACGGCAATCTCGGTTTATCGTTCTTGAAGGGGTTGCAGATCGTGAACGGCGGCCAGACAACCTCGAGCATCTATTTCGCCTCGCGCGATGATCGCACCATCGATCTGAGCCATGTCATGGTTCCGGCGAAGATCATCATACTCAAGGGGTCTCAAGACGATGCGCGTGAACGGTTGATCAGCAACGTCTCGCGTTATGCCAACAGCCAGAACGCAGTGAAAATGTCAGATCTCTCGGCAAATCGCCCATTCCACCGAGAGCTCGAAAAACTTGCGAACGACACTTGGTGCCCAGATGGCGCTACCCGCTGGTTCTACGAGAGGGCGGCTGGCGCCTACAACGTCATGCTGCTGAGAGAGGGCACCACACCTGCCAAACGTCGCAAGTTGAAGGAGATGATTCCGCCAAGACGCAAACTGACCAAGACCGACATTGCAAAGTACCATGAGGCTTGGCGAGGGAAGCCCAACCAGGTCGCGCTGGCGGGCGAAAAGAATTTCAAAGCACTCATGGACGCACTCGACGACAATCCAAATCTCGTTCCAAGTCCACTTGATGCAACTTGGTATCGCGCGATGATTGCTAAAGTCATCATTTTCAAGGCGGTCGAAAGCATGATAAAAGCGAAAGATGCGAAAGAGATCTTTCGTCAAGGCTATGTGAACATTGCCACCTATGTCGTTGCCGTTGTTTCGGAGAAACTTGGCGACAGGCTCGATCTACAGCAGGTCTGGATGCGGCAGGGGATTTCCGGTGGTTTACGCGACCTGCTCTGGGACTGGGCGGTGATTGTGAACGCGGAGTTCAACCGGATCGCCCCAGGCCAGCAGTTCTCGGAAGTCGCGAAGCGCGCGGATACGTGGGTGAAGGTCAGAGCTGCTGAATTTCCAGCGCCGCATGGTTCAATCCAGGAACTTCGGTGAATACAATGGTTGAGCTTTGGGCTCAGATGAATCGCCAACAAAGCGGATTGTGAAACCTGACGTGGAGAAGTTAGATTGATTTTGTTGGGAAAGGCAAAATCATTCTTTCAACGGATAAGACGGCGATCGATATCTGTTTCGAAGCACAAGACGGATCATGAATTTCCTGTTGAGGGTGGCCACGGAAAACTATCAAGCGAGACCTCCAACGTCTCTCAAATCGGCGATGGACCATCTGATACAAAGACTGCGGATTCGATTTACAGCGCCACGTCACGAGGATTTGTCGAGGAAGGCATTTTCATCCCTGAATTCGAAGTTGAGACGAGCGCAGAACAATACTTCAACGACAACCACGGAGAGCAGGCGCGAGGTACCTTTCATGAGGTCGATTTCATTCGATGGGACCACCAAGAGACTGACTGGAGCTTGGGCGAAACAGAATTCCTCCCCCCTGCCAACCCGACGGATAAGATCGCTGATCCGGCAGAAATCAACTTGGGAAAAGACCTTTGGAAATATGCTTTGCTCATCATGTCCTTCCGCCAGAACGGAGAGATTACGACCAGAGAATTGATCCAATCATTACCCAATTTTGTGAGACTAAAAGATGAGCATATGGCGACTAATGAAAGCAGGAAAGACTCTAAGTTTTCGCAGATAGTCCGCAACCTCAAGTCCCATAAGACTAGCAAGTCGAACTTCATCTACCAAGGCTATGCGCAGGATATTCGGGGCGGCTTTAAGATCACCGACAAGGGCATGGAATTCGTATCGAGATACTTCAAAGAGTAACGTCCAGTTTCAACCGAACTCGAAAGCCTATTAGCTCCCTATTTCACTGCAACATTTAGCAGTTTCGCAATCTGCCTTGCTAGAAACGGCGGCACCGCGTTTCCGACCTGGACATACTGCTGGGTCCGATTGCCAAGGAACAGATAGTCGTCGGGGAAGGTCTGCAGCCTTGCGGCCTCGCGCACTGTCAGGCTCCGACACTGCATCGGATCAGGATGGATGAAGTAATGCCCATCCTTGGAAATGTGGCTCGTTACCGTAGTCGCGGCCGCGTCGGCAAGTTGAACTCGAAATCGGTCGTTGAAGACGCCACTGTGCCAGTTCCGGTGATCCGGGCTGAGCGTGAGCGGAAAATCGGCAGCCTTCGGGCTGTAGCCGCGGACTGCCCCAAACACACCGGCGAACAGATACCGTCCAAGATCCGAGGGCATGTGCCCGCGCGTCTCGTGCTGGGCAATGGCGCGCAATTCTGGCCGCTCAAGCCAGCGCAGCAGTTCATCGTTTGAGGTGCCATAACCATCCGGCTGGCAAGACGCTGTCCGACGGCTTAGCGCTTCCGACTTCATTCGCTTGGCAACGCATGAGAATGCCTCCCGAAGCCGAGCATTCTCTTTCCCTTTATGGATTTTGGCCAGAAGTTTCGCCGCTTCGACAACCACGTCTCGCCACGCCGATGGATCGTCTCGACCACGACTGATGCCGCTGCGCAGGTCAGGCATAGTCCCGATCACGTCGCTGACCGTTCGCGTCAAACCCGAGACGGCAATCTCGGCGCGCGCAGCCTTACCCGCAAGGTCGGACCGAATTCCGACGATGATCACCCTGTGACGCCGTTGCGGGACCCCGAACTCCTCGGCACGCACGATGAAATCAGACGGTCGCGCTGCTTCTTGCAGGCTGGCTTTTCCATCTTCCACCCGGACCGCGAGCAGATCGTAATGATGACCTTGGCCCCTACCAAGCGAGGACAGGTCCTCCATCAACATCTCGAAGACAAGTCGGCTTTCGATAGTCGAGGACAGCATGCCCTTGACGTTTTCCATCACGAACGCAGCGGGACGAAGCCTGTCGAGCACGCGGATATACTCTCGGAACAGGTAGTGCCGCTCATCTTCTTCAGGCACATAGCCAATCTTGCCCTTCGCCCGGGCGCGCCCTACCAGGGAATACGCCTGACAGGGCGGTCCGCCGATGAGAATCGTATCGTCATAGTTTTTGCGCAGCTTCGCGATGGCACCGTCAATCGCCCTTGCAGCGGACTCAGTGCCTAGTTCGAGTGCACGAGCCTCATCAATGGCAAGCAGCCACGCTTCAGCGTCGACTGCTGACCAGTCCGGCTCGGGAACAAGCCCCGCATGGAAATCGATGAACTGTTCGGGCAAGATACCGTGAAGCGCTTGGTATTCACGAAGGAACGCGCGCAGCGTCAGCGTGCGATGGGCCGATGCCTCCTTCTCGACCGAGATGCCGATCCGGAACGGCGCATGTCCGTCCTCGACGAGGGAGGCAAAGCCCTCGCCAAGTCCGCCTGGACCGGCGAACAGATCGACAATGCCGAAAGTGGCTGACAAATCAGGCTCCTGACGAAATTCATTCAGTCGGTGTATACCAGGTTACAGATCGAAGACCAGGGTGCACGTGACCGATATCGTAGACAAACAGACCCGTTCCCGGATGATGGCCGGGATCAAGGGGAAGAACACGAAGCCCGAACTGGTGCTTCGGCGGGCACTTCATGCGCGCGGTTTCCGTTACCGGCTGCATTCGAAGAATGTCCCCGGGCGACCTGACCTCGTGTTTCCGAAGCATCACGCAATCGTCTTCGTGCATGGCTGCTTCTGGCACCGCCATGAGGGCTGTCGTTACACAACCACTCCATCGACGCGTCCAGAGTTCTGGCAGGCAAAGTTCGACGCGAATGTGATCCGGGACGCCGCTATACGGGGCCAGTTGATAGAGACAGGATGGCGGGTCGCAACGGTGTGGGAGTGTTCGTTGCGCAAGACCGACCAATTGGCCACAACGGTTGAACTTCTTGCGGCATGGCTGCCCTCAGACAGCAGTCAGCTTGAAGTTGGCGAAAATGATATCAAGCATTCTGAATGATCGATACTCTGCAGACTGCACTGAAGAACAAGTAAAACTTACTCTATCTGCAGCTGCGCACCTGGTCTCGCATTACAGCATAGTCACCCATCATCTCGACGATGGCCGATCCGTCCGGCAGCATCGCCAATTCCTCAGCCGCTCGCGCTTGGAGCTCCCTGCTGTATTCCACGACCGGCGGACATGCCGCCAATCCACCCGCTCTAAAATCCGCCGTCGCGCAGCCGGTCAACCAGCTCGTCCCGATCACGAGGACGGCGAGCCGCCGCTTCCAGCATCTGGCGTTGGACATCATAGGCCTTCTCTGTGGTCTCAAGGCGTTCGGTGAGGCGTCCCGCTCGCTCGCCGAACCGCCGAAGTGAAAGCAGGAACAGGAGCACGGCGAGCGCGATGGCACCATAGCGCAGCGCCGCCCGCATCCACGGGCTGGCGGCGATCGCGCCGAGCAAGATGGCGATCATCGCTACCCCCGTTTCCAATCGTCGAGCCGGGCGTAGATCGTGACTGCGATCCCACCGAGCGCCAAGGCGATGAATACCCAGCGAAGCGTATCGAGATATGGGACCAGCGGGAGGACGGCGGACTGGGTCTCGGCGAGGACACTCTGCGCAACCTCGACCCCGGCCGCGCCCAAGGTTGCAACACCTGCCGCCCCGCCGCCTTTCATGGTCCGGCTTTGCGAAAGCACCTCGCGCGCTGGCTGGGTTTCCGCAGCAAAAGCTGTCGCGCGGACCGGGCAGCGCTCGCCCCACTGGCGGGCGGGTCCGAGGTCGACATGCATGAACCCCGAGCGCGGATAGAAGCCGAACCCAAGGAACTCCACTGCTCGTGCCGCCGCCTCGAATGCAACGGGATCGTGGTTTGACATAGCGATGTCGAATGCCGCGCCGTCCATGTGCTTCGAGCGGGTTGCGCCGCCGACGGCGCGGTTGTGTTCAGGACTGCGATAGGCGGAGCGGACGATCAGCGGTTTACCCAGCCGGTCGCGCAACACTTGCAACTTGTCGAGCGCAGGTTTGTTGATCAGCAGCTTGCCGGTGCCGCGGCAGGCGATTTCGGCGGGCGAGAAGTTGGTCCAGCGCCAGGCTTTATCCGGCACGTCGCGCCAATGTTCGTAAAATGTCGTGGTCATAGTGTCCTCCAGAAACGAAAAACCCGCCTCAAGGGCGGGTGTAGTTAGGCTGATGAATGGGATGGGCCGCCTCTACGAGCCGCCGCCGAAGATCTTGAGTTTGAGCGCGATCCCGGCCAACAGCGCCAGCATGACGCCGGTGGTGATCATACGGACGGCGGTCTGCATTGCCGTGCGGCGCACCAGCCGGATGCAGTCCAGTAGCGAGCGCAAATCCCGGATATCGAGCGCCGCTTCTTCACCGTCGAGGCCGACATCGGCGAGTGCGCGCTTCGCGCCTTTCTCGGCAGCGCGTGCCAGCATCGCCTCGAACTCAGCGTCGGGCATACGGACAAAGCCCTGATCGGATCGGGGTGGTGTCATGGGCTATTCCTCCAGCCGCTCAGCCGACCTTGCAGCCCCAGAAGGACGTGTGGTCGGCGGCGAAATAGCCGTCCGCGACCCGGAAATACCCCTGCAGTTCAACGGTGTCGCCTGCAGTCAGCGGCACCATGGTTTGCAGCCAGATCGCGGTGGCCAGCGAAACATGGGTGGCAGAGATTTCGCCGAAGGAGCCCCGTATTTCTGTCGCGCCGTTCAGCACCAGTCGCCCACGCATGCGGGCCGTGGCGCTGGCATTGATCTTGTAGAGCAGCGTTGCGCCAAACAAATATGTCCCGTCGACCGGCGCGGCGAAGAGGCTGGTCCCAGCATCGAAAGCCCCCTGATCGTTATAGTCGGTGATGTTGAGGCCGATCTTTGTCCAGGTCCCGACGCCCACGTAGTTGTCGTAGTTGGTGTAAGCCTTGAAGCGCGGCAGCTGTGGCTGGTCGACGATGCCATTGGCGTTGTCGATGATCAGACCGTCGAAGAAGGTGCTTCCATCGGCGGAAACCGCGAGGCGGAAGCGGTCGGAGCCGAAGAGGCCGACCAGTGCCTTGGTCACGAAGTTGCTCTGGAGCGTGAGCCCGAGATCGTCGCTCCCAGCCTCTTTGTTCATGGTGTAGAACAGGTCGCCGTTTCCGCCTTCGGCCACGGTCTTCGCCGTCCAGAGCGCGGCGTTCAGCTTCGCGGAGAATGGATTGGCGGCGTCGGCGGTGGTCCCCAGCCCCAGAAGTGCAAGGTTCTGCAGGGCGTCCGGGGTCGAGCCGACCCAGCCCGTGCCGTCGTAGACCAACAGCAGACCTTCGTCCTCGACCCATGCGCGCCAGCCGGTGCGTGGCGGCAGGCGAAGCCAAGCCCCGTCGGTGAATAGTGCCACGTTCGCGTCCCACCCCGTCCAGTCACCGGTGCCGCCGCTGGCCACGATGTAGCGGTCGCCATCATTGGGAGAACCGGGTGGCGCAGTCAGATCTCGGTCGAGAACGGAAAGCTGTACGAGTCCGTCGAGCAGGCGCAGGGCCTCGTTGTGGGTGACATGCTTCTGGGCCTGCGCCGCCAGTATGTAAGGCAGCAGCAGGTTAGTGGTGGCGTCGGACATGGGTTGGCCTTCAGAAAGTTAGCGTGACGGTTTTGGCCGCACCCCGCCCGATCAGTGCGGAGAGCTGGAAGATGCGGATGTCGAGCGTGTCGCCGGGCGCGAGCAGCCCGCCCCAATCGGTGGTTTGCTGGGCGGCCGTGTAGATCGCGCTGGTCGTGGTCGCGCTCAGCACCCGTTTCACCGTGCTGCCATCGAGGATCTCGACCTCGTAGGCTTCGACTTCCTCGACCAAGGGCACCTCCACCGCGCCCCAGCTGTCGGCCGCAAGAGCCCGGGATCGCCGTGTCCAGCGGATCGTCAGATCGCCGGGCGTGCGCGGCGTGCGCCACGGCTGCTCGACATGGGCGACCGAGAACGGCCGCAGCCCGACGCCTTCAGGCGTGAAGGCCTGCGCCACGTAGGTCTCGTCGCTGACCGGACGGCTCGCGGGGCCGATGCGCCAGTTCCACGGCAGTCCCAGATCGGCCTCGGCGATTGGCAATGAGGCGAGAGCGTCGTCCAGCGCCACAACCCGCGCGCCTGCCGGAGCTGGATTGGCCATCGCGCCCTCGGTGCCGCGCTGGCCGCGCAGCAGGCGCGTCAGCCTATAACGGCCCGGCGCGATCAACTCGGCAGCGCTCGCCTGCACGATTTCCCAAGTGCCGGGCGCACTCTCGATGGCCAGCACATTGGCCCCACCGAACAGGGTCAGGTCGGTGATGCTCTCCAGTGTGCCGGTCAGCAGATCGATCACCAGCGCATTGCCGAGATCGAAGCGCGAGGTCGGGCCTGCGAAGAAATCCGAGACCAGCGTCCCGATCCGGGCCCGGCCGCCAAAGGTTGTCAGCAGATCGAAGCCATCGGTCGATGGGCTGCGGAACACTGCCATCTCGCCCGGCCAGGGAGTGGCATGGGCAGCGATGAACAGTCGATGCGCGGGCTGATCCTCGGTAAGCTGCGGCAGGTCCATCAGCACAACCACAGGTGCGCCGAAGACAACGGCCTTTGACAGGGACGACGGTCTTGGTGTTCCGGGCGGCAAGTCGTGGGCCTCGCGATCCTGGCGGACCGCTTCGATCCCGCGTGCATCGGCATCCGCAATCGAGACCAACCGCAGCGGAATGTGTCGCCCATCATGGGCCAGCGTCACGACATCGGCCGGATCGAGCGCGAGCCGCGAAGGCGGCAGACGGAACGCCGCCGTCTCGCGCCCCACCCATGCCTCCATCAACGCGCGGCGGCAGCGCCGCTCGGCCTCCTCGGGCGGCACCGCCATCGGAAAGCTCTCGGACGCGATCCGCGTCGTGTCGACGGTGATGCGGCGCGCCTCGACGAGGGTGGCGTCGTAATCCTCGTCAGCCCGCGCCACCTGCCACTTAAGAGCCTCTGGCAGCTCGGTTTCCTGCGCGCGGGTGAGTTCCAGAACGTCGCCGTCGCGAGCGGCCACCAGATCGTCGTGTGTCACACTGGCCACCGCTGCGCGCCCGCGCATGACAAACCGGATCACCCCTTCGGTCTCGACTGCGTCGAAACCGAAATGGCGCGACAACGTGGTGATCGAGGCGCGCGGGCTTTCGAGCGCGCCGATGGCATAGCCTTCGACCGCGCCCCAGAGGCCGGTGACGTCGACCCGCGCCTCTGGCAACCCGGCGCGGCGACAGAGGTGCCGGACGAGCGCCGCCAGCGACACCGCGCCGAGCCGCCCGGTCAGCCAGTGGCCCAGCCGCCAGTTGGCGCCGTCGGTCCAGACGTCGGTCAGCGCCGGAAAGAATGGGTACGGCCGCGCGTCCCAGGTCCAAGCGGCGCATTCGGGGACGTGCACCATCCGGCCGCCGTAGACCGAGGACACCGGGTTGATCGCCGGCGTGCCCCACCAGAGATAGGTCGCCTCGAGATAGGCCCGCTGGATGGCATCATCCCGCCAGCCCCGCGAGAAATGCGGCGTGAAGCTCTCGGACGACTTCGGGTCGAAGAAGACGTTGGGCTGGTTGGTGCCCCGATCGATGGCCGGGCAGCCCAACTCGGTGAACCAGATCGGCTTCGACTGCGGCGCCCACGCCGTCGGCGTCCCGCTCTCCACCCCGCCCGGGCGGTCGTAATGCGCGTTCGACCACCAGGCGCGCAGATCCTTGTAGCGGAAGACCCATGGCTTCCCTGCAGCACCGTCGGTGATGGGCGTGCGCACCTGAGCGGTGCGATTGGCCGCGCTGGCATAGAACCAGTCGAAGCCTTCGCCGCCCGCGATGTTCGCCTGCAGGTAGGCGCGGTCGTAGATCGCGGGCCAGCCCTCGGCCGCGTCGGCGTGCTCGAAGCCGTCGCGCCAGTCCGACAGCGGCATGTAGTTGTCGATCCCGACGAAATCGATCTCCGGATCGGCCCAGAGCGGGTCGAGATGGAAGAACACGTCACCGCTGCCGTCACCCGGCTGGTGCCCGAAGTATTCTGACCAGTCGGCGGCATAGCCGATCTTCGTCCCGGACCCGAGGATCGACCGCACATCCGCGAGCAGGTCCCGGTAGGCCTGCACGGCCGGATAGGTGGCCGCGCCCGAACGGATCGTCGTCAGGCCCGGCATCTCGGTGCCGATGAGGAACGCATCGACCCCGCCTGCTGCCGCGCAGAGATGGGCGTAGTGCAGCACCATGCGCCGCAGGCCCCAGTCGCCGGGCGTGCCGATCCAGCTGACGCTCTCGCCCGAGACACTGAAGCTCGCAGGTGTCGCCGCGCCGAACAGCGCAGCGACCTGGCTTGCCGCCGTGGCGGTCTTGTCCGCGGTCCCTGCGAAGCCAGCGGCAGGCGAACAGGTGATCCGCCCCCGCCATGGAAAAGCGGGCTGGCCAGTCTCGGCCGCGTTGTCGGAATACGGGTTCGGCAGCGTGTTGCCGGGCGGCACGTCCATCAGGATGAACGGATAGAAGGTCACCCGCAGCCCGCGCGCCTTCATCTCCTGGATCGCCCGCACCACGGCGAAGTCGGACGGCGTGCCGCCATAGACTGGACGATCCTCTGCATCCCGGCTGACGAGGAAGGCATTGGCGCGGCTCACGCCGTTTACCGACCAGCTGGCGGGGGTGGTCGACTTGGCGGTCACCTCGACCCCGGGCCGCACTTTGCAATTGCCCGCGCGCAGATCGTCGCCGAACCAGGCAACGACGAGGCTAACGCTCTCGACCTTCGGTGCCATCGCCTGCAGCCGGTCCAGTGCTACCACCATGTCGGCAGTGTTAGTCAGCGCGTTGAGGTTTTCAGCCGTCTGCGACCCGCTACTGCCTTTCCGGATGCCCTGCGTGGCATAGGCGAACTCGCCGGATGCCGGGATCATGGTGACCGCCTGCGTCAGACCCTCCGCGGTGTCCGGATCGGCGAGCGGGCGGAAGACCTCAAAACTCAGCTGCGGGATGCGGTTGCCATAGTCTCCCAGCGGCAGGTCCTCGAAAACGACATATGCCGTGCCGCGATAGGCTGGCGTATTGGCCGCGCCCATCTTTACCGAAATGAACGGATCGGCCGTCTGACCCTGGTCGCCCGGATACCAGCGCCAGGTGATCCCAGCGGTGTCCAGCAGTTTGCCGTCGGCCCAGATGCGGCCAATGCCGGTGATTGGACCCTCGCAGAGAGCGACCGCAAAGCTAGCATAGTAGAAGTATTCGGTCGTCTTAACCTTGCCGCCCCCGCCCCCGCCCTTGCCACCACCCTGCGTAGTGGTCTTGGTCTCCTCGCGGAAATCCGTTGCCCATACAATATTGCCGCCGATCCGTATGCGACCGTAGAGACGCGGGATCACCGCACCTTCGGTGGCCGAGGTGATGCGCAGATTGTCCATCCGCGCGCCTTCAATGCGCTGGGTCGGGGCGAGCGACGAGATGATCCAGCTGTCGACGACCGAGCCAATAGTGGAGCCGATGAAACCGCCAATCGTGGCGGCACTGACGCCGAGAATCGCACCGCCAATGCTGCCGCCAATGGCAGCGCCAGCGGCACCGAGAACGAGGGTAGCCATGGGATGATCTCAGCGTTGCGGAAACAGGAAGGCGAAGGAAATGCGCCGCCGCCAGGAGGGAGTGAGCGGCTCCTCGATCACGCCAAGGCGCTCGTAGGCGTGGAGGAAGCTGTCGGGACCGGTGAGGATCCCGACATGCTTGGCAATCGCGCGAGGCTTCATGCGAAAGAGGACCAGCGCGCCGGGATCGGCGTCAGCAGGTGCGATTTCCGGCATCATGCGCCGCGCGCCCTCTGCCAGAACCTCGCGCGGTCCGGTTTCGCCCCAGTCCCGGCTGTAGGGCGGGATTGGGAACGGCTCTGGCCCGACGACTTCGCGCCAGACGCCGCGGGCCAATCCAAGGCAGTCGCAGCCGACACCCCGAAGGCTGGCCTGGTCGTGATACGGCGTGCCCAGCCAAGAGCGCGCGATGGCGATGACGCGTGCGGGGTCGGCCAATGCGAGGGGTTGCGTCACAGCACGCCTCCCTCGTGCCCGCCGTCCTTAGTGGCGTAGCGCAAGACGGCGTCCTGGCCCGGGATATGCGGGAAGCCGCGGAAGTTGGCCGAGTTGGCGAACTTCGCGCCACAGGTCTCGATCCGCTTGTCGCAGCCCGCGCGGATGGTGAAGGCATCGCCCTCGCCAATGGCACGCACCGGCGCTTCGAGCAGGGTCAGGATGGCGATGCCGTCGGTCACGTCGTGGCCCAGCACCTCGGTGCGCCGCCCCGCGTTCGCGCCGCTGGTCCATTCGATGGTGCCGAAGGTGAACCAGCCGGAGGCGAACCCGCCGAGCCCCGAGGCGGTGAAGGCCCTGTCGCGCAGGAGATCGATGACAACGCCCGTGCCCTTGTAGGCGGGATCCTCCAGATCGACGCCGCAGCGCGCGTCGCCGAGCGCGGCATCGCAGGTCGCCTGGAACGTCCGCCCGACCGTCTGGCCCAGCACATGCGCCAGCGAGCGCACCTCGGCGACGAAGGCGAGCCGCCCACGCCGGATCTGGCCGATGGCGCCGCGGCGCATCAGCACGCGCTGACCGGTGTCGGCCCAGTTCACGCGCCAGACCTCGACCTCGGCGTTGTCCCAGCGGCCGTCGAGGATATCGGTCTCGGTGATCCGGTCGGAGGTCAGCACGCCCTCGGCGTCCTGCGCGTCGACCGACAGGTCCGAGCCCGACCGGACTTCAGACGCAGTCAGCCCGCTCTCGGGCTCGAAGTCAGTGCCATCGAAGCTGAGCGTCCGATCATGATCGGTAAAGCCAAAGGTTACGCTATCCGCGCGGATGATGCGCCAGCACCAGGCGAGCGTCGTCGTGCCACCATCGAGATGGGCCTGCAGGTCGGGGTCGAGCGACTTCATCGCCGGATCTCCAGAAGCGGAATGGAAGTGATCGAGCCGATGCGCTCGAGGTCGAGTGTCACATCGAGCGCATCGGTGTCGAAGCGGACGGGAACGTCGAACTCGAAGCCTGCGGTGATCGCGACGCCAGCGCCCGGCGCGGCGCTGAAAGTGACGACGCCGGTCGTGGTGTCGACCGACCAGCCGGAGGGCTGCTCCACCCCGCCGAGCGCAATGCGCACGGTTCCGGTCACTGGTTTAGCGATGGCGCGCGTCCAGGATTGCGCCCCGGAGGTGTAGCGCTTGACCAGTTGGAAGGCGGTCGTCGCGCCGTCGCCGGTGCCAATCGCCTGATCGTTCGGTGCTGGCGTTCCCGAGGGAAGGCCGGACTTGTGGTCGCCCCAGTCCTTGAACCGGAACCCGTAGAGCCGACCGTTTCGCGCCTCGAAGAAAGCCACGACCGCCGCCAGATCGTCAGTGCGGCGGATGCCATAGGCGACATCGTAGCGGCGGCGGCTGTTCGCCCAGCTGGCGTTGCGCTCCTCGTCGCCGGAAGCGAGCTCGACAATCTGCGTCCGCCGCTCCGGCCCACCGCGCGCGCCCCGGCTGATGTTGTCGGGAAACTGGACCTCGTGAAACGCCATCACATGCCCCTCCGCCCGAGCGACACCGCGCGAGCGATGTCGGCCGCGACCTGCGTCCGGGATTGGCGGAAGCTCTCGGCATCGCGGGCCATGATCGTGACGTTCACACCGCCGCCCGTGCCGTAGCTCTGTGCCTCACGCCGCGACAGCACTCGCTCTCCGCGCTGCAGGATTGCCGGGACTTCATCGTGGCGGAGACCGGCAACGCCGCCGGAATGCATCCGGGGCGCGGCCGCGAATGCCATGGCCGGGACCATCCGGCCTGGCGCGGAGGCCCCTACCATGCCGCCTGCATGCAAGATGTTCGCGAAGATCCCGCCCGCACCCCCAAGCGCGCCGGAAAGCGCATTGGCGATCGGCCCGAGGATGAACCGCCGCGCCGCCAGCTTGGCGAGATCGGCCAAAAGCGAGGTGACCAGACCGCGGAAGTCCAGCTTGCCGGTCTTGACGAACTCGCCGACGGCGTTCTCAGCCGACTGAAATGCACCAACCAGCGCCTGGCCGATATCACCGCCGATATCGCGGGCCTTGCTGGCATAGTCCAAAAGTGCAGCGGTGACCGCCTGCCAGCCGGTGACGGCGGCTTCGGTATTGGGTTCGGCGGCGGCCGCTGCAGCCGCGGCCGCTGCGCCCGCACCGGCAGCGGCGCGTCCGGCATCACCAAGGGCTGTCTCAAAGCGATCAGCTGCGTTGGTCGCCTCGGTCAGCGCGTCCGCGCCACCTTCATCGCTGCCCCGCACCGCATCGCGCAACGCCTGCCAACTGGCGAGCGGCGCGCGTGCCCCCTCGGCCAGATCGCGCGCGGCACCGCGATAGGTATTTGCGGTGGCAAGCGCAGTATTGGCCGCTTGGGTGAGCCCGAGATCGGGTGCAGTGAGCGGGTTGTTCTCGAACGCCCGGTCGAAGGCGGATTGCGCGGCGGTGGTTGCAGCCGTTGCGGCACCTTCGAAACGGTTCTCGATCTGACCCAGCTCAAGATCGGGGATGATCGAGATGCGCCGCTCGGAGCCGAGCGCTTCCAACCCTTGGTTAATCCCACCGATGAACGTGTTGATCCGCGAGACGACGCCATTCAGCATCGCCTCGACACCGTCGATCAGGCTGTTGGCCGCCTGAAACGCCAGGTCACCGATGGCCGCCGGGAGCATGCCCCAGATTGCCTTGATTGCCTCATAGGCGCCCTCAAACGTGTTCGCAGCTGTGTTGCCAAAAGCCACGACGCTCTCGATGGCGCTCTGCACTCCGGAGGCGGCATCGGCCTTCAGATCGAAGAACATCGCCGTGGCCGCAGCGCCCGCCGCCGCAGCCCCCATCTTGATACGGTCCCAGACCTCGACGGCGAGGTCCTTCAGGAGCGACATTGCCTCGCCAAATCCGCCCGCGCCCGACACGAGGCGGGTGAACTGGTAGACAAGCTCGCCAGCGCCAACGATCAACGCCCCGATGCCGGTGCGGATCAGCGCGCCGCGCAACAGGACCAGCGCCGTGGCGAGCCCACGGACCGACAGGGCAGCAACCGCCATCCCGGCGACCCAACGCCCTGCAAGAAAAGCCACAAACGTGGCGGCATAGGTGGTTAGACGGCCGATGTTGTCGAAAAGGCCTCGGATCGCGATGCCGAGAGGCCCGGTGCGGCTGGCCACGGCCGCCATGGCATTCGCGACCGCTTCCAGCGCGGGTGCCGCAGCGACCGCCAGCTGGTTCGACAGCCCGCGCCAGATCAGCCCCAGCCTTGAGATGGCGTCGTTCGTCCGCTCGATCTGGTCGGCATCCTGCTCCGATACGACGACGCCGAAGGCCAGAACATCCTCTGTCGCCTGGCGCAGCGTCGCGGTGTCGATCCGCGACATCGCTATGGAGCCTTCCTCGCCGAAAAGCTGGCCCGCGACGGCGGCGCGTTCTGCGGCGGGCACGAAACTTTCGATTGCCGCGTTGATCGCGCCCACACGTTGGTCAAGCGGCAGGGCGATCAGCTCGGTGGCCGAGAGCCCGAGCCGATCCAGCGCGTCGGCAGCAGGTCCCGTCCCGGCGGCCGCCTGGCTGAGCCGTCGAGTCAGATCCTTGGTCGCCTGCTCAATCCCGGAGATGGAGACGCCCGCCAACTCACCCGCCCGCTCCAACGTCTGGATCGAGGCGACCGTGGTCCCGAGAGACTGGGCCAGTTTGGCCTGCGCGTCGACTGTCTGCAGCCCGGATCGGACCATCGCCACGCCAGCAGCAGCAGCGGCGGCCACGGCGGCAGCGGCGGCCACTGTGACACGGCGGGAAAACGCCGCGAGCCGTGTATTGGCTGCTTCCAATTCCCGGCTAAGACGGCCGAACCCGCGCGCACCGGCTTCGCCCACACCTTCCAGTTCGGCGCGCACCTGTCGGCCGCCTACCGCAGCAAGGCGGACGCTGACGCGTTTTTCAGCCATCGGGACGTTCCATCTGTTCGTTGAGCTTGGAGACCATCACCGCTTCGATGACGGGCAGAAGTTCGGCCATGGCGAGCGGCGGCACGCCGAGCGCGTCACCGAGCGCCAGCGCGGCCGACATGTCCCAGCCGATCACGGCGCCGGGCAGGACTCGCAGCTGGCCGCCGAGACGGCCGACGAGGTCCCAGACCTGCCAACCCTCCGGAGTTTCCGGACGGTTCAGCCGCGCCGGGCAGTCTTCGCACGCCGTTTGGCAGGCGTCGCAATATCGGTCGCCCCCGCCGAAGGACCAGTCGGCGAGAGCGCGGAGGCGTTTTTTTCCTGTTCCAGAAGCAGGCCCTTGGAGACGTAGGTCAGTTGGAAAGCCTCGAAGATCGGCCAGACGTCGAGCAGCGCGTCGATGGCCACGGGGCTGGGATCGATGGGCTTGCCGTCCGCATCGCCGATGCCCTCCCAGGCGAGCACCGCGCGTCGGGCCAACGCCTTGGCGAAGGCGACCGCGCGCTCCTCGTCGGAGGCGTCCTCGGGCACCGCCTCGACGGCCGGATCGCTGCGCGTGGCCACCATCAGCGCGGTGGTCAGCGGGCGGAGTTGCACCCGGACGCCAGGGGCGAGGTCATGCCAGCGGGGCGCGTTCGTCAGTTCGAGCGTCAGCATCAGTATACCTCAATGTCATTGATCAGGGTCGCCGTGCACATCCGCCCGACCGTACTGTCGCGCGCCGCCTGCCAGTCGAACGTCGCTTGCACGCCCTGCGGTCCGGAAATCTCGATGCGCGGGCGAGGCAAGTAGACGGCGTGCACGGTGAAGGTGAAACTTTCTCCAGAGGGCAGCTCATAGGCAAACTCGAGCTCGCAGGGATCGCCATTGATTGCCTGTGTCACCAGCGTCTGGTCGGCGAAACGGACCTCGATGGAGCCGGTCAGCGCGGCAATAGACGGGTCGGCCCCATCAATGCGGCCATCCGAGCGGATGGTCTCGATCCGGTCGAGGTTGTTTGCATAGGTGATGTCGGCTGAAACCACGTTGCCGAGCGCCGATCCGTTGCGCGCAATCGCGCCGTTGAAATGGCCAAAGCGCTGCAATTCAAGAGCAGCTGGCGTCCCGGCGCTGGTCGTCGTGCCCACGGTCTCGCCCTGTGCGATCAGCCGCGCGGTCGCGGTCAGCAGACCAGATCGCTGCATCTGCCAGTTGATCTGGTCGAGCACGCATCCGGAATACATCGCAAAACGCGGGACCTCAGGCATGCCGGTCTCGATGGACATGCTGGGCAGCGTCCAAGACCCCGACTGGAACTCATGCGTCCAGGGGCCGGTGCCAGTCGTGGTCGGATCGCCGAAGGCCGCCTTCAGCCAGAATCCGAAGGCTTCCGCATCGAGCGGCACGACCACATCGCCATCGGCCGTCACCGCATCCTTGATCGGCGCCAGCGGATCCCGGCCGTAACCGAGCAGTTCGGAGTTCAGCAGCGGCTGCTCTGCGCCAAGCGAGGTGCTGGCGAAGGGCATCTTCGTGAAGCCGCCCACCGGCGGCGTTCCATAGGTCGTCTCGAACGCAAGCGCCATCTGCGCCCGCGCCCCTTGGGCTCGTGCCATACTGTTCTCCTTGGATTGTTGGGATCAGGCCAGCGGGTCGGCCGTGGAATAATGCAGCATCACCGGAATGACGGCAGCCTTCAGGCTCGCCACTCCCTCGATGGGCAGATCGACCGGATGCGGTGTCTCCGCTTCGACCCAGTCGCAGAGCCCGCCCAGCGTGCGGTCAGCGGTGATCGCTACGCCGATGCTAGCGGTCAAAGTGTCGAACGCGGCGTCACGGTCGTTACCCTGCACGACCGCCTCAATCTCAGCCCGGTGCTGGTAGTGGTAGCGCAGCGGCGACAGCGTGACCTCGGGCTCTCCCGGCTCGCCATCGCGCAGGATCAGCAGGCCATCGATCGGAACGCGCTCGGGCAGCACCTCGCCGCGCAGGGCGGTGGCGAGCAGCGCCGAAAGCCGCGCGTGCAGCGCGGTGAGGATGGTTTCGCGGGGGGTGGGCATGTAATAATCAGCAATCAGTTCGTTTCGGACAAAAGCCGTTGCTTATCACCAAGGGTACTCTTCGACCCGCAATTGAACACGGTTCTGCAACGAGTTGTGACGGTTCCATCGGTGCATTGCCTTCGCAGATATTACCGCCCGATCCACCACGGCGAGAACGAGATGACAGGGAGAAACGACCGTCTGTTTTGCGATGAAATTGCCCGCCTTGTACAGGATCCGCTCAACTTCTTGTGGTCCGATGTTCTGGCTGGTTGCCTTGCACTGATAGAAGCAAACCTCCCCGCTTGGAGCGATGGCGATCAAGTCAATCCCGCCATCCAGCATTTTCAACCGGAGCCCTCGATAATCTACTGTGTAGCCTCGATCTTCGAGAGCCAGCCCAACCAGCCGCTCAAATGCATATCCCAGGTCGGCTGGCGACAGATCGTCAAGACGCCATGAGGCCAGTGCACCGCCAGATTCGTCGACGAGCCTAAGCTCATCGGTGTCTGGGTCGAGTATTGGTCGGCCGGTAGCTAGCGCTCTCATTAGCGACGCGGTCAGGTTTCGCTTCGTCGTCATGGCTCTGTTTATGGTTTGTGAAGTCGCGTACTTGTGCTTTCATAATCGCAACGACAGCTTCTTCCTGTAACTTGCACTTATATCGAATGAAAATGACTTTAACTGTCAGAAATCAATCCGTGAAGCGTCTCCCGAACGACGGCAAGGTTCACGCCATCCTACGTTGTGTGAGGTGCGGACACACTAAGTCCTTTCACGAAGAAATCGGCAATGAATACGTGCAACGACTAAAAGATCATGCTGTCTGTTCAAAGTGTCGCTCCAAAGAAATTACACTTGATTTGTTTTCTCTGGAAAGCCCTGCTGGCTCAATATTGCATCGCCAATCTGCCAAAAAGTGCATCGTTTGTGGATCAGAGATATCACAGATCACTTTGGAAGCCGTCCCGCACACGCTTTGCTGTTCGGAGCATTTGAACCTGAACCCCCCGGCGCGAACAAGGATAGTCGAACCAATGGGGTCACGGGAGGACTTCAAGAAAGACAGTGCATCAAACTGGAGCCGAGCCACTCGATCGAAATTCTGATCCCTTCGCGTCGGCACGATCATTTCTGTAAGAACCGCACCTCAACCCAGTTCGCCACGATCCGCCCTGGCACATCATCCACCGCACGCTCCGCGTCCCGCGCCAAGTCCAACCGCTTCGGTAGCTTAACCTGCGGGACCAGCAGGAAGATCGGCGCGGTGACCTTGCCGCGCCCGGTCTTCGAGCGCGACACCACGGCCTGACCTTTCGTGTTCAGCCGACCTTCCGCGACCAGAAGGCTCGGACCCGTCCGGCGGTAGACAAACCGCAGGCGGAGCCCGCGCCGCCGTTCCCATTCGCCGGGAGTGATCCGGCCACCGCGCGTGGACTTGCCTGCGGCAGGCAGCGGGATTGCCAGCCAAAACCCATCCTTGGAGCGGATCAGTGGGCCGGTGTCATGAGCGCCGACGATGACCGGGGCTTTCGACCAGACCAGCGCCGCCGCATGGAGGCTTTCGCCCGACCGCGGGAAGTTCTGGTTGCGGATCGAGTTGGCGAGCCTTCGTCCGAGCCCCGCGCCGGTGATCTGCGACCGCCAAGCGGATTTCAGCCCGGTTCCCGCCTCGCGCATGGCGGCCGTAACTGCGCGCTCCCCGGCCACGACCTCGGCTGCCATCATGGCCACGATGTCGGGATCGATGTCGAGCTTCAGTTTCATGCCGGTCGCAGATCGACGGTCCAGACCAGCCGGTCGCGGTCGCGAACAGGCTCACCCTGAATGAGGAAGGCGTCGCCGTCGATCTCGATGCGGTCACCGGGGCGCGGGGTTGCAACCTCGGCGACACGCAGGTCGATCCGGGTGGTTTCCGACCAGAGCCGCGCATCTCCGAAGTCGGAGACGGCATCCGCGCGCCGGGCGACGACGCGCACCAGCACGGGCGCACCGCCGTCGGCGATGTAGATCGCATCCCGGCCGATGTTCGGATCGGCGAAGAGCGCGCCGACGGCGGCGGCGAAGGCGCTCATCAGAAGGCCGCGTTCAGGCGCACCTGGCCGATGGTGTCGCCCGCGCCGCTCGCCACCGCCTCGACGGCCACCCCGATCAGGGTATTGTCGGTTGCGACCGTGGTGCAGCGCTTGTTGGTGTCGTCCCAATAGACCTTGGCGCCGACGGTCCAGGCCTGGGAGCCGACCTTGGTGATGTCGAACACGCCGACGAGCGCGGTCTCGACGGGATCGCCTAGGGCGGCGGCGCCCGCGGCGATACCGAAGATCGAGCCGACGAGCAGGCCATCGCCGGAGGCGACGGCATAGGGCGCGGTCAGGGTGATGGTGTTGCCGGGCTGGACGTAGTTTTTCATGGACGTGATCCTCGTGGAAAGACGAAGGGCGGCCCGTCAGGGCCGCCCGAATGTCAGGGTTCGGCATGTTGGGGTGCTGGTTATGCGCCCGGGTTCTTGTAGAGGCCCCGCCAGTCGATGGCCTTGGCGCCGAAGTCGAGGCGGCACTTGATCTCGACACCGTCGACGTCGAAGCCGTTGCGGGTCTCGATGTAGGCGCCTTGCTGACCCTCGAGATAGGCGTACTCGATGGTGTCGATCTGGTTCGGGCTGGCCGCCAGATACCAGGCGGTCTCGCTGGCGGCGTCGAGACGGGGCTCGCTGATCGGCGCGAGGGTGCGGATCGACTGCGGCACCACGCTGGACGTCGCGGCGGGCACGAGGTTCTGCGCGACCAGCTGCTCGGCCTTCAACTCCAGCGAGGCGGGCACGATCAGGAAGGCGGGGCGGACGTTCAGCACCGTCTTCTTGTCGAGACCCGTCTGCTTGGCCATCGCCGCGCGGGCCGCGCCGACGCTGCCGACATCGAGCGCAGCACCGGTGTCCGCCAGGTTCTTGTGGGTGGTGTGGAACAGCGCGTTGCCGTCGGCCATCGCCGGGTTGGCGGTGATGATGCCCCAGACCACGTCCGACTCTAGCTGAGCGATGGAATTGCCATACATCGCCGGGATCCGGGTGAAGGCGTCGAGATCGTCGTTGATCAGCGTCTGGCGCGTGATCGCGACCACCCGGCCATAGGTCTTGACCTTGTAGCTCTCCTTGCTCTCGCCCAGCGTGCCGCGCTTGAACTCGCCGCTGTCGCCGACCTCCAGAAGCTGCGGCGCCTCGCCGAGCTGGACCCGGTGCATGGCCTTGAAGTCGGTGGCAAGCACCTGGCGACAGAACAGCATGAACGTCCGGGGATAGGCGTCGTAGGCCTGCCGCAGGGTCTTGTTGGTGACCGCCGACAGGATCTCGGGGAAGTCAGACGTCGAATGCAGCGCGCGCGTTGCCACCTCGTCACGCGACAGGCCGCGCGTGTTCACGCCCGCATTTCCGAGGCTTTCGCGGGCCAGTTCCATGAGCGTCATGCCACGATACTGGCGGGCGGCATCTTCCAGAGTGAAGAGCGTCGGGCTGTAGCGGTGCAGCAGCGCATTCGCCACAGCATCGCGGCGGGTGATTTGCTCATCGCGGCCACCTAGCGGGATCGACACCTGGCTGAAGGTGCGGGTTTCCTCGGATTTTGCGGCGACCTGATCGAGGATCAGACGGCGTGCTTCGCCGATATCCGTGCCGCGTTTAACCAGATCGTCGGCGAAGCTGCGCTCGAGGTTCAGACGACCTGCCAGATCATAGATCGTGGAGACGCGGTCGCGTTCGATCTCACGTGCACGGGTTGCGACTGCTTCGGCGTCGGGTGCGGCGGCAGTGTCAGCCTTCTGCGGCTTCGGCTGCGCGCGGGTCTCAACGGCAGCGACCTTCGGCTCGGCCACGGGCGTCTTCGGTTCAGTCATGGTGGTGTCCTTGACAGCATTGGCGTCGTTGGGTTGGTCTGTGGCCTCTGCGGCCGGGGCGTTGAGTTTGTCCGTCATCGGGATGGCTCCTGTTTGAGTGGGTGAGACGTCCCGGCGATGGAGGACGCAGTCGTGAAGTGGGGATTGGGCGCGAAACCCTGCGGCGGGATCTGCCCCAACGGGCACGGCGGACACCTCGAAGGGCGTCCAGTCGACCGCCCGCCAGAGTTCTCGGGCCGCTTCAGGTTTGGACACTTCGAAGCGATGGACCTGGTAGCCGATGGAGACCGCGCGGATGTGGCCCGCCTGGATGTCGCGCCAGATCGGTTCGACGTCCGCGCGCTCACTAATCCTGACCTGCGCAATGCCGCGACCGTTTTCGATACGCGCCGAACCCGGCACGACCGAGCCGATCACAGCGTCGAGCGTGTCGATCTCATGCACCTTCAGGAAGGGCGCGCCCGCGTTCAGACGATCAAGCCGCACATGGGTCGGGTTGAGGCTCAGTTCTTCGTCATAGGGCTCGCCGAATAAGGTCGACCGGCGAACACGCGCGCCCGCCGACCAGATCACCTCAACGGTGCGGGCGTCAGTATCAGCTGAGTTTGGCGCAAGCTCCGCCGACCGGCGCAGGGCCGGTAATTCGATCATCGTGTCCATGTTGGTCAGTCCTGTTCGTCGGAGTCGGGCCGTGCCGGGTCCGTAATGGAGTCATCTTCCGGATCGCTCGCCGGGTCATTGGCCGGATCATTCGCCGGATCGCTGGTCTGTGCGCTGCCGGTCTTGGTGACGCGGCGCGGATCGCTGTCGAGCACCAGCCCGAGTGCATCGAGCTTGGCGTTTGTGGCGGCGATTTCCGCTAGCACGGCGTCAGGGTTGCGCCCCTGCCGGGCGATTACCTCGGCCAGCGTCATGGTGCCGGAGCGGATCGACAGCAGGTTGGCCATTGCGTCCTTCTGCGGATCGACCGCTTCGAACTTGGGCGGCGACCATTCGACCGGTACGTCCGGCGATGGGATCTGCCCTGCGGCCCACGCGGCCTCGGTGAACCAGCGCCAAACCGGGGCGCAGAACATCGGAATGAACAGCTGCCATTGCACGGCGTCGATCTGGCGGCGGAACTCCACGAGCCCCGCCCGGATCGAGGAATAGTTCACCTGGCTGAGATCGCCGGTCAGCAATTCATAGGGCACCCGGAACCCGGCCGAGATCGTGTGCAGGCTGGCCCGCTTGTATTCGCCATAGCCACCCGTGGCCGAGGGCTGGTTGAACCGGATATCCTTGCCCCCGCGCGCATAGGCGATAAGGCCCGGTTCGAACTGCTCGACCCGGTTGCCATCGGCATCGACCACAGAGGGCGCGATGCCTTGCTGCGCCTCGTCATCACCGAAGACGATGGCGGTCACGCAGGCCTCAGTTTTCTTTCGGACCAGTTCGGCAACCTCATAGTCGTCAAGATCGCGCAAGCTGCGGATCACCGGCGCGCCCCAGGGCACGCCGCGCGCCTGTGTGCGCTGCTTCTCATAAACATGGGCGATCTCGCTGGCCGGCACCGGGCGGCTCTGCAGACCGTTCTGCATCGCGCCATAGGCATCGCCCGGATGTTCGGCGTGCAACCAATAAGCCCGACGTTTTCCGAGCGGGTCAAACTCTATCCCCTGCACCAGGCGTCCTGCACCGAGCGCGCCTGATTTGGTGGCGTCGAGGAAGTCGGCCTCAAGCACCTGCAATTGCAGCGGGACAGACAAGCCGTCGCTCGCCTGGCGCAGGCGTCGGCGCACCAAAACCTCGCCCGCTTCGACCATCTCGCGGCAGATCAGCGTCTGCAGTCCATAGAAGTCGAGCTGACCGTCCGCGTCAGCGGCGTCCGACCACCGGGCAAACAGCGCATCGACCTTTCGGTCCAACTTGTCATTGCCGCTCGCCGCGCGTGGCATGATGCCCGCACCGACGATGTTGTTCACCAGCACCGCCACGGCCTTAGCCGCATGCGGGTTATTGCGGACCAGATCGCGCATCCGGTCCCGCAGGAGCGCCCCGTCGATGCCGACTTCGGTGTCGGCGGAAGTTCCCGGCGCACGCCAGCCTTCGGTGCGCCGTCCCTTGGCCGCGCCGTCATAGCCACGCGTCAGGGTCTCGAACGCCTGCCTGGCAAGCACCCGGCGGGCTGCCGCGCGCGGTGCCACCGTGGCAATCGCATGGTCAAACCAGTTGGCCGACATCAGCGATCCCCGCGCGAGAAGCCCGCGCGCCCGGTGATTGGCAACGGTTGCGCGGTGCCCGCAATGGCGCGCTCGATGGTGCGGATCCGGGCGAGCAGATCCTCGGCCGAGCCATAGTCGACCGACTTGCCGTCATAGCTCACCCGGGTTGTGCCGCTGGCATAGGCCCGGCGCAGCGCCGAGAGTTCAATTTCCGTCCAGTCGGTCATATCAAAACCATCCTCCACGCCGCCCGAGCCAGTCGGATCGGCGTTTGCCCTGCAACGTCTGCGTTTGCCTGTTGATCTGCCCCGCCGTATCCGCAGAGGCGTCGGCGACCCCGAGCTGATCTTCGAGGTCGCGCCATTTCTCGTCGGTCCAGCGATCCGCGCCTGCGATCCAGGCGGCGGCGCGGGCATAGACCCGACAATCCAGCGCCTCGTTGCGCTCCCGCAGCTTCTGCCATTCCAACCGGGCAAAGCCTCGCTTCGTGCGCACCGTGACCAGTTGCTCGGCGACGAACTGCTTGAGCCATTCATTCTCGACCCAATGCGGCAGGTGGACCGTGCCGGGTGAGAATGCCGCGCCGTCTGCGCGTTCCTCCTCGGTTGGTCGCTCCAGCCGCAGGAAGCGATAGGTCTCTGCCTTGAAGGTCGAGACCGCCACGGTCCAAAGGCGTGCGCCACGGCGCAAACGTTTGCCGCCCTCGGTCGCGTCCACATAGGTTGGCCCAGATACCGGGCTTGCCCGATTGAACCCTTCGACACCTTTGACCGGGGCCACCTGCGCGAAGCCTTGGGCTCGCGACCAGCTGTAGACCGCGGGGGCTTCATACCCTGTATCGATGGCAAGCCGCGCGATCTTCAGATGCGCGCCACGCTCATGCGGCCATGTCCGACCGAGCAGTTCGGTCAGGTCGCCCCAAGCCTCATGCCGGTCGGGTCCGCCTTCGATCACGATGTGATCTACCAGCCAACTCTCGATGCCACGGCCCCAAGCCCAGACGTCGATCTCGATCCGGTCTTTCTGAACGTCGGCTCCCGCGGTCAAGAACAGCCCTCCCGCAGGTACGATGCCCGGATTCCAACGCTCGCGCCGGTCGTAGAGCCGCTGCCAGTCCGGAGCTTCACCGGTTTCGACCCATGTTTCGCCGAGGATCGTGTTGCGGAAGGCCTTGATCGCCTCGTCCGACCCTTGCGCCGCGTCCCAGGCTCGCACGATCCGCTCCCAACTGAGCTAGCCGATCGGCGAATAGAGCGCCGACAGGTGATAGCCGACGGTGCCGGGATCATCTGCGGTCGCGGTTGCACGCAATTTGCCCGCCTCCAGCATCGCCGTCTTGTGGTGTTCGGCGATGGGCTGGTCGCAGCCCTCGCAGTGATATTCTGCCGTTTCCGGCTGTCCCTTTTCCCAACGCAGCCGTTCGAATTTCAGCCACTGCATCTGCTGACAATGCGGACAGGGCACGAAGAACCGGCGCTGGTCACTGGCCTCGTAGTCCCGTTCGATCCGGCTCAGCCCCCGGATCGTCGGCGTCGAGACCAGGAACACCTTACGCCGATGGGCGAAGGTCAGGGACCGTGCCTCGGCCAGCGTGACCGGATCGCCTTCGTCGTCAGCTGAAGCGGGATAGGCATCGACCTCGTCCAGAAAGATGTAGCGCGCCGGGGTCGAGCGCAGCCCGACCGCCGAGTTCGCGCCCGTCATGATCAGGATGCCGCCCGCGAATTCCTTCGACAGCATAGTGTTGCCCGCATCGCGCGAGCGCGCTGGTTTGACCCGCTCACGCAATTCCGGGCTTTCGTCGATCAGCGGATCGATCCGCTGCCTCGAATTCCGTTTCGCCAGTTCCACCGTCGGCTGGACCGCGAGCATCGGTCCCGGCGCCTGGTGGATCGCGAAGCCGATCCAGTTGTTACCTGCCTCGGTCGCGCCGACCTGCGCGGCCTTCATGAACACGATCCGCTGCGTGGGATCGCCGGGCGACAGCCGATCCATGATCTCGCCCATGTAGGGCGTCCTCGCCGTGCGATACCGGCCCGGTTCGGCCGATGCGCGGCCAGACAGCATCCGGTGCCGATCGGCCCATTCGGACACGGTCAGATCCGGATCCGGCGCGAGGCCCGCGCCCCAGGCGCGCAAGATTTCCACCGCACCGTCGAAGTCGTCTTCACCGGAGATCGGGTTTGACCTCGGCAAGATCGTCGAGTTGGGCACGGACATGTTTCTCCAGAACCTTCTGCATTGCTGCTGGCTCGACGCCCAGATCGGCCGCCATCAGCGCCGCCGCTCGCGACGGCCAGTTGACCCAGACGTCGCGCTCCTGCCGCGCCAGCCGGAACACCAGCGACAGCGCGCGGGCCCGGTCGATCAACTCGCCCTTCAGTTTTTGCAGTCGCAGGCGGCGCTCTTGTGCCTTGAGCACTTCATTGGCCGTCTTGGCCTGCAGGAAGGTCGTGCCGCCGCCCACCGGCGGTGCGGCCAGTCCCTGTTCGCGCAGGGTTTCGCCCACGGCAGAGACCGCAGCTTCCGAGACGGGTTTGAGCCTCGCCGTCGGCGCTTTGCGGGTTTTCGACGGGTCGGTCGCCTGCGCACGCAGCGCATCACTGGCCTCCGCGTCGATGCTTCCGTCGCTGTGCAGAACCAGCCGTCCCGTGGTCTTGGCCTTCTGCACCGCCCCGCGTGAGAGGCCGATGCGGGCGGCGTATTGGCGCTCGCTCAGGCCCTCCATGACGAACTCCGATTATCATTCAAAATCATGTGCTTATGCAGTTGATAAGCCTCCGCACCAGAGCGAACGTGGTCTCACGAAAACGATGCAACTCACCTCGGAGCCGCCAAGATGACCCGCCTGAACCCCCAGACAACGCCCCGCCACCAACTGCGCGCCGAGAAGACTGCGCGGAACAAGGAAGCAGCGCTCAACGCCTTCATCGGCAAGAAGGCCGAGATCGACGAGGCGCTGGCCCGACTTCAAAGCCTCAGCGACAACCACTTCAACTGCCACCCCGACGAGGTGAATTGGGGCCATGTCGGCACGCTTGAGCATTTCGCAAGCCTCCTGAAGCGCATCACCGACAGCGCTTTCAGCGAAGGCGAACACGCAGAGTGAGCCCGATGAGCAGCACCCTTGCAGAGCGTTACAACCTCGAGGCCACCCGCCTGATGCCGCACATGGCGAGCGACCTTCAGGTCGACCCGGCCATCAACACCGCGAGCGAGATCGACGAGATCGTGTTTCGCCGAAGCGAATATCTGGGCGGCATGGCGGCCGTCCTGCTCGCCCTGATCGCGTTCGACGGCAGAGTCGCCGCCCGCCGCTCACGGCCCGCCAAACTGGCGGGCTTGCCTCGGTAGAGGCTCCGCATTCCGCGCGGCTCAAACCCGGAGGCACACATGACCAAACTCACCGACACCCAAGCCATCATTCTCAGCGCCGCAGCCCAACGCGACGGCCATATCGCCTTGCCGCTGCCCGACAGCCTGCGCGGCGGGGCCGCAGCCAAAGTAGTCATTGCGTTGCTCGCCAAGGGTTTCCTCGAAGAAGTCGAAGTTGACATGCGCAAGGATGAGCCCGTCTGGCGCGAGACCGGCGACGGCCACGGCGTCACGTTGATCGCCACCGGCGCAGGGCTCGCCGCCATCGGCGTTGAGACTGACAGCGCAGAAACCAAACCGACCGAGGGTGCAGCGCCCAAGACGCGCACCCAACGCGAGGGCACCAAGCAGGCAACGCTCATAGCCATGCTGCGCGCGCCGAACGGCGCAACCGTCGCAGAGATCATGGCGGCGACTGGATGGCAGTCACATACCGTACGTGGCGCGATGTCCGGTGCGCTCAAGAAAAAGCTCGGGCTCGAAGTGACCTCGGAGAAGGTCGAGGATCGGGGCCGCGTTTACAAATTGCCCGCCGCTTGACGCTCACGGTCCAACACACGGATGATCGCCGTCCCTCTGGGGCGGCGGTTTCATTGCGTCACAAAGAAACATTCCAGTATTCGAGCACTTTCTGAACTTCATCCCGCGGATAATGCGGGCCAGCAGATGCCAGATCCTTGCGAATGGCAGCCTTCCTGCGGTCCGCTGACGTCTTGATCCGAGCCGAGAACTTGGCCGTACCCAACGGGTGCGAATTTCGATCCTGTTTTGGCCAGCTGCCCGGATAGGCGTCCCATTCGGCCCATTCCTCGACCTGTCTTGCGATGTCCGCAACATCGTCGTGGTCGCAGGACCACCCATAGAGATGGAACGCACAAACACGAAGCATCATCTTCACTTCGGTCATTACGTCGGTGAACGCCTTCAATGGTGTCGGCAGCAAGACCATGTTCGCAACGCAGGAGAAGAAGCGTCGATCCTGAACCACCGCATTGCTGACCTGATAGGCAGCGTCATCAACGCCCCAGATATGGCAGCATGACCAATTTGGCCGCTCTGCAGCCCGTAATCCCAAAGCCAGTGTCAGCGCCTTGTTCGCGTGCGTGTTGCCTTCAGATTTGTGAATGCTAACGCCCGTCTGACGATTGCGGTTCATCTGTGGCTCGGACCAGTTTGCCTTGTAGAACAAGCCACGCCGCGCATGCTCCGGGTACCAGACGGGCAAATATTCGAATGTTTGGGGATCGACCCACCTCGCCGTGCGCTCGATCAGCCGCATTACATCGCTCAAGCTCAGCTCTTGCCGCAGAGCTTCTAGGCCATCTGGAAGCAACTCCTGATCAGTCTTTTCCCCGTCTGGTTTCTTCAACAAATCACTCTCGATCCGGTTTCGCTTTGGGCCGACAAAACCGGCGATTATTCAAAGGTGAGCTTTGTTAAACCATACGATCTTAATGAGTTAGCGACAACACAGAAGCAATACCGTTTGAATGCAGGCTATTGTGGACGCCTCTTTGCCGACGCAACACGAAGCGCCTCGAACACCCGCCGCAAGGCAAAGGACCGCGCTATCGATACCACGGTGAAGATCGCGCCCATTTTCAGGTTCTGCGCCAACGTCGTGTGCAGCCCGAAGATCGGGAAGATCAGGATCTGCGTGATGACCGCCACGCCATAGCCGACCATTACGTTGGCGACGGCCTCCACCAGCGACATGAGGCGCGACTGTTTCATCCCGTCACCTCATCCGTTGGCCAGCAAATGAGCAGCGAGAGTTCGGAGCGCATGCGCGGCAACCAGTGGGACCACGCCGTTGCCGCAGAGCCGAAGGCGGTCCACCCGGTGGGCCAGCCCATCAGCGCCTCGACGAATGCTGGGTTCAGCGTCCGGCGCGGCTCGGAGGTATCGCTCCCAGCCATCGGCGTCACCAGGACCTGGCGGCCAAGCAGGCCGTTGACCGGCGTGTTCGCCAAGCTCGTCGCCCCGTCCTTGTGATCGCGCGCCGTCGGCGTCATCCACATCTGGCTGGCGCTGGTCAGATCGGCCGATTTGCGATTGCCGGCGCTCGGCTTGTTGCCATCGGTCGCCATAGGCGTCGGCCAGTCCCGAGCCATGCCGTCCAGACCCTTCTCGTGTTTCCGGGCACCGCCCCGGCTGCGGAAACTGTCGGTCTGGGGCGTCGGCCACATCGCGGCCGAGGTCGCCAAGTTCATCCCGTGTTTTCCCGCCGATTGTGAGGGCGTCGGTTTCGTCTGCCGGTTCTCGTTGGCGCTGGCGCGGGGCGTCGGCCAGAGGCGCAGCATCTCCGTCCGGTTGCCGCCACTCGACCGGGTTCCAGAACAGGCGCGCGGGGTCGGCCAGTTGGTCTTGCTCGCGGTGCGCGAGGATGAAGAGCCGCTCCCGCTTGTGGGGCGCGCCGACTTCCGCCGCCGTGAAGAGGCCTGCCGCAAGGCGGTAGCCCATGCTGACCAATCCTCCGGCGACTTCGGGGAAACCGAGGCGGAGATGATGGGCGACATTCTCGAGGAAGACGAAAGGTGGTTCGACCTCGCCAATGATGCGCGCGACATGCGGCCAGAGGTGACGCGGGTCGTCCACCCCTCGGCGCTTGCCCGCGACAGAGAACGGCTGGCACGGATAGCCCGCAGTGACGATGTCCACCGCGCCGCGCCACGCGCGGCCGTCGAAGCTGGCAACGTCGTCCCAGACAGGCGCGCGATCCAGGGCCGTTTCTTCCATCCGCGCCACGAGAGTGGCTGCAGCGTAGGTTTCCCGTTCGACATGGCCCACAGCTCGATATCCGGGGATGGCGATGGTGAGCCCGAGGTCGAGCCCGCCTGCGCCTGAGCAGAGCGAGAGGCCGAACAGACATGCGTCTCCGGTTCCGGAAGCGCGCCCGGAGGGATGTAAAGCCAGGTCATGCATGTCACGCGGCGGATTTGGGTTTGCGGGCGGGTTCTGGGTCGGCGTCAGTGTCGGGCGCATCGGCGGGGGCGTCAGCATTGTCGCCCAGCCGCTCAGTCCTTACTTGCGCAAAAGTCCGGCCATCGCCGTCAAGGATCGCCTCGCGACCGGTGTCGGCCTGCCAGCGTTCGACGGCGACATCGACATAAGCCGGGCTGATTTCCATCGCGAAGACCCGTCGCCCATTGGCCTCGCCTGCTATGATCTGCGAGCCGGAGCCGCAGAACGGCTCGTAGCAAAGACCGCCGCGCGCCACATGCTGGCGCATCGGGATCCCGAACGCGTCGAGCGGTTTCGGCGTCGGATGGTCGGGCCGCTCATCCTTGGTGAAGCTCGGCAGCGCCCATGTCGATGGCAGCGTTTCCTCGGCGACCTTCGGCGGTCGGTTTGGGCGGCGCCAGCCCATGAAGCAGGGCTCGTGTTTCCAGAGGTAGTGCGACCGGGTCAGGACCCCGCGATCTTTCACCCAGATGATCTGTTGGTGCACGAAGGCTCCAGCCTTTTCCCAGCAGGCTTCCAGCATCGCCTGGCGGCGCGAGGCGTGCCAGCAATACCACGCGGCGTTCTCGGCGATGGCTTCCGCGACGGCGGCGGTGATGAAGCCGTCGTAGAGCTCGGCACCCTGAGAACTGTCGTCCCAAGTCGTGCCGTAGGACGCCGACCAGTCCTTGTTCCGCGTCGGGTGGTTCGAGCCGTCGTAGTCGACGAGGTATGGCGGGTCGGTCGCGAACAGGATCGCCCGCTCGCCATTCATCAGGCGACGCACATCGGTAGCGCTGGTGCTGTCCCCGCAGAGCAACCGGTGGTCGCCAAGGATCCAGAGGTCGCCCGTCCGCGACGCCGGATTGCGCGGCGGTTCGGGGATTGTCACCGGCGACACGGAGCCGCTAGCACCATCTTCGTCGCCGTCCCCCTCGGGCACGTAGGCCAGCAGCTTGTCCAGTTCACCATCGGAAAATCCGACCAGCGATAAGTCAAAATCTTCGCCCAGCAGGTCGTTCAGTTCCGCCGACAGCAGCGCTTCATCCCAGGTCCCGAGTTCCGTCAGCTTGTTGTCCGCGATCCGGTAGGCCCGACGCTGCGCCTCTGTCAAATGACACAGAACGATCACCGGCGCTTCGGTCAGCCCGAGCTGCGTGGCGGCCAGCACCCGGCCGTGGCCCGCGATCAACTCGCCGTCGTCGGCAACCAGGCACGGCACGGTCCAGCCGAATTCCGCCATGCTGGCAGCGATCTTGGCGACCTGATCCGCGCCATGCGTTTTCGCGTTCTTCGCGTAGGGCTGGAGCTTGGCCAGCGGCCAGGTCTCGATCGCGTCGGGGGCAAAGCTCAGCGTCATGATGTCGGTTCGCCTCAATGGGGTGGACCCCTGGACTCCGGACACCGGCAACCAGCCTGGACTCCGCAAAGGGTTCAGCGGCCGCCGGGCGAGTCCGGTTCCAAAGATTTGTTTTGTTGTGGTTTTCAGAAGATCGCGGGTGGATGCCCGCCGGGGTGGCTTCCCAAAAAACCGGCCCTGACGCTGGCGATATTGCGCGCTTCGCCCGCCAGCATACGAAAGTGGCCCAGAAGGAACCAAGAATTCAGTGGGTTAGCGGATTGGACCCCGGCTGGATCCCTTTCTGGACCCCGGGGTCCAGCGGCGCGGGCCGTCCCGCGCGCGCCCCTCCCGAGTATATCCCTTTTCTAACCCCCAGCCGGGCTTTCTGTCTCATCGAAAACTGTCCGGCGGACACTTTCCTAGTGGCTGCGGGCGCTTACGCGCCAGCGGCCAGTTCGATCACGTGGCGCTTCGACATGTTGCGGTTGAACCGTCGCCTGTTGAGGGTGAGCGCGATGACGGAAATTCCGAATTGCCAGTGCTGGTGGGCCGCAGAGCGCTGCAGACCGACCGCCCAGCAGATCTCCTTCCACCGTTCACCATGCGCCTTCATCCAGACGATCTTGCCATCGATGGGCTCAAGGCAGGCGGTCCAGGTCAGCGTCTCCTCCATCCGGCTAATCGCTTGCGGCGAGGGCAACACGCGCATGGGCTTCGGCTCCTGGCCCACCTTGTCGGCGAAGCTGTAGACCATCTCGGGCCAGGTGCTGAAGTAGCCTTGCCTGCGCGGTTCAGGCAGGCGCTTCAGAACGAAGGCGGCTTCGGCCAGCCGTTCCTCCACGAGGTCGGGTGTCCAGTCCGTCATTGTGACACCTCCCGATCTCGCGGGCACTGCCCGTACAGCTTCTCGCCGAGTTGCCGGACCAACTCCCGTTCCGGCCAGGTCAGGCGGTGATCGTCGATAGCCACGGCCAGCAGGCCTTGCTCCTGCCATCCATCCCGCTTCACATCGTCGGGGCAGCGGCGATGCCCGCCATAGCCCTTGGGCACAAACCTCATTCCGGTCATTGCATGCCCCCCTTGGTCTCCAGCGCCCAGAACAGGATCGCGATGGCGTCGGCCTCGTTATCGTCAGCCGGACTGAACCCACGCGCCCGGGCGGATGCGATCATGGCCTCCTTGTTGGCATTGCCCTTGCCGGTGGCGAAGCGCTTGATGGTGCCGACGGGAACGCCCTCGTATGGCACGCCGCGCATCTCGGCCCATGCGGTCAGGGTGGCCATCAGGCCCCCATAGACGTGGGCTGCGTCGGTGCCCGCGTGGCGGCGGACTTCCTCGAACCAGATGGCGGCGATGGGCCCGGACAGCCGGTCCAACTCGCCCATCCAGTTGCTGAAGCGCAGGTAGCGCATGCCGCCGCCGTCAAAGCGGCCGGGACGGAACGACACGGTGCCGCTGGTGATCAGCCCATCGGCGCCATGCAGGGCCCAGCCCGTTGTCGTGCCGAGATCGAGCGCCAGCAAGGTGCGGTCGGCGCGGAAGGCAGGCGGCAGATCGGGGATTGCCTCCTGCATTCGGGTGGTCAGAGTCGCTTCAGCCATCGTGGTCTCCTTTTCGGGTTGGCTGCGGGGGTGGAAGACGACGGCGGTCATGTGCTTGGCGGTACGGGCCGCCGTCGTCGGAACGGAATGTGCTGGGAGCGTCAGAGCCCGCGCGCGCGGATACCCCTCGACGTATGGGAGGAGAGGCCAAACCTGCCGGTTGGCCTCCCCATACGTAGTATGGGGGTTTCACACCTAACTCCTCGGATGCGGGTAAGAGTCTGATCTCAAACAGAAAAGCAGGATCCGCGAGGAGTGAGGGAGGAGTTTGCGCCCAAACTCCTCGCAGCGCACAAGTCATTGTTTTCATTGATCGAGGAGTTGGTGAGGACATAGGAGTCAGGCCTCACTCTTAGGAGTTGGGCCTGATTTGCCGCCGTCTTTGCCTGCCATCGGGTAGACCCAGACCGAAGGGTTTTCGACTTGCAGGCAGACCCCGGATTGCGGGCATTTGTAGTGGCTCGGGAGGACAGGACGGGAAATTTCCAAGACTTCGCCCGTCTCAGGATCGACCGATTGCTCGGGACCGAAATGCATACCCTCGACAGCCAGATAGCCGAACCGTGACCGCACCACCGGGTAGCCAAAGGCGGATCCGTTCCTCAGAAACTTCACGAAACCTTTCGTGGCGAGGACACTCAGGCGTTCCCTGATCGTGTATTTGCTGCCCAGACCGCCCTTGTTTTCGAACTTTTCGGCGAACTGCATTGTCGTATACAGACGGCCCTCAGCTGCTTCTTCGAACAAAATGCCGACAATGACATCGCGCTTTCGATCCCGTTCTGCGTCGTGTCTTGCGCCAACTTCCTGGCGGACCAACCGCTCATTTATCGGATTGATCTCGACCCACTGGCCGCCGACCTTGTCGATCACCTTTGGCGGCAGCGCGGGGCCATTGCGCAGCTCGATCTCCAGTTTTCGCTCCGACAAGTCCTCGTCCGGGCGATGCAGGATCAGGCCGGAGGTATAGAAGCCGCGCAGCGCGCTTGCGCCGGAGAGCGCAAGGAAGGGATCGTCCTTTACCTGCTGCTTGCTGAGCTTCTTGGTGTGATGGATCAGGATGACCCCGCAATCGGGGTCGATATGATCGCGAAGCACCTCCACCCGTTCCTTCAGGAAGAACATCATGGCGGTGTTGTCGTTTTCGCCACCGCCATCGGGCCCGCCGTCAAAGAGGTTCCGGATCGGGTCGGCGCAGAGGATGTCAGGCGGTGCCTCCGGGAACGCGGTTTGCACGGCGCGCGCGACCCGCACGCTGCCTTCGTTGTCGAGCAGCATCTTCAGCTTGGGGGTGGCGACGAAGGTGTCGCGCGCGGCCGCCATCACTTCTGGCGGCAGCGCAATCTGCTTCAGCCGCTCGCGCAGATAGTGATACTGGATCTCGGCCTGCAGATAGAAAATCCGCAACGGCCGTGGCGGCGTGAAGCCGAGGAACGGCACGCCTGCTGCCATGTGAACGAGCCAGGAAATCAGCAAGTCGCTCTTGCCCACTTTGGGCGCGCCGCCCAGCACCAGCAGTCCGCCAGGCGTCAGCACACGCGGCGCAATGATGTCCTCCGGCATCGGACTCGGGTCGTCCAGCAGCGCGCCCAGCGTGAAGGCGGGCATCTCCTGCGGCCCAGGTGCGCCGGAATTCAGTCGGATCAGCGGCGGTCCATATTTCTCGACATGCCGGTCCCAGAGCCGCTCGGACTCGCGCTTGAGCCGTTCGACCGGCCACTGGGGCCTCAGCATCGCGGCGTTGTAGCCGCAGATGCCTTCCCAGCCCTCATCTTTTGTCATCCGGCCCTCGTGGACCATGCGGATGAAATGCCCGATCGCAGCCGACGCCCCCTCGAAGCGGGACCAATCGTCCTGCGCCCCCTCACGCACCGGCGTAACCAGCACATCGTCCATGGCGGGCTTGTCGGGATGGGTGAACTCGGGCTGCAGCGATACGCCTGGTGCGGGCGGCATGTCGGTCACGGCCTCGATGAACTCGGCCAGATCGCGCTCGCGGTCGGCATTCAGCTCGACGATCCGCACCTGCGTCTTGAGGCTGTTCTTGTAATACACGCTGCCTGCCACCCGGATTGGCTGGTGGGCGGACCGGAAATGCATGTCGCCGCCGACCTTGGCGGCAATATCACCGCGCAGACGGCAGACACGTCGGATGTCGTCGCCCTCAGCGGGCTCGGTCAGCGCCCACCAAATATGGGCTTTCCGCTGGCCCTCCGGCGTCACGCCACCGCTTTCCACCACCATGGTCGGCGCGCCGAGGTGGCGCTCCAGATGGGCCCGCTTAGCGGCGATATCTCCTGTGTCGAGATCAACCACAACGGTCTGCATCTGGATGATCTCGGCGGCCTTGGCCTGACCGGGCGCGGCCACGGTGCCGGGGATCACATAGACCGCTGCGCCCTCCCGCGACGCCCATGTGGCGAAGGTCGCCATCTTTTCGGGCGCGGCCTGATCCGCCTCGAGCCAGATTTTGTGCGGGCGGCCATCGATGCCCTGACCCTTGTCGATAAAACTGCGGACCGGGATCAGCCCGTCGCAGTAGCCGAAGACGACCTGCATGAACTGGGCGATCTGCTCCGGATCAGGCTCGTCGCCGAAGACGTCGATCTGCGGGGCCGCGTCGTTGAAATCGCGCCACGGGTTGAAATGTACGACGTTTTTCGTCGGCATATCTGGAGTTGTGTCGTCGCGCATGGGTGTGTCCTGGTCGGGATCTGATGGATCGGTGGGCTCGTCGGTCATCTGGCCAGCCCCCAACACCGCTCGGCATGGGCGCAGAACCGGCATTCGAAGAAGTCACGGTTGGCGGCGATGCGGGGCAGCAGCTCGCCCGCGTCAGTGGCCTGCAGGATCCGCACGGCGCGGTCAGACATGCGCTGCGCGAGATCGGCATCGAAGGGGACGAGCTCATGGTGCAGCTCGGCCGTGTCCTTGTTGATCGCCGTAAACAGCGCAGGAGCCGTCGATATCCCCGGCACCGAAGGTTCCATGTAGGCCTGGTAGATCGCGATCTGAGCGGCATAGACGGGTTTGGAGACAGTCACCCCATCCTTGACGCAGGCGCGCCAGTTCTTCGCGTTCATCGTCTTGCATTCCCAGAGCGCCGGGGCGCGCAAACCAAGTGCTGCCGGGGCATCAGCGATGATCCCGTCGACATGGCCCCGGATGCGACCGCCCGCGACGGAGAAGCCGAACTGGCCGCCATCGCGTTTTTGGGTCACCAGATCGATCCCGGCCGCGCGCAGCCAGCGGATCGCCAGATCCTCGAGCTGGTGGCCGATCGCGAAGATCCGCAGGGTCTGCCCGCCGAAATCGGCACCCTCATCCTTCGGCGCACCGGCAAACTCGAACTGCAGCGCGCGTTCGCAAGCATGCCCGAGGCGGGACGCGCCGAGATAGGTCCGGGGTGGCGTGGCCTCGCGTTCGGCAATGAGGGCTGCGTCGACCAGTGTGTTGATCCGCTCGGCCACGGAGGGGCGTGGGTTGAAATCCAGCATCAGAACGGGATCTCCGACTGGGCAGCGATCTCGGCCATTTCGGCACGGAACGCCTCGACGGTGATCACGATCAGACGGTGCATGTCGTTCTGGGTCAGCTGGCCCAGCGGCCGGTCCCAGCCGATCCGCTCCATCTCGGGGCCGAGCGTGCGCATCACGGCGGGCAGCGCCTGCGTTTCCTCTTCTGTAAAATCGACCATGCTCAATCCTTTCCGAGCTTTGAGTGTGAAAGCCGCCTGGCAGCCCATTGAGCAGAACCAGCGGCGGGTACGGTGCGGGCGCGGCCGGTGGGGATCGAACCAGCCTAAGCCACGGGTGCGGGACATGCAGACTGCGCAGAGCGTGCCGCGCGGATGCCAGAGGCGGTCAAAGCCCGGGCAATCCGAAGCCGGTTCGGCCGGGGATCGGATTTGCGCGACATGGCTCACGCGGCCCTTCCAAGGGACGGGGCGGCCCGTGCAACCAGCTGGCGGATTTCGCGCTTGTTGAATTTGAAGGTCATCAGCGCCGAGGCGCGATAACGGGTGAGGCCATAGTCGCTGCGAAATTCCGTCGGCAGGTATTGCAGCTGCTTCTCGGTCGCGGCCTGTTTCAACCAGCTCTTGGATTTGAAGGCGCTCTCATCGGTTTCATGGGTGTTCAGCCAATCATCGGCCTGAGCGAGGCAGATCGCACGTTCACCCACACCAAGCAGCCGGGACGCTTGCCCCTTGCCGCCGCCGACAGCGTGCCAGCGGCCCTCGAGGAAGAATATCCCGCCCCATGCGTTGAACCCGTTGGCCATCAGGGCCGCATCGTCGCCGAAGAGGTCGACCCATGCGAAACTGGAGCGTTTCAGCAGGTCGATCTCGGACATGATGAAACGGTCGATCGGTGCGGAACCCTCCCGCGACAGGTCAGTGCCGCAGAATGGGCATTCAGTGACGGCGAGCGGGACCTGTGCCTCGCATTCAGGGCAGGTCTTGCTCGGGGCTGGCCCGGGCACCGGTTCGCGACCGTCCAGGTCGACGTCCTGTTCCAGCGTTCCGTGCGTCAGGCTCGACGTCCCGAAATCCAGCACGATGCAGTCGGTCTTGACGACGCCCGGGTATTCCTTCGGATCGACCGTGCGCAGACCACGGCCGATCATCTGGATCATGGTGGATTTGTAGGAAGAGGGTCGCAGCAACAAGACGCAGGATGTGGGCGGGTGGTCCCAACCTTCCGTGAGCACGGCAACGTTGACGATCACCCGGATCTCGCCGGAAGCATACGCGGCCAGGATCCTGCGCCGGATCGCCCCGTCCAAGTCGCCATGGACGACGGCCGCCGCGATGTCTGCGTCATTGAACGCCGCGGCAACGTTCTCGGCATGGGCAACGGTGGAGCAGAAGACAACCGTTGGCCGGTCGCTGGCTTTCTCCCGCCAGTGCCGGATCACCTCGTCGGTGACCGGGGCGCGGTTCATGATGTCCGCCACCTCGGTCATGTCGAAATCCGCGCTGGTCTTGCGGACCGACCGCAGTTCGTCCTGCACGCCGACGTCGACAATAAAGGTGCGGGGCGGTACGAGATGGCCTGATGCGATCAACTCGCCCAGCCGGACCTGGTCGCCCACATTGTCGAAAATCTCGCGCAGACCTTTGCGATCGCCCCGGTTCGGCGTGGCGGTGACGCCGAAGATCCGGCAGTCGGGATTGGCGCTGCGCGCGTGGTCGATGATCCGGCGATAGCTGTCGGCGACCGCGTGGTGCGCTTCGTCGATCACCAGCAGATCAAGAGCGGGCATTGCGGCCAGATTGCCGGGACGCGTCAGCGTTGGCACCATGGCGAAGGTCGCCTGACCGGCCCAGTCCTTGCTCCCGGCATCGACCACCGAAGTGGTAATCTCAGGCGCGACTCGGCCGAACTTGGTGCGGTTTTGCGATGTGAGCTCGTCGCGATGGGCGAGAATGCAGGCCTTGGCCTTGCTGCCCTCAATGGAGCCCGCGACCACTGCGGAGAGCGCGATTGTCTTGCCGAAGCCGGTCGAGGCGATGCTGAGCGTGTTGCCGTGATCGCAGAGCGCAGCGAGGCTGCGCTCCACGAAGAGGCTCTGGCGCGGACGAAGGCGCATGGCACAGCCCCTTACTGCGCCCATGCCGGGCGACCCGGCACAGGTGCGGTGGCAGGTTGCGGCGCAGGTGCGGTATTGTGGGCTGGCGGCTGTTGGCCAGGCGACGGTGCCGCGCCCATGACCTGCGCATAATCGCGATGGTCAGGCGTGACTGCGCTGCGGATCTCGTTCTTGTCATCGCCGCTGGCATCGGTGCCGATGTCGATACGCGCGATGAACTCGATCCCGTCCAGATCGGAAAAGCCGTTAATCCGCCGCGCGGCCTGCGCTTCCGCCGACATGTCCTTGTCGGAAATCCCGCGCGCCGAGTTCAGCATGCCGCGCACCAGGCTGCGGCCCATATTGGTCCAGTCTGGCCCCTTGGGACTGTAGAGCCCGATCAGCGTGAAGATCTTGCGGCGGGCATATTGCCCCTCGGTCACGGTGAACTCGCCATTGAGATAGACAGCACCGGTGGAGCCGCGCGTGGCGTAGCCGCCGGTCCAGCCCTGCGAGGCATCATCGAAACCGCCGGGACGGATGGTCAGGCGCACCTTGGCCAGCGTGCCTTTCGGGATCAGGTTGGTATTGCTCTGCGCGTCGTTGAAATCGTTCCAGGAACCCATGGGGAACCTCCTTCTGTGTTCAGGATTGCGGTTGGGATTGGTCGGCCACCGCCGGATCGGCAGGCGGCGGGGCGTATGTCAGCCGGTCGGTCGCCGGGGCCGCAGGCGTCCGGATCTTCGCCATCAAGCGACCGAGATGGGGTTCTTCGACTTGAGCCAGGCGGCCGGAGCGATCCTTGGCCGGGAAGCCCCAGGGGTTGATCGTCTGGCAGACAAAGGCGCGATACGGATCGCCGCCGTCGGCCTTCAGCTCCGCCATGGCGATCACCTCATCGACGATCCCCGGCAGCTCGAGCCCGGTCTTGGACCCGTCGATTTGCGGCTGGAACACCTTGCGATTGAAATCGTCGAGCTTCTCGTCGAGAATTCCGACAAACCAGACATTCTTGGCCCGCGTGTGCTGGAGATGGGTCAGCCAGCCGATCATCTCGCGGCCGTGCAGCCCGTAGGCCCCGCGCACGTCCGGCTTGCCGGTTTTTTCAGAAAGCGCCTCGGGCTGGCCCTTGCACCACCCGAAGCACAGCCGACCCGCCACAGTGATCGAGTCAACGAAGATGGTGTCGTAGCGGTCCAATGCGGCAGGATCGCCGAAGCGTTCGCAGACCGCCTTGTAATGGGCCGAACTATAGGACTGCTCATCTCGCAAAGCCGGGTTGGGCCCACCGATGAACACCGCGAAATCCCGGCATTCCGTCCAGGTCCGCGGCCTGATGCTGTCACCGGACCAGCCCTCGATGGCGAGATCACCGGCCTCCTGATCCATGAACAGCGTACGTTCGGCATCGAGGGTCCAGAGCAGCGAGGTCTTCCCGATGCCGGATTTCCCGAAGATGCAGCCCTTGATGCCGCGCGGCTCGGCCAGTCGCTGGTCGGCGCTGATGATGGGGAGGCTCACTGGTCAGCCCCCTGCGCGAGGATCTCGACCTTCAGCGTGCCGGGCCGGACAGTCCGCGCTGGCTCGAAGCCTTGCCGGATGGCCTCGGGCCAGGCCGCGTATTTGCGCTCTGGCACCTTGAAGTAGAGATCGACATATTCGGCGGGGTCGTCGCCTGCATCGCGGATCCGCGCGACCATGTCGGCAAGTCGGTCCTGATCCCAATCCACCCGCTTCGGCAGATCAGCGACCACAGTGAAATCGCCATCATCAAAGCGGACCGTGCCGGTGTCTTTGCCCGAAACCTGCCGTTCCTCGGCGGCCCGGGTAGCATAGCGGACGGCCAGTCCGGCATCGAAGCGTGTCTTGGCGGCTTTGTCGCGCTTCAGACGCTCGTCGATCTCGCGCTGCAGGATTGCCAGCAACTCAACCGGCAGTGCTGCGATTTCGGCTGCGCTGAGGGACGGCAGATCCTCGGGCGTGGGGGCGTTCTCGGGGAATGGCATGAAATGGTCTCCGTGATCGGTGAAAAAGGATTGGAAGGCAGGCATCAGGCGGCCTCGAGCAGGCGGACCGACAAGGCGGTACCGCTGGATCGGGGTCTGGGCCGGGCGATGGCGATGTAGGCGAAGTGGTCGGGGCCGATCCGCGCCTGGACGAGATGGACAAGGTTCTGCTCGGCCGCGCGCAGGGCCGCGGCCGCGAGCTGGCGCAATGCGCGTTGACGGTCGGCAGGGAGTTTCGACAGAACGGCTGTGGCATCGACTGCCAGAAACCCGCGGTGATAGATCAGCGTCTCGCCGGGCTCGGCCTGAGCAATCCATGCGCAGAGCCCGACCTCGTCCAGACTTGTAGCAGCGCAGAACGGCACCACCCGGTCGGCTGCGAAATCATCGAGCCGGACCATCATGCGGCACCGACATGGGCATTCGCGCCGGTGCTGTGGCGCAGTTGGTCCTGCTTGAATGCGGTGATATCCTCCATGCGGTAAACCACACGGCCGCCCAGCTTCATGAACTGTGGGCCTTCACCGGCCCACCGCCACCGCTCTAGCGTGCGGTGCGAGATGTTCCACCGCCGGGCCAGTTCTTTCTGATTGAGGTGTTTGAGCTGCATCTTTGTCTCCTGTCGCTCGCTGCGTTGGGAGGAAGATGCGAAATCCTGCTGTGGGATGTCGTCAGGATCGAAGTGGGATGCGGAGGGGGATCAGTTTGAGCCTTGCAACTCAGCGGCGACTGCCGTGGCGGGGGATGGTGATCCCACTCTCATCCCCCGGCGCATCCCACTGTGGAGCCGGAGGGACACGCGTGCCGGAACGGGATGGGTCGGAATCAGCCGCAGTTCAGACGATAGTTGCCGCGACCGTTCGATTCGATCAGCGACCGCCACTGCTTCTGGGATTTGAACACGTCGGACATCTTCAGGCTCTTGGAGCCCGCAGCCGACAGGATCGCCTTGCCACTCTGCCAGGCCTCGCCACGGCGCGCAGCCTCATGCAGCGCACGGACAACCTGCGCCTGGATCGGGCCAAGGCGGAACTGGTGCCCGCCGCAACGCACTTCGTGATAGTCAGGTGACGCGCTAAAAATTGGCAGTTGCGGTCCAGTCTCCGCGCCGGAAAACCCTGTCTCGGTTTCGAAACGGTCACGTTCCTCGCGCCTTAGCAGCAGATCTCCGATCATGACGAAGATCGGCTCAGCTTCGCCATAGAGCGCTGCATAGGACGCGCGCGGCGTCCGGAAATCGCTGATATGGATCTCGCTGCACCGGAAAAGTTGGAAGACGTCCTGCGCATAGAGATCCAGCAGTCCGCTATAGCGGCTCTGCTCCCACGGAACGCGGAACCGCTCCCCGTTGCCGGTTTCCTCGTAATCACCCAGCTCAAGCGGAATGCCGAAGACGCGCACCGACAGCCGCAGCTTGTCGTTCTCCGCCAGATAGATCAGGTCGGCCTCGGAGATGGACCAGCGATCAAGGATTTCCGGCAGAGTAAAATACGCCTTCTCGATCTCCATCTGACCCCCGATTCCTGCCATTGAGTGTTTATGGTTTGTTCTAAATCCTTGACGCCCTCCGATCAATCCTGTTTTATCCTATTTGATCCACAGCCCTCTGGGGAAAACATGACCGAGCATCACACGCTCTCTGACCGACTCCGCGCTCGCGCTCAGCAACTCGGGCTCAGCCCCGCTCATGTTGCAGAGATGGCCGGGGTCAATCGCTCCTTCGTCTACGACATCCTGCGCGGCCGTTCTGCGCGCCCCGGCATCGACAAGCTGGCAGAGGTTGCCCGCGTGCTGAAAGTCGAGCGAGAATGGCTGATCCACGGCATCGGCGAGGTCGAGGGCGAGCCGCCCTTCATCGAGAACCCCGACGAAACATTCGTGGCGATCGCACATGCCAGCCCGCGACCCTCGATGGGTGGCGGCGCGGTGGTGACCGAGGATCACGATACCCCCGGCCGCGCCTACCATTTCCGCCGCTCTTGGATAAAGGGCAGCCTCAAGGCCAGCCCGTCGCAGCTGCGCATCATGCACGTCGAAGGCGACAGCATGGCGCCGACGCTGCTCGACGGCGACACCGTGCTGGTCGACATGACCCGCCGCGCTCCGAACCCGCCCGGGATCTTCGTTTTGGATGACGGCATGGGGTTGGTGGCAAAGCGGCTCGAGCACGTCCCGAACAGCGATCCGCCCGCCGTGCGTGTGATCTCGGACAACAGTTTCTACAGCCCCTATGAGCGCAGCGCCGAAGAAATCCACATTGTCGGCCGCATCCGCTGGTTCGCGCGGGAGATTTGAGATGATCGAAGTCCGCCAGATCGACGATGCAAACCCCGCGCTGGCGCATTCGCCGATGGTGCGGGCGCTGGAAAAGACCTTCGCTTACATGGCTGAACATGGCGGGATCGGGCTGACGCCATCGAAGGCCTTCAAGCGGGTGTTCGTGCACTGGGCAGCGCGTGAGTTCCACTGGCCCGGCTATACCGAGGAAGACCTCTTCGCCATCAACAAGGTGCTGAACGAGATCGACTTTGGGCCGCTGATGGATCTGCACGACGTGATGATCGCGTTGAAGATCGGACGGCACTACAAGGGGCAGTTCAAACTGACCAAGGCTGGCCAGGAATTGGTCGGGCATCCCGGTCGGATCTTCGGCATCGTCACACCCTTCTACCTGTTCGAGGTCAACCACGCCCGCTTCTCGCGCTTCGACGACGAGCCGGTCGTGGGCAACTGGGACGTATTCTTGAACGTGCTAAACGTCGAGACCGAGGACGGCGCGACCGGGGCTGACCTGCGTCAAGTGTTGTACGGAGAACCCCAGCACGGCTTCGACGATGTGCTAAGCAGGCTCTAAATCGAGGTGCTTCGCCCCCTTTGCTGGACAGGTTTGCTGCAAGAAACCCGTGCCAAGGGGCTGCTTCGGACAAGGGAGAGCACATTCACCAAAACGCCGCTGTGGAGAGCGGCGCTGCGGCTGGAGACGGATAGGGTCGTGAGAAGGGCAACGAGACATTGACGGCGAAGCAGGACCTGACGTTCACTATTGTACGCGGTCACGCACCCTCGGGGCTCCGTGGTCTAGACACTTTCGGGGTGGGACGAATGCTGATATCCAACGATAAAGAGCGATTGTTTGCGACCAAGCGATGGTTGTGTTCGGAGGCAATACAAGACGTGAAACCCTGGTTGAGATGAATAAAGCCGGAATTAATCCAGAGATACTTGTTTGGGCAAGACTTTCTGCTGGCTTCTCTGAGGAGGAGGCTGCCCAAAAGCTTGGCCTTAAAGACACCGCAAAGCAATCTGCTATCGAAAAATTGGAACTTCTCGAGACTGGTGAAAAGCAACCTACGCGCAGTCAACTTGCAAAGATCGCAACCGCTTATAGCCGACCATTGCTTACCTTTTACTTGAACGCTCCTCCCGCAGAAGGGCGCAAAGGAGAAGATTTCAGACAGACCGCGAGCAGTATTTCCAAGCGCGAAAATGCTATGTTGGATGTCCTGCGGCGGGATGTTCGAGCGCGTCAAGAAATGGTTCGCAGTATTATTGAAGATGATGACGAGCCAGTGGAACGCAGATTTGTTGGCTCTGCAAGGATTGCACAGGGCGTCAGCAACACGGTGCAATCGATGGCGCAGACGCTCGAATTTAATCATACTGATGTGACAGTGCGCCGAGGTGATCCAGCCACACTTTTTAGATTGTTGCGGACAAAGGCGGAAAGCTCTGGCGTGTTTGTTTTGATGCTCGGAGACTTGGGCTCCTGGCATTCTGCAATTCCAGCCGAAGTTTTTCGCGGCTTCGCGATTTCCGACCCGCTTGCCCCATTCGTTGTCTTAAATACCAACGATGCTGTAGCCGCCAGATCCTTCACACTCATCCACGAATTGGCACACCTGTGGTTAGGGCAGAGCGGCGTGAGCGGAGCGCCCTCGATAGATACTCCCTCTAACTCCCACGCGCAGATCGAACAGTTCTGTAATGATGTGGCAGGTGAATTCCTCTTACCCGATGAACTATTCTGGAATGGCGTACAGCGCTTTGAGCCTACCAACTTAGCTGCTGCTGGAACAGCAATTGCCACCATAGCTCAACGATGGTCTGTCAGTGAACCCATGGTTGCGTATCGGCTTCGTCGAAGAAATGAAATTTCTAGCGACGTATACCAATCCCTTTACAGTCAATATCTAGCGCGCTGGCAAGCAGCAAAGGCCAAGGAAAAAGCCGAACGCAAAGACGAAGTGAAACTCCCTGATCTTACAAAAAAGAAATTTCGCCTCGGCTCTGGCCTCTTGGAGTTTGTACACAGAACAGTGCGCGACAACGGCATGACCTACACCAAGGCCGCGAAAGTGCTCGGAACGAAGCCTGGGGCTGTAGAGCCACTTCTCAAGAAATTTGAAAGCAGTAATGGATCGTTCTTCTCGGCCACTGAGGGGCGTATTTGATTTATCTTTTCGATGCCAACACTCTGATTCAAGCTAAGAACGAGTATTACCCGCTCGAGCACATACCCCAATTTTGGGATTGGGTGGTTGAGCAAGGCAATGCGGGCCAAATTAAGATACCGTTCGAGGTGTTCGATGAAATTGCAGCTTTCTCGGACGACCTATCTGACTGGATAAAGGACAATGAGGTGAAATCAGCTTTGCTCTTGGATGAGGCTGTTGACCCATCACTGCTCCAGCAGGTCATGGAAATCGGATACCAATCAGCAGATCCACTTTTTACGGAGACGGATATTGAGAAAATTGGTCGCGACGCTTTTTTGATCGCTTACGCATCCGTCAGTAAACAGCGCGTCGTAGTAACAAAAGAGGTTTCAAAGCCTAGCAAGCAAAGGGGTAACAGAAAGATCCCTGATGTATGCGATGACCTTGGAGTTGTTTGGACGCGCGATTTTGAAGTCTATCGTGCTCTAGGTTTCAGCTTGGCCGGAAAGTAAGGCCTCTTTCCCTTAATACCAACACTGATCGTTTGAACAAACCGAAACGAATGACATACTTTCCACCGCCGCAGGTTGGGCTTGCCGTGTACTATCCAGCTCCCACGATTGCGCTGCGCTACGACAACCCATTGTTTTAACTTGAAATCCCATCCGCATCGCGGCCACCACAGGACAAAATAGCTCCTGAGGTTCGCCCGCCATGCCCGATACCGACGTCAATTTCGCCCCTCCGCCCGAAACGCTAACCACCGATGAGCGTTTGGCAGAACTCGCCCAGATCCTCGCCACAGCCGTGGATCGCACCAACCCGCCGAAAATAAACGAGAATTCTGCGAACGACGGAGACAGTTCGCTGGACATCCTCGCCCTTGTTCGCCGTCGTCGGCACCAGTTGCGTACCTGAGTTGGAGAGGACGAATGACGAAAACCAAAACGAAATCAGTGGAAAAGAGAATAGGCATTGGCGCTGCGCCGAACCACGCTGTCTTGGCGGACCTGGTCGCGCTGAAGGCGATGACCGTGCCGGAGCTGCGCGAGAAATGGGCGGCGATCTTTGATGCGCCTGCGCCAAATACAAGCCGCCAGAATCTCGAGCTGCGGCTGGGGTACCGGATCCAGGAACTGGCCCTTGGCGGCATTGGCCGCGACACCAGGCGGACGCTGGATGCGCTGGCGGCGGAGGTGGCTTCCGGCGAGCCCGGTCAGGTGATGACCGACCCACGACGTCCTTTGCCGGGCACCAAGCTGGTCCGTGAATGGAACGGCGTCGAGCACACTGTCACGGTGCTGACGAAGGGCTTCGAGTGGCAAGGTCGTCGGTACAAATCGCTTTCTGGCGCGGCGCGGGCCATCACCGGCGCGAATTGGAATGGCTGGAAATTCTTCGGCTTCACCCCACGCCCGAGGATCAGCAAATGACACGCCAACCACAGCCACAACCGCCCCGCCGCCTGCGCTGCGCCATCTACACCCGCAAGTCGAGCGAGGAAGGGCTCGACATGGAGTTCAACAGCCTCGACGCCCAACGAGAGGCGTGTGAGGCCTATATCGCCAGCCAGAAGGCCGAGGGTTGGGTCTGCCTACGCGACCGCTACGATGACGGCGGATTCTCCGGCGGGACCCTCGAAAGGCCCGCGCTGAAGGACCTGATCGCCGACATCGAGGACGGGCTGATCGACATCGTCGTGGTCTACAAGATCGACCGTTTGTCGCGCGCGCTGATGGATTTCTCAAAGCTGGTCGAGATCTTCGACAAGCACGGCGTCACCTTCGTTTCCGTCACGCAGTCCTTCAACACCACCACGTCCATGGGGCGGCTGACACTGAACATCCTGCTCAGCTTCGCCCAGTTCGAGCGCGAGGTGATCGGCGAGCGGATCCGCGACAAGGTCGCCGCATCCCGCAAGAAGGGCATCTGGATGGGTGGGCCGGTGCCGCTCGGCTACAACGTGAAAGATCGCAAGCTGATTGTGGACCCGGCCGAGGCCGAGACGGTGCGGACGATCTTCACGCTCTATGCCCGGTCCAGTTCCACGGCGCAGGTGGTCCACGAGTTGGACGCACGCGCGATCCTGACCAAGACCGGCAGGCCTTACGACAAGACTTCGCTGCTCAAGACTTTGCACAACAAGGTCTATCGTGGCCTCGCGGTCCACAAGGGCAACGCCTATCCCGGCGAGCACGACGCGATCATCGACGAGATGCTTTGGGACGAGGTGCATGAGGTGATCGCGAACAACCGGTATCTTAGGAAGGCCGTGGCTCAGGAACCCTCACCGGCGCTGCTGCGCGGGTTGATCTTCACCGAGACCGGCGTGGCAATGACTCCGCATCACACCAAGAAAGGCACGCGCCGCTATCGCTACTATGTCTCGATGGACGTGATCAAGAAACGCCCCAAGGCAGAGCTTCGCGGGCCGCAGCGGTTGCCGGGTGGCATGGTCGAGGATGCCGTGGTCGGCGAAATCCGTCGCCTGCTGCGCACGCCGGAGGTTGCCGCGCGGGTGTCGCGGACCCTGCGCAAGGATCGGCCAGACCTTGGCGAGGCGGACATCAGCGTCTCGCTGACCCAATTCGACGACATGTGGAAGGCGCTGATCCCGGCGGAACAGGCGCGCGTGGTCCGGCTCTTGGTGGCGCGGGTCACCGCCAGCGACGCCGGTCTGGCGGTCGATCTCCGACATGAGGGCTTGGGTGCGATTGCCGCGTTGATGGCACCGGCCAAGCCGGAGGTGGCGTGATGGCAGAGCCGGAAACCCTCCGCGTCCACATTCCGCTCACCCTGCGCAATCGCGGCGGCCGTCCGCGCATCCTGCCGCCCAAGGAGATAGAGGTGGCCATGGATCGCGGCCAGGACGCCCGCCTGCTGCGCGCCATCGGCCGGGCGTGGGACTGGCGGCGCAGGCTTGAGCGCGGCGACGTCACCACCATCGCCGATCTCGCCAGAGAGGAAGGTATCTCCGACCGCTATGTCAGCCGCGTGATCCGGCTGGCATGGCTCTCGCCCTCCGTTCTGGAGCGGCTGGTCCTGCGGCGCGAGCCCACGGTGCTGTCGATCTTCGACCTCTGTGGCGTGGCGGAGCTGCCGTGGGCCGAGCAGCCGGGACGGGTGTTTGACTGAACAGATATCGACAGGTTTCACTTCCCAATATGAATGCTTCCCAACTACTCTGATGACAACTCTGAATTTTGGAAGCGTCAGAAAATGTTGGACGAAATTGATTTAGGCCCCGGCTTTCCAGAATGGACCGAACTCGGGCAGGAAACCGGCCTCGACCCTTTGGGGATGCAGAGGCCCATCGAACTCGTTTATCAGTCGCTATTGCCTGGCATCAGCACGATCACGTTGCGCCTCAGATACTATTCCTTTTTCGCGTGGCTATTGGAGGCTTACGCAAAGACGTCGGGCGTTACGAATGAATATGAGGCATTCCGCCGTTTTCAACGCCGAGCGGAGGCTCTCTTTGCTCTGACTTGCGCACGCGGTGAGGTTGAGCTTGGCGTAGCTGGTATTGAATGGGCAAACCGACAGCTTGGTTTGGTTGATCCAGAGAACGCGGATGCGCTGGTCGATTTCAGAACTGGCGCTGACCCAGAATCGGACGCGAACCTTCGCTATCTTCGCAACAAGGGTGGCGCTTTTGGCGGTATCTACGCCAGCCAAATGCGTGAGATGGGGCTCGTGAAGATGGACGATCCTAAACTGCCTGTTCCGTTCTGCAAGGACGCCGCACTACCTCTGGCTGATGCTTTCCAACAAGCTATCGGAGATCTGGCCGATGTATTTCTGGAAACGGTTGCGGCCGGTGAAGTGACTCTCTCCACACTCGACCGCCTCGCACCAATCAAGCCAACCAACATCAATTCTGGAAGCCCGGAACAGCGTGAACTCGCAGCTATCCTCTTCGGGCGGCACGCATCAGCGGCAGAAAGCGACCAGACCAGAAGTCAAACCCTCAAGATGTTGCTGCGCCTAGCCGCCCAGCGTGGACGGCCCCCAAAATCCGAGGAATCGAAGTGGGACTGGTTTGGCGTCACCACCGGAGTGGATGAAGGGATGGATTCGTCCGAACTTCAACCCGTATGGGCGCTGTACCAGGCCAGTGACCTATTTCGGTTGGCGTACGAAACGTTGCTTTTTTCGGGTCTACGCATCCTGACCAATGCCCCGCCCAACAGCATGTCCCTCGACGGCGTGATTGAGGGTGTGACGGATATGGCAGGCCTCCCAGGCAACCAATCTTTGCAAGAGTGGATCCATGAGCAGATCGATGTTTCCGATCTTGAAAATCACGCGAAGACCGCAGCACACGCGATGCAGGAAACGCTGACCGCCGCAGATGATGAGCAAGCAGTTAGGTCGGCGTGGTCACTGATCGCGGCGCTGTCCTTGAAAGGTAAACAGCTCGACCGTTCCGTTCTTGAGTGGCTCGGTAGTGCCGAGCATTTTCAATCTCTGGTAAGCGAGATGAAATTCATAGAATCGCGGCATGATTTGCCCGTCCAGACAGCTCTCGCCGAACTTCTGAGGGAACGCATTTTTCGCCGACATCTTTGGGTCGCTTCTCGAAAATTCCGCAATCAGAAGGCTTATACTTTCCTCTTCGAGCCGGACGACGGTGCGCTTCGTTTCCGTGACTTTTTTCGGGTCTCACCGAGTAGTCCTCGGATCGACCAGGCTGTACAGTTCCTCCGCGATGTCAAACTCCTCGATGATCGCGGCGTGACTCCGCTTGGCCTCGAGGAGCTTGAGCGCCGATGAAGTATTACGATGTCTTTGGCGAGGCGGGGTTCCATTCGGCGTTCATGACAACCTATGCGTTTTCCGCGCAAGCCTTCGAGGATGTGCCTTTCCCGAAACTGAGAGGCGCTGGCTGCTGGAACATCGCTATATTAGCGGACAAAGCGATGCTGAATATGAGCTTTGCCGAATACGGAGCGCCGAGATACGCCGGAGCGCTGTATCATCTCGCTAAGGTGTCAGTAGGTGGCGCTTTTCATCCCAAGATGACCCTGCTGGTCGGTCCTGAGAAAGGACGTCTGCTGATTGGATCCGCAAACTTGACCGCTCTCGGGCTGGCAGGAAACAAAGAGCTGGTTGCAGATGTCAGGTACACAGCCGATGACAGGGACAAGGCACCTCTCTTCGGCGAGGCGCTTAACTACCTTCGAAGCCACATTCCACCGGAGGATCCCTGGTTTGGCGACGCTCTGAGTCGCGCCTTTCGGTATTCGCCATGGCTTCGGGAGGCCGCGGAAATCGAAACCCCCGGCGATCAATCGGATATCCGCCTTCTCGCCGACAAATCGGACCAGACGTTCCTCGACCAGATCAAGGCCGCAGTAGCCGGTGATGAAATTGAGCGGCTGGTTGTGCTATCGCCTTATTGGGATGCTAAGCTCGAAGGCCTTATGCGCCTGCGTGAAGTCCTTGGAATGCCGCCCACGGATATACTGATCGACCCGCTGGCCGCGCAGTTTCCCGCGTCGATGTTGGATGGCGCTGCGGTGGAACTCTTTGATCTGAGGGACGAACGGTCCTCTCGGTTCGTCCATGCCAAAGCCTTCATCGCCTGCGGCAAAAAATGGGACCACGTGATTTCAGGCAGCATGAACTGCTCCCTTCCGGCTCTGCTGGGACCGACTATCCCAAGGGGAAACGCTGAACTGGGCCTATACAAACGCGTAGAGCCCGGCATGGCCCTGCGCGCTTTGAAACTTGACGGGTATCGGCAGACCCCACTGGATTGGGCGGATATTCTCCCGCGGCTAATCGCAACCAACATCAATGATGGCTCACAGGCACGCGATGGTGGCGCGTTCACCTTGCAGGGACATCGACTAAACTGGACGCCGACTGCTCCAGCCTCGGCTCGCGCCTTGTCACTGCAGCTATACGATCGAGACGGCGTGGAGTTAGGTGACCCAATTCAGATCGACGCATCGTCTCGGTTTGAATGGGACCTTCCCAATCCAGACCTGCGCCCTCGAACGGCAAGGGTTCAATTTGAGGGTGGACTTTCAGTACCGACCATCATTGTCGATCTTGACGCGCTTCTGATCCGAACCTTGCCTCCGCACCGGGGCAAGAAGCGTAAGATCGCAGATTTCCTTTCGGAGACGACCTACGAAGACCTGTTCCTGCTCCAGGCCATCAACGAGTTGGAAATGCTTGATATTGGAGAACAACCGGTCTCTGCGGAGCATGTCGGCAGAACAGTGGTCGAAGCCAGTGGAAGCGATGAGCAACCCGAACTCCGGGTGCTGTCCTATGAAGCTTTTGTCCGGGCTCGTAGCCGAGCAAAGGCCGAGGACAGCCGCAATGCCTTCTTTTTAGCAAAGCGCCAGGATGGGGCCGCCGATCTCGTAAGCATGTGCTTGAACAGACTAATCGGCCTCATGGCGAGCGATTTGTCGAGCGAGGATGAGGATGATCTTCGGCGACAGTCAGAAATTGACCTCCGAAATACCGAGCCTTCATCCGAAGGCGACGACGAACCGGAAACTGCTCAGCTTGCAAAGGCCGCCCAAGAAAAAGCAGCGAGACAGCGCGTGAAGGCGACAGCAAAGAAGATCGAGGAAGCTGTAAAAGCCTTTGAGGTGCGTAGCAAAGACTTGGCCGGACAACGCATCACCACCACAGAGCTTGTGCGGTTGAGAACCTTGCTGCAAATCATTCTGGCATATGCTCAGCCTGCAGGAGGTAACGACAGCGATCTTCACGTCCTGCCAATCAGTGGAAAAAACGGCGACTGGCCGCGTTTGGTTGGGCGTCTGCTCAACCAGCATTTCAAGGCGATGCGTGCTCTTCATTCCCTCGACGTCGAAGCGGACGAAAGCGAATACCACCGCGTCTTAGAATACCTAGCCTTCGCGAGGTATGCTGCGCAGATTGCCGTTGCTGGCGCTCGATCAACTGGACCGGGCAATCCCATCTTGAAGCCACTCGATCAGCTGGCGAAAGACGTTGAGACCCAAGTTCGTGCGGTGATTTCGCTGCAAGAGGATGACACTCAAGCGATCGGCGAAATCAATGACCGGCTGAATGAGCGCTTCACGGTCAGACTGGCGCTCGATCCCATTCCTCATCCATAGGCACCCCAAACGCCGCCCGGGTTTTCGCGGCGTTCCTGAGCAATGCGCCTACCGCGTGTTCGATCTCCGTTGGCATGGATATCGTTCGGAACGCGCGTTTGGGTTTTGGCGGGGCTCGAAGTCAGGTCATTGAAAAAGCTCAAGAAAAGAGGGCCGAACCGCAAAGGGCGAGGTTCGCTCAAACTGAGACTGATGGCCATTCTGAGCCCAGCTTCGGCCCGGCAGCGCGTCTACGAGGTTCGGTCGGTTCGCGCAAACCCCTTTGATAACACGGAGAAATCCGTGCCCGTCAGGGCGGTGTCACTGGTTCGTAATGGGGATAATGGCGGAGGAGGTGGGATTCGAACCCACGGTAGACTTTCACCTACGTCGGTTTTCAAGACCGGTGCATTCAACCACTCTGCCACTCCTCCGACAAAGCGAAGGGATAGCGGTGGTTACGCGATTCTGAAAGCAGTTTTCGCGGGCTGGTTTTTGCCCACCACATTATCGCCTTGTGCGAGAGCCTTTTCACGCGGTCCATGTATCGCTAAAGTGGCGCGTAATCGGGAGCGATACCCGGCAAATCAGCGGTTCCGGGCATAGGCCCGCATGATAACTAGGGGCGAGACATGGCAAGCAAGACCACTCTGAAAGTGGCCATTGTGTTGGGCAGCGCACTGTTTCTTTCGGGTTGCGACGATGCGAAACTTCCCGACTTTCTGAAAAAGAACGACAAGGGCAGCGCCTCGGCGGCCGAAGGCAAGAGCGGGCGCACGCAAAGCGGAGAACGCGATGTGGAAGCGCCCGAGATCTTTCAGTTGGCTGAAAAGGGGTTGTGGGACGGCCGTCCCAGCCTTGGCGGCGTATGGGTGGCGCATCCCGATGCCAAGGATCCCGAACGTGTGATCGTCCGCAATCAGGAGAATGGCAAATCCGTCGTTGGCGCCCTGTTCCGCCGCGAACGCGAGGTGCCCGGGCCGCGTTTTCAGGTGTCGTCCGATGCGGCCGATGCCCTTGGCATGTTGGCTGGTGCCCCGGCCGATCTGAGCGTAACCGCCCTGCGCAAAGAGGTGATCAAGGAAGAACCGCCTGCACCGACCGAAGAGCTTGAGGCCCCGGACGAGATCGCGCAAACGACGCTGGATGACCCGATCGCAGCGGCGTCGGCCGCTCTGGCGGAAACCGAAGCAGCCGCCGCACGATCCGCCCCCCCGCCCAAGCCCGCCACCCCGAAGGCAACCCCGGCCAGCGCGCTGTCGAAACCTTACATTCAGGTTGGGATCTTTTCGTTTGAAGCCAATGCCGACCAAACCGCCGCTGAGTTGCGCAACGCGGGTCTGCCGGCGACCATCAAACCGGGACGCTCGAACGGCAAGTCGTTCTGGCGCGTGTTGGTCGGCCCGATCAACAGCCAGGAAGAGCACACGGCGGCGTTGAAAAAGACCAACGACATGGGCTTTACCGACGCCTATCCTGTCACGAACTGAAGCCCGCCCGGGCAAAGCAATAAAGCAACAAAGGCCAATCTCCTGCAATGCCAATCCGTCTGACCGTATTCTTCGCCGCCCTTATGACCGTGCTGGCAGCCGCCACCCTGCCCGCCCGTGCCTTCGAGACCCGCGCTGGTTCTGCCTATGTGCTGGACATCAACACGGGCACCGTCCTGATGGAAAAGAACGCCGAAGTGCCCCTGCCGCCCGCGTCGATGTCAAAGCTGATGACGGTCAACCTGTTGTTCGAGGCGCTGGCCGACGGTCGGGTGACGATGAGCACCCAGTTCGGTGTATCGGATCGTGCGGCATCGACCGGCGGATCGACGATGTTTCTTGAACAGTCGGACCGCCCCACGGTCGAGGACCTGATCCAGGGCATCATCGTTCAGTCCGGCAATGACGCCTGTGTCGTGGTCGCCGAGGGGCTGGCCGGGACGGAAGACGCTTTCGCCCGCATGATGACCGACCGCGCCCGCGATCTGGGAATGGAGAATTCCAGCTTCGGCAATTCCTCGGGCTGGCCGCATCCGATGCAACGTATGTCGATGAAAGACCTGGCCATTCTGGCGCGTCACATCATTGTCGAGTTTCCGGACTATTATCGCTATTTCGGCCAGTCGGAATATCACTACAAGGGGCGCGCGCCCGACAACCGGTTCAATCGGAACCCGTTGCTGGATCTTGGCATTGGCGCCGATGGATTGAAAACCGGCCACACGCAGGAAGCAGGCTATGGGCTGGTCGGGTCCGCCCGCCAGGGGGACCGACGGATCGTGTTCGTCATCTCGGGCATGAACTCGGAAAAGGAACGCGCGGAAGAGGCCGAGGCGATCGTCAACTGGGCATTTCGCCAGTTCACCATGAAAACCACGGTTAAAGCCGGTGAACGGGTGGCCGAAGCCGATGTCTGGCTGGGGTCCGCCGACACGGTCGGGCTTGTTCCGGCGCAGGATGTGGATCTTCTGATCCCCGCCGGGCAGCGCGAGGGCGTGACCGCCACCATCAACTGGAATGGCCCTGTCGCAGCGCCGATTGCGCAGGGCCAGGAACTGGCCGAGATGGTCATCAGCCGCGATGGGCTGAGCGACACCGTAGTGCCGCTTTATGCGCAGGAAGGCGTGGGAAACGCCGGGTTCGGCAAGCGCCTGACCGTGGCCGCCGAACGGGTTTTGGCGCTGGTCATGGGCAATGACGCGCCGCCCGCCGCGCTGGAGCCTGATGTCGCACCTGCAACCAACTGACGCGCGGATGGCCGGGCTTTTCATCAGTTTCGAGGGCATTGATGGCTCGGGAAAATCCACCCAGGCCAGGATGCTGGCGCAAGCGTTGCAGGACGATGGGCGCGAGGTCGTGTTGACCCGCGAACCGGGGGGCAGTCCGGGGGCCGAGGAAATCCGCGCTTTGGTTCTGGAAGGCGACCCCGACCGTTGGTCGGCGCAGACCGAGCTTTTGCTGTTCACTGCCGCCCGGCGCGACCATCTGGAACGCCTGATTCACCCGGCCCTGTCGGATGGCAAGACCGTCATCACCGACCGTTTTGCCGACAGCACGCGCATCTATCAGGGCACCCGGTCCGGCGATCTGCGCGACATGGTCGATCAGTTGCATGATCTTGTGATCGGGCGCGAACCGGACCTGACCTTCCTGATCGACATGGACCCTGATCTGGGCTTGTCGCGCGCCAAGGGGCGTGGTGGCACCGAGGAACGGTTCGAAGATTTCGGCGCGGACTTGCAGCACAAGATGCGCGCGGGGTTTCTGGAGCTTGCACAGAAGCATCCCGACCGCTTTCGCGTCATCGACGGCACCCGCGAGATCGACGTGGTGGCTGCAGATGTTCTGTCTGTTGCGCGCGCCGCTCTGGTCAGCGCATCCTCTGACGTATGAGCGTATGAGCACTGGCATGAGCACTGATCCCGACGCCATACCCGAACCCGACCGGATCGACGGCGCCCCCCACCCGCGCGAGGCGGCGCGGTTGATCGGGCAGGACGCCGCCGAAGCCGCGTTTCTGACCGCCTATACCTCGGACCGGTTGCACCACGGGTGGCTGATCACCGGGCCGCGCGGCGTCGGAAAGGCGACCTTGGCCTGGCGCATCGCACGGTTTTTGCTAGCCACACCCCCGGATGACGGCGGCATGTTTGCCGCCCCCACACCGACCAGCCTTGATATTTCTGATGACCATCCCGTCGCCCGACGGCTGAAAGCTCTGTCCGAACCGGGGCTGTTTTTGCTGCGACGTCCATGGGACGAGAAGAACAAGCGTTTGAAGGGTGACATCACGGTGGACGAGGTGCGTAAACTGAAGCACTTCTTCGCCATGTCCTCGGCCGGTGGCGGACGACGCGTTGTGATCGTGGACGTGGCGGACCAGATGAACACTTCGGCGGCGAACGCCTTGTTGAAGCTGTTGGAAGAGCCCCCCGAAGGCGCGGTCCTGCTGCTGATCAGCCATCAGCCATCGCGCCTGTTGCCGACAATCCGGTCACGTTGTCGCGAATTGCGCCTGTCGCCCTTGTCCCCCCCCGATCTGGCGCAAGTGATGGCAGGGCTGGACGAAACCCCATCCGCCGATGAGACACAACGACTGGGAGAGTTGGCCGCAGGTTCGGCGGGTGACGCCCTGCGCCTTCTGCATCTGGATGGTCTGGCGATCTATGCCACGTTGGTCGAGATCTTTTCAGCAGGCCGCGGGTTCGATCGCCCCCGCGCCCTGAAACTGGCCAACAGCGCGGTGGGCAAGGCCAATGCCGAACGGTTCGAACTTATCCTGCGCCTGTTCGAACTGTTCCTCGCCCGTTTGGCCCGCCATGGCACCGGCTTCCCCCCGGGTGCCGAGGCCGCACCGGGCGAAGCCGCCTGCCTGGCCCGCCTGTCGCCCGGCCCTGACGCGGCCCGCGCCTGGGCCAGCCTGCAACAGGAGCTGTCAGCGCGCGCCAACCATGGTCGGGCGGTGAACCTTGACCCTGCCGCGCTCATCCTTGATATGGTTTTCAGGATCAACGAAACGGCGGCGCGTCAAGCCGCCTGAGGCAAGGACGGACCTGATGAGCACGCCGCGGATTACCGACAGCCATTGCCACCTGGATTTCCCGGATTTCGAAGGTGAGCTGGATCAGGTGATCGCGCGTGCCGCCGAGGCTGGCGTTCGGCGCATGGTGACGATCTGCACCAGGATGGCCAATCTGGACCAGGTTCGCACGATCGCCGAGGCGCATGATCCGGTTTTCTTTGCCGCCGCCACCCACCCGATGAGCGTGGCGTCCGAACCGATGATAACAGTGGATGATCTGGTCGCCTTGGCGGCGCATCCGAAATTCGTCGGTATCGGCGAAAGCGGGCTGGACTATCACTATACGGCGGACAGCCGCGAGGTGCAGATCGAAAGCCTGCGCATCCATATCGAAGCCGCGCGCCAGACCGGTTTGCCCCTGATCATACATGCGCGCGACGCGGACGAAGATATGGCCCGCATCCTGACCGAAGAACACGCAAACGGCGCCTTTTCCTGCGTGATGCACTGTTTCAGCTCCGGGGCCGTACTTGCGAAAGCGGCGTTGGATCTGGGCTTCTATCTGTCGATGTCCGGCATCGCCGCCTTCCCCCGCAGTCAGGACCTGCGCGACATTTTCGCAACTGCCCCGGTTGAACGCATTCTTGTCGAAACCGATGCCCCTTATCTGGCCCCGCCCCCCCATCGCGGGCGGCGGAATGAACCGGCCTACACCGCCCATACGGCCAAGGTCGGCGCCGAAATCTTCGGCCTGTCCTACGAGGCATTCGCCGCACAGACCGAAGCCAATTTCGACCGGCTCTTCACCAAGGCCGCAACCTTCAAGAGCGGTGCGTGATGGCGCGGCTGGAGTTCACCATACTTGGATGCGGCTCGTCCGGCGGGGTGCCCCGGCTGGGCGGGCATTGGGGCGATTGCGACCCGTCCAACCCGAAAAACACCCGCACCCGTTGCTCCGCACTTGTCACCCGAACCGGCGATGCTGGCGGCGTCACGCGGGTGTTGATCGACACGTCGCCGGACATGCGTCACCAGTTACTTCGCGCGGGCGTCGGCACCCTGGATGCGGTGGTCTATACCCACAGCCACGCCGACCATATGCATGGCATCGACGATCTGCGCATGGTGGTCTTCAACATGAAACGCCGCCTGCCCGTCTGGGCGGATGGCCCGACGCAGGAGGCGCTGCTGGCCCGGTTCAGCTATGCGTTCATCCAGCCCGAGGGATCGAACTATCCGCCGATCCTGGACCTGCACTCGATCCGGCTCGGCAACGGCGATGTGGTGATCGGTGGCGCAGGGGGCGACATCCACCTGACCCCGTTCGAAGTGCGCCATGGCCTGATGGACGCCTTGGGGTTCCGGATTGGCGGGCTAGTCTATCTGCCGGACGTGAACGAGATCCCGGATGACGTGCTGCCTGTGCTTCAGGATCTGGACGTATTCGTTCTGGATGCCTTGCGCCGCTCGCCCCACCCGACCCACTTCCATCTGGATCAGGCCCTGGAGTGGATCGAGCGTGTTGGCACCCGTAAAGGCGTGTTGACCAATATGCATATCGACCTGGACTACGCCACGCTTGACGCGGAAACCCCGCCCCATATCACCCCGGCCTTTGACGGAATGACCATCCGCATTCCGCTTGAATGAGCACGCTTGTCGATATCGTCCTGCCCGTCTTTCTGGTGATCGGGTTCGGCTATCTGGTGCGCTGGCGGCGCCTGTTGGACGACGGGGCGGTTGATGGTCTGATGCGCTTTGCGCAGTCGGTTGCCATTCCCTGCCTGTTGTTTCTGGCCATCGCGCGTCTGGACCTGAGCGCCGAATTTGATCTGGCGCTTCTGGGCAGCTTCTATACCGGCGCGGTCTCGGGGTTCACCGCCGGGCTTCTTGGTGCGCGTCTGCTGTTTGGCCGTCCATGGCCGGATGCGGTGGCCTTCGGGTTCGTGACACTGTTTTCCAACTCGCTTCTGCTGGGTTTGCCGATCACGGAACGCGCGTTTGGCCCCGATGCTCTGGCCGGGAACTATGCCATTATCTCGATCCACGCGCCGATCTGCTATGCCATCGGCATCACCGCGATGGAGATCGCCCGCGCCCAAGGTGCAGGCCCCTGGGACACGCTGCGTCAGATCACGCGCGCGATGACGCGCAACATGCTGGTGCTGGCGATTGCTGCAGGCTTCGTCGTCAACCTTATGCATGTTCCCCTGCCCGGCGTGCTGGTCGAGGCGTTGACCCTGCTGGGCCGGGCCGCTCTTCCCACAGCCCTGTTTGCCCTTGGCGGTGTCCTCTATCTTTACCGTCCCGAAGGCGACCTGCGCATCGTCACCTATCTGTGTCTGATTTCGCTGTTTGTGCACCCGGCGATCACCTGGGGGCTGGGTCTGGCGCTTGGCCTGAATGTGGATCAGTTCCGGTCTGCGATCGTCACGGCGGCGTCGGCGCCCGGCATCAACGCCTATATCTTTGCCAACCTCTATGGGGTGGGCAAACGCGTGGCGGCGACCACGGTTCTGGTGGCCACCGGCCTGTCGATCCTGACCGTCTGGGGGTGGCTCGCGATGCTTGCGGCCTTCGGATATTGACAATGGGCAGGGCGCACCAGCCCAAACGTTACAACTTTTCCATTCCACCCTTGCATCCGTAACATCCCCTCTTGCCCCGAATCGTGGCGCCAAGTATTATCGACCATACGGTCAGCTTTAATTGACACCGCTATCGGGTTTGGGAGGACCACATGGAAGCATTGATTTGCGACGCCGTTCGCACCCCCATCGGACGCTATGGCGGTGCCCTGTCGCAGGTGCGGGCCGACGATCTGGCAGCCCTGCCCATCGCCGCCCTGATGGCCCGCAACCCGGACGTGGACTGGGCGTCTGTCGATGACGTGCTTTACGGATCCGCCAACCAAGCAGGTGAAGACAACCGCAACGTGGCACGTATGGCCGCCCTTCTGGCCGGGCTTCCGGTGGACGTGCCCGGCACCACGATCAACCGCCTCTGTGCGTCCGGCATGGACGCGGTGGGCATGGCCGCGCGCGGGATCAAGGCGGGCGACTATGACCTGTGCATCGCGGGTGGCGTCGAAAGCATGAGCCGTGCGCCCTTCGTCATGCCCAAAGCCACGTCGGCTTTTACCCGCGCCAACGCGGTCTATGACACCACCATCGGCTGGCGCTTTGTGAACCCGAAAATGGACAAGATGCACGGCACGCATTCGATGCCGCAGACCGCTGACAATGTGGCTGAAGATTACGCCGTAAGCCGCGAAGATCAGGACGCTTTTGCCGCCCGAAGCCAGGCCCGCTGGGACGCTGCCCACAAGGCAGGTCGCTTCGCGGACGAGATCATCCCCGTGACGATCCCGCAGCGCAAAGGGGATCCGGTTGTGGTCGACACAGACGAACATCCCCGCCCCGGCACCACGGCGGAGAAGTTGTCGGGCCTCAGGGGCGTAAACGGCCCTGACCTGACGGTGACGGCGGGCAACGCGTCTGGCGTGAATGACGGGGCGGCAGCGATGCTGGTCGCCTCGGAAACCGCGGCCGCGACCAATGGGCTGACCCCCATGGCCCGCGTTGTCGGGATGGCCGCCGCCGGTGTGCCCCCCCGCGTCATGGGCATCGGTCCGGTTCCGGCCAGCCTAAAGGTGCTTGAAAAAGCGGGACTCACCATCGACCAGATGGATGTGATAGAATTGAACGAAGCCTTCGCGGCCCAGGGCCTTGCCACGCTGCGCGAGCTGGGCGTCGCCGATGACGACCCGCGCGTGAACCCCAATGGCGGTGCGATTGCACTGGGCCACCCGCTGGGCATGTCGGGCGCGCGGCTTGTACTGACCGCCGCCTATCAACTGAAACGCACAGGTGGGCGCTATGCGCTCTGCACCATGTGCGTGGGGGTTGGACAGGGCGTTGCCCTTATTCTGGAAAGGATCTGACGATGTATGCTCAATTGGTGAAAACCGCAGGCACTGGCGTGAAGACCCGCGCGGAAATGTCTGACGAAGAACGGAATTTCCAGGATCGCATTGACCGGGATGAAAAGATCGAACCGAAAGACTGGATGCCCGATGACTACCGCGCCACGCTGATCCGCCAGATCGGTCAGCACGCCCATTCCGAGATCGTCGGCCAATTGCCGGAAGGCAACTGGATCACCCGCGCCCCCACGTTGGAGCGCAAGGCAATCCTGCTGGCCAAGGTGCAGGACGAGGCCGGCCACGGGCTATATCTTTACTGCGCGGCGGAAACGCTGGGTGTCACCCGCGACGAACTGACCGAAGAGCTGTTGTCGGGGCGGATGAAATACTCCTCGATCTTCAACTATCCCACCCTGAACTGGGCCGATATCGGCGCCGTGGGGTGGCTGGTTGATGGCGCAGCGATCATGAACCAGGTGCCGCTGCAACGGACCTCTTATGGCCCCTACAGCCGCGCCATGATCCGCATCTGCAAGGAAGAAAGTTTTCACCAGCGCCAGGGCTATGACATCATGATGAAGATGGCGCAAGGCACGGATGCGCAACGGAAAATGGCGCAGGATGCGTTGAACCGCTTTTGGTATCCGTCCCTGATGATGTTCGGCCCGTCGGACAAGGACAGCGTGCATTCGGCGCAGTCGCTGGCCTGGAAGATCAAGATCGACACTAATGACGAGCTGCGCCAGAAATTCGTCGACCAGACCGTGCCACAGGCCAAATATCTTGGTCTGACCATCCCTGACGAGCACCTGAAATGGAACGAGGAACGTGGCGCGCATGATTTCTCGGAACCCGACTGGTCCGAGTTCTTCAATGTCATCAAGGGCAAAGGCCCCTGCAATATCGACCGGATGAAAGACCGCGTCGACGCCTGGGAAGACGGCGCATGGGTGCGTGATGGCCTTCTGGCCCATGCCCGCAAGAAATCAGCCGCGCGCACCGCCGCCGAATAAGGAGAGATCAGATGTCCAAAGAATGGCCCCTGTGGGAAGTGTTCATCCGCGGCCAGCACGGCCTGAGCCACCGGCATGTGGGCAGCCTGCACGCCCCTGATGCCGAGATGGCGATCAAGAACGCGCGCGATGTCTATACCCGCCGCAACGAAGGCGTGTCGATCTGGGTGGTGGAAGCCGTTCATATCGCAGCCTCTTCCCCGGAAGAGAAAGGCCCGCTCTACGAGCCGTCCAATTCGAAGGTTTATCGCCACCCGACCTTTTTCGACATTCCTGAAGACGTGGGGCACATGTGATGGATAGCCAAAAAGCTCTATTCGAATTTTTGCTCAGGATGGGCGACAGCAGCCTGATCCTTGGGCATCGCGTCAGCGAATGGTGCGGCCATGCGCCGGTGCTGGAAGAAGACATCGCGCTGGCCAACACGGCGCTGGACCTGATCGGCCAGACGCAGATGTGGCTGGGCCTTGCGGGCGAGGTGGAAGGCAAGGGCCGCACCGCCGACGACCTGGCCTTCCTGCGCGACGCCTGGGATTTCCGCAACCTCTTGTTGTGCGAACTGCCCAATGGTGATTTCGGCCGGACGCTGATGCGCCAGTTCCTGTATGACGCCTGGTCGTCGATCATGCTGGCGCGGTTGATCGGGTCGACCGATCCGCGTGTGGCCGAGATCGCGGCAAAAGCCTCGAAAGAGGTCGCCTATCACGTGGAACGGTCAGGCGACACTGTCGTCGGGCTGGGCGACGGGACCGAAGAAAGCCATAAGCGGATGCAAGCCGCGCTGGATTACCTGTGGCCCTATGTCGGCGAGATGTTTGACGGCGACGCGGTGGACGCGGCCATGGTCAAGGCCGGTATTGCCCCTGACCCCGCGTCCCTGCGCGAAGAATACGACGCGCTGGTGGGGCGCGTGTTGACACAGGCTACGCTGACCATCCCGACCGACACGTTCCACCACAAAGGCGGGCGCACGGGGTACATGCACACCGAACATCTGGGCCACCTTCTGACCAGCATGCAATGGTTGCAACGCGCCTATCCGGGCGCGACCTGGTAAGATGGGCCAGCCATCGGTTGATACGATCTGGGACTGGCTGGACCAGGTGCCTGACCCCGAGATCCCGGTGATCTCGCTGGTCGATCTGGGCATCATCCGCGATGTCAAATGGGAAGGTGACGTGCTGAACGTCGCCGTCACCCCCACCTATTCCGGCTGTCCTGCCACCACCGTGATCAAGTTCGACATCGAAGCTGCGCTGCGCGACCGGGGGATCGAAAAACTGGTCCTGACGACGCAACTATCGCCCCCGTGGACCACCGACTGGCTGTCTGACAAGGGCCGCGCGGCGTTGGAGAAATTCGGCATCGCTCCGCCCTCGGCCAAAGGTGAACCGGATCGCTGCCCCAATTGCGGCGGCACGGATCTGGAACGCACCAGCCAATTCGGCTCGACCCCTTGCAAGGCGCTCTGGCGATGCCGCGACTGCCTTGAACCCTTCGACTATTTCAAGTGCATCTAGGAGGTTCCATGGCGCGCTTTCACACCCTCAAAGTGACCGACATCCAGAAAACGATCCGCGATGCGGTTGTCGTGACGCTTGCACCCGACGAGCCGGAGGCGTTCGTTTACACCCAAGGCCAGTACCTGACCTTCCGGCGGGATTTCGACGGGCAGGAGCTGCGCCGGTCCTATTCGATCTGTTCCGGGCTGGACGATGGCCGGTTGCAGGTCGGCATCAAGCGCGTCGATGGCGGGGCGTTTTCCACCTGGGCCAATGAAGAGCTGAAAACCGGCGACACCATCGAGGCGATGTCGCCGATGGGCAATTTCTTCGTGCCGCTGGCGCCCGATCTGGATCGCCACTACCTGGGTTTCGCCGGCGGGTCCGGCATCACGCCGGTGCTGTCGATCATCAAGACGACCCTTGCCCGCGAACCCAATTCTCAGTTCACGCTGGTCTATGCCAACAAGGCTGTGACCACGATCATGTTCCGCGAGGAACTGGAAGATCTGAAGAACCGCTATATGGGTCGGTTCAACGTGATCCACATTCTGGAAAGCGACGCGCAGGAGATCGACCTGTTCACCGGGTTGGTGGACGAGGAAAAATGCGCGGCTCTGTTCAAGAACTGGATCGACATCAAGTCCGTCGATACCGCGTTCATCTGCGGCCCTGAACCGATGATGCTGGGCATAGCCCGCGCGCTGCGCGACCAGGGGCTGGATGACGCGCAGATCAAGTTTGAACTGTTTGCGTCCAGCCAACCCGGCCGCGCCGCAAAGAAAGCCGTCAGTACGTCGGCCGTGAAAGGCGACGGGATCGACGCGGTGATTGCATTGGACGGATCCAGCCGCACCATCACCATGGACGCCGAAACCTCGATCCTGGATGCGGCCCTGGCCAATGACATGGATGCCCCATATGCCTGCAAGGCCGGGGTCTGTTCGACTTGCCGGTGCCGTGTGATCGAAGGCGATGTCGAGATGCTGACCAATCACGCGCTGGAGGATTACGAGGTCGAAAAGGGCTATGTCCTGTCCTGCCAGTCCTATGCCAAATCCGCCCGTGTCGTCATCGACTACGACCAGTAAGGAGAGCCCCATGTCCGAGATGAGTATCACCGACTACCTCGCCCAGGGGGGTGTCATGACCTCGCCCGAAAACGTGCCCGCGCGCTATCGGGCCGAACTGATGCGCCTGATGGCCACCTTTGTGGACAGCGCGTTGGCGGGGGCTGCGGGATTTGCCGACATCATCAATGAAGGTCCGGGCATCAAGGAACGTATCGCGGCTGCCAAGATCGTGCTGGAAAAGACCGATAATGCCGACAAGGTGTTGAAGATCATGGGGGATTTCGGCGCCAATACCGTGCGCTATGCCAATCACCATCCATGGACGGACCGGTTGGCACGTGACGCGGATATCGGCACCTCCCGCACCGAGACCGACATGCGGCTGGCGGTGTTCAACTATCCCCTGCAAGGCTGGGCGGATGCCGTTGTGATGAACCTTTTGATGGGTTTGGCCGTGGGGGTGCAGATGGGCGAATTCAAACGTGTGTCCTATGCGCCGCTGGCCGAGGCCTTCCGCGCCATCGCCCCGGTCGAGGCCCGCCATGCCGAGCTTGCCGCCGAAGGCATCGCGCGTCTGGTTGAGACCGGCACAGACAAGGCGGATCTGCAAGCTAGCGTGGATTACTGGTGGCCGCGCGTCGCGTCGAGCTTTGGCAAGGACATCTCGACCCGAGCCAGCCAGTTGCAGGCTTTTGGGCTGCGCCACTCCACCAATGCCGAATTGCGCGAGGAATGGGAGGCCACCGCCGCCGCCACCCTGAAGAAACTGGGACTGAGCGCGCCCTGAGCGCCGCCTGACCGTATCACGAACAGAGGACACAGCATGACCTTGATGAAAGTCTCCAGCTTTGCGGCTGGTCAGTGGATTGCGCCGGGCGCGGGTGCCCGCCCCATCGCCTCGGCCATCACGGGGGTCCAGATCGCCGAAGCCGGTGGCGCAGACTTGGATATGCAGTTGATGATCGACTATGCGCGCGACACAGGCGGCCCCGCCCTGCGTGCCATGGGCTTTCATGACCGCGCCAAGATGCTGAAGGCGCTGGCGGTGCATCTGGGCGAGCACAAGCAGATGCTTTACGACCTCAGCTTCGACACCGGGGCCACGCAATCCGACCACATGATCGACATTGACGGTGGCATCGGCACGATGTTCGTCTTTGCTTCGAAAGGCCGTCGCGAGATGCCGGATGGTCAGGTCTATATCGATGGCGAGATCGAGCAGCTGTCCCGCAATGGCACCTTTCTTGGCATGCATATCGCAACGCCCCTGCAAGGCGTCGCGGTGCATATCAACGCCTTCAATTTCCCGGTCTGGGGGATGCTGGAAAAGCTCGCCCCCACTTTGCTGGCCGGTGTGCCCGCGATCGTGAAACCCGCGACCGCCACCAGTTACGTCACCGAAGCCGCGATGCGTATCCTGCTGAACAGCGGCATTCTGCCCGACGGCGCGTTGCAGTTGATTTCCGGTGGAACAGGCGACCTGCTGGATCGGCTTGGCTCTCAGGATATCGTCAGCTTTACCGGCTCGGCACAGACCGCGTCAATGCTGCGTTCGAACCCGAACATCCTGAAAAACTCGGTGCGCTTTGTGGCGGAACAAGACAGCCTGAACGCGTCGATCTTAGGCCCGGACGTGACGCCGGGCACCGCTGAATTTGACCTCTTTATCAAAGAGGTGCAGCGCGAGATGACCACCAAAGCCGGGCAGAAATGCACCGCGATCCGGCGCATCATCGCGCCCGATGCTCAGGTCGCGAACGTGATTGAAGCGCTGTCCGCCCGTCTGGACAAGACCGTCGTCGGTGACCCGCGTGCCGACGGCGTGCGCATGGGGGCCTTGGTCTCGGCCAGCCAGAAAGCAGATGTGCTTGAGAAAGCCGCCGCCATCGGCTCGGAAAGCAAGCTGGTTTATGGCAGCCCGGAAGACACTGATTTCGCCGGGGACGTCGACGCCGGTGCTTTCGTAAAGCCGATGCTGTTTCACTGCGAAACCCCCGACACCGCCACCATCGTGCACGAATGCGAGGCGTTCGGCCCCGTGTCGACGATCATGGGGTATCGCGACATCGCCCACGCCATCGAACTGGCCAACAAGGGCGAAGGCTCGCTGGTGGCCTCGGTCATCACGGGATCAGGCGATGTGGCGCGTGAGGTTGCCATGGGCGCCGGTGCCTTCCACGGGCGGCTTTATTTCAACAACGCCACCTCGATGAAAGAATCGACCGGCCACGGCTCGCCCCTGCCCCATATGGTGCATGGCGGACCGGGGCGCGCGGGCGGCGGCGAGGAAATGGGCGGCGTGCGTGGCGTGTTGCACTATATGCAGCGCACCGCCATTCAGGGCAGCCCTGACATCCTGACCGCGATCGGCGGACGTTGGGTGCCCGGCGCAACCGAGATCGACGGCCCCGCCCACCCGTTCACCCGCAAGTTCGGCGAATTGTCGATTGGTGAGACGCTGCACACCAAGTCACGCGAGATCACGCTGGACGATATCGAGAAATTCGCCAACTTCACCGGCGACACGTTCTATGCCCATATGGACAGCGAGGCGGCGAAACGAAACCCGTTCTTCCCGGATCGCGTGGCGCATGGCTATCTGCTGCTCAGCTTTGCCGCTGGCCTGTTCGTTGAACCCAACGAAGGCCCGGTTCTTGCGAACACCGGACTTGATAGCCTGCGCTTCATGAAACCGGTCGAAGCAGGCGACAGCATGAAAGTACGCCTGACCGTGAAGGCCAAAACGCGGCGCACGGATGAGTATGGCGAAGTGCGCTGGCACGTGACGCTGACAAATCAGAATGACGAGTTGGTGGCGGAATACGAGCTTTTGACCATGAACGCTTACTGAAACCGGATGGACGCCCCGACGATCCCCGACGAGGCGCAAGACCTCTTGACCCTCTTGCAGGGTGACGGAGATCTGCGGGTCTGGTCGGTGATCGTGACCATCATGGGCGACATGGCGCGCGGCCCCGAACAAACCGTATCCGGTGCAACGCTGGGCGTGCTGATGGGCGCACTTGGCATTCGGCCCGAGGCCACGCGGGTCGCCCTGCACCGGCTGCGGAAAGATGGCTGGATCAGCAGTCAGCGCGCCGGGCGCGGGTCGCTCTATGCTCTGACCGATGACGGTCGGGCGCAGACCCGGGCGGTTGCTGATCGTATCTACGACCCGAACCCGCCCGTGCCGGACCGTTGGCACCTTGTCGTCACCTCGACGACCACCGATCCAGACAGTGTCGCGCAACATCTGGTCAAGCAGGGGTTTTCAGAGCTGTCCCCAAATGTGTTCCTCGGCGTTTCAGACCCGGGCGCCTGCCCCGGATGCCTGCATTTCTCGGACCATACACCCAAATTGCCACAGACGATGTTAAACACACTGGTCCCTGCCCCTGCCGCCGCCGAGACCCAGCGTTTTCAGGCCAGGCTTGCACAGGTTAGCCCACGCATCCTTTCCCCCCAGTCGCCTCTGTCTTCCCTGTCGAAGGCTGCATTGCGGATCATCGTGTTGCACAACTGGCGGCGCATCGTGTTGCGATGGCCACCCCTGCCGCTGCCCACGACCTGGCCCGAGGCGCAACTGCGCCGTGATGTGCACGCGATTCTGACCCGGCTCGGCCCGATTGATGCAGATGCCTTGAGGGGGTGAGCACCTTTTGTCGCCAGACAGGGTGCGATTGGTGCGGGCGGTGGGACTCGAACCCACACGGGGCTACGCCCCAACAGATTTTAAGTCTGGTATGTCTACCATTCCATCACGCCCGCACCGGGTGGGGCCTGGCCCCGTCCTTCCCTAACGCCTCTGGAAATCAGAGGCAATCGGTCAGATGCGTATGCTGCGGACCGGCCGTATCACGTCAGGACCGTGGGGCTGTCATCCTTGACCGCCTGCATCACAACATGGGTCGAACTCTGCGCCAGATGCGGCAGAGTCGAAATGGCTTCGCCCAGCACCCGTCGAAAATCGCGCATGTCGTGGGTGCGCACCTTCAGAAGGTAATCGAAATGCGCCGCCAGCATGTGGCATTCTTCCACTTCAGGAATACCGGCCACTTGCTTGTTGAACGCGCGCAAGGCGGCTTCGCGGGTGTCTGACAGCTTGACCTCGACAAAGGCGACGTGATCGCGACCCAGGCGGATCGGGTCGATATCGGCCCGGTATCCTGTGATGACCCCTTCAGCCTCTAACCGTCGCACACGGGCTTGCGTCGGGGATTTCGACAAACCGATCCGCTGCGCCAGATCGGTGATCGAAATACGCCCGTTGCCCGACAGAACATCCAGAATCCTGCGGTCGAACCGATCCAGATCAACTTGTCTATCTTCCTGCATATCTCCCCCAATATCAGTTTTTTTAACTGCTCATCAGCAAAGTTCGGGAAAAACGACTTGTATATTCGACATATCATAGGGGAAGTGAAAACACCACGAGGATCCGCACATGACCGATGCTCTACGCCAGAAGATCGATGATCTCGCCTATACCGATGAAGAAAAGCATGTCCATGAACTGGCCGAGGACGCTGGCCTGTCTGCCGAAGATCGGGCGCGGATCGCGGCCAGCGGGGCGGATCTTGTGCGTGCCATCCGGGCCTCGTCCGATCCGGGAATGATGGAGGTGTTTCTGGCCGAATACGGCCTGTCCACGGATGAAGGCATCGCGCTCATGTGTCTGGCCGAAGCCCTGCTGCGCGTGCCGGATGCCGAAACCATCGACGCGCTGATTGAAGACAAGATCGCACCCAGCGACTGGGGCAAGCATTTGGGGCGGTCGTCGTCGTCACTGGTCAACGCCTCGACCTGGGCGCTTTTGGTGACGGGCAAGGTGCTGGACGAACGCGAACCGGGCATCGCGGGCGCGCTGCGGGGTGCCGTCAAACGTCTGGGTGAACCGGTGATCCGTACCGCCGTGGGGCGCGCGATGAAGGAAATGGGCAACCAGTTCGTGTTGGGCGAAACCATTGCCGCCGCGATGAAACGCGGATCGAAGATGGAAGCGAAAGGCTTCACCTATTCCTATGACATGCTGGGCGAAGCGGCCCTGACCGATGACGATGCGCGCCGCTATCAGATGGCCTATGCCAAGGCGATTTCAGAGATTGCCAGTGCCTGCAAGTCAAAGGACATCCGCGCCAATCCGGGCATCTCGGTCAAGCTGTCGGCGCTGTTTCCCCGCTACGAACGCGCCCAGCGCGACCGCGTGATGACGACGCTTGTGCCGCGCGTGTCGGCCCTTGCCCACTTGGCAAAATCAGCCGGAATGGGCTTCAACATCGACGCCGAAGAAGCGGACCGGTTGCAGATTTCACTCGACGTGATCGAAGCCGTATTGTCCGACAAGTCGCTGGCCGGATGGGATGGGTTCGGCGTGGTGGTGCAAGCCTATGGCCACCGTGCCGGGACTGTCATTGACTGGCTACACGCCGTGGCCGAACGGCTGGATCGCAAGATCATGGTGCGGTTGGTGAAAGGCGCCTATTGGGACACCGAAATCAAGCGCGCGCAGGTCGAAGGTCTGGACGCGTTTCCGGTGTTCACGCGCAAGGTCGCAACGGATGTCAGCTACATCGCCAATGCGCGCAAATTGCTGTTGCTCACCGATCGGATCTATCCGCAATTTGCCACCCACAACGCGCACACGGCGGCGGCCATTCTGGACATCGCCAAATCCTCGGGCGTGGATGCGCGTGGCTATGAGTTCCAGCGTCTGCACGGCATGGGCGAGCGGCTGCATCAGATCATAATGGACGAGAACGGCACCCACTGCCGGATCTATGCTCCGGTGGGCGCGCATCGCGACCTTCTGGCCTATCTGGTGCGGCGACTGTTGGAGAACGGAGCCAACAGCTCTTTCGTCAATCAGATCGTCGATGAAAGCGTCACCCCCGAAGAGGTCGCCGCGTGTCCTTTCGCAGCACTCGACCACCCTGCGCCGCATGTGCCCACCGGATACGAGCTCTATGAAGATCGCAAGAACTCCAAAGGGCTGGACCTGACCTATGAACCGCATCTGGATCAGATCGATGCCGCCCGCGACCCATTCGGGGACACACAGTTCACCGCCGAACCCTTGTTTGCGGGCATGCAAAAAGGCGGCAAACTTGTCACCGTCACCAATCCCGCAAACGGGAAAGAGGTGGGACAGATCACCTGGGCCAGCGCCGAAGACGTTCAAACCGCGCTTGGGTCAGCGTCACGCTGGGATGCCGCGCCCGAGACACGCGCCGAGGTTCTGAACCGGGCGGCAGATCTTTACGAAGACAACCTTGGAGTGTTCTTCGCCCTGCTCGCGCGCGAGGCCGGTAAGACCCTGCCCGACTGCATGGGAGAATTGCGCGAAGCCGTTGATTTCCTGCGCTACTATGCCACTCGCATTCCACATCTGACACGCGACGCACGCGGGCTGTTCACCTGCATTTCGCCGTGGAATTTCCCGCTGGCCATCTTTACCGGCCAGATTGCCGGGGCCTTGGCCGCTGGAAACGGCGTGTTGGCCAAACCCGCCGAACAGACCGGGATCATCGCGTATGAGGCGGTAAAATTGCTGCACCAAGCGGGCGTGCCGCGCCAGGTGTTGCAGCTTTTGCCTGGCGATGGTGCGACGGTCGGTGCCGCGCTCACGTCAGATGCGCGCATCGACGGGGTCGCCTTTACCGGGTCGACCGAAACCGCTCAGATCATCCGCCGTGCCATGGCGGATCACCTGTCGCCTTCCGCGCCGCTGATCGCAGAAACCGGCGGCCTGAACGCGATGATCGTCGACAGCACCGCCCTGCCGGAACAGGCGGTGCGCGACATCGTGGCATCCAGCTTCCAGTCGGCCGGGCAGCGCTGTTCGGCGCTGCGCTGTCTTTACGTGCAGGACGACATCGCTGACAGCCTGACCGAGATGCTCGTCGGTGCGATGGACGAACTGACCCCGGCGGATCCGTGGCACCTGTCGACCGATCTTGGTCCGGTCATTGATGAGGACGCGTATCAGGGCATTCGCACCTATATCGACGCGGCCCACGCCGATCAACGGGTCGTGCACGCGCTGCAGGCGCCCGAGGCCGGCCATTTCATTCCGCCCACCCTGATCCGTGTCGACGGCATTTACGAGATGGAACGCGAAATCTTCGGACCGGTTCTGCATATTGCACGTTACAAGGCGGAAAATCTTGATGCGGTTATCAATGCGATCAACGCCACGGGATACGGGCTGACCTTTGGCCTGCACACAAGGATCGACGACCGCGTTCAGCACGTGGTCGATCGCATCCATGCGGGCAACGCCTATGTCAACCGCAACCAGATCGGAGCAATCGTCGGCTCGCAACCCTTCGGGGGCGAAGGGCTGTCCGGCACCGGCCCCAAGGCGGGTGGCCCGGCTTACGTGGACAGGTTCTGCACCGCAGATCCCGCCCCGGTCTCGGCCGAGCCATCGGGCGAGCAGACCAAAGCCAGCCCGGCACTGGCACAAGCCATTGCCGCCGCTGCGCGCGAGGCAACGCTGGCCTCAAGCCGTCTGCCGGGACCGACCGGTGAGTTGAACCAACTGTCCACCCATCCCCGTGCGCCGTTCCTGTGCCTTGGTCCCGGCCGTGCCGTGGCCGAGCGACAGAAGGCGGATGTGGAGCGTCTCGGCGGTGTGGCCGTTCTGGCCCCGGATCTGGACGCAACCGCCCTGACCACCATCGACGGGATCGGTGGGGCGGTTTACTGGGGGCCTGAAGCGGACGCAAAGGCGCGGGTTCAGGCGCTCGCGTCCCGCAACGGAGCGATCCTGTCCCTGATCACCGGCGCGGTGACAGCCGAAGTCGTGACCCATGAGCGACATCTGTGTGTGGACACCACGGCCTCGGGCGGAAATGCCGAGCTTTTGATGCTGTCCCAGCCGCCAGACCTGGCCGCAGAGTAGATCAGCCGCTTGACCCGGTGGACGCCATCGGGTCAAGTCCCCCCATGTTTCCGATCCGCGATCACAACCCCTCTGAACGCACGCCCTTCGTGACCTATGGGCTGATCGCGGCAAATCTGATCGTCTTTCTGGTAATGCTGCCCCTTTATGGCAACGATGCGGATTCTGCTTGGGTGTTCCAGAACTATGGCCTGATCCCGCTGCGTTTGATGAGCGGAGACGGGTTTGAAACCATCCTGACCTCCATGTTCCTGCATGGCGGCTTCCTGCACTTCGCGGGCAACATGCTGTTTCTGTATATCTTCGGCGACAATCTGGAAGACGTGCTTGGCCATGTCAGGTTCGCCTTGTTCTATCTTGTCTCGGGGCTGGGGGCGGCCTTGCTTCAAGTGGCCGCAGATGTAACGAGTGTGGTTCCGATGGTGGGGGCATCGGGCGCAATCGCGGGTGTCATGGGCGGATATCTTCTGCTGTTTCCACGGGCGCGGGTCGATGTCCTGTTTATCTTCGTTGTGATCTTCAGGGTGTTTGCGTTCCCGGCGTGGCTGATGCTGCTTTTCTGGTTCGGGTTGCAGATCGTGAATGGCGCGTTGAACTGGTCGCAAATAGATGGCGGCGTTGCCTATTGGGCCCATGCCGGCGGGTTCATCGCCGGTTTCCTGTTCGTCTTGCCGATCTGGAAAAGACTGGGAGGCACGGCCTTCTGGGCCCGCACCGAAGGCCACCCCGACAAGCCTGCGGCAAAATACAAGTTGGTCAACAGCAACATTCCGGCGATTCGGCGGCGGAAATAGCCCATCCCCGGCAGGTGGGGCTTATCCCCCGCCGACTGTCATCACCGAAATATGCGTGCTGATCTTGTTTGCAAGACCGGGTACGCTGCCCGTCACCGTGAAGGCCGCAGCCATTCCCAACATGACGATAGATGCTGTCAGAACGACCCAATCGACCGTGACGGCACCGTCCTCGTCTGCGATCAGCCCTGAAATACGGGCGGCAATATTGTTCAACTGTTCCATAATGTCTGTTTTGCCAAACAATCAGGCAGCAATATGGCCCTGTCAGGGTATTTTGCGGCGCGGCCCGAAAATCAGTTGTCGCGCACAAGTCCCGCAAACTTTTCGAAAATCGCCTCGTTCGCCGCGATCACCTCGCCCTGTTCAAGAATGGATCCGTCCGGATCGATCGGGGCGACAAAGCCACCAGCCTCGCGCACGATGACCAGCCCGGCTGCCACGTCCCAGGCGTGCAGGCGGCGTTCCCAGAACCCGTCATATCGGCCCGCCGCCACATAGGCCAGATCCAGCGCCGCCGACCCGAAGCGGCGCACACCCGAACAGCTTGGCAGAATGCGCGCCAGATCTTGCAGCGTATCGGGCAGATCCGCCCGCCCCGCAAATGGCAACCCGGTCGCAAACAGGCTTTCGATCAGACGCGACCGACCTGAGACGCGCAGGCGGCTTTGGTTCAGCCACGCGCCTTCGCCCTTTTCGGCCGAGAACATCTCGTCCTTGGCGGCGTCATAGATCACGCCCGCAACGATTTCGCCCTTGTGTTCCAGCGCGATCGAGATGGCCCAGTGCGGAAGCCCATGCAAAAAGTTCGTGGTGCCGTCCAGTGGGTCGACAATCCAGCGGCGGGTGGGATCCTTGCCATCGACGGCGTCGCTTTCCTCAGCCAGCCAGCCATAATTGGGACGCGCTTCCATCAGAACATCGCGGATGATCTGCTCGGCCGCCGTGTCGGCTTTGGATACGAAATCGCCCGCGCCCTTCATCGACACTTGCAGGTTTTCAACCTCGCGGAAGTCTTTCACAAGGCTGCGGCCCGCCATCCGGGCGGCCTTGATCATCACGTTCAGATTTGCACTGCCTTCCATCGGGGCGCTCCTATCTTCTCAGACGGCGCGTATACGCCGCGATGCCTTGTTTGCCAAGCCCGTTTCCCGGTTTCATGCGCGTTGCAGCTTGACCGGCTCGGACCGGCACAACCGGATCATATGGGCGACATAGGGCACGATGGCATCTTCGTCGCGGGTGGCGGCAAACATGCGCTTTGCCAACCCCTTCTCCGTCAGGGGCCGCGTGACGTAATCGGGGTTCCCGTCCACCTTGCGCAACACCCAGTCCGGCATGACGGCCACCCCGCGCCCGGCGGCGACGAGCATCAGGATCACCTCGGTCATTTCGACTTGACGAACGGCGCGCGGTTCAACACGCGCAGGCGTCAGAAGCCCGGAAAACACATCCGTTTTCGACCGATCGACCGGATAGGTCAGCAACATCTCCTGTTCGAAATCCTCGGCTTCGATGAAGTCCTGTTGCGCCAGCCGGTGCCCTGCGGCGGCGACAAAACGGGGCTCATAGTCGAAGAGCGGCGAAAAGGTGATGCCCGGCAGAGCAATCGGGTCGGACGAAATCACGAAATCGACCTCTTCCCGCCGAAGTGCCTCGAGCGCGTCAAAGGCAAGCCGCTGGCGAATGTCCAGATCGACCTCGGGCCAGGCATGGCGCAGCTTGTCGAGCACGGGAAACAGCCAGTCAAAACAGGCGTGACATTCGATGGCGATGTGCAAGCGGCCCGACCGGCCGGACTTCAGCGCCCTGAATTCTTCTTCGACGCGGGATACTTCCGGCAGGATATGCTCGGCAAGGCGCAAGAGCTTCAATCCCGCCGGGCTCAGCCGCATCGGCTTGGTGCGGCGGTGAAACAGCTCCATCCCCACCTGGTCTTCAAGCCCCTTGATCTGATGGCTCAGCGCCGATTGGGTGATGTGCAGAATGTCCGCAGCGCGCGCCAGGCTGCCCGCCTGATGCACCGCGCGAATGGTGCGCAGATGACGAAATTCCAAATACATGCACGAAACTCATGATGAATGTGAGAATTATGAATTTGTCTCACAAATGAAATCCGGGCACAAGAGGGGCCACACGACCTTCCCACCGCCGAGGATGCCATGACCACGCCCAACATCTCGTTCGAGTTCTTTCCGCCGCAATCGCTGGACGCTTCCTTTCGCCTTTGGGAAACCGTGCGCGAACTGGCGCCGCTGGATCCCAGCTTCGTCTCGGTGACCTATGGCGCGGGCGGCACCACGCGCGAGCTGACCCACGACGCGGTCCAGACCATCCACAAGCATTACGACCTGAACGTCGCCGCACACCTGACCTGCGTGGACGCCACACGGGATGAAACCCTGGCCATTGCCAGAGAATATGCAAAAGCCGGTGTCACCGAGATCGTCGCCCTGCGGGGTGATCCGCCCAAGGGCAGCACCGGGTTTGTGCCGCATGTGGACGGCTTTTCTTCGTCGGTCGAACTGATCGAAGCCCTTGCAGATACGGGCGATTTTCATATCCGTGTGGGCGCCTATCCCGACCCGCACCCCGAAAGCGCCGATCTGGACGCCAATGTCGCCTGGCTGAAGCGCAAGGTGGATGCGGGTGCCAACTCGGCTATCACCCAGTTTTTCTTCGAAGATGACACTTTTTTCCGCTTCCGCGACAAATGCGAAAAAGCCGGGATCGACATCCCGATCATTCCCGGCATCCTGCCGATTGAGAACTGGACCGGCGTGCGCAAGTTCGCCGAACGTTGCGGGGCGCATATTCCAAGCTGGCTGGATGATGCCTTCGCCAAGGCCGCGCGTGACGGGCGCGAAGATCTGTTGTCCACCGCGCTGTGCACCGAGCTGTGTTCCGACCTGATCGACGGCGGGGTCCAGGACCTGCATTTCTATACGCTGAACAAGCCTGCCCTGACCCGCGATGTGGCGCGCGCCTTGGGGCTCACGCCCAGCGTGAAATTGCAGGACGTCGCATGACCACAGACAGTTCAGCCCGCAGGGTCACAGCCCGGCGCGCTGTACCGTCACCAGGTCGATCTGCCCATATCCGTTGAACCGCGTCACCGTGGCAAGGCTATAGGCGCCCATCCCGGAAAACAGAACGTAGTCGTCTTCGGCCAGATCTGCGGGCAAAGCCAGTGGATCAGGCAATTGGTCAATCGAATCGCAGGTCGGGCCAAACACGATGCGCTTCATCGGAGCGCCCTTGTGGGACGTGCCGTCTGCCCGAACCGTTGAGATCCGGTCCGGCACCCCGATGGACGGGGCTTCGGACAAAGCGCCATAGATCCCGTCATTCAGATACACCGCGCCATCTTCACGGATGGATTTCACCCGTGTGGCCAATGTGAACGCCTCGGCGACCATGGCGCGACCGGGTTCGCAAACCAGCGCGGGTGCCGCGTCACCAAACGCGTTTTGAACGGCGCGATGGATCGTGGCAAAGATTGCGTTCAGATCAGGGGCAACGCCGCGATTGGCGGCAAACCCGCCGCCCACATTCAGCCGCGCAAGCTTCACACCGGCCTCTTTCGAAACCTCCGCACAGGTCGCGACATAGGTCGACCATGCCGAGGGGCTGGCGCATTGCGTGCCCGGATGAAAGGTCATCGACGGGGTAAAGCCCGCCTCTTTTACCATGCGCAGCAGCGCCACTGCCTGCTCCACATCCGCGCCAAACTTGGTGCCGAAATGATAGGCAGCTCCTTCGACCGGCAGACGCAGGCGGACCGAGATTTCGATGCCCTTCGGGTCGACCTGCGCGCGCAGCTTCTCGAACTCGTGTGGCGCATCGACGGAGTAGGACCGGACGCCAAGCGCGACTGCCTCGGCGATCTCGTCGCGGGCACGCACCGGGTTGTTGTAATGCATCACCGCATCGGACGACACGGCGCGCAGAGCGTGCATTTCCGCCGGGCTGGCAACGTCGAAGGCGCTGATCCCGCAGGCCACAAGGTTTTCCAGCACGACGCGGGAATCATTGGCCTTTACCGCATAGGTGACCAGCCCGTCGAACCCGTCCACGAATTGCTGAACGGTGGCCTGCAATGTCGCGGGTGCAAAATACAGCACCGGGTGTTTCGGTGTTTCGGATTTCAGATGTGACAGGGCTGTCAGCCAGATCGAGGGTTGCCTGCTCATGTTCGCTCGCTTTGAAAAGGATCTGTTCGCGTGGTTCTTTTAGAATCTGAACAGACACCGTCGATTTCCAGTGGCAATTCGGGCGATATGTCGTGTATTTTCCGCCGAAACATCGAGGATACCGACCATATGGATGACAAAGACCGCGAATTGCTGGCCCAGCTTGAAGGAAATGCCCGCCTGCCCGTGGCCACATTGGCGCGGCGGCTGGGGCTGGCACGCTCCACCGTTCAGGCCAGAATCGAACGGTTGGAGGAAAAGGGCATCATCGCCGGATATGCTTTGCGCCTTGGCGATGCAGCGCGCGGCGACCGCATCCGCGCGACCGTTCTGATCGCGATCGAACCCCGTTCAACCCCCGCCGTGCTGGCCCGCCTGAAGACCCTGACGGCAGTCGAAACGGCGCATACCGCATCGGGCCGGTTCGACATGATCCTGCAGCTTGCGGCCAAGTCCACCGCCGAATTGGACCAAACGCTTGATGCCATTGGTGAAATCGACGGGGTGAAAAGCTCGGAAAGCCTGATCCACCTCTCGACGCGGATCAACCGCCTGGGTTAGAACGGGCATTGCTTACATTATTGAACGAGGGCGCCATGAGAATTGAAACCATCCCCACCGCGCCAATTGACGGGCAAGTGCCGGGCACATCGGGATTGCGCAAGACTGTTTCGGTCTTTTCGACGCCTGGCTATCTGGAAACCTATGCGCAATCGATTTTCAACGCCATTTCGCCACAGGGTGCCGTGCTGGTCATGGGGGGCGATGGCCGATATTTCAATCGCGCGGCGATGGCCACCATCCTGCGCATCGCCTCGGCCAACGGCGTGGCGCGTGTCATTGTCGGCCAGAACGGCCTTTTGTCAACGCCGGCGGCCAGTCATCTGATCCGCAAACGCGGGGCGAATGGTGGCCTGATCCTGTCGGCCAGCCACAATCCCGGCGGACCGAAGGGTGATTTCGGGTTGAAATACAACATCGCCAATGGCGGACCGGCACCGGAAGCGGTGACCGACGCCATCGTTGCCTGCGCCAGTCAGATCACACAATACTCCATGACCACCGAAGACGCGCCAGACTTGTCCGAATGCCGGGTAACCCAGTTGGGCGACATGGTGATCGAAGTGGTGGACCCGGTCGCGGACTATGTTGCGCTGATGGAGGATCTGTTCGATTTCGACGCCATACGCCGGATGATCGCGGACGGATTCACCCTGTGCTTCGATGCCATGCACGCGGTCACTGGCCCTTACGCGACTGAAATCCTCGAACGCCGTTTGGGTGCACCTGCCGGATCTGTGATCAACGCCATTCCAAGCGAAGACTTCGGTGGCGGGCACCCGGATCCCAACCCCGTCTGGGCCAAGCCGCTTTATGATCTGATGCTGGGGCCGGACGCCCCGGATTTCGGCGCAGCCTCGGATGGTGATGGGGATCGCAACATGATCCTGGGGCGCGGTATCTATGTGACGCCGTCAGACAGCCTTGCGCTGCTTGCGGCCAATGCGCATCTGGTGCCGGGCTATCGCAACGGCATCGCAGGGGTTGCGCGGTCAATGCCCACTTCGGCGGCGAGTGATCGGGTGGCGGCACGATTGGGTGTGGAAGCCTTTCAGACTCCGACCGGATGGAAGTTTTTCGGCAATCTGCTGGATGCGGGGCGGGTCACGCTGTGTGGCGAAGAAAGCGCCGGCACCGGGTCAAACCATGTACGTGAGAAAGACGGGCTCTGGGCCGTTCTGATGTGGTTGAACATTTTGGCAGTGCGCAAACGCTCGGTCGCGGAGCTGGTTCGCGACCACTGGGCGCAGTATGGGCGCGACTACTACTCGCGTCACGACTTTGAAGGGATCAGCACGGATGCCGCGACGCGCCTGATGGACCGTCTGATTGCAAACCTGCCCGCCCTGCCGGGACAACAGGCCGGCGGGTTGACCGTGACCGGTGCCGAAGATTTTAGCTATACCGACCCGGTTGACGGATCCGTCAGCACCGGACAGGGCGTCATTCTGAGTTTCGATGGCGAGGCGCGCGCAATGCTGCGCCTGTCCGGCACCGGCACCCAGGGCGCGACATTACGGGTTTATCTGGAACAATACGCCCCGCCGGGATCCGCACATGATCAGGACACCCATACAGCCTTGTCAAAGGTAATCCGGGCAACGCACGACCTTGCACAAATCGAGCACTTCACGGGCCGTCTCGCCCCGGATGTCATCACGTAGCGCGGAAACTTCCGTTTGGTGATAAGAGTTTGCTGCGGTCGGTTTCAATCTTTCAATGCAGGTCGTTATTGCCTCGTTGTTTATTTGCGACTACGAACGGGTTTATTGTCTGGAAACTTAATCATCCACGCTGCACCAGGGCGAATTTGTTAACATAAGCGAAACACCTCACGAGAAGGTCCGGTCGCGCAGAAGCATGACAAAAAATGCGGGTTGCGACTGACAGGGTCGATCCCATCGGATCATCGTGTGCATGATTGAAATTGCGAGGGGCGAATGAAACATTATTTCAAAGAGCAGTCAGATTATTCTTCTGCGTCGAAAACAACCGTGAACCTGCGCCGACTGATTGCCGCGTCAACCCTGGCACTCACTGCGCACCCGGTGCTGGCACAAACCACGGGACCAGCCCCAACCATCGAGAGCATTCCGACCTTTGACGACAGTGCTTTGGTCACCGGATCGGACGCGGTGGACATTTCAGGCGACGGATCGGTCGTCGTGGGCTATGCGTCGGATTCTGCCATCACGCCCCGTGCCTTCGCCTATTCCGGTGGCACGCTTGTCAACCTTGCCCCGGCAATGGGGGATGCCAGCTTTGCCCGCGGGGCGAGCGAGGACGGATCGGTCATCACGGGCGTGTATTTGACGGCCGGGACGCCGACCATGTTCTATTGGACGCAAGCCACCGGCGCCGTCGCTATCCCGATCAGCGCGGGCGTTTTGGGCGAAGCGAACGGTATCAGCGCCGATGGGACGCGCATTGTCGGCACCATCTTCGACAATGGCGCGGCGACGCCGGCACCGCCCGGACCAACCTCTCCGGCTCCCTATGACCGTGCCTTTGTCTGGACGCGCGCGACCAATACATTTGTCACTCTGCCCAGCCTGGTCGCGAATGGCGACACGTATGGTGCAGATATCAGTGACAATGGCACCATTGTTGTGGGTCGCGCCGAAACCGCAACCACAACCCACGCGTTCCGCGCGGTGGTCGGCGGGGCCATCACCGATCTGGGCACCATCGGTGGCGCCGCTGGTCAAAGCCGCGCCAACGGGGTCAGCGGTGACGGTCAGGTTGTGGTCGGCCAATCGGTTGCCCCCTCGGTCACGGGTCAGCGCGCCTTCCGGTGGAGTGCCGGCACGGGCATGGTTCAACTGGCGTCGACAGATGAGGCCAACGTCTTTTTTTCGCTGGCCAATGCAGCCAACCAAGATGGGTCTTATGTGGCGGGGGCGGTAAGCTATACAACAGCACCTGGCTCTTATCGCGCATTGAGGTGGGACGCCGATGGCGTCGCACTGGACCTTGGCGACCTGACCTCGGACAACAGCGGCACATCCTCTGCCAATGGGATCAGTGCGGACGGCTCTGTCGTGGTCGGTGTGGCGACAAATGACGCGGGCGATTCACGCGGTTTCATCTGGCGTGATGTCGAGAACCCCGACGATACGACGGGCACCCCCGGCGGCACGATGCTGGATCACATCAACACCCTGACGCAAGTGTCTGATAACGCGGCCCAACAGGCGGCAGGCGCGCATTATGTGGACAAGCTGGTCCAGTTCACGCTGGGCCAGTCGCTTGAGCTTCCAATCGAAGGCAGCGTGGGCCAACGCAGCAAAAGGGGTCTGGGGCACCCGTTTTCGATCAAGGTGAACGCAGGTGCGGCCAGCAATCGCGATGGTAACGACACCGCCCTTGCCGGCCTGATCGCCGCCACGGCGCTGACCGACAATCTGTCACTTGGCGGGTTCCTTGGGCTTGGGACGGACGACGACACGCTGACAGGCTTTGGCATTGACGGCACGTTCCGCAGCTTCGGGGTCTATCTGCAAGGTGGCCACCCGGCAACCGAGGGGTTGAACTGGAAACTCGCCGCCGCACAATCGGCTGCCGAGGTCGAGATCACGCGGTCAACCGCCCTGCCCAACACCGAACGCGGTCTGGGCCGCACGGATATGCGCGCACGCGCCGGATCGATCGAAGTTGGATACGGCATGCAGCGGGGCGCTGCATTGGTCACACCGTTCCTGCGCGTCTCTCGTTCATCGGTTGATCGCGACGGCTACACCGAAACAAATGCGGTCGCCTTCCCCGTGACCTATGACGATTACGAGGTCAGCGCCACCACCGCCACTTTGGGGGCAGATGTGCGTATCCCGGTCTCGGCGGCTGGCGTGGTGCGTCTGAAGGCCGGGGTGGAGTGGGATTTGTCGCGCTCGACCGACACCGTGTCTGGCACCAGTGCCATTCCGGGCATGACCAGCTTCGCCATCGCGGGTCCGGCATTGGAGCACGAAGAACGGCTGTTTGCCGAAGCCCGCTATACCCACGCGTTGGGCAACGGGCGCAGCTATGATCTGGGTCTTGGCGTGCACCAGACGCCCTATGCTGAAAAACCATCCGTCATGGCGACAATCGGCTATCAGATGGATTTCTGATCGTCGCAAACGACCTGCACTGAAACGCCCGGGCCAAGCTCCGGGCGTTGTCTTTTTTGCACGGGCTTTCCCTTTGCCGCCCACTTGGGTAAACGGTCTTGAACTCATACGACTTGGGACAGAACCATGGCCATGGACAAGACCTTCGACGCAAGCGCCGCCGAGCCGCGCATCTATCAAGACTGGGAAGACGCAGGCGCCTTCAAGGCGGGTGCAAATGCCAAACCGGGGGCGGACAGCTTCGCCATCATGATCCCGCCGCCCAACGTCACGGGCGCGCTGCATGTAGGCCATGCGTTCAACAACACGTTGCAGGATATTCTGATCCGCTGGCACCGGATGCGGGGTTTTGACACGCTGTGGCAGCCCGGTCAGGACCATGCAGGCATCGCCACCCAGTTGCAGGTCGAGAAAATGCTGGCGGAAACCCAGCAACCCGGTCGTCGTGAACTGGGGCGCGAGAAATTTCTTGAAAAGGTCTGGGAATGGAAGGGCGAATACGGCTCGACCATCATCAACCAGTTGAAACGCTTGGGCTCGACATGCGACTGGTCGCGCAATGCGTTTACCATGGCGGGGGCACCGGGCGATCCGCGCGTGGGGCACGAGAACTCGGCCGATTTCCACGACGCTGTGCTGAAAGTCTTTGTCGATATGTACGACAAGGGCCTGATCTATCGCGGCAAGCGGCTGGTCAACTGGGACCCGCATTTCGAAACCGCGATTTCCGATCTTGAGGTCGAGAATATCGAAACCCCGGGTCATATGTGGCATTTCAAATACCCGCTGGCAGGTGGCGCGACCTATACTTACGTCGAGAAGGACGAGGACGGGAACATCACGCTGAGCGAGGAGCGTGACTATATTTCGATCGCCACCACCCGGCCCGAAACCATGCTGGGCGACGGCGCTGTCGCCGTGCACCCGGATGATGCGCGCTATGCGCCCATCGTGGGCAAGCTGTGCGAAATTCCGGTCGGGCCGAAAGAGCATCGCCGCCTGATCCCGATCATCACCGACGAATATCCCGACCCGAACTTTGGGTCGGGCGCGGTGAAGATCACCGGCGCGCATGACTTCAACGACTATCAGGTCGCCAAACGTGGCAACATCCCGATGTATTCGCTGATGGATACACGCGGGCACATGCGAACCGATGGCCTGCCCTATGCGGATGAGGCCGCCACGGCCCAACGCATTGCGAATGGCGAAGAAGGGTTTGACGAGGCCAAGATCGCCGCAATGAACCTTGTCCCGGATGATCTGCGCGGGCTGGACCGGTTCGAGGCGCGTAAGCGCGTGGTCGACCAGATCACCGCCGAGGGGCTGGCCGTGATGATCACCCAGACCGTCGAGGTCGATGGCGAGGAAATCACCGGCACCGTGCCCTTTGTTGAATCAAAGCCGATCATGCAGCCCTTCGGGGATCGCTCCAAGGTCGTGATCGAACCGATGCTGACCGACCAGTGGTTCGTGGACGCCGAGAAAATCGCCGGCCCTGCGCTGGACGCGGTGCGGGGTGGCGACGTCAAGATCATGCCGGAGTCAGGTGAGAAGGTCTTTTTCCACTGGCTGGAGAATATCGAGCCATGGTGTATCTCGCGCCAGCTTTGGTGGGGGCATCAGGTGCCGGTTTGGTATGGGCTTGACCTGTCCGGGGAAGGGTTCAAGGACGATGAAGGCAACAATGCGCTTGATCTGGTCGAAATGGGCCGTCTTCTGTTGCAACAGGACATGCTGCCCGGTCACGAACACAGCCATTGCGCCCATGATTTTGACGCGGTTGTTCCGAAATTCGACGAGGTGCTTGTCACCCTGCCCGCGCCGCTGAGCCACGCCCGTGTGGTCGAGGTGGCGGACCGCGCCGCCGCCATCCACATGCTGGCCGAAAGCCTGGCTGCTTATGAAAGCACGCAAGACCCGACCAAACTGGTCTATCCCGTCTGGCGTGACCCCGACGTGCTCGACACTTGGTTCTCCTCCGGTCTGTGGCCCTTCGGCACGCTGGGCTGGCCGCAGAACACCGACGAACTTGAACGCTTCTTCCCTGGTGACGTTCTGATCACCGGGCAGGACATCCTGTTCTTCTGGGTCGCGCGAATGATGATGATGAGCCAAGCCGTGACGGGTAAAAACCCGTTCCACACGGTCTACCTGCACGGTCTTGTCCGCGACGAGAAGGGCAAGAAAATGTCCAAGACCACGGGCAATGTGATCGACCCGCTGGAAATCATCGACGAGTACGGCGCGGATGCGCTCAGGTTTACCAATGCTTCGATGGCCTCGATCGGCGGTGTGTTGAAGCTGTCGCGCGACCGGATCGCGGGATACCGCAATTTTGGCACCAAGCTGTGGAACGCGGCGCGGTTTGCCGAGATGAACGACTGCAAGCCCGTCGCTGGTTTTGATCCCAAAAGCCCGGCCCAGACGGTGAACCGCTGGATTATCTCGGAAACTGCGAAAATGCGGAGTGAAGTGGACGAGGCCCTGACCGCCTATCGCTTCAATGACGCCGCCAACGGGCTTTACGCCTTTGTCTGGGGCAAGGTGTGCGATTGGTATGTGGAATTCTCGAAACCGCTTCTGAACGCGGATGACGAGGCGGTGCTGACTGAGACCCGCGCCACGATGGCATGGGTGATTGACCAGTGTCTGATTCTGCTGCACCCGATCATGCCCTTTATCACTGAAGAGCTGTGGGGCCAGATCGCGGACCGTGACACGATGCTGATCCACGCAGACTGGCCGACCTATGGCGACAAGTTGGTGGACGAGGCTGCGGTGCGCGAAATGAACTGGGTCATCTCGCTCATTGAGAACATCCGCTCGGCCCGGGCACAGATGCATGTGCCTGCTGGTCTGAAAGTGCCATTGATCCTGCAAGAACTGGATGCGGCGGGGCGCACGGCCTGGGCGAACAACGAGGTGATGATCAAACGCATGGCGCGGATCGACAGCATGACCGAGATGGCCGAACTGCCCAAGGGCTGCATCACCATCGCGGTGGCCGGTGGCATCTTCGCCTTGCCGTTGGCCGACATTATCGACGTCGAGGAAGAGATTGCGCGGCTTGAGAAGTCTCTGGGCAAGCTGGGCAAGGAAATCGGCGGGCTGCGGGGTCGGTTGAAGAACCCGAAATTCGCCGAGAACGCACCGCCCGAGGTTGTCGAGGAAGCACAGGAGAACCTGGCGGCGCGCGAAGAGGAAGAAGCGACGTTGAATGCTGCTCTGGCGCGACTTCGCGAGATTTGAACAGGTGACACGCGCGGCAGGGTGGCTCACGGTGTGAGCCAGAGGGGCCTTGCCCCTCTGCGCTGCGCGCATTCACCCCAGGATATTTCCGGCCAGAAGAAACGGGGTGGTGCGGGACATGTCGGTCGTGGCTCCTTGCGACTTGCCGACGGGCCGCGGCCCTGATCTAACATCTGCATGACCAAGACATATGCCCGCCTGACCCCGCTTGCCGACAGCCTGCCCGCCACGGTTCCGTTTGTTGGACCCGAAACACAGGAGCGCGCCCGTGGTCGGGCATTTGCCGCGCGTTTGGGGGCGAATGAGAACGGGTTCGGCCCCTCGCCCATGGCGCTGTCCGCAATGGCAGAGGCCGCGCGCGATGTGTGGATGTATGGCGACCCGGAGAATTTCGATCTGCGGATGGCATTGGCCGCCCATCACGGCATAGCGCCCGAGAATATCATGGTTGGTGAGGGGATTGACGGGTTGTTGGGCTATCTGGTCCGGCTGCTGGTTGGGTCGGGGGATGTGGTCGTAACGTCGAAGGGGTCGTATCCGACATTCAACTATCACGTCACTGGGTTTGGCGGGCGGATTGAGACCGTGCCATACAACGCCGATCACGAAGACCCGGTGGCGTTGATTGAGACGGCACGCGAGGTCGGGGCGAAATTGGTGTATATCGCCAATCCCGACAACCCGATGGGGACGTGGCACGCGGCTGGCACCATGCAGCGGATGATCGAGGCGGTGCCGGAGGGGTGTCTGTTGGTTCTGGATGAAGCCTATGTCGAGTTTGCCCCTGAGGGAACGGCGCCGGATCTGTCACCGAACGACCCACGGGTGGTCCGTATGCGCACATTTTCCAAGGCTTATGGCATGGCCGGGGCGCGGGTCGGATATGCGATCGGTGCGCGCGAACTGATCACCGCTTTCCACAAGATCCGCAACCATTTCGGCATATTTCGGATCAGCCAGGCGGGCGCGTTGGCGGCGTTGCATGATCAAGACCATCTGCGGCAGACGCTGGACCGGGTCGGGGCTGCGCGGCGGCGAATTGAGAGCATTGCCCAACAGAACGGCGTGCACCCCTTGCCGTCCGCCACGAATTTCGTCGCCGTCGATTGCGGAGCGGACGGTGACTTTGCCCGCGCCGTATTGCAGGCGTTGGTGCAGCAGGATGTGTTTGTGCGGATGCCCTTTTCGGTGCCGCAGGACCGCTGTATCCGTGTTTCGGCTGGGCGGGCAGAAGACTTGGACCTGTTCGCAGCCGCCCTGCCCCGCGCGCTTGAAAGGGCGCGTTCAGGCCTCTGAGATCACCTGAGTCGCAGCGGCAAGCGCATCTTTGCCATGCGGGATGTTCAGGGCAGTCAACCCGGCCTGGATCGAAGACAGCGCCCCCATCACCATCGGTGCATTCACATGCCCCATATGTCCCAGCCGGAAGAACCCGTCGGCGTTTGGGTCCTCTGCCGTTTGCATACCCAAACCGATCCCCAAGGTGACACCGGTCTTGTCCTCGGTCCAGCGTCTGAGCGCGGTGCCATGCGGGGCGCCGATCCGCACGGAGGTAACGGCATGGGAACGATGCGTGGGATCCTTGACGTTCAACGTCATGGGACCATCCGCCGCCCAACGATCAAAAGCCGCCCAGATGGCCCGCGCAAGATGGGCATGGCGCGCCCAGACTGCTTCGATCCCGCCCTCTTCCGCGATCATGTTCAGGGCTTCGCGTAGCCCGTAAAGATGATGCGTGGGCGCGGTGCCGCCAAAATACTGATAGAGCAGGTCGGGATTGGCCCGGTCCATCCAGTCCCAGTATTGGCTGACACGCGGCATTTCTGACCGCGCTTTGGCCGCCTTGTCATTGAAAAACACGAAGGACACGCCCGGCGGCACCATCAGCCCCTTTTGCGACGCCGCGACTGCTATATCGGCACCCCAGTCGTCCATCCGAAACGGGTCGCAGCCCATAGATGCGATGCAATCGACCATCAGCAGCGCGGGGTGCCCGACCGCATCCATCGCGGCACGCACGGCGGCCACATCATTCCTGATCGAGGTGGACGTATCCACATGCGTCAGCATAACGGCGCGAAGGCGATGGTTGGTGTCCGCCCGCAACACGTCTTCGACCCGGTTCGGATCAACGGGTGCACGCATGCCGAAATCCTCGATCTGAACCTCGATCCCCAGTGCCTCGGCCATTTCGGTCCAGCCATGCCCGAACCGCCCGGTGCAGAGGGACAGAACAGCGTCACCCGGCGACAGGACGTTGGACAGGGCCGCCTCCCACGCGCCGTGGCCGTTGGCGATGTAGATTGCAACATTGTGGCGGGTGCGTGCGATGGCTTTGAGGTCACCGATCAGTGCCGGCATCATCTGAACCAGTTCACCTTCATAGATGTTCGGGCCAGGCCGGTGCATGGCGCACAGCACGCGATCAGGCATCACCGATGGCCCGGGAATGGCAAGATAGGGGCGGCCATTGGAAAGTGTCATGGGCGGGCTCGTCTGGCAGTGGGTTTTCCAATCGGTACTGCGCGCCTTGTTGGCCGTCAACAGACCCGTGCCCCGCCGCGCTTGTCTGCACCTTCGTGACACGATAAACCCCGTAGGATCGCCTGCATCCCTGCCGGCACACAAACCGGAGACGTCATGTTTTCCACGCTTTATGCCCGGATCAAGGAATGGGAGCGCAGCTGGAAAAGCTCGTTCGGCACCGACATCTCGACGCCCGAGGGACGCCGGGCGGCACGGCGGCACAACAATCTGGTCGACCATGCCTTTGTGCGGCGCGTCCTGCCCAACCGCTATCAACTCTCCGATGAGGCATGGCGGTCCAACCAACCCGACCCGGTGCATTTTCCCGTCTTGCAAAAGATCGGGATCAAAAGCGTGATCAACCTGCGGGGGCCGGACAGGTTTTCCTATTACCTGTTCGAAAAAGAAGCCTGCGCGGATTACGGAATGACCCTTCATGATTACGAGCTGTTCGCCCGCGTGCTGGGCAGCCCACAGGATTATCTGGACCTGCTGGACCTGCTGGAACGCGCCGAAAAGCCGATGTTGATCCACTGCAAATCCGGGGCAGACCGCACGGGGATTGTGGCGGCCTTGTATCTTTTGGACCAGAAGGGCGCCGACATCGACGCGGCGCAGGCGCAACTGTCGTTGAAATACGCCCATCAACGCTGGTCAAAGGCGGGGATTCTGGATCATCTTCTGGACAGCTATGCCGCCCATTGCGACACCGATCCGATCCCGGTACGCGATTGGCTGGCGCATCACTATGACCCCGAGGCCGTGACGGCCTCGTTCCACGCCAAGCGGAGCAAAGGATGAGCGAGACCCCGCACCCTGACATGATCCGCTGGATGTGGCGCAGCTATATGCGCGCCTATCGCTGGCCGCTGATCGCCGCGGTGTTCCTGATGCTGCTCGAGGGGCTTGCACTGGGGGGCTTGAGCTACATGATCAAGCCGATGTTCGACGTGGCGTTTTCGTCTGGCAGCACATCGTCTATCGTGGGGGTTGCCCTGGTCGTGGCCGGGATCTTCATCACCCGCGCCATCGCGGCCTTCGGGCATCGGGTTCTGATGGTGCATGTGGGCCAGCGGGTTGCCGCAAAACTGCAATCGGACATGGTTGCGCACATGCTGACGCTGGACAGCAATTTCTTTCGCGACAACTCGCCCGGCACATTGATCGAGCGGGTGCGCGGCGACGCGCAGGCCATTGCCACGATTTGGGAGGTCGTCTTGGCCGCCGTCGCGCGCGATGTGGTGTCACTTCTGGCGCTGCTGGGCGTGGCCCTGTCGATCGACTGGCTGTGGGTCGTGGTCGCGGTGGCGGCTGCGCCCATTCTGACCATTCCCATGGGTATCTTGCAAAAACGGGTGCGCCGCACGACAACCGACAGCCGGTCGTCTGCCGCCCAGATCTCAACCCGGCTGGACGAGATCTTTCACGGCATCAACTCGATCAAGCTGTCGGGTACCGAACGCCATGAACAAGGCCGTGTCGACCGCGAGATCGACGCCTTCGCGCGCACCCATCTGCAAAGCCAGGCCAACCAGGGCGGCATCGTTGCGATGGTCGATATCATCGCCGCTGTCGGCTTCTTCGGCGTGCTGGTTTACGGCGGCATGCAGATCAATTCGGGCGCCAAGACGGTCGGTGAATTCATGAGCTTTTTCACCGCCATGGCGTTGGTTTTCGATCCTCTCAGGAACCTCGGCAAGGTCTCGGGCGCTTGGCAGGCGGCGTTGGCCAGTCTTGCCCGGATCCGGGGGGTGTTTGACGAACGTCCGTCTATCCTGTCACCGGCGACCCCTGCCACCCTGCCGATACCTGCGCGAAAGGCAAGGATCGAGTTGAAGGACGTGCGTTTTTCCTATGGCGACACGCCGGTCTTGCGCGGGGCGAGCTTCACTGCTGAAGCGGGTAAAACGACAGCCTTGGTGGGGGCGTCGGGCGCGGGTAAAAGCACGGTGTTCAACCTGCTGACACGATTGGCGGACGCAAAGGCCGGCAAGGTGATGGTGGGCGGCATGGATGTCACGCGGCTGCCTCTGGATCAGTTGCGCGCCTTGTTCTCGGTCGTCAGCCAAGAGGCGCTGTTGTTTGATGAAACCCTGCGTGACAACATCCTGATGGGGCGCACGGATGTGGACGAGAAAACGCTGAAACACGCGCTGGACGTGGCCCATGTCTCGGATTTTCTGCCACAGATGGAGCACGGGCTGGACACTCAGGCCGGGCCGCGCGGATCGAACCTGTCGGGTGGACAACGGCAGCGGGTTGCGATCGCCCGTGCGGTGCTGCGCAATGCGCCGTTCCTGCTGCTGGACGAGGCGACTTCGGCCCTTGATGCGAAGTCTGAAAAACTGGTGCAGAAGGCGTTGGACGAGCTGTCAAAAGATCGCACGACCCTGGTCATTGCCCACCGTCTGGCGACCGTGCGCGAGGCAGACAAGATCGTGGTGATGGATCAGGGCCAGGTGGTCGATCAGGGCACCCATGACGAGCTTCTGGCGCGTGGCGGCATCTATGCCCAGCTTTACAAGCTGCAGTTTCAGGATGAAGGCACCCCGGCTCAGGCACCAGCGCGAGGGAAACGCCGCAAGCGGCGTATGCCGCAGATCGAACAAACCGAACCATCACGCTGGTCCGTGCGCAACCTGTTCCGCGGGCTGGTGGGAAACAGCCGCGACTGACCCTTTCGCTTTGCGCAACCGCGCCTATATTGAGGCCGCGACAGGAGAGCAACATGACAACAGACACATCCCGCAGCGTGCTGCGCCTGACTGGCCGCGACCGGCAGGATTTCCTTCAGGGCCTTGTCACGAATGATGTGAAAAAACTAGCCGATGGGCTGGTTTACACGGCGTTGTTGACACCGCAAGGCAAGTATCTGGCCGACTTCTTTCTGGTGCCGGATGAAGATGCAATCCTGCTGGATGTCGCGGCACCTCTGGCCGCGTCACTGGCGCAACGCCTGTCGATGTATAAGCTGCGGGCGGATGTGCAGATCACACCCACCGACATCACGCCCGCCTGCGGGCTTGGCGACACGCCGGATGGTGCTTTTGCCGACCCTCGGCACGCGGCGTTGGGCTGGCGGGCATATGACGGGCGCGCCGGTCAGGATGGCATCGACTGGGACGCCATTCGGGTCGCCCATTGCATCCCTGAAACCGGGATCGAGCTGACCCCGGACAGCTATCCGCTGGAAGTGGGGCTGGACCGTCTGAACGGCGTGGATTTCCGCAAGGGGTGCTATGTCGGGCAAGAGGTCACGGCCCGCATGAAACACAAGACGGAACTGAAAAAAGGTCTGGCACGGGTCAGGATTACGGGCGCAGCCCCGGTTGGCACCGCGATCACCTCAGGCGGCAAGCCGGTTGGCACCTTGTTCACCCAATCTGGCGACCATGCCATTGCGTATCTGCGGTTTGATCGTGCTGGCACAGAGATGACGGCCGGGGACGCCGCTGTATCCTGGCCGGAGTAACGCCCGTCAGGCTCGTCGCCATTTGCCCGACGCCAGACCGTCCAGCGTCCAGGCCCCAACCGCACAGCGGATCAGGCGCAGCGTCGGGTGCCCTACAGCAGCGGTCATCCGGCGCACCTGCCGGTTTCGGCCTTCGCGAATGGTCAGTTCGATCCAGCAATCGGGCACGGATTTGCGAAACCGCACCGGCGGGTCACGCAGCCACAACCCCGGCGGGGTGTCGATGCGCCGGGCCTTGGCGGGGCGGGTCAACCCGTCTTTCAGCGTCACACCATCACGCAATGCCTGCAACGCGGCTTCGTCCGGGATGCCTTCGACCTGCACCCAATAGGTCTTTGGCAGTTTGTGGCGCGGGTTGGCAATCTGCCCTTGCAGCTTGCCATCATCCGTCAGCACCAACAGCCCCTCGCTGTCCCGATCCAGCCGACCGGCCGGATAGACGTCGGGCAGGTCGATGTAATCGGACAAGGTTTGACGCGGCGACCCCTGGGTGCCCTTGTCGGTGAATTGTGACAGCACGTTGAAGGGTTTGTTGAACAGGATTGTGGTCATTCCGGCCCCCTCAATGCAAAAGGGCAGAGCAACCGCCCTGCCCCGATTTGTGCTGTCCGTCCCACATCAGGCGCGTTCGGCATATTCCATGGTTTCGGTATTGACGACGATCGCCTCGCCCTGTCCGACGAAAGGCGGCACGGAAATGCGCACGCCGTTGTCCAGAAGAGCCGGCTTGAAGCTGTTGGCGGCAGTCTGACCTTTGACGACCGGTTCGGTCTCTTCAATGGTGCAAGTCACTTTCTGTGGCAGGGTCGCGTTCAGGGCTTCGCTTTCGTAAAACTCCACCACGATTGTCATGCCATCTTGCAGAAAGGGACGACGCTCCCCCAAAAGATCGGCGGGCAACTGGATCTGCTCATAGGTTTCGGTGTCCATGAAGATCAGCATGCCGTCATCTTCATACAGAAACTGCTGGTCCTTCTGTTCCAGCCGCACACGCTCGACCTTGTCCGCCGACCGGAAGCGTTCATTCAGCTTGGATCCGTTACGCAGGTTGCGCAGTTCTACCTGAGCAAATGCACCGCCTTTACCGGGTTTGACATGATCGACTTTCACCGCAGCCCACAGGCCACCATTGTGTTCAAGCACGTTGCCTGGCCGGATTTCGTTACCGTTGATTTTGGGCATGTTTTAAACCTTCGCAAAAGGTTGAACTCTGTTGGCCTGCACCTATATCTTGACGGTCTGGTTCTGGCAAGGCGACGAATTTCGCATGTCTGGAGCCTAAGACATGCAATAAATGCATAGCAGACATGTGGCTGCGGGGATACCGAATCGCGCAGAAAACGCCATATTGTCTGCTATTCCGACAAGCGCAAGAGCAGAATGATAAAGGACGACCATGCTGGACTCCGTAGACGGTACCGCTTTCAACAACGAACAAGGCAATCGCGCGCGCAAACTGTTTGCTGCGGTGGTGCTGGCCGCGTTGGATGATGCAATCGCTGATGACAAGAAATACGGCAACGGCCCGGATCAAATTGCCCGCTGGGCCCGCTCGCGCGACGGGCGCGAAGTGCTGAGCTGTGCTGGCATCGACCCGAACGAACGCGTCGTCAAAGGCTTGATGGAGTTCGTGTCCAAAGGGGTTCGCACCTCGGTGGCGCTGAGCCGCGAAGAAAGCGAACGCCGCCACGCCGCGCAGGCCGAAGCCGCCTGACCGGACGATCCCTTATGGATCACACGAAGTCGCGCCCCCCGGGGCGCGTTTTTCGTTTCAGGCCGGTCTTCGGTCGGTTCAGGGCTGGGCAGACCCGTGAAAAGCCCCTATGCAACCGACATGACCAAGGCGATCATGATCCAGGGCGCGGGCTCGAATGTCGGGAAATCCATGCTGGTGGCTGGGATTGCGCGGGCATGTGTGGCGCGTGGACTGAAGGTCGCGCCCTTCAAGCCGCAAAACATGTCGAACAACGCCGCCGTGACCGTTGATGGCGGCGAGATCGGGCGGGCGCAGGCCCTTCAGGCGCGCGCTTGTGGGTTGGACCCGGTGGTCGACATGAACCCGGTACTGCTGAAACCCGAAACCGACACCGGGGCGCAGGTGATTGTGCAAGGCCAACGCTTTGCCACGATGAAGGCGCGCGACTATGGCCGGGCCAAGGCCGATCTGTTGCCGCGTGTGCTGGACAGTTTTCACCGCCTCGGCGAAGGCCGGGATCTGGTATTAGTCGAGGGCGCTGGAAGCCCGGCCGAGATCAATCTGCGCGCCGGTGACATCGCCAATATGGGATTTGCCGAGGCGGCGAACCTGCCCGTCGTGTTGGTCGGAGACATCGACCGCGGCGGCGTCATCGCGCAGCTTGTGGGCACCCATGCGGTGTTGCCAGAGCAGGACCGAAACCGCATCAAAGCCTTCCTTGTGAACAAGTTTCGTGGCGATCCCACACTGTTCACCGAAGGCGCCGCCGAAATTGGTACGCGCACCGGATGGGCGGACCTTGGCACTTTGCCCTGGTTTGCAGACGCCTGGCGCTTGCCCGCCGAGGACGTGATGGACATCGCCACCCGCCCCGGCGGTGCATTCAGGATTGCCGTGCCGCGCCTGAACCGGATTGCAAATTTCGACGACCTGGATCCCTTGGTGAATGAACCCGGTGTCACGGTCGACATCGTTGAGCCGGGCCGCGCCCTGCCCGGCGATGCGGATCTGGTGCTGATCCCCGGATCGAAATCCACCATCGCCGATCTTGCCGATTTCCGCGCGCAGGGGTGGGATGTGGATCTGGCCGCCCATATCCGGCGCGGGGGGCATGTGCTGGGCATTTGCGGGGGCTATCAGATGCTGGGTCAGAAGATTGTGGATCAGGACGGGATCGAAGGCTCGCCCGGAGAGGTGACGGGACTGGGACACCTTCAGATCACAACCTGTCTGGAACCCAGGAAGACTCTGGCCCTGACCAAAGCGCGTCACATCACATCAGGGGAACCGGTCACGGGCTACGAGATTCACTTGGGCCGCAGCAGCGGTCCCGACACCGCGCGCGCCTGGCTGTCGGTCGATGACCAGCCCGAGGGTGCAACAAGCCCCGATGGCCGCGTCCAGGGATGCTATCTGCATGGACTGTTTTCAGCGGATGGATTTCGCAGGGCTTTTCTGAGCGGATTGGGGGCGCAGGCGGCAGGCACCGGGTTCGAAACCCGCATCGAAACCACGCTGGATGCCTTGGCACAGCATGTCGAAACCCACCTGGACCTGGATCGTTTCCTGTCCCTGGCCGAATAATCCCCGCGCCTATTCAAGCCCTTTCAGGGTCAGGGCGCGTTCGATTTCACGCCGGACGAAGCGGCGGATGGATTGGGTGATCTTCTCGCCCACTTCGCCTTGCAACTCTTCGCGCACCAATCGGGCCACCATGGCCTGCACCACCTCTTCATCAATGATGTCGGTGTCGTCGGCGACAATCTCGACAGCGCGCGCAGGCGCAGGGACAGGTTCAGAACGGCTTGGCAAAACGTCCGGGGCGCTGGCGTTGGGGGTGGGCGTATCGTCCACCGGATCGGTCACGGCGATGAACGGGGCTTCCCCCGCGTCCTTGCCCGCATTGCCCGCATCGTCAGACCAGCCATCAGCGCGGCTATCGCCTACGATGGACCCGTCTTCTTCTTCCGTGTTCAGCCGAGCAGCGTGAAACATCAAAACGTCGGTCTGGGCGGTTTCATCCCCGCCATCGGCTTCCCATTCGTCGTTCTGAGGGCTGCGGCCCGCATCAGGATGATGGTCCGCATCTGCGTCTCGCGCCGGGTCATAACCACGATGCGAAAAAACCGGGACCGAGGACGTGGCGTCCGTCTGGTCCGCAGGCTTATCCGCCGTGGTGCTAGGGGGAGTGCCGCCCGCAGGCGAGGCGTTCCGACCTGCATCGGGCTTGGCCTGTGGGGTCGCGGGTTTCGTGACTTCGGGATCATGAACCCGAAACGCCGGAGTCAGAACCAGCTTTTCCGCTTTTCCCGCATTTTCTCGGCCATCTGATGCCTTGCTTTCAGAAATCAGTCGGCGAATCGAGGAAAGGACATCCTCAATCTCGGCATTTGAAACCGGGTCAGACATGCGAAAACACCTGCATTTTGTACCACGGGCCGGTCCATCCGGCCTTCGTTACAGGAACATTACCCAATGCAGCACGTTCGCACAACTGAACGAACTGTTTCAATTTTTGCCAAGAGCTTCCAACAGGCTGTCCAGACGCTTGCCCTGCGGGCTGACACGATGGACCGGAGCGGACTTCACAGTGTTGAAATAGGCTTCGGGATCATAGGTCACGACCCCCAGTTTCAGATGTTCCGCCGTCAAAAGCCCCATCGCAGACAACAGCGAGTACGCCGCAAGATACTGGTTGGACTGGGCCGTGATCCGGCTGGCTTCGGCGTTCAGAAGCTCTTGTTCCGCGTTCAGCACGTCAAGCGTGGTGCGTGACCCAAGTTGCGCCTCTTCCCGCGCGCCGCGCAACGCCACGCGGCTGGCGCGGATCTGACGCTCGGTCGCCTCAAGCGAGGCCGCGGCGATGGCAAGCTGCGCCCAGGCATTCGCGACCCCCTGATCCACCGCCAGAAGCGCCTGATGCAACCCGGCACGCGCCGCTTCGGCATTGGCCACGGCCTTGCGGTGTTCCGCAGACAGTTTTCCGCCGGAATACACGGTGCCGCGCAAAGCCACGCCAACGCTGTTTGAGACGAAATCGGTCCCGCCGACATCCTGCCACTTGGTTTCCGCACTGCCGACCAACGCTGGCTTCATCGCCGCCATGGAAATCTCGATGGCAAGATCTGCGGCAGCAACATTGTGTTGGGCTGCCAGAATATCAGGATGGCGCTGACGGGCGATGCCCTTCGCGGCCTCAAGCGTGTTGGCCGTCATCGGCAAGGCGGGCGGTGCGGACAACGCGCCCGGCAAATCACCGGTCGCCGCGCGATATTCTTCACGCGCAATGGCAAGATTGCCCTGCGCCGAAGCCTCGTTCGCACGAGCGGCCGCCAGACGCGCCTGAGCCAGGGCAACATCCGTCTGCGTCACTTCCCCGACTTCGAACCGGTCATTTGCCGCGCGCAGTTCCTGTGTCAGAACCCGCACCGAATTGCCCTGAAGCTGGACGTTTTCGACAGCCGAGCGCACGTCGACATAGGCCTTGACCGCCCGCAACAGCACCTGTTGTTCGACACTGATCAACCCGTCACGCGTGGCCAGCACGATTTCTTTCTGAGCCGCAACCGCCGCCTTGCCGCGCCCGAAGTTGTAGATCAGAAATTCAGCCGTCAGCGACGCCGTCGTCGCCCAGGCCGAATTGCCGGAAATGCTGGTGTTGGGATCTGTCCAGCCATGGGAAATGGCATAGTTCAGCGTCGGCCGCAGCGCCGCCTGTGCGATTGCCACGTCCTCGTCAGCGGCCCGCAGCAGAGCCTGGTTCTGTTCCAGCAGTCCGCTGTGCTTGTAGGCCGATGCCATCGCGTCGGACAGTGTTTCCGCCACGGCCACGGAGGCCAGTGGAGCCTGTGCAACCGTCAGGCCGATCGCCAGCAAAAGACGTGCACTTCTCATTCCAATCCGACCGACCATTCTGCAACCTCGTCAAATTCTGCCAATGGGCCAGACGCCCCGGCCCATCAATTGTCTTTTCAAAGCACGAACTCGCGGGCTTTCTGGAACCCGTCAACCAAGGGGGCACCGGCGCTGAACCCGTGGCGCCAGACGACATTGCCGTCGATCTTGTACCCCACCTTGACCGTGCCCAGCATGCCTTCGGCAAAGATGCAGCAGATCCGGCCACCGTCCTTCAGCTGATCGGTCAGGTGTGTTGGCACGACCTCTACCGCCCCTTGGATCAGGATCACGTCATAGGGTCCGTTCTTTGCATTTCCATCTGCCAGCGGCCCGACAACCACCGCGACATTGTCGGCGCCATGCTCGGACAGGTTCGCCTGCGCTTCGGCCGCCATTGTTTCGTCTTCTTCGACCGCAACAACGAAATCGGCAAGGCGTGCCACGACCGCCGAACTGTATCCAAGCCCACACCCCAGATCGAGCACCAACTCGTCAGGCTGGATGTCCACGGCATCAAGCATTTTTGCCAGGGTGCGCGGCTCCAACACAACGCGGCCGCCTTCCAATGCGATGTTTTCCCCGACATAGGCCGCTTCGCGCTTGGCATCGGGCACATAATCTTCACGTGGGACAGAAAGCATCGCGTCGATGATCGGGAACTTGGTCACATCCGAGGGGCGCACCTGCGTGTCCACCATCATCGTGCGGCGCATGGCAAAATCAGTCATGTCTGGCCTATCTTTACTTGGACGTCTGGTTTCTCTTGCCATAGATAGACAGACGCGGCAATCCCGCACCGCATGATATGGATAAAGCGTCGCAATCACGACAAGGTGCATTATCGAAAGGTTTTGCACCAACGCAGCGGTTCCGGGCTGGACATGCCCCCGGAATTGGCGCTAGAGAAACCCAACACCACGGATGGCGAGTTGGCGGAGTGGTGACGCAGCGGATTGCAAATCCGTGTACACCGGTTCGATTCCGGTACTCGCCTCCATGTTTCGTGATGATGCGCATTCCGACAAGACCAGGTCCTGTTGGCGTCAACTGGTTGTCGCTGGCATCGGCTCGGTTTTGGTGCTGGCCAGGGCTGTCATCACACAGCGACGTTCAAGTTCGTTGGCGCACCGCGCTTCGACTACGCATGCTGTCTCTATCGGCTATTCATCAGCATGTACCGCCCTCGGGCCTGACATGAGATCTGAGCCTGCAGGTCTCCGCGGATAAGGGCTCGTGAACGGTGCCTATCCCCCACTGATTCCAAGGGATTGTTCGGGACAACGAGCAGTTCTGCGCAGCTTGGCTTGACCGCGATTCTCACAGGTCGAATCGACTCTCTGCCGAAGTTATGTTAAGGAGATAGGATTAAAGTTTTAATGGTATTTGGGGGGATGCCGTTTGCATGCTTTTATTTTTAGAGCGTTTTTTTGCCTGATTGTTCTTCTTCTGCCACTTCACGCAAGTGGTCAGACATCACTGGAAACACCTGACGATAAAGGCCCGTCCACTTCGTCGTTGCGCCAAATATTGGCGCTTTTGGAAGACGAGATCGAACAGGCAACACAAGAACGCGACCAACTGTTGGAAGAAACCGCGACTGCCGAAGCCCGGCTTCGGTCGATTGAGGAAGAACTGGTTCAGCAGCAAGACCAATCGCGCACCAATCTGCTTTTGGCGGCAGAGATCGAAAGAACCCGAAAATCGCTGGAAGGTGAATTGTCCGAGGCACAGAAATTGCTGGACAAATACACGTCGGCATCGGAATCCGCGTCGCTCGAGCTGGCCGAACGACAGGCCAAGGCAGAACAGATTGCCGCAGACACTCAGGCAGCACAGGCGGTCCTGACGGGTTTGCAAGCGAAGATCGAGACATTGAAAGATACCGCTGAACAACTGCGTCTGGACAGCGAGAAGGCGGACGACATGGCCGCAGAGATCGTCGAACTCGAAACGCGGAAGGCCGACGGCACCGCCGCTCTTGAAGATCTGACCGCGCAGATAGAGGCTGCCCGCACCGAGCTTGAGGGGCTGAAAGCTGGTATTGCCGAAGACGTTGCCGCACACGAATCCACAAAGAATGAACTTGCCGCCTCCGAAACCCGGCTGACGGAACTGCGTGACGGCATCGCCGAGGCCGAGGCAGACGCCGTACGGCTGGATGAGTTGCAAGCCCAGACGGCATCGTTGTCTCAGAAAGTTACGGCGTTGACGGATGACATCGAGGCTCGGGAAACCCGTCTGACCGATCTGAACAACCAGATGAAGGACGCGGAAAGCAAACTTGCAAACACGCGCGACGCGATTTCGGACGAAACCCTCAATCTTTCTGCCCTGCGCACCGAACTTGCCGCGGCACAAGCGATCATTGACGATCAGAACGTGGCAGCGGCAAAGCTCAACGAGCTTCGAGCGGAACTGGCAACGGAGAAGCAGGCGCATCAGACGGCGGTTTCACAGACCGCAGCAGCGAAGCAAGAGCTTCAGGCGTTAAACGCCGAACTGGCCCGGACCCGCGATGCGCTGGCTGTCGCATTGACCGAAGCCGAGGCTGCCGAGGCCAGAACTGCCAGTGCCGAGGAAGATCTGGCGGCGGCCACAGGACAGCTTGAAACTGTAGAAGCGCAAATTGCCGAGCAAGAGTCGCTGGTCGTGGACAACACCGACGCCCGCGCCAGTTTGTCTGCGCTCAGGACTGATATTCAGGCTGCAACGGCTGAAAAAGAAACGCTTGCCGAGTCGTTGGCAGCCGATCAGCAAGAGCATGCGGCGCTGCAGGCCGATATCGCTACGGCCAAGACGAATCTGGCCACCATTGACGAGACCGTAACGGCCCAGCGCCAGTTTCTTGCCGAACTGACGGATGAAATCGGCAAGAGCCAGGCGCGCCTGCTCGACCTGGCCCAACAAACCGCCGATGCCGAAGCGCGGCAGCAGGAGCTTGATCAGAAGCGTGCCGAACTGGCCGAGTTGACGGAAAAAAGCAGTGCCATCTCGGACGAGCTTGACGCCCTGCAAGACAAGGTCGCCGTAACACAGGCAGAGCTGGACACCACGCAGGATGAACAACAGCGTCAGTCTGCCGAATTGGCGCAAACCGTTGAGAAGCTTGAGAATGCCCGCAACGAACTGGCCGGGATCGAGCAGGCCAAGCGCACCCGCGAAGATGAGGTGGCACAGCTTGAAGCGGACCTCGCCGAGTTGCGCACCAACCGCGAAACGGTCCGCGCCAACATTCACTCCATGACCCAGGCCTTGACGGGGTTGATCGGGACTGGCGCGTCATCCTCAACCACAGCGCCGCCGACCGTTGCCGAGACCGCACCACAGGCCATGCCGGTTGTCGCCTCGCAAACGGAAGACGCCCAAACGACCGGCGCAACGGACGCGCAATCGCCGGATCGTAGCGAGGCAAGCCAGGTCGCGCAGCGCCGTCGCGCGGTGCCGTTGACCGCAGTTCAGGTGCAAGCCCTGCTGTCGCAAACGCCCGGTCTGTCCGGCGCCGACCCCGACGCGCTGGCAGTATTGCGGACCGAGCTGGAAAACGGCGCCTGTACGGTGCAAGCCCTGCAATCGGCCTTTGGCACGGTCAACCGGCAGACCCTGGTTGCCATGGTTCGCGAGATCGGTCCGTGTTGATTATTTCAAAGATATTTAAGCATTGAAGAAGAAGGGGATAAGCAAGTGAGACAATTTGATTTCGGGTTTTTCAAGCGGGCTTGTCTGGGCGCTTGCCTGATGGTCGGGGCGTTCGGCGGCACCACGGCCGCAGCGCAGGAGTTTGGCAAGAACATTCTAACAGGCGGCCCCAACGGCACCTATATTCAGATCGGCCGCGACCTGGCCGAAGTGGCCGAAGCCTGCGGGCTCACATATGCCATTCAGGAAAGCGCCGGGTCGCTGGAAAACTTCCTGGGGGTGCGCAGGCGGTCGAACACCCAGTTCGGCATTGTGCAAAGCGACGTGCTTGAATACCTCAAGACCTATGCCAGCGACGACCCGAACATCGCCCGCGCGATCTTTGGCGTCCGCATCGCTTTCCCTTTGTACAATGAAGAGGTCCACATTCTGGCCCGTCGCGACATCACATCGCTGGCCGGTCTGAACGGCAAACGGGTTGCGGTCGGGGTCGAAGACAGTGGCACCTTCCTGACCTCGTCTCTGGTGCTGGATCTGGCGGGGGTCAAACCGTCCGAAAGGGTCACGATCAACGCAACGGATTCGATGGAGCGCCTTCTGGCAGGGGATATCGACGCGATGTTCTATGTCGCTGGGGCCCCGACGAAGCTGTTCCAATCCGACCAGATCGACGCGACACAATTCCATCTTTTGCCCATCGACGATCCCACGCTCAGTTCGGTCTATGTGCCGACCAGCATTGCGGCGGGCACCTATCCGTTTCAAAGCGACGCGATCGACGTTGTCGCGGTCAAAGCGGTGCTGATGACATATGACTACAACGCGAAAAAGAACGAGTATCACAGGCTGAGCTGCAAGGCGGTCTCGGACATGTCGAACCTGATCCTTACAAATTTCCGCCAGTTGCAAGAGGTCGGCCACCCGAAATGGAAGAGCGTGGACCTGAACGATATACCGCCGGGATGGGATATCGGTGAATGCGTGAACGCAGGTCTTGCCGACAGCTATCAGATGCAATGCGCCTCTCCTGCCCCGATGGCGGCGGATGAATCGCTGGAAAGCCAGGCGAACGAGGCATACCGCGCCCGCATCTGCGCCGCGATTGGTTGCTGACACCTGCATGGCACGGCTTTTGCGCACTGCGCGGCGCCGTGCCAATCGGTGCTGATCGGGACCGGGCCACCTGTAAGGGAAGTCAGAAAATGCCGGATCAGGGGGCGTTCAGGGCGGCCTTGGTGGCGTCGCCTGATCCGTCACTCGCCGCAAGATCAATGGGAAACCAGTCTGACACGGCACCGGCCGACACGTCGTCCACAACCTGCGCACGCACCCGCCAAAGCGCCGCGCCTGCGGGAACGGGGTGACGCAGGACCGAGCTTTCGACGCCTTCTTTTGCCGCAACCACCCTGCCCTGACGATCGGCAAACTCGATTGCATACAGGGCCGGGTCTGCCCCGGCGCCGCTGGTCCAGACCAGCGCCGCTGTCTGACCGTCCACCAGAAACGACAGCAGAGGCAAGGGCGCCGTCGGCGCCCCCTGCACGCGGTCGGGCGGCGGCACGGTCAACCGATCCGCAGCGGCTTCGACCTGACCCGCGGCCTGTTCATAGTACCTGCGCGCCAGCACGTGATCGACTGGCACCCCTTCGCCCAACTCGTAAATCTGTCCCAGAAAATACGCCGCACGCGCGTGACCCGAACTGGCTGCCAGAGCAAAGGCCACCACGGCCGCCTGCGGGTTTTTGTCAGCTACGGTCAGTGCAAGCCGATACCAGTCGTCGACTTCTTCCGGTGGTGCGCCGAAACTGTCCAGCACAGCCAGGGCTGCCGATGTGTCGGCAAGGCGCGGCGGCGGAGGTGCGGCAGCCACCGCCTTCGGCACGGCAGGTTCATCTCCGCTCTCTTTGGATGTGCCTGCCGCGACATCCTCCTGCGTTTCGGCGACCATCTCGGTCCCGGACGCAGGCTCCCCCCCCATCTGTCCCGCAAGCATCGCCGTATCGGATGCGCCACCTGTATCGCGCGCGTCTCGGGCCGGTCCGATGACGCCATAGGCTACCAGCGCAAGGCCGGCCACCCCGGCAAGACCGGCAAACAGCCTTGGGCGGGACCGTTTCCCGCGCTTGGAGGCGGGGGGTGTGGCAGGCGAAGGCTTGGGACCAGGTGCCGCGAATGGATCCTCATCCGGATTTTTTACCGCCGCAGATGCAGGCGGCGCAGCGGGGCCAGCCGTGCTGTCCGGCATTTGCACCTTCCGGTTGCTCTTGAAACTTGGCGGCGGCAGGTCCGGCAGGTCCCCGCCCTCGCCGGTCGCCACTGGTGCCTGAACATCCAGCTTCAGACCCAAGGCTTTCGTGGTCGACAGTTTGCACCGCTCGACCATCGGGGGCTTGATCTGGGTCTGTCCCAGCGACCGGGCCTCATTCAGCAACATCTGGCAAAGCAGGTTGATCGCTTGCGGGTGTCCTTGCGTGCGGTCGTGGACCGCCTTGAGCGCCTCATCCTGGAAGCCCACATCATTGACGCCTGCGACCGTCAACCGATGCCGGACATAGCCCGCCGTATCCTTGTCCGCCATCGCATCCAGGTTGAAGGACGGCCCCAGCAACGCGGCTGAGGTCTGGTCAAGCCGCGTCAGCAGGTCAGGCAGACCCACAAGAACAATCTTGAACAACGCTTTCTCGGGCCCTTCATTCAGCCGTGCGATATCGAATAACGCAAACAGATGCGCGTCTTTCAGGTTATGGGCGTCTTCGACAATGACGGTTGGCAGGTCGATGTCCTGCTTCGCGGCCTCAAGGCTTTGTTCCAGAATACGACGGTGCAGGTCCTTTTCCCCCGGCCCCGGATCAGCTCCGAACGCTTCGAGAATTGCGCGACAGGGATCGACCTTGATCCGGGGACCGTATGGGCAGATGCCAAGCAGTCGGGCGGATTGCGCGTCCGACATCACCTTGCGAACCACGGTCGATTTTCCCGCCCCCTCGGCGCCGGTAAACACCGTCAAAAGGATGCCGCTATTGATCGCAAAGGTCAGACGGTCGACCGCCAGCGCGTGCACCGCGCTCCAATAGTCATACTCGGGTGAGGTGCTTTGAAACGCATCGACAGTCAGGACGGGATCAGGATCAGACATTCAACCTGTTACCTTCGTTTACATTCCAGTCTTGCCCAAGGCGCCGGCTCAGGCGGGGTACCCGTGGTTCTGGATCAGCATCCACACATCAGAATTCAACGCTTTGAGGTCATTCAGCGACTGTTCGATGTCATCAATGGTCGCCCCATCCAAAGCCGACTTTTGCCCGACCTTGATCTGGTTCTTGCGGTCGGCCACCCGCATCCGGATGGTCGAAATATCGCCGCTTTGGGAGTTAAATGAGTAAATGCAATGATTGTACTTGTTGCGCAGGCCGGACAGCAGCTTGATCCGGCGGGTGATTTCCAGCACCGCCTCTCGTTCCGCCTGTGACACGCGTTCAAGTTTCGAAAGCCGTTCGACAAGATCGATCCGGGCGCGCGTGGTGTTGAGCGTCAGAAAGATTACCACCGCAGTGTCTTTATCCGTATGTGACAGCCCTGCAATCAGATGGATCAACAGGCTTTCGGTGTTTGTCCAGCTGTAGTTCAAACGGCCAAGCAGCAGGAGGAACCGGTCAAAATCCCCGCCGGGTCTGTCCTGTGGGTCTGGGTGATCGACGGCGGTCATGGATTACCTTCCCTGCAGTCTGTCCAATGTTTGGCCGTGCGACAGGAACCAGTTCGTGGCGCTGACCCTGTTATGCACCTTGAGCTTGCCGAAGATGTGATGAACGTGCAGCTTCACGGTATGTTCGGACAGGCCGAGCTGTTCGGCGATGGTCTTGTTCGCCATTCCAGTGGCCAGCAGGCCCAGCACCTCGACCTCGCGCACGGTCAGGTTTGGCAAGGCCGACGGCGGAGGGGTTTTCTCTGCCGTTTCATCCGCCTGACCCGGCACTGGTGAAGTCCCAGTTTCAGCCCCGGCAGAGATCGGATTTTGACGGGTCAGCAATTCGGCGGGAACGAACGCCTCGCCCAAAAGCAGAAGCCTGAGCGCGGCGAACCAGGCGTCCAGAGACGATTTCATCGGCAAGAACCGCAGAGTGTGTTCGTCTGATGAACCCGCCAGTTGTTGGCGCAGCACGCGCCCCGCCTGCGCCGAGGAATAGGCAAGCACCTTGCCGGCACCGCTGTACACCGGGTCCAATGCAGGCCGGGTCCGCAGATAGGTTTCCATCGAAGGTTCGTCGAAGATGATCAGGTCCGTGGCCAGCTTGCTGACATCATCCAGAGCGTCCAGATCTGATACGCACCGAAGGCGCATCGCCGTGACGTCTTTGAACTCATACTCAAGCGTTCTGAGCAACCGGTCGGAGAAAACCATGCTGTTTCCCAGAAAAATCAGGACGGTATGATCGGGTTGGGCCAATGACTTTGGGGCTTGGGCAATCGGGTCTCTCTGCTTATCTCGCATCTGCAACACAACAGCGTCCTCCAATACTTGGTCTGTCGAGGAGCACTTTGGCTTGCCAGAACGAGCTGAATGACCGGCACCGGTGACGTCGCGCGTTTTCCTGACAATTGCTCCTGTCGAAAAGCAATATCTCTAAATAATTCAGTCTAAAATCGTAATTATATTCTTATGACTATAACACAGTTGGCGGCGTTGAACAAATTTTCGTCACAATTCCCATCAAACCGGTCGATAACTAATCAATTCGTACTAGGAGAACCACGCGCATCTCGCTCATGGCGTGTAAATCACGGGGAGTCGATCTAGTAAGAATCGCGCAAATGGTCTGCATCACTCGATTCAAAGTTGATTCAGCATCGATCATTTCCGCGTTTTCGAACAAAAAAAATGCCTTATTTCAAAACCCTGCACAGCTAAATCCTTTGTCCGGCTGTTTTTCGGGGCAACTCCAATACAGGCTAAACGTGCGTCTGCATTTTCAGGCGCCGTAGTTTGAATTGGTTCAGCAAGTTTATTGAAACGCCAGGTCGGCAGCCCGTCTTTTCGGGCAAGCAATATCAGGCACCGATCCATATTTTCGGATCAAACACTGGTTTCGACCGGCACAGCATAAAGGGGGGACGCGCATTCAGCTTCACGCGGCTGATCCTGTTTTGCCTCGGCAATCCGCTTCACCCGCATCTCACAACATCAAACTCAACCATGCCCGCAGATTGGCCACTTTGGAAAGACTGGTGGCGTCCATGGGCATCAGTAAAGGAATTAAGTCATGTCAAAAGACAGAGGACATCACACCGCCAACCAGTTCGCCATCGGCGAAGTGCAGGTTGACGAAGCAAATTTCGACGTCGATGCAGATATTGATGTCGGCTATGCCGATGTTGATCTTGACGCCCAGCAGCAGCAACAGCAGCAGCAGGTCGATACGTCGGATGTAAACGACAACGCCAACAATCAGGGCCAGGATCAAGGTCAGGGCCAGGATCAGGGTCAGGGTCAGGACCAGAACCAACAAGCAAGTTCCGACCAAAGCCAGACCAATGGCGGAGATGACAGCAACGACAACTCCAATTCGGTCAATATCGACTTTGGCGGCGGCGAGTGGATCCCGCGTGACGATGATGTCGTGGACATCGACGTCAAGGACGGCACCGTTGAAAATGTCGTGACCGCTGGGGGCGACATCGCGCTGGATCCCGGCGACGACATCGGTGACATCATGACCAACGTCAGATTTGGCGCGGGCAATGATACCGGCGTCGTGAACGTGCAGGAGGCTTATCTGTCCGACGATGACCACCTTGGCTCAGCCTCGGTGGCCAACAATGGCGACTTCACCCAAAACGGCAACGCCAACGGTGGCAGCGCCTCGGCTGGTGACGGTATCGCAAATGACACCTACACCGGTGACGGTGGCTCAGGTGCGAATGCGGATGGCGGCCAAGCCAATGGCGGTGAAGCGATCGGCGGATATGCCGATGCGACAGGCGGTGACAGCGGTGATGGTGGCGACAGCGACGCAACCGGCGGCGATGCCGGCGACAGCGGCGCAGCAACCGCACTGGGTCTGGGTCTTGGCCTGGGCATCAGCGGCAATTCTGGTCAGACCAATGGTGGCGACAGCGGTGACGCGGATGCCAACAGCGATGCGACCAGCGATGTCAGCAGCAACAACAACACCCAGGGGTTTGGCGGTAACAGCGGCGACTCCTATGCCGAAAGCGACGCCAATGATGGCTCGATCAGCAGCGATGCCAACGGCAACGCGGTTGGTGGCTATGGCACCGGCGGTGATGGCGGTGACGGCGACGGCGGCGACGGCGGCGACGGCGGTAATGGCACCGGCGGTGACGGCGGCGGCGGTGACGGCGGCGACGGCGGCAATGCCCATGGTGGCGACGCAACCGGCGGCATCGGCGGTGCTGGCGGAGACGGCACAGGTGGCGCATCGACCACTGGCAATGGCGGCGACGGCGGTGATGGCACCGGCGGCGACGGCGGCGGCGGTGACGGCGATGGCGGCGACGGTGGCGACGGTGGCAATGGCACCGGCGGCGATGCGGTCGGCGGCTATGGCACCGGCGGCATTGGCGGCGACGGTGGTAATGGCGCTGGCGGCGACGGAGGCAATGGCCCCGGCGGCGACGGCAACGCAAACGCCAATACCAGCAACTCGGGCTTCAGCGACAATGACGCCACGACCGACAACGATGCCTCCAGCGACAATGATGCAACCGGAAACGGCGGCGACGCCGGGGCAGCATCTGGTGCCGCAGCCGGCGCAGCAGCCGGGCTTGGACTGCTGAACCTTGCTGGTGCAGGCGCCATGGCTGGCGACCCGACGGCAACGGCCGGCAATGGCCCAGCCGATGCGGGTGGTGCGTCAGACGCAGGAGGCAACGCCGATGCGGCCGGTGACGGCAGCGGTGATGGCGATGCTGATGCCAGCGGTGACGGTGGCAAAGGCACCGGAGGCGCCGGAGCCGGCGGTGACGGAGCCATGGGTGCCCAAGGCACCGGAGGCACCGGAGCCGGTGCAACCGGCGGCCAAGGTCCAGGCGGTGCAGGCGCAACCGGTGACGGTGGCGACGGCGCAGCCGGTGACGGCGGTCAGGGTCCGGGCGGTGCTGGTGCGGCTGCAAACGGCGCTGACGGCGGCCAAGGCCCCGGCGGTGACGGAGCCATCGGTATGGGTGGCGTCGGCGGTCAAGGCCCCGGTGGGGCTGGTGCAGTCGGTGCAGCCGGTGACGGTGGCCAAGGCCCGGGTGGCGATGGTGCCATGGGCGATGGTGGCGACGGCGCCATGGGTGACGGTGGCATGGGCGGTGACGCCGATGGGTCCGCTGACGCCAAGAATGACGTCGACGGCACCGCAAGCTCGACGGCAGATACCGGAGACGGCGGCCTGGCCGATGTCTTCTCGGAATCGGCCACTGACGGTTCAGCCGACAGCATGGCAGATGCCATCTCGGGCTACGGCGGTGCGGCGGACACCAACCAGACCTCGTCCGCCAGTGCCGATGGCCAGTCCGGCGGCACCAACACCGCAGCCAGCGGTGCCGGTGGCATGGGTGGTACGGCCAACTCGACCGGAGGCTATAGCGGTGACGCCATGGGCGGCAGCTCGAACGGCGGCATGGCAGATGCCAGCGGTGTGACCGGCGGCATGGGTGGCACGGCCACCAATGGCGCAAGCGGCATGGCCGATGGCGGCAAGTGGGGTTCAGGCAATGGTGACGACGGTTATGTCACCGGCGAATCCTATGCCTCGGCCGCAGCCGTGGTGGACACCGCCGCGTTCAATCAGAGCATCGTGATGGGTGCCAACGTGCTGGGCAACACGGTCGACATGACCGTTGTTGGCGGCTCGATGAGCTCGACCTATGTCGGTGACGATTCGAACGACGCCTAAACAATCAACGTCCGGGGCCGCTTGTCGGCCCCGGACCCGTTCAGTGCCAGGTTCGTTTGTTTGACAACAGTATTCAGCAAGGAGTTGACGCAGCCATGAGCCTTGACCAGACAACCGAGTCCATCGCGCACTTCATTGGTTTGTTTCACCTCGCTGAAAACGAAGCACGGCTCAGAACGGATTACTACGAATTCAAACTGAAACAGAAACTGGCCGAGGCGGGTGAATTTGAGTTCAAACCCGTCCTCAACAAAGCCCCTTTTGAACTGGGTAAGTTCAACCCCCACTCACAGTACACGCCAACCCCCGAACCGCCTGCTCAGGTCGCAGGAAACGGGTCACTCGCCCTTCCGGCGCTGACCGTGCCGCTTGATGGCACGGGCGCCATCGGTCCAGATGGCCCCGTCCCGATCGACACCGGGGCTGCGGTGGATTTCATCATGGGCAGCGTCACGATCCTGCCCTTCATCCCCCTGCCCTCATCCGTGATCACGGTGACGATCCAGACCATTCACCTGGATGACAACGATGTGATTGGTGATGTCGATGCGGCAGGGTTCCAACCGCTCGACGGTCTGTATGCCGCACTTGAGGCCGCGATCGAACTGGCCGAAACACTCCAGCCCTGGACCACTGACGGGCTGATTGCCGAGCTTCTGGACGATGCCGGAAATGTTCTGCCATTCCTCGACATGATCAACGCGGTCGAAGACCCCGAAATCGAGGGGCTGAACATCGCGATCATCGAAGACGAGGACACGGAAGGTGTGTACGTCAACGGCGAACTGGTCGACGAGGTGCCGGAACTTGACGACCATCTGCCCGCCTTTATCAAAGCAAAGCGCGACAAGCTGAACGACGACGAGGATGAAGACCAACCGGCCGGTGTTGCCAAGGATCAGGTCATCCTGGACACCGGAAACGACGCCTGGCCAACCCCCGTCAATTCCGAACACAATGTCAGCGCCGGCGCGAACGAGGCACATAACCATGCCGCAATCCACACAAGCTGGATCGACGCGGGCGTCATCGCCGTGGCTGGCGATGTGATCAACCTGAACGCGGTATCTCAGGTCAACGTGCTTTATGACACGGACCAGTATCACGACACTCTTCAGAACGACCCAAGCGCGCCGTCACAGGCCCAGAACATCGCGTCAACCCAGATCGACAACCGCGACGTTCCCGACGGGTTCGAAATCGAAGCATCGACGTCGACCGACCTGCCGTCAAACTGGCATGTGGTGCGGCTGGAAGGCGATGTGACCGTCACCAACTATCTGCAACAGCACACGTTCGTGATGGATTCCGACCGGCTGGACCTGACATTTTCGGCCAACTCCACCTCGATCGTGACGGGCGAGAACCTGACCTACAACCTTGGTGCGGCCGCCGATTTCGGCCAGGGCTATGACCTGATTTTCGTTGGTGGCACCATGCTGTCGCTGAACGTGGTCAATCAGACCAACGTCCTGTTGGACAACGACCAATTCTATGGCTCGGGAATGGATGACGCCGCCGTGTCGGGGCACGACAACCTGTTGCGCAACGAGGCCAGCATCCATCAGGAAGGTATCGACACACAGGTCGACATGCTGGACGATTTCAAGACCGCGCTGGATGATCTGCAACAAGGGGTCGACGACCTGTCGGCTGCCGTGGCCCAAAGCGCCTATTTCGAGGGGCTGGACCAGCTCAGGGTTCTTTATATCGACGGTGATCTGACCCAGATGAACGTCGTCGATCAGGTCAACTATTTGGGCGACATGGATCAGGTGCATATGGCACTGGATTCGGTCCAGTCCGCCCTGGACGACATTCCGGTGGCCATTACCACCGGGTCCAACCTGTTGACCAACACCGCGTCAATCACCCAGACGGGCTTTGACTCGGATGTGATGGCGGGCGGCGATTATTATAACGACGCCCTCCTGTACCAGGCCGATCTGATCGACACCGACGCCAACCCAGCGGGTGTCGGCATGACCGGCCTGACCAACGAAGCCGTGGCCTTTCTGGCCGATGACATGATTGCCGATGCGGTGAACGAGTCCCTTGAAGCCGCAGGCATCACCAACGATGCCCATACCGGCGGCACGGCGTTGGACGTTATGCAGACAATGACAACTTAATCCATTTTCAAAGCGAGTGATTACATGACCAATGCGGCACAGCAGGTCCGCGACCCGGAAGCACCTTCAAAACCACGGTTGGTGTTGAAAACGGTCGACCGGGTCGAAACCGAGACGCAGCCGACATCCAAGATGGACGGCGCGGGGATCGGTGTAACCATCGACCAGAAGGCGAACCAGCCGATTTCCAACAAGCCCACCCCTCCCACCAATCGTTCCGGCGGTGGTGGCGGCGGCGGTGGCGGCGGCGCCAATTTCCACAAACGGATCGGGCCGCAGGATTTCTCGCAAAGCCTGAAGGAAGGTATGGCGGCGGTGCGCGGCAACCTCATGTTCGTGATGGTGATGACCTGCGCCACCAACATCCTGATCCTGTCGATCCCGATCTATCTGTTCCAGATTTCCGACCGGGTGCTGACCAGCCGGTCGACAGACACGCTGATCATGCTGACCATCGTGATCGCGGGGGCGGTGATCCTTCAGGCCGTGTTTGACGCGGTCCGGCGTTTCGTCCTGATGCGCACGGCGGTCGAGGTTGCGGCGAAGCTCGGCACCCCGATCCTGAGCGCCGCGGCGGCGGCTTCCCTGAACGGCACCGGGCGTGAATATCAGACGCTGGGCGATCTTCAGCAACTGCGCGGCTTCATTGTGTCCGGCACGCTGATCTCGTTCCTTGATGTGCCTTTTGCCCCGCTGTTCATCCTTGCCATTTTCCTCGTGCATCCGCAGCTTGGCATGATCGTGATCGTGACCTCGCTTCTGCTTCTGGTGATCGCGCTGATCAACCAGAAGGCCACGGCAAAGCCCTTTGCCGAAGCCAACCTGGCGCAATCCAAGGCGAACATGCACCTGGATTCGATGTCGCGAAACAGCCAGATCATCAACGCGCTGGCCATGATCCCCGAGGCCGTGTCGATCTGGGGCAAGGACACCGCCGCATCACTGACCGCGCAGGTGCGCGCACAGGATCGCAACATCATCTCGGCCGCGTTTTCGCGCGGCGTGCGCCTGTTGACGCAGATCGGGATGCTGGGCTGGGGTGCCTATCTGGCCATTCAAGGCGAGATCACGGGCGGCATGGTCATCGCCGCCTCGATCATCGCGGGCCGCGCGTTGGCGCCCATCGAGGGGTCGATCGAAGGGTGGAATGCTTTCATCCTGACCCGCGGTGCCTATGGCCGTATCCGCACGCTTCTGCAAAACTCGAAACTGCAATTCGAAAAACTGCGCCTGCCCCGACCCGAAGGCCGGCTGGATGTGGAACGTCTGCTGTTCGTGCCCCCCGGCACCAAGGATGTGGTGCTGAACGGTCTCAGTTTCCAACTGAACCCCGGCGAAAGCCTGGCGATCATCGGCAATTCCGGCGCGGGCAAGACGACGCTGGGCAAGATGCTGGTTGGCTCGATCCTGCCCACATCGGGCAATGTGCGGCTGGACCTGATGGACCTGCGCAACTGGGAACCGCGCCAGTTCGGTGAAAGCATCGGCTATCTGCCGCAGGACGTGCAACTGTTCCCCGGTTCGATCAAGGACAACATCGGCCGGATGCGCGCCGATGCGACGGACGAACAGATCTATGAGGCCGCCAAACTGGCCGATGTGCACGAGATGATCGCCAACCTGCCGCAGGGCTATGAAACGATGGTGGCCGCCGATGGCTCGCCGCTGTCGGGCGGGCAGAAACAGCGTATCGCGCTGGCGCGCGCCTTTTTCGGCAACCCCCGTATGGTGGTGCTGGACGAGCCGAACTCGAACCTTGATGCAGCCGGCGACAAGGCACTGGCGCGCGCCATAGAACATGCGCGCCGCAGCAAGATCACCGTGGTCGTGATCACCCAGAAACCCGCCCTTCTGGACGTGGTCGACAAGATCATGCTGATCCGCGACGGTTCGATCGCGCTTTTCGGAACCCGCGACACCGTGTTGCAGCGGATCCGCGACGATCAACGCGCCCGCCAACAGCCACCCAAACCACTGGGGGAGCAAACCTGACATGACCCAGTCAAACCTTCCCACCAACGCCGTCGTCCTCCATGAATGGCATGACAAAGTGCCGCGCTCGATCAAGAAACACGTGATGTTCGGACTGCTTCTGCTGGTCGTGACCTTTGGCGGGTTCGGCGCATGGGCGTTCCGCGCACCGCTTGCCGCTGCAGTCATCGCGCAAGGCAGCTTCGTCGCCACGGGGCGCAACAAGATCGTGCAGCACCTTGAAGGCGGTATCATCCATGAAATCCTGGTCAGAGAAGGCGACGAGGTCGCGGCGGGCGACGTTTTGCTGACCCTTGATGAAACCGCCGCGCTGGCCAACCGGCGCGAGTTGCACATTCGCAAAGCGCGGCTTGAGGCGACCGTGACCCGTCTTGCCGCCGAATACCGCGAGCTGGAACTGCTCGATTTTCCGCAACAACTTTTGGACGAGGCCAGTCAGGATCCGGAAATCGCGTCGATCCTTGATGGTCAGCGGCTGTCATTCAGCACCGCCCGCGCTTCGCTGAACAATGATGTCTCGCTATTGGAACGCAACATCAACGCGCTCGAAATCCGCAAGACCGGGTATCAGATCCAGCATGATTCCCACGTCAAGATGGTCGAACTGCTGGATCAGGAATACGCCGACAAAAGCAAATTGCTGAGCGGTGGTCTGATCCGCCAGACCGAGGTGAACGCGCTGCTGCGCGCCAAGATCGAAGCACAGGGCCAGATCGGGCGCCTGCAAGCCGAGGTGAACGAAAACGAGCAGTTGATGCTGAAACATCAGACCCAGATCGAAAAGGTCCGCAGCCTGTATCGCGAAAATGCGCTGGATGAATTGCAGGTCATCCAGGCCGAACTTGAAAGCGTGCGTGAAAAATACCGCAAGGCGGAAAACGTCCTGACCCGGTCCGAAGTCACGGCCCCGGTCAGCGGCACGATCCTGCGCCTGCACTATTTCACCCCCGGCGGGGTGATCGAAACCGGCAAGCCCATCGCGGAAATCCTGCCCTCCAGCGCGCCCCTGATCGTCGAGACGCTGATCCTGCGCACCGATATCGACAGTGTGCATCGTGGGCAGAACGCCGTTGTGCGGCTGACGGGGCTGAACGCGCGTACGACGCCGGTGCTGGACGGCACGGTCGATTATGTCTCGGCGGATGCGATTGCCGACAACGCAAACGGTGTCACGCGCGAAGTGTTCGTGGCACGTGTGACCCTGTCGCCCGAAGAACTGGCCCTTGTCAAAGGCTTCGTCCCGACGCCGGGTATGCCGGCCGAGGTGATGATCCAGACGGCCGAACGGACCTTTGCGCAGTACATTGCCCGGCCGCTGGCCGACAGCATGGCGCGCGCGTTCCGGGAACAGTAGGGAACCGGGAAGAACGCGCTTGCCGAAAGTGCGATGCCAGCGTGATATCTGGCCGAGGCAAGCAGTCGGTTGTGGGCCGCGATCCGCGCCCCATGGAAATTCAGCCATGCAACCCCCATCTTAGACAGGACTGACTTTTCCAAGGGGGTTCAGATTTGAAGACTTATGAAAAATCCGCTGAAGCCATCGCCAAACTGTCGCCCGAACAATATCGCGTGACGCAGGAGAACGGCACCGAGCGTCCGGGAAGTGGTGAATACCTCGGCAATAAGGCGCCCGGCATTTACGTCGACATCGTTTCGGGCGAGCCGTTGTTTGCGTCCTCGGACAAGTATGAAAGTGGCTGCGGCTGGCCCAGCTTCACCAAGCCGATCGAGCCTGCTCATATCACCGAGCTTCAGGATGCCTCGCTCGGGATGATGCGGACCGAGGTCCGATCGTCCCATGGCGACAGCCATCTGGGTCACGTGTTCCCCGACGGGCCAAAGGACCGGGGCGGGCTGCGCTATTGCATCAACTCGGCCTCGCTCAGGTTCGTGCATCGGGACGACATGGAGGCGGAAGGCTACGGGGACTATCTCAATCAGGTGGAGGATATCGGATGACACAAGAGCGTGCAGTTCTGGCCGGGGGGTGTTTTTGGGGGATGCAGGATCTGATCCGCAAGCTGCCCGGCGTGATCTCGACCCGGGTGGGATATACGGGCGGTGACGTGCCCAATGCCACCTATCGCAATCACGGCACCCATGCCGAGGGTATCGAGATCATTTTCGACCCTGACAAGATCACCTATCGCCGCTTGCTGGAGTTTTTCTTCCAGATCCATGACCCGACCACACCGATGCGGCAGGGCAATGACATCGGGCCGTCCTATCGGTCCGCGATTTATTACGTGGATGATGCACAGAAGGCCGAAGCCCTGAACACCATCGCGGATGTCGAAGCATCCGGCCTGTGGCCCGGGAAGGTCGTGACCGAGGTTGAACCCGTGGGTGAATTCTGGGAAGCAGAGCCTGAACATCAGGATTATCTTGAGCGCGTTCCCAACGGATACACCTGCCACTTCGTGCGCCCCGACTGGGTTCTGCCCAAACGCGACGCCGCCGAATGACAGGTTAAACCAGGACGCGGGCCGGTCATACCCGGCCCACGCGCCCGATCTGTCGCAGCAAAAGACCTTGCCGCCCCCGTCTGCATGTCGTTATCTGCTCGGCGATCATGTATATCCGTCGCGCCCTTTCTGTTGCCCACATTCTCCTGCATCGCTCAGGCCTGCTTGCGGTGCGGCTTGGCTGCGCGGTGGCTGTGTCCCTGTTGTTCACGGCCACGGTTGCGCGGGCGGATGAGATTACCGTGTTTGCCGCCGCCAGCCTGAAGGACGCGTTGGATAAAGCCGTTCAGGGCTTCGAGGCCGAAACCGGCCACACCGTTCATTTGTCCTATGCCGGCTCGTCGGTGCTTGCCCGGCAGATATCTCAGGGCGCGCCTGCGGATGTGTTTATCTCGGCCAATACCGACTGGATGGACGTGCTGGAAACCGATGGGCACATCGCAACCGAGACACGGGTTGATCTTGTCGGCAATGATCTGGTGCTGATTGCCCCCGCGAATGCTGCGGCCCCCACACCGGTCGAACTGACCGATCTTGCCGGGTATCTGGCCGGACGGCGATTGGCCATGGGGCTGGTCAAGGCCGTTCCCGCCGGCATCTATGGCAAGGCGGCGCTTCAGTCTCTGGGCCAGTGGGACAGCGTTGCCGCCCTGGTCGCGCAAACCGACAATGTACGCGCGGCCCTAGCGCTGGTGGCGCTGGGGCAGACGCCGTTGGGCATCGTCTATGGCAGCGACGCCTTGGCAGATGCACGGGTGCAGGTGGTGATGCGATTTCCGCCCGAGAGCCACCCTGCCATCCGTTATCCGGCAGCAGTCATCGCGGGCGAAGGCCGGGACACCGCCCGCGCATTCCTGAACTGGCTTCAGCACGACACGGCTATTGAGGTTTTTCTGAACCACGGCTTCACCGCGCTGGAGGGGACATGACCGGCTGGCTGGGTCCGCAGGAATGGCAGGCGGTTGCGCTGTCGCTGAAGGTGGCGTTCTGGGCAACGGTATTTTCCCTGCCGCTGGCAATCCTTGTCTCGCACGCTCTTGCGCGGTGGGACTTTCCGGGCAAGCAGGTCGTCAACGGGCTGGTGCACCTGCCCCTGATCCTGCCGCCGGTCGTCACCGGCTATCTTCTGCTCTTGGTTTTCGGGGCGAACGGCCTTGGCGGGCGGGCGCTGGAGGCGTTGGGCATGGGCATCGCCTTTCGCTGGACCGGGGCCGCGCTGGCCGCGGCGATCATGGGGTTTCCGCTGATGGTGCGTGCGATACGGCTGTCCATCGAAGCGGTCGACCAGCGGTTGGAGCAGGCCGCCGCCACATTGGGGGCCAACCGACTGAATGTCTTTGCCACTGTCACCCTGCCGCTTGCCCTGCCCGGCATTCTGACCGGCACCATTCTTGGGTTTGCCAAGGCGATGGGCGAGTTTGGGGCGACAATCACTTTCGTTTCGAACATTCCGGGGCAGACGCAAACCCTGCCCTCGGCCATCTACAGTTTTTTGCAAGTGCCTGGTGGTGAAACCGAAGCAATGCGGCTGGTCATCGTGTCGATCATCGTCGCCATGGCCGCGCTGATATTGTCCGAGGTCTTTGCCCGCCGCATCGCCAATCGGATGGAAGGCGCATGACCCACCCTGCCCTTTCCGTTCACCTGAAACAGGACCTCGACACCTTCGCGCTGGATGTAAGCTTCGACGTGCCCTCTGGCCTGACCGTGCTGTTCGGCGCTTCGGGGTCGGGCAAGACCTCGGTCATTGATGCGGTCGCGGGGCTGGGCACCTCGGCCACCGGGCGGGTCACGGTTGGGGATCAGGTTTTGATGGATACGGCGCGCAACATCCATCTGCCACCACACAAAAGGCGGCTGGGATACATCTTTCAGGACGACCGCCTGTTTCCGCATCTGAGCGTGGCGCGCAATCTGGATTATGCCCGCTGGATCACCCGCCAACCCAAGGATCAAAAAGCCTTCGATCGAGTGGTCGAGATGCTGGGCATCGGATCGCTTCTGCCGCGTCGCCCGGCGCGGTTGTCGGGGGGGGAAAAACAACGTGTTGCCATTGGACGCGCGCTGTTGGCCCGCCCCAAGCTGATCCTGGCGGATGAACCTCTGTCCGCGCTGGATGGTGCGCGCAAGGGGGAAATTCTGCCGTATTTCGAGCGGTTGCGCGATGAAAGCGATGTGCCGATCCTGTATGTGACCCACGCCGCAACCGAGGTGGCGCGATTGGCGACAACCGTCGTGGCGCTGGCGGCGGGACGGGTGATCCGACAAGGTACGGCCGCCGAGGTTCTGGGCGACCCCAGCTTCACACCTGGCGGCTTGCGCGATATCGGGGCGGTGATCGAAGCACAGGTGGTGACCCATCACGCAGACGGCTTGACCGAGCTGGACGCGGGCGGCCTGCCCCTTCTTTTGCCGCAAGTGGTCCGATCTGTCGGTGACAAGCTGCGGCTGCGCATCGCCGCGCAGGATGTGATCCTGTCAAAGACCCGGCCCAAGGGGATATCGGCCCTGAACATCCTGCCCGGCACCATCGCGGACATTCAGCCAAGCGACGGTCCGGGCGCGGTGGTCTCGCTGGATACAGCCGCTGGGCGTGTGCTGGCGCGGGTCACGAAACGATCCGCGCAGGCAATGGGATTGCAGCCGGGGGGGAGCATCTTTGCGGTCGTCAAATCGGTCGCCGTGGCCCCCGGCGACGTTGGCACAGCGTCACGCTAAAGCTTGTCGCGCAGGGAAAACCAGAACATGGCCGCGACCAGAAGGGGCCAGCGCATCGCCACGCCACCGGGAAAGCGTGGGGTTGGCACGGACGCCATCAGGTCGAACCGCTCGGCCTGACCTGCGATCGCCTCGGCCGCCAGTTTGCCACCCAGCGTCGCCATTGCCACCCCGTGCCCGGAATAGCCGGATGCCGACAGGACATTGCCCTTCAACCGTGCGAAATGCGGCATGCGGTTCAGCGTGATGCCCAGCGTGCCGCCCCAGGCATAGTCGATCCTGGTGTCCCTCAGTTGCGGATAGATCTCCAGCATCGGTTTGGACACCAGCTTCACAATGTCCTTCGGGAAGCGATAGCCATAGCTTTCGGCACCACCAAACAGCATCCGGTTATCTTCGGACAGACGGAAATAGTTGATGACGAACTTGCTGTCCGCCACCGCGTGACCGTCGCGGATCAGCGATTTGGCAAACCCGTCGTCCAGAGGTTCAGTGGCGAGGATGAAGTTGTTGATTGGCATGACCCGCGCGGCCACGCCCGGTTCGACCTTGCCAAGATAGCCATTGCACGCCCACAGGACGTGATCGGCGGTGACCCGCGCCGTGTCGGTTGTGACAACCACCTTTGCCCCATCGCTCACGCCCGTGACGCGGCTGGTCTCGCAGATACGCGCGCCCGCAGCCTCGGCCGCCCGTGCCATGCCGAAGGCCAGACGCAGCGGATGGGTATGCCCCCCGCCCATATCCAGCGAACCACCATGATAGGCGGGCGAGCCGCATAGCTGGCGCATCTCGTCCCGATCCACCGCGCGGATCAGGTCATAGCCATATTCTTCGTTCAGCTTGCGCACATAGGCATGGTCTTCCGGCACGTACCGTGCGCGGTGCATCGCGTGTAGGATACCATCGGTGAAGCCTGCGTCGGGTGCGTGTTTCGCCACAATGTCGCGCACCAGCTGAACGCTCTCCAACGACAGGTCCCAGAGCTTTCGCGCGTCGTCGCGCCCCACCATCTTTTCCAGCGCGTCCTGTTCCAGCCGCTGCCCGGTGCCCACCTGACCGCCATTGCGGCCCGACGCCCCGAAGCCCACGCGCTGCGCCTCGAGCAGCAGCACGTCATAGCCGCGATCTGCAAGGTGCAGGGCTGCCGAAAGACCGGTATAGCCACCACCGATGACGCAGACATCGCATCGCATATTCCCTGCCGCCGCAGGGTACGGCCCGGGGGCATCCGCGGTGGCGGCATACCAGGATTGCGGGTATTCCCCTGTGCGGTCATTGGCGGTCAGTAAGTCCATGAACCCCTCATAGGACAGGGGCCGGGAGATCCGGCCCGATCAAGTCAGGTCAGATCAGCCTGCGACCAGCAGACCTTTCTCTTTCACGATCTCATAGGCTTCGTCCAAAGACTTGCGCGCGCGTTCGATCAGCGTGTCGATTTCGGCCTTGGTGATCACCAGGGGCGGCGAGATGATCATCCGATCCCCCACATGGCGCATGATCAGGTTGTTCGCGAAACAGCGTTCGCGCGTGACATAGCCGACCGTGCCGGCATCAGCGGCAAATGGTGCGCGTTTCGATTTGTCCGGCGTCAACGCCAGCGAGGCCATCATGCCGACGATCTTGGTCTCGCCCACAAACGGGTGATCGGCAAGCGAATGCCATTTCTCGGCCAGATAGGGTGCGGTTTCTTCGCGAACGCGGTCGACGATGCCTTCTTCTTCCAGAATGCGCAGGTTTTCCAAAGCGACCGCACAGGCGACGGGATGGCCGGAATAGGTATAGCCGTGGTTGAACTCGGTCGCTGCCAGCACGTCGGCCACCTTGTCCGATACGATCGAAGCACCAATGGGGACATAGCCCGAGCTGAGCCCCTTCGCGACGGTCATAATGTCGGGTTTGATATCCAGGGTTTGACTACCGAACCAGTTGCCGGTGCGGCCGAAGCCGGTGATGACCTCGTCAACGATCAGCAGAATGTCGTATTTCTTGCAGATGCGCTGGATTTCAGCCCAGTATCCGTCGGGCGCGACGATCACACCGCCCGCCCCCTGCACGGGTTCACCAATGAACGCCGCAACCTTTTCGGGGCCGATTTCCTTGATCTTGGCTTCGAGCTGCTGGGCGCGTTCCAGACCGAATGCCTCCGGGTCCGTGTCGCCGCCTTCGGCATACCAGTTGGGTTGGTCAATAAACTCGATCCCCGGAATGGGCAGGCTGCCCTGCCCATGCATCCCCTTCATGCCACCCAGCGAGGTGCCGCCAATGGTCGACCCGTGATAGGCGTTCCAGCGCGAAATGATTACTTCGCGCTCGGGCTGCCCCTTCTCGGCCCAATAGGTGCGCACCATGCGGATGTTGGTATCGTTGGCGTCCGAGCCGCCATTGGCATAGAACACATGGTTCAGATCGCCCGGTGCCAGTTCGGCCAGCTTTTGTGCCAGCGCGATGGCGGGCACATGGGTCGTCTGGAAGAACGTGTTGTAATACGGCAGTTCACGCATCTGGCGAGAGGCCACATCCGCCAGTTCGTCACGGCCATAGCCGATATTGACGCACCACAGACCCGCCATGGCGTCCAACACCTGCTCGCCCTCGCTGTCCTTCAGCCAGATACCCTTGGCCGAGGTGATGACCCGCGCGCCTTTCTGTTTCAACTCGCCATCGGCGGTGAAGGGGTGCATGTGGTGCGCTGCGTCGATCGCCTGAAGCTCGGCGGTGGGCAGATGGTTGGTAATCTTGTTCATCTCGGGACTCCTAGAACGGTGCGGGGCGGGCGGCCATGGAATCACCAGTGGCGCCGCCCAGAGAAAAGCTGCGGTCAGAATATGATCAAAAATTTCGCTGTCAACGGCGAGACCGAAATATGATCAAACCTTTTCGGCCAGAAGGGTTTCCCGAACCTGGGCGATTCCCTGCTCGATGTCACCGCGCACCGCCGCCGCCACGCGGTCGGCGTCACCGGACTTCAGCGCCTCCAGCGCCTCGGCGTGTTTGTCAGGCAGGTTCGCCGTGCCGTATCGCCCCAGCACCACGCGCAGCGATGGGCCTGCGCGCAGCCACAGCATGTTGGCGATGGATGACAGAACCTCGGTGCCCGCAAGATCGTACAGATAGGCGTGGAACCTGTAATTGTGCTCCAGATAGCCGCGCACATCACCACGATCAATCGCCGCGTTCAGCAGGTCATCGTAGCCGACCAGCCGTTCAAATTCTGCCGGGCCGACATTTTCCGTAGCCATACGAGCCAGCTCCGGCTCGATGCTCAGACGGGCGAACGCGATTTCATCCCATTGCGCCATGTCAGGCTGCGGCACAGACACGCGGCGGTTTCCCTTGAAGATCAGAGCGCCCTCGGACGTCAGGCGGCGGATCGCCTCGCGCACCGGGGTCATGCCCACATCCAGAACCTGCACCAGCCCCTGAATTGTAACCGGCTGCCCCGGAGCAAGTTCGCCAAACAGAATCATTTCGCGCAATTTGCGGTAAACGCGCTGGTGATCTGGCAGTTTCGCGGGTTTCTCGGACAAGTGCGCCCCCTACATCACATTTGTTTTGCCAATTCCGGCGGCAAAGATAATCTTTGAAAGCAATCTACTATGCTATCGGTAATATTACCATATTGCGCCGATGGTATTTTTTTGATCAAATGTCGCAAGTCTGGGCGCAAGCCCAAAACAGGGAGAGACTGCAAATGAAAAAAACTTGGGTAACATTGGGTGTCGCACTGGCCATGGGGGCAACCGCCGCCACCGCCGAGGAAGTGCGCGTGTACAACTGGTCGGATTATATCGACGAGGACTTGCTGGCGAAATTCGAGGAAGAAACCGGGATTGACCTTGTCTATGACGTGTTCGATTCCAACGAGGTGCTTGAGACCAAGATGCTGGCCGGTGGGTCGGGTTATGACGTGGTGGTGCCTACGGCATCATTCATGGAGCGTCAGATCACTGCCGGCGTGTTTCAGACGCTTGACAAGTCCAAGCTGCCCAATGCCGGCAACCTCTGGGATGTAATCGCGGAACGCACCGCCCAATTTGACCCGGATAACGCCTATTCGATCAACTATATGTGGGGCACCACGGGTCTGGGTGTGAATGTTGGCAAGGTCAAGGAAGTCCTGGGCGAGGATGCGCCGATTGACAGCCTTTCACTGATCTTTGACCCCGCCAACATGGAAAAGCTGGCCACATGCGGCGTGCATATTCTGGACGCACCGGACGAAGTGGTGCCGGCCGCTCTGACCTATCTTGGGGAAGACCCCAATAGCCACGACCCCGAAGTGCTGGCGAAAGTCGAACCGTTGATGTCGGCGATTTCACCCTATGTGCAGAAATTCCACAGCTCGGAATACATCAACGCGCTGGCGAATGGTGACATTTGCGTGGCCTTTGGCTGGTCCGGCGATGTCCTTCAGGCACGTGACCGGGCAGCCGAGGCCGACAACGGCGTTGAAATTGCCTATAACGCCCCGAAAGAGGGTGCGCTGATGTGGTTTGACCAGATGGCTATTCCGGCGGACGCCCCCAACCCGGACGGTGCGCACAAATTCCTGAACTTCATGCTGGATGCGCAGAATATGGCGGCGGCATCGAACTATGTCTATTACGCCAACGGCAACAAAGCATCGCAGGAGTTTCTGGAAGAAGATGTGATCGGTGATCCCGCCATCTATCCGACAGAAGATGCCATGGCGAACACTTATGTGAAAGCGGCCTATCCTTCCAAGGTTCAGCGGGTCGTGACGCGCATGTGGACCGCGATCAAATCGGGCACCTGAGCCTGACCTGACGCGCCTTCCGTGTGATTTCTACATGCGGAAGGCGCCTTCATTTTCCCGCCGAGGTTATCATGTCTGACGCCGCAACTGCTCCGGTTTCTGTTTTCGCACCCTGGGAAGACCCTCAGGCCAAGCCCCTTATCCAGTTTCAGAATGTCACCAAGCGATGGGGGGATTTCACCGCCATCGACGATCTTTCCATCGACATCTATGCGCAAGAATTCTTTGCGTTGTTGGGGCCGTCAGGCTGCGGAAAGACGACGATGATGCGGATGCTGGCCGGGTTCGAGACACCTACCGAAGGCAAGATCCTTATCGACGGGCAGGACGTCGCGGTGATCCCGCCAAACAAGCGCGCCGTGAACATGATGTTTCAAAGCTATGCGCTGTTTCCGCATCTGTCGGTCGCCGAAAACATCGCTTTTGGTCTGAAACGCGACAAGCTGCCCAAGGATCAGATCGCCGCGCGGGTCGAAGAAATGCTGACCCTTGTGCAGTTGAACAAGTTTGCCAATCGCAAACCGCATCAGATTTCCGGCGGGCAGCGCCAGCGTGTCGCGCTGGCCCGGTCGCTGGCAAAGGCGCCCAAGCTCTTGTTGCTGGACGAACCGCTTGGCGCGCTGGACAAGAAACTGCGCCAAGACACGCAGTTCGAACTGATGGACATTCAGGAAAAAACCGGCACCACATTCGTGATCGTGACCCACGATCAGGAAGAGGCGATGACCGTCGCCAGCCGCATCGCGGTGATGGATCACGGCCAGATCATCCAAGTCGATACGCCATCCAAGATTTATGAAGAACCGAAATCGGTTTATGTTGCGGATTTCATCGGCGATGTGAACCTGATCAAGGGCAAAGTGTCCCACTATGACGATGGCCATGCCGCGATCAGCTGGGCCGAAGGACAGCCGGAGTTGAAAGGTATCTCGCCCCTTTCACTGACCCTTGGCAGCGAAGCGACCCTCGCCGTTCGCCCCGAGAAGCTCAGCATCTACACCTCGCGCCCGAAAGATCAGACCAACGTGATCAAGGGCAAGGTTCTGGACATTGCCTATTTGGGCAACATGTCCACCTATGTGATCGAAACGCCGACCGGTGAACATATCAAAGCCCAGATCGCGAATACGCGCCGCATTCAACGCCGGCAAATCACGTGGGAAGACAAGGTGTGGCTTAGCTTCACGGAAACCGCCGGTGTGGTGCTGGACAGATGAAACGCCTCGCTCTGATCTCTGTCCCATATCTGTGGCTACTGGCCCTGTTTCTGGTGCCCTTTCTGATCGTGTTGAAGATCAGCCTGTCGGACACAGCCCTGTCGATCCCCCCCTATACGCCAACGCTTGACCTTTCCGATGGCTGGGCGGGCGTGAAGGAATGGTGGGCCGGGCTGGATATGGAGAACTTCTGGTGGCTGACCAGTGATGACCTTTACTGGAAGGCCTATCTGTCCAGCCTGAAGATCGCCGTCATCTCGACCATCCTGACGCTTCTGGTCGGATATCCCATCGCCTATGGCATGAGCCGCGCGCCGGATGAATGGCGCCCCACCCTGATGATGCTGATCATCCTGCCCTTCTGGACCAGCTTCCTGATCCGCGTCTATTCGTGGAAGGCGATCCTGTCGAACGAAGGGCTTCTGAACCAGCTTCTGATGAACCTGGGCATCATTCAGGAGCCGCTGATCATCCTGAACACAAATGTCGCTGTCTATATCGGCATCGTCTATACCTATTTGCCCTTCATGGTGCTGCCGATCTATTCGGCGCTGGAACGGCTGGATGAAAGTCTGCTGGAAGCCGCCGAAGACCTTGGCTGCTCGCGCTTCACGGCCTTCTGGCTGGTGACCTTTCCGCTGTCCAAACAGGGCATCGTGGCCGGATCGTTCCTTGTGTTCATCCCCGCCATGGGTGAGTTCGTGATCCCGGCCCTTCTGGGTGGGTCCAAGACGCTGATGATCGGCAAGGTGTTGTGGGAGGAGTTCTTCTCGAACCGCGACTGGCCGGTGGCCTCGGCCGTGGCCGTCATTCTACTGCTCCTGCTGATCATCCCCATTGTCCTGTTCCAGCGGAACGAGGAAAAGCAAAGGGAGGCCGAGAAATGAGGCGTCTGTCCTGGTTCAACGCAATCTCCCTGACGCTGGGATTTGCCTTTCTTTACATCCCGATGCTGATCCTGATCACCTATTCCTTCAACGCGGGCAAACTGGTGACAGTCTGGTCCGGCTTCTCGACCAAATGGTATGGTGAGCTGTTCCGGAACGAGGCGTTTCTGGACGCGGCCTGGGTCACGCTGAAAGTCGCCGTGATGTCGTCCACCATCGCCACCGTCCTTGGCACCATGGCCGCATACGTGATGGTGCGCGCCGGGCGCTTTCCGGGGCGGACGCTGTTTTCCGGCATGATCTATGCGCCGCTCGTGATGCCCGAAGTGATCACCGGCCTGTCGCTGCTGCTTCTGTTCATCTCGATCGGGCTGGATCGCGGGGTTTTGACCATCGTGCTGGCGCACACCACCTTTTCGATGTGTTTCGTGTCGGTCGTCGTGTCCTCGCGCCTTGTCACCTTCGACCAGTCGCTGGAAGAGGCCGCGCTTGATCTTGGCTGCACCGGGTTCGAGGCGTTTCGCCTTGTCACCCTGCCCATCATCATGCCCGCCGTCGTGTCGGGCTGGCTGCTGGCGTTCACCCTGTCGCTGGACGATCTGGTGATCGCATCCTTCACCTCTGGCCCGAGTTCAACCACCCTGCCGATAAAGATTTTCTCGGCGGTGCGATTGGGCGTCAGCCCGGAAATCAACGCGCTGTCGACCATCATGATCGGTCTGGTGACGATCGGTGTGATCGGGGCTTCGCTGACCTCGAAACGGTCTATCGCAAAACGCCAAAAAGACGAGCAAGGGGCCATCCAATGAGCGATTTCCTGAACGAGTTCGCCACCTATTGCGACACGCATGGCCGCCCCGACCGGATCGAGCTGATGCTGTGCGATATCAACGCTGTCCTGCGCGGCAAGTGGTTGCCGGGGGACGACGAAAAGAAACTGTCTGAAGGGGCCGTGCGCCTGCCGCATTCGACCTATGTGCCCAACATCCTTGGGGCCGAAGTGTCCGAGACAGGTCTGGGCATCATCATCGGCGACCCGGACGGGCGCATCGTGCCGATCCCCGGATCGCTGAAACCGGTACCATGGGCCAAGGGCAACATGGCGCAGGTGCAGGTTGAAATGCTGGACCCGGACACCGGCAAGATCAGCGAATTGTCCTCGCGCAAGCTCTTGTCCAACATGGTGGATCGCTTCCATGATCAGGGTTGGCACCCGGTACTGGCCAGCGAGTTGGAGTTCTATCTGATCCAGCCCCGGCAGGACGAAGATGAGGCGCCAACCCCGCCCGAGCGCAGCCCGGATGCCCAGAACTATGACCTGGAGGTGTTGGAGCGCACCCAGGATGTGCTGGACGACATTCTTGAAGTGGCAGCCAAACAGGGTCTGGCAACCGATACGCTGATTGCCGAATACGGCCCCGGCCAGTTCGAGGTTAATTTTCACCACACCGACGATGTGATGAAAGCCGCCGACACGGCGCTGTTGTTCAAACGCCTCGTGCGCGGCGTGGCCCGCAATCACGGGCTGGAAGCCACGTTCATGGCCAAGCCCTATGCCAATTTCCCCGGCAACGGGATGCACCTGCACGCCTCGGTCGTTGATCGGGACGGCAAGAATATCTTCGACGACGGCAGCGGGCAGGCCTCGGACATGCTACGCGCGGCGGTGGGTGGCACGCTGGACACGATGCGCGATCTGCAGGCGATCTTTGCGCCGCATCTCAACTCCTATCGTCGCTATCGCCCGATGAGCTTTGCGCCCTCGGCCCCGGACTGGGGCTATGACAACCGCGCCGCCGGTGTGCGCCTGCCCGAAGTCTCTGGCCCGGGTGCGCGGCTGGAACACCGGATCGCCGGGGCGGATGTGAACCCCTACCTCGTGATCACCGCGATTCTCGGGGGCATCCTGCACGGGTTGAACACCAAGCCCGATCTGCCGCTTCCTCTTGACGACCCGAACGCCGAAACCGCGCCGCGCCTGACCGCCGACTGGATCCGCGCCGTCGACCGTTTCTCGCAGTCCGACATCGCGGCCGACATCTTCGGGACGCGCTATCGCGACATCTATGCCGCGGTGCGTCTGGACGAGATTGACCAACTGACCAACGAAATCAGCCAGATCGAATACCGCGCCTATCTTGGCCGGCTCTGACGCCATGCCCCGCCGCATCTATGAAGACTACGCCTATTCCGATGCGGCGCGGGCAGAATGTATCTGGCCCTTGCCCGACCACGACTGGCCTGCGCTGAAAGCAGAGGCGCGAACCGACGTGGCCATCATCGGCGGTGGTTATACGGGGCTGTCGGCAGCCCTGCATCTGGCGCAGGCGGGCGTAGGTGTCACCGTCCTGGAAGCCAATCAACCGGGTTGGGGGGCTTCTGGTCGAAATGGCGGCTTCTGTTGCATTGGTGGCGACATGCGGGGTCTGGGCGCGATCCAGAAGCGCTATGGCGACACGGCAACCCAGGCTTATTTCGACGCCCAGCGCGATGCGATCGACCTGGTGGCCGACCTTCTTGCAACCCATGCGATCGACGCCGACACCCACTCGGACGGAGAGGTCCAGCTCGCCCACCATCCCAAGGTGATGGCACGGCTCGCCACTGAGAAGGACCACTGGGCCGCCTTCGGCATCGACGCCCGCCTGATCCCGGCAGATGGCCTTGCTGCCCGGGGCCTCGCGGGCCGGTTTCATGGCGCGCTTCATGTGCCTTTGGGTTTTGCCCTGAACCCCGGTAAATATGTTGGCGGTCTTGCCAAAGCGGCCACCCGTGCAGGCGCCACGATCCATGCGCACAGCCCCGTCACGCGGATCGTCAGGACACCAAGCGGTTACACTCTTAATACCCGGCTGGGCAGGATCACTGCCGACAGACTGATCCTTGCCACCAACGGCTATGGAACCGACGGCCTGCCAGACTGGATGACCGGACGCTACCTGCCGCTGCAATCCAATATTCTGGTGACACGCCCCCTGACCGGGGACGAGATCGCCGCGCAAGGCTGGTCCTCCGACCTCATGGCTTATGACAGCCGAAACCTTCTGCATTATTTCCGGCTGCTGCCTGACCGCCGTTTCCTGTTCGGCGCACGCGGCAATATCCGGGCCAGCGCGCCGGGACAGGACGCGATGCGCGCTCGGATGCGCCGCGATCTGGCGGCCTTGTTCCCCGCATGGGCCAATATCGAAACGCCCCATTTCTGGTCTGGCCTTGTCAGCCTCTCGCCAGACCTGATGCCCTATGCCGGCCCGATCGGAGACTGGGAAAACGCCTGGGCAGGCATGAATTATCACGGAAACGGCGTCGCCATGGCCACATGGGTGGGTGCGCGGCTGGCCGACATGGCCCTTGGGCGCCAACAAGCCCTTCCCGTCCACACCCGCCCCCTGCCCCGTTTTCCCCTTGCGGGGATCCGACGCAGCTATCTCTATCCTGCTGTTCTGGGTTACCGCCTCATGGACGGTCCGCCCCCCACGTGACCCCGTGTTTTCTTCTGGCCATAAATATCCTGGGGTGAATTGGCACAGCCAAGAGGGGCAACGCCCCTTCCCCTTGTTCCCTATCCCTGCAACAGATCGGCGTAGGTTTCGCGCAGAATGTTCTTTTGCACCTTGCCCATCGTATTGCGCGGCAAGGCCTCTGCCACGACGACGCGCTTGGGCTGCTTGAATTTCGCAAGGCGGCCCGACACCCCGTCCAGGATCACACGCTCGTCGATCGACGCCCCTGCCCGGGCAACGACGACAGCCACCACAGATTCCCCGAAATCCGGGTGTGGCACGCCGATCACCGCGCTTTCCAGCACACCAGGCAGGGCATCAATCACGCCTTCGACTTCTTTCGGATAGACGTTGAAGCCCCCGGTGATGATCAGGTCCTTTCCTCGCCCGACGATCGTGACATAGTCATCGGCGTCGATCATCGCGAGGTCCCCGGTGATGAACCAGCCATCCGAACGCAGCTCTTCCGCCGTCTTCTCGGGCATCTGCCAATAGCCTGCAAAGACGTTGTCGCCGCGCACCTCCAGCACACCGATCTCGCCCCGGGGCAGTTCGGCACCCGTCTCGGGATCACACACTTTCACGTCAACGCCGGGCAGCGGGACGCCCACGGTGCCCGCGCGCCGTTCCCCTTCATAGGGGTTCGAGGTGTTCATGTTGGTTTCCGTCATTCCATAGCGTTCAAGGATCGCGTGGCCCGTGACCGCCTGCCATCGTTCGTGCGTTTCCGCCAGAAGCGGCGCTGACCCGGATATGAACAGGCGCATGTTGCGCGCGGCGTCCGTCAGCCGGTCATCTTGCAACAGCCGGGTGTAGAAGGTCGGCACCCCCATCAACGCAGAGGCCTCTGGCATGGCGCGGATGATCGCATCGGCATCGAAGCCGGGCATGAAAATCGCCGCCCCACCCGCCATCAATGTGACATTGGTTGCGACGAACAGCCCATGGGTGTGAAAAATCGGCAGGGCGTGGATCAACACGTCCTTGTCAGTGAACCGCCAGTAATCGCGAAGGGTTTCGCTGTTCGACGCCAGTGCCCGGTGGGTCAACATCGCGCCTTTCGACCGACCGGTCGTCCCCGAAGTATACAGGATCGCCGCCAGATCCAGCGCAGCGCGTGGCACCGCCCGGAACCCCGGCTCCTGCGCATCACGGGCGGGCACCAGCGTCCCTGCCTGCCCCTCGCCCAACGTCATCACATGGGCCACATTTGCATCCGCAGCCACAGACGCCAGCGCGTCCAATTTCCCCGGGTCGCAGATGAAGACGCGCGGCGCGGCATCGCCAAGGAAATAGGCCACCTCGTCCGGCGTATAGGCCGTGTTCAGGGGCAGAAACACACCGCCCGCCAACACCGTGCCCACGTAAAGCTCCAACATCGCGGGTTCCTTCGGGGCGTGCACCGCCACCCGATCCCCCGGCGCAAGGCCACGCGCCACCAGCGCCGCCGCCATACGCTCCGCATTTGACCAGAAATCACCATATGTGATCGTGCGGCCGTCGCGCACATCCGTCAGGAAGGTTGCGTCGTGGCGTCCGTCAGAGGCGCGCGAAATGGCATGGGCAAGGTGGTTCTGGTCGTACATTCTATCCTCCTGACGCTGTTCATGAATTAGCCGCGCGTCCTTGTGGGGTCAATCGACCTGACCCGGAACGGCGCGACTGCCGATCCACGCCACCGAGCAATTTGACAATCGCAGCGATTGCCCCAATCTGGGCGCATGACGGACCACAAGATTTGCATTCCTTACTATTCGGGCTTCGGCCATACGAAGCGGATCGCCCAATCCATTGCCAGGGGTGCCGGGCCCTCCGCAACGCTGTTGGATGTCGAGGACATGAGCGGCGTCGACTGGGAGGCGCTGGATGCAGCAGATGCCATCATCTTCGGGGCGCCCACCTATATGGGGTCGGCCGCAGCGCGGTTCAGCCTATTTCTGGAACAGGTGGACACGCGTTGGGAGCACGGCAGGTGGGTTGACAAGATCGCCGCCGGGTTCACAACCGCGATCCACCCCTCGGGCGACAAACTGGCCACGCTGCAACGCCTGTCCCTGTTCGCGGCCCAGATGGGCATGATCTGGGTCGGTCAGGCCGAAATCGGCGCCCCTGTGAAACCGGATCGGCCGGGCGCAAATCGCGACGGAAGCTGGCTGGGTCTGATGGTGACCGAGCAACTGGGGCAGGATGACGATCTTCCGGGCGAGGATCTGGACACTGCTTGCCGGTTCGGGCAACGCGTTGCGACGGCGACGCGACGGTGGGCGTGCGGGCGCGCCTGACCTCGCCTTCAGCGGGACTGCCGACCGCTAGCGATACGCCTTTCGTGCGATGGCAATGCGCGCCTCCATCATCGACATATCCTTCAGAATGTCGTGGCGGCGGGACGGTTCGCCGGTGGCGGCAAGTTCGTCCCGCAACTGCCGCAGTTCGCGCGACAGGCTGACAAATTCGGGCACAGCGTTGCTGTCTCGGATCAGGCGGTCCAGCAAAGCGTTTTCGGGAACTTCGACCCTTGGCAGGGGTTTGCCAGCCCCTGGCAGATCATCAAATTCACCCGCCGCCTGCGCGTCGCGAATGCGTTGGTCAACAAGGTCGAACAAGGGGTGGTCCATGAAGAAAGAATACCCCGGCACCGCAAGGGATCAAGAAATGAAAACCCCCGCCGATCTCGGGCGGGGGTTTGTCCGATTCATGGAAGCGCCATGAATACTCGGTTTACTTCTGCGTGATCCGCCCATCCAGCGTCGGCGCGGTCGACCCCAGTTCGGCCAGATATTCTGCCGTCACATCCGCAAGGTCCGGCCCGAAATCATAGGCGTTCTGGGCATCACGGAACATTTTGTATCCGTCCCCGCCATTGCGCACATAGTTGTTGGACACAACACCATAGGTCTTGGCCGGGTCGATGGGGACGAAGCTGTCACCTTCCATCACCATCACATCCGAAATCCGTTCGCCTGCGGGTTTCGACACATCGAACGTGTATTTCAGACCCGCCACCTGCGGGAAGCGGCCTGCACCTTCCTCGTGCTGGCTGACCCCGTTTTCCAGTGCCTCGACAATGGTCGCGCCGCTGACCTGGAAGGTCGACAGGGTGTTCTGGAACGGAAGAACCGTCAGGACTTCGCCCATCGTGACCTCGCCCGCGTCGATCGAGGCACGGATACCGCCACCATTCTGGATCGCGATCTGAATGCCCTGATCCTTGACCCGTGCCAGCATCGCATCGGCAATCAGATTGCCCATGGCGCATTCCTTGGAGCGGCAGCTGTCCCGCTCGCCGTCGATCATTTCCGAGGTCTGCGCCACGACCCGGTTGCGGATTTCGTCCAGAGGTGCGGCCGCTTCGGCAATGCGTGCCACGGTCGCTTCGTCCTCGGTCACGGCAGCGTCCATGATGATCGGCTCGCCCGTGGCGTCGGTGATGTTGCCTTCGTCATCGAAGGTGACGTTCAACTCGCCCAGGAATTTGCCATAGGCATAGGCCGACACGATCGCAGTGTTGCCCACCATGGTCGGATAAGGCCCTTCGGCGCGTTCGTTGGAGTTCGACAACAGCGTGTTGGTATGCCCCCCCACGATGATGTCCACGCCGGTCGTTTCAGCGGCCACCTTCTGATCGACCCCATAACCAGAATGGCTGAGCACAATGATCTTGTTCACCCCTTCCGCGGTCAGCTTGTCGACTTCGCCCTGAACCGCCTGCACGGGGTCGGTGAAGATGATGTTGGGACCGGGCGAGGCTAGTTCGTCGGTGTCCTGCGGGGTCAGACCGATCAGGCCCAGCTTTTCCCCGCCCCGTTCGATGATGGTTGACTTCGCCAGCTTGTCCGCCAGCATCGGCTCGCCCGATACATCGGCGTTGGACATCAGGACCGGGAAATCCACCGCGTCCATGAAGCCGCGCAGAACTTCGGGGCCGTCGTCGAATTCGTGGTTGCCCACAGTCATGGCGTCATAGCCCATCTTGTTCATCATCTCGGCGGCCAGCTTGCCCTTGTAATAGGTATAGAACAGCGTGCCCTGAAACTGGTCGCCCCCATCCACGAGGATCGAGTTATTCGAGCGCGCGCGCGCTTCGGCAATCGCGCTGACCAGACGGGCGGACCCGCCGAAGCATTCGCCTGCGGTGTTGTCTTCGGCCGAGCACCCGCTGTCATACTTGCTGATCGGCTCAAACCGGGCATGGAAGTCGTTGGTGTGCAGAACGGTCAATGTATAATCCGCCGCTGCTGTGCCTGCTGTCATGGCCAAAGCCGCTGCGGTCGTCATGAAACGCGTAATCATTGGGAACCCCCTGTTATTGTGTCTTGCCAACAAGTTGACGCGAGTCGGCCCGACTTGTCAAAGATCGCGATATGATTGACGAACTGACGTAACGGGAAGATGTCAGCGCGGGCAGCGACCAATTGCTGCGTTCCGCCAACACCGCTTGACGTCAGGCAAGCTGCGCGTCACATGAAGGGCATGCAGATATACAAGATCTTCCGCGCCGCAGAATGGCAGGCGTTCCAGGCAACGGGCAAAACCTTGGGCGCCCCGATTGACCTGACCGATGGCTACATCCACTTCTCGACCGCTGATCAGGTCGCCGAGACCGCGCGAAAGCACTTCGCAGGCGAAGACGGTCTGGTTCTTGCAGCCTTTGAAACCGATGCGATGGGCACCGCCCTGAAATGGGAACCGTCCCGCGGCGGTGCGCTGTTTCCGCATCTGTATCGCGAACTGGTCCTGTCCGAAGTCCTGTGGCATCGCACCTTGCCTCTTGGCGAAGGCGGCCACGTATTCCCCGAGTGTCTGGCATGAACCTGATCGAAAAAATCGGACTGAAACTTCTGCATCAGGTTGATCCGGAACGCTCGCATACGCTTGCGTTGATGGCGATGAAGGCCGGTATTGTGCCGATGCCGGGCATCGTCACAACCGACCGGCTGAAAACCTCGTTCTGCGGGATGACGTTGACCAATCCGGTCGGTCTTGCCGCAGGGTATGACAAGAACGCGAGTGTCGTGGATGCGCTGACGCAAGCCGGCTTCGGGTTCGTCGAGGTGGGCGCCGTCACCCCTCACCCGCAACCCGGCAACCCGAAACCACGGCTGTTTCGCCTGACCGAGGATCAGGCGGTGATCAACCGGTTCGGCTTCAACAACGAAGGAATGGAGGCCGCCGCTGCCCGGCTGACCCGCCGGTCGCGCCGCCGTCCGGTGCCCGTGGGTCTGAACCTTGGCGCCAACAAGGACAGCAACGATCGCGCCGCCGATTACGTGCAGGTCTTTGAAACCTGTGCCCCTTTCATCGACTTTGCCACCGTCAATGTCAGTTCGCCCAACACGGAACGACTGCGCGATCTGCAAGGGGCCGAGGCGTTGCGCGGGCTATTGTCTGGCGTGCTGGCCGCACGCGAAAACCAGGACAAGTATACACCGATCTTTCTGAAGATCGCGCCGGACCTGACCGACGCGGAACTGGCCGAAGTGGCCAAGGTGGCGCAGGACGTGGGCGTGGACGCCGTCATCGCCACCAACACCACCTTGTCCCGCGATGGACTGAAAAGCCGTCACAAGGACGAGGGCGGCGGCCTGTCCGGCCCCCCCTTGTTCGAAAAATCCACTCGCGTGCTGGCACGGCTGTCGAAGCTGACGGATGGTGACATGCCCCTGATCGGGGTGGGCGGCATTGCCTCGGCGGACGATGCGTATAAGAAAATCCTTGCCGGGGCTTCGATCGTACAGCTTTATTCGGCGCTGGCTTACAAGGGATTGAGCCTTGTGGAGGAGATCGCGCTGGGGCTGGACGCATTGTTGGAACGGGACGGGTTCGCCCATGTCGCGGACGCCGTCGGAACCGGACGAGAGGACTGGCTATGACCGAGATATGGCACAACCCGCGTTGTTCGAAATCGCGCCAGACGCTGGCAATTCTGGAAGATCGCGGCGAGGACGTTACCGTGCGCCGCTATCTGGACGATCCGCCCGATGCGGGCGCACTCAGGTCAGTGCTGACGGCCCTTGGCGTGGCCCCCATCGAACTCGTGCGCACGGGCGAAAAGACGTTCAAAGAGCTCGGGTTGTCCAAGGACAGCCCGGATGACGAGTTGATTGCTGCGATGGTGTCCCATCCGATCCTGATCGAACGACCCGTGGTGATCAAGAACGGCAAGGCCCGGATCGGCCGGCCGCCGGAAAGCGTGATCGACATTCTCTAGACTTCAGGCCGCACTGCGCTCCAGCGCAGGATAGCGCAGGCCCAAAGTCACGCCGCGCGCGATGAACGAGATCAGCAGCGCCAGCCACAGCCCGTGATTACCCAATGGCGGCATCAGGATCAGCACCGCGATGATGTAAAACACTGTGGACACCACCATCATGTTGCGCATGTCAGCGGTGCGGGTGGCGCCAATGAAGATCCCGTCCAGCATCCATGACGGCCATCCGACCAACGGCGCAAACACCATGTAGATCAGAAAGACCCGTGCGGTGGCGCGCACCTCTTCGGCGGTGGTCATCAGGTCGATGGCCATACCGCCAAACAGCAGAAACCCCAGCGCCAGCGTCGCCGAAATGCCTGCCCCCCACTGGCTGGACATGATCGCGGCCCGGCGCAGCCCGGCCCTGTTGCGCGCGCCCAGCGCCTGACCGACGAAGGTCTCGGCCCCGAAGGCAAAACCATCCATCGCATAGGCCGTGACGTTCAGGAATTGCAACAGAATCTGGTTCGCAGCCAGTTCCACGTCGGAAAACCGCGCGCCGAGGAACATGAAACTCGTGAACATCGCGGTCAGCAGCAGCGAACGGATCAGGATATCGCTGTTCACCACCGCAATGCGTTTCAGGGTTTCGGCGTGCATCACCCGTCCCCAGTCACGCCAGGCAGCGTTGGAGAACACATCCCGGCACAGCCAGATGGCCAGTGCGGCACCGCCGACTTCGGCGATCAAAGTGGCGATCGCGACACCCTCCACGCCCCATCCCAACCCCATGACAAACCACAGGTCCAACACGATGTTGACACCGTTCATGGCGACCTGAAGAACCAGAACGGCGCGCGTCCGCTCCAAAGCGATCAACCAGCCGGTAAAGGCGTTCAGCGCGATGGCAAAGGGCGCGCCCCAGATGCGGATCGTCAGATAGGCTTGCGCCATGCCCTCGACCTCGGCCGAGGCCGGGGCCAGTTTGAACGCCGCCCAGAACAGCGGGATTTGCAGCGCGATCAATGCCAGTCCGGCGACGGCCCCGATCATCGTGGCACGGGTCAGCATGGCCGACACCTCGCCCATGCGTCCTGCGCCATAGGCCTGTGCAGTCAGGCCTGTTGTGCCCATCCGCAAAAACCCAAACACCCAATAGAAGGTCGAGATGATAACCGCACCGATTCCCACCGCGCCGATCGGTGCCGCCTCGCCCAACTGGCCGATCACGCCCGTATCCACGATGCCCAGGATCGGCACCGTCACATTGGACAGCACAATCGGCCCTGCCACCGCAAGGATACGGCGGTGGGTAATCTGAACTGCACGCGAGGTCATTTCTGAGGCATCAGGAAATGGCCGGTCGCCTGTGCATAAAGCTTGTTTCGGTTGTCTTGCCAGGCCTCGACATGCACCGAAGCATAGCGCCGCCCCTGCCGAACGATCCGCGCACGTGCATAGGCGTCGCGCGGCAGACCCGACCGAAGATAGTCGATCGAAAAGTCGATGGTCTTGGGCAAATAAGGAAGGTTGTCCGGCCCCAGAGTGCCAGGATCCAGCTTGCCGCTCTCCATATCTTCCCACAGAGAGACCCAGCTGAGTTCGATCACTGCAGCGGTTTCAAGAAACGCTGCCGTCACGCCACCGTGAATGGCCGGCAACAACGGATTGCCGATCAGCTTGTCGGAAAAAGGCAGAACCGCCGTCAGCTCGTCGCCATGGCGTTCCACGGTGATCCCGAGAAAGGTCAGGTATGGCACGCTGCCCACCAAAGCCGACAGGGTCGCATCGCGCCGTTTTTTGACGACCTCGACCGGTTCCGGGCGCGGGCGTTTGACAGATCCGCTCATGTGCCATCGCCTCCGCTGATTTCGGCCGAGATTTCGGTCGAACGCCGCCTGGGATCCCCATCGGCGGAAAACGCGCCGGTTGCCGTGGCCACCGGGCGGCTTTCATCTTCATCCAGTGCAACGGCACGCACAAAGGCCACCGACCGCGTGACATGATAGCACGTGGCACGCGCGGTGATCCGCTGCCCGGGCGTCGCGGGTCGCATATAGTCGATGCGCAGGTCGATCGTGGCCGTGATGGCGGGGGCGTCCGGGTGGCTCATCACCGCCGATCCGCAGCAGGTATCCATCAGTGCCGACACCGCGCCGCCGTGAATCACCCCCGATCGCGGATCACCGATGAAACGGGGATCATAGGGCATGGACATTACGGCCTCGCCCTCGCCCAATTCGTCCAGCGTCATCCCCAATGCCCCGCAATGCGGGATGGCCTCGGTGAATTTCCGAGCGATTTCAGCTTTCTTCTCTGCAGTCAGACCTTTGATCATCACGGGCCCTCTTTTGTATCTCCGCCATTTATTGGCCCTTGCAAATCGCGCGTCCAGCCCTTACTTTCGCAATTAAGAATTATTCTCAATCGCAAGAGCTTCCATGACAGACGCCACAACCCTGACAGCCCCGATGGGGAGAATGCGCCCGAAACGCCTTTTGGTGTTGGCGATCATGCTTGCCTTGTCAGTGGCACCCGGACAACTGGGTGAACTGACACGCGAGCTGATGACCGATGCTTATGTTCAGGTTTCAGTCTTCGTGGCGGCCACGCTGTTGCTGTTTTACGGGGCCGAGCGGCTGTTCAGCTTCGACATCGGCGAAAGCCTGTCCAGAGCGCGCGGGGCACAAGTGCCTCTGGCGGCGCTGTTGGGGGCCACTCCGGGTTGCGGCGGGGCCGTCGTGGTCGTTGCTGCCTACAGTTCAGGCCATGTGGGATTCGGCGCCGTGGTGGCCACGCTGACGGCCACCATGGGCGATGCGGCGTTCCTGCTGATTGCCACGCGGCCTGATGCTGCCATCATCGTTCTGCCCCTGTCTTTGCTGGTCGGTATCCTGTCCGGCTGGCTGATCGACCATTTCCACAAGGTTGAATACCGCGCCTCGACGCTGGCAAGTTGCGAGCTTGCCCCGCTGATCGGGCGCACCCGCCCGCAGGACGTGGCCTATCTTGTTCTGGCGGCTCCGGGTCTGGTGGTGGGTGCCGCGCAACTTGCTCAGGTCGAGATCAACGCGCTGTTCGGCATTCCGGTCCAATGGATCGCCCTTGCCGGTACATTTCTGGGCCTGACGATCTGGGCCACCTCGAAACTGGCTGCAATGACCAACACCCATGACAGCCCGCTGACCCGGATGGCCGAAGAAACGAGCTTTATATCGGTCTGGGTGATCGGCGCCTATCTGGCTTACGATTACGTTGCCGAGTTCGCCGGGGTGGATATCGAGCTTCTGTTCCAGTCCATCGCCCCGCTTTTGCCGTTGATGGCCATTCTTGTCGGGCTGATCCCCGGCTGCGGCCCGCAGGTGCTTGTCACCACCCTGTACCTGAACGGCGTCATTCCTTTCGCCGCGCTGATGGGGAATGCGATCTCGAATGACGGCGATGCGCTGTTCCCGGCGATTGCGCTGAACCCGAAAGCGGCGCTGATGGCCACGCTCTATTCCACCATCCCGGCCCTGATCGTGGCCTATGGCTTCTATGTTCTGGCACCCGGCTTCATGAACTAGATCTGCGCAGCAGAGGATAAGGCTCTCGGCAATTGCACCCGCTGCAACGCTCCTTTACGCTGTGCTCCAATAAGACTGGAAATGGGGCACCGATGACCGACGACCGCCTGACCTTCAAGGAAATGTGCGCGAAATTCGACGTAACACCGCGCACGCTCAGATACTACGAATACATCGAACTTCTGAGCCCGGAAAAGGAAGGCCGCGCCCGGTACTATACCCCGCGCGAAGTTGCCCGCATGACACTGATTCTGCGCGGGCGGCGGTTTGGCTTCTCGCTTGAAGAACTGCGCCAGTGGCTTCTGATCTACGATGAAAAAGGGACCGAGGCGCAAAACCGCGCCTGGGTCGAGCTTGCCGACCGGCAACTGGTCGACCTGCGCAGACAGCAGGAACAACTGGCCGAAAGCATCACGGATTTGCAGAAGCTGCGCGATGACGTGGCCAATGCGCTGGACTGACCTGCGCTGATTCCCCCGGGAATCGCGCCCGAAGGCCGCCGTCGCCTTTGTTTTTCCAGGATCCGGCCAAACCGGCGCTGTTTTGGTTTTTGATGACAAAACATGCCCTTGCGTAATGCACTGGCGATTTCGACGTTACGTAACGACAAGAAAACCCCTGACGCCACGTTACATTTACGTCAACGTCAACTTATATAGTAAGACGTGCTGGTCAGAACACACGACCGGCGTCGGGTAAAGATTGGAGCAAGTATGACCGACGAACTGATGACCATTCGGCAAATGTGCGATGCATTCAACGTCACCGCGCGTACGCTGCGTTTTTACGAGGCGAAGGAACTGATCGCCCCCATTCGCGAAGGCCAGAAGCGGCTGTTCACCAGACGTGACCGCGCGCGACTGAAGTTGATCCTGCGGGGCAAACGCTTTGGCTTCTCGCTGGAGGAGATTCGCCAGCTTCTGGATCTCTACGACCGTGGCGATCAGCAGAAGACTCAGTTGAAACGCACCTATGACGTGGCACTTGGACATCTGGATGACCTGAAGCGCCAACGCGCTGAACTGGACGACGCAATCGACGATCTGACAAACCAGTTGCAATGGGTGAACGACAAGATCGCTTCGCTCGACGATGACCACTAAGATCTAGGACAAGGACGACCCCTATGCCCAGCTATACCGCGCCGACCAAGGACATGGCCTTCCTGCTGCATGAAGTGCTCAAGGCAGAGACACTGAACATTCCCGGATATGACGACCTGGAACCCGATTTTACGGGGGCCGTTCTGGAAGAGGCCGGAAAAGTGGCCAGCGAGGTTCTGACACCCCTGAACGTGGTGGGCGATCACGAAGGGTGCCGGCTGGAAAACGGCGTCGTTTACACCCCGTCCGGGTTCAAGGATGCGTTCGAGCAGATGAAGGAAGGCGGCTGGACCGGCTTGGACATGCCCGAAGAGTTCGGCGGCCAGAACATGCCCGTCCTGCTGGGCACGGCGGTGGGCGAGATGTTTTCGGCCGCCAACCAGGCGTTCACCATGTATCAGGGGCTGACCCACGGCGCGGCCTCGGCGATTCTGGCGCATGGCACGGATGAGCAGAAGGCGACCTTCCTGCCCAAGATGATCAGCTGTGAATGGACCGGCACGATGAACCTGACCGAACCGCATTGCGGTACCGATCTGGGCCTGATGCGGACCAAGGCGGAACCGCAGGATGATGGGTCCTACAAAGTGTCAGGGCAAAAGATCTTCATCTCGGCCGGCGATCACGACATGTCCGAGAATGTCATCCATTTGGTGCTGGCAAAAATTCCGGGCGGTCCCGACGGCATCAAGGGTGTGTCGCTGTTCATCGTGCCGAAATACAACGTGAATGACGATGGGTCGATCGGCGCGCGCAACGGTGTCAGCGTGGGCAACATCGAGAAAAAGATGGGGATCCACGGCAACTCGACCTGCGTCATGAACTATGACGAAGCGACGGGCTATCTTCTGGGTGACATGCACAAGGGGATGCGCGCGATGTTCACGATGATGAACGAAGCCCGCCTGGGCGTCGCCATGCAAGGCCTGGCGCAAGCGGAAGCTGCTTATCAGAACGCCGTGATCTATGCAAAGGACCGCCTGCAAGGACGTGATGTGACCGGCGTCAAGAACCCCGACGGACCCGCCGATCCCCTGATCGTGCATCCCGACATTCGCCGGTCACTGATGGATCAGAAAAGTTTTATCGAAGGTGCGCGCGGCTTCCTTCTGTGGGGGGCGCTGCTGATTGACCAGGCGCACCGCGCAGACGACAAGGACGCCGACGGCCTGATCAGCCTGATGACCCCGGTCCTCAAGGGTTTCCTGACCGATCAGGGCTTTGACATGACCGTTCTGGCGCAGCAAATTTACGGCGGCCACGGCTATATCGAAGAACACGGGATGAGCCAGTTCGTCCGCGACGCCCGGATCACCCAGATCTACGAAGGGGCCAATGGCGTTCAGGCACTTGACCTTGTGGGCCGCAAGCTGGCCGCCGACGGGGGCAAACACGTCATGGCCTTCTTCGATTTGATCAAGGCCTTTTGCAAGGATCAGGGTGAAGATGATGCAATGAAAGAGTTCATCGACCCCCTTAAAACCGCGTCGAAGCATCTGCAGGCCGCGTCGATGTTCTTCATGCAGAATGGTATGAAAAACCCGAACCACGCGCTGGCAGGCAGCTATGACTTCATGCACTTATTCGGCCATGTCTGCCTGGGCTACACTTGGGCGCAACAAGCCCGCGCCGCGCTGGAAGCCCTTGCAAACGGTGCCTCTGACGCCACGTTTTACGAGACCAAACTGACAACGGCGCGCTACTATATGGCACGCCGTTTGCCCGCCACGTCAATGCATCTGGCACGGATCGAAAGCGGCGCGGACACCGTCATGGCGCTGGACGCCGACGCGTTCTGAACCGCGCCAACAAAGCTAGGAGAGAACATGCCGAAACGCTTCAAACTGACCCGCCGCTTCCCCTGTGCCATGACAGAGGATGGCTATCGTCGGCTGAGGCGTTTCGCGAAAGAGGCAGGGCTTGACGAAGGTGAAGCCCTGTCCTTCCTCTTTGAACATTTCGACAGCGTAACAGACCATGAAAATCTGACAGCGCGTCTGCGCCTGTTCAATTCGGAACTGGATGCACGCAAACGCTGAACACACCGCCCGCGGCCACCACAGGAGCCTCCGGCGGGGATATTTATGACAAGAAAAATCGCGCTCTTTTTCTTGTCACAAATATCCCGGGGGTCCGGGGGCAGCGCCCCCGGCGACGAGACATCAACAAGGAGGCATGGATGACGGTTAAACTCTATTGTTTTGGGGAAAGCGGCAATGCCTACAAGGCGGCTCTGACGCTGGAGTTGTCCGGTTTGGAGTGGGAGCCGGTTTTTGTCGATTTCTTCAACGGCGAAAGCCGAAGCCCCGCGTTTCGCGAACTGAACCCGATGGGTGAAGTGCCGGTCATGATCGACGGCGATGTGACCCTGTCGCAGTCAGGCGTCATTCAGGACTATGTGTCGTCGAAATCCGGCAAATTGGGTGGACGCAGCGCGAATGAACGCCGCGAAATCCTGCGCTGGCAGTTCTGGGACAATCACAAGATGTCTTCTGTTGCAGGCAACACCCGTTTCCTGATGAACTTCCTGCCTGAAGACAAGCGCCCCGCCGAAGTCATCGCCTTCAATCAGGCGCGACTGAAAAGCGCCTACAAGGTGCTTGAAGGCGAGCTTGTTGACCGAGATTGGCTGGTTGGCGACGCCCTCACGCTCGCGGATATCTCGTGCTGTGGTTATCTGTTTTACCCTGAACCCTTCGGCTTTGACCGCGCCGAATGGCCCGCCATCGACGCCTGGCTGACCCGGATTTCGGAGACGCCCGGCTGGAAACACCCCTATGACCTGATGCCCGGCTCCCCTGCGGACCGCGCGTAAGATCCTGAAAGGAAGTAAGAAAATGACCGACGCCTATATCTATGACGCCGTGCGCACCCCGCGTGGCAAAGGCAAGAAGGACGGCACGCTGCACGAAGTGACGGCCGTGCGCCTGTCTTCGGTGGCCTTGAACGCTTTGAAAGAGCGTAACAATCTGGACGGCCACGCCGTCGAGGATGTGATCTGGGGCAATGTGACCCAAGTGGGCGAACAAGGTGCCTGTTTGGCCCGCTCCTCGGTGCTGTATTCCGATCTGGACGAGCGTATTCCAGGCGTGTCAATCAACCGGTTCTGCGCCTCGGGTCTGGAAGCTGTGAACATGGCCGCCAACCAAGTGAAGGGCGGCGCAGGTGATGCCTATATCGCCGGTGGTGTGGAAAGCATGAGCCGCGTGCCGATGGGCATGGATGGAGGCGCGATTGCGGCCGATCCGCATCTGGCGATGAAAGCCTATTTCGTGCCTCAGGGCATCTCGGCCGACATCATCGCGACCGAATACGGGTTCAGTCGCGACGATTGCGACGCTTATGCCGTCGAAAGCCAGAAACGCGCCGCTGCCGCCCGTGCGGACGGTCGGTTCAAGTCGATCATTCCGGTGCTAGACCAGAACGGGCTTGAGATCATGTCCGAGGATCAAATGATCCGCGAAACCACCATGCAAACGCTGGGCGGACTGAACCCCTCGTTCAAAGCGATGGGTGAGGCGATGCCGGGCTTTGATGCCGTGGCACTTCTGAAATATCCGCATCTGGAAAAGATCAACCACGTGCACCACGCAGGGAACTCGTCCGGGATTGCCGATGGATCCGCCGCCGTGCTGATCGGCAACAAGGAGTTTGGCGAGCGTCACGGTCTGAAACCGCGTGCGCGCGTCAAGGCAACATCCAAGGTTGGCACCGACCCAACCATCATGCTGACCGGTCCCGTTCCGGCGACCGAGCGTGTTTTGCAAGCCGCTGGCATGTCCTTCGGCGACATCGACCTGTTTGAGGTCAACGAAGCCTTCGCGTCCGTCGTGCTGCGCTTTATCCAAGCGTTTGACGCCGACACTGACAAAGTCAACGTGAATGGCGGCGCCATCGCCATGGGCCACCCGCTGGGCGGCACCGGCGCGATGATCCTGGGCGCGTTGCTGGACGAGATGGAGCGGTCGGACAAGGAGACCGGTCTGGCCACGCTCTGCATCGGGTCGGGCATGGGCGCTGCAACCATTCTTGAACGCGTATAAGAAGGAGACGTTACAATGGCTGATTTTCACTATTCCGTGGACGCCGATGGTGTCGCCACCATCACCTGGGATGTGCCGGGCAAATCCATGAACGTGCTGTCCTATGACGCGCTGCGCGAGCTGGACGCACATATCGACACCGTTCTGGCAGACGACGCCGTGAAAGGCGCGATCATCACCTCAGGCAAGAAAGATTTCGCCGGGGGGATGGATCTGAACGTGATCGCCCAGATGAAGAACGACGCTGGCGACAACCCCGCGAAGGGCCTGTTTGACGGTGTCATGGGCATGCACGGTGTGCTGCGCAAGATCGAGCGCGCAGGCATGGACCCCAAGACCAACAAAGGCGGCAAACCGATTGTCGCCGCCCTGCCCGGCATCGCGCTTGGCATCGGTCTGGAAATCCCGCTGTCCTGTCACCGCATCATTGCGGCGGACAATCCGAAGGCCAAGATCGGCCTGCCGGAAATCATGGTCGGCATCTTCCCCGGTGCAGGCGGCACCACCCGTCTTGTGCGCAAGATGGGCGCGATGGCGGCGGCTCCGTTCCTGTTGGAAGGCAAAACGGTTGCCCCCGACAAAGCCAAAGCCGCTGGTCTGATCGACGAGGTTGTTGCACCGGACGACTTGCAAGCCCGCGCAAAAGAATGGGTTCTGAACGCGACCGACGCAGATATCGTCAAACCATGGGACCAGAAGGGCTACAAAATGCCGGGCGGCGCGCCCTATCACCCCGCAGGCTTTCAGACCTTCGTGGGGGCCGCTGCGATGATCCACGGCAAGACCAATGGCGTTTATCCTGCCGCCAAGGCTTTGCTGGCTGCGGTTTATGAAGGGGCCATGGTGCCGTTTGACGACGCGCTGCGTGTTGAATGCCGCTGGTTCGTCAATGTGCTGATGAACCCGTCTTCAGCTGCCATGATCCGCTCGCTTTTCATCAACAAGCAAGCGTTGGAAAAGGGCGCGGTGCGTCCGAAACACGTGGATGATCAGTCGGTTAAGAAGGTCGGCGTTCTGGGTGCTGGCATGATGGGGGCTGGCATCGCGCTGGTGTCCGCCATGGCCGGGATGGAGGTCGTCTTGATCGACCAGACCCAAGAAGCCGCCGATCGCGGCAAGGCCTATTCCGAGGGTTATCTGGACAAGGGCATCGCCCGCAAGAAAGCCACGCCCGAGAAGAAAGAGGCCGTCCTGTCCGCCATCACCGCGACCACCGATCTGGACGCGCTGAAAGGGGCTGACCTGATCATTGAAGCGGTGTTTGAGGACATGGGCGTCAAAGCCGAGATGACCAAGAAAGTCGAAGTAGTGGTCGGGGAAGATTGCATCTTCGCCACCAACACTTCGACCCTGCCGATCACCGAACTGGCCAAGGCGTCAGTGCGTCCCGATCAGTTCATCGGCATCCACTTCTTCTCGCCGGTCGAGAAGATGATGCTGGTCGAGATCATCAAGGGTAAGGAAACCGGGGACCGTGCGGTGGCCAAGGCGCTGGACTATGTGCGCCAGATCCGCAAGACGCCCATCGTCGTCAACGACGCGCGCTTCTTCTACTGCAACCGCTGCATCATTCCCTATATCAACGAAGGGATGCGTATGGTTGGCGAGGGCGTCGCACCCGCACTGGTCGAAGGAGCGGCGAAGCTGTTGGGCTTCCCGGTGGGGCCGCTGCAACTTGTCGATGAAACCTCGATCGAGCTGGGCGTGAAAATCGCCAAGGCCACCAAGGCGGCGATGGGTGATGATTACCCTGACGACGCGGTGGACGACATCATCTTCTGGATGGCCGATCAGGGTCGCATGGGGCGCAAGGCCAATGCTGGCTTCTATGACTATGATGACAAGGGCAAACGCGCGGGTCTGTGGGAAGGTCTGGGCGAGAAGTTCCCGCTGTCGGATGATCAGCCTGACGTGACCGAGGTAAAGCATCGTCTGATGATGGCGCAAGTGCTGGAAGCTGTCCGCGCGCTGGAAGAAGGCGTGTTGGAAGACATCCGCGAAGGTGACGTGGGCGCCGTTCTAGCCTGGGGCTTTGCGCCGTGGTCCGGTGGCCCGTTCAGCTGGCTGGACATGATCGGCGCAGACAAGGCGGTCGAGATTTGCGATGGCCTGACCGACGCACACGGCGCACGCTTCACCACGCCCGCGCTGCTGCGTGATCTGGCGGACAAAGGCGACACATTCTATGGCCGCTTCGACACCGCGCAAGACGCTGCCTGATGGCCGCTGAAAACACCCAAAAAGCCCGGCCGACCGCCGGGCTTTTTCAGTTTGCGCCTACCACATCAGGGCAAGCAACAGATATCCGGCCATCCCGTAGAGCGCGGCCAGGCTCACGCTCATGAATATCCCGCGCAGCCCTGCTTTGCCCCGTAGCGCGCTGTAGGTATAGCCCAACCTGCCAATGGCAAACCCGATGATCCAGATCTGAGCCGCGAGCGTTGATGGCGAAGCCAATGCCATCAGCAAAGCCAGCCCCCCGAAATACACCGTGTTTTCGGTCGCATTTCGGTGCGCATTGTGATGCCGTTCCAACGCGCTCCAACCCAATGCCGGCACATCTTCCTTGCGCGCATTGGCTTCTGCATATTCCTCGGGCGAGGCATAGATGCCGTGATGCAGGCGGGTCAGTTCGGTCGCCGTCATCAGCCAAGTATGGTTCAGCAGCAACAGCGCGCTTGCCACAACCAGCGCTGCCATGACCCCGACAGATGGCAGGGCCACCGTCAAAGGCTCAATGCCAAGTATAAGGTTCACCACCATCGCAATCACGATCAGCCCGATGGGGTAGACGACGATGATCCGTGTAAATTTTCGTATGCGTGCCGCACTGTCCGACATGAAACCCTCCCGTTTCGGCGCGTTTCATCGCGCGCAATGCAATCGCCCATAGATAGGGGCTGAGATCGTCTTAAAAAGGGGCGGCGATCAATCAGTCAAACCGATACCCGAAACGGGCAATGTCCGCGGCACAACATTCTGCAACGATTTCAGCAAGCTCGTCGGTATAGGCGGCACGATAATCGCGGGCGCGGTCAGATCGGTTTACATGCGGCAAGGGGCACAGTGAAAACCCCAGATGGGTTTCAAAAGGTGCAAGATCATCGGACAGCGCCTCCATCCGAACGAACAGGTCGCAGCGCTCTTGCCCGTTTTGATCCGTCACATATGACGCAAACGGCGACGCGGCGAAGCTGTCCAGCGTATGCTGGTGGGTTACGAATTCCGAAAAGGTCAGGACATGCGCCAGATCGACCGCCGGATGATCGAAATGCTGTGCCTTGAGCCAGTGATAATAGCTGACCAGCCGGTCCCACGGGTTGCGCACGAGCGTCACGACAAAGTAGGCCTCGATCTGTTCTTGCGTAACGGGGCCATAAATGTCGCGCAGGCGCGAATGCTTCCACAGCCGCCCGGAGGACTGAACATGCGCCATGCGTTTGCGCCGGCGGATCGCCTTGGGCGTATCGCCCAGTAAGATGTCGTCTTTCATCGCCCGAGCCTCAAGCGCCATTGCAAGAGACGTACCCCCGGTTTTCGGCGGATGAATGAAGATGTAACGACGCCCATGCGAAATGATCATGCCCCGACCTTAGCCGGGTTTCAGACCACGCGCGAGCGCAGAGAGATGATGGCCCCCGAAACGATAATCAGAACCATGCCGAAAATGGCGCGGGCAGGCACCGGATCGCCGAACAGCACGAAACTCCACCCTGCCGCAAAGGGGAGCAACAGGTATTCATAGATCGCCACCTGTCCCGCCTCTCCCATCTGGTAGCCCTTGAAAATCAGGCCAACCGCGACAAGCGACCCCACCGCCTGCATCACCGTCAACCCCCAGCCCAGTGGCGTGGGCCAGACCAGACCGCGCAGGATGAACCCGTCCGCTCCGGCAGGCGCCTCGGGCGCCCAAACGGTCATCGCGATCGACCCGATCAGACCGAACAACCCCAGCGACAGGAAGAAGAACAGCAGCATGGACAGGGCACTTTCCCCTTCGCACCATTGCCGGGTGGCGATCCCTCCGATGGCATAGAAGAACCCGGCGGCCATCGGGACCAGCGCCAAAGGGGCAAGACCGTTGGCAAACGGGTCCAAAACGATCAGCACCCCGACAAATCCGACAATCGCGGCGCCAAGGCGGATTGCACCGACCGGTTGGCCAAGAAACAGGGCACAAATCAACAAAACCCAGATCGGCGCGGTGAACAGCCCGGCAGCAACCTGACCGATGGGCAGAAAGGCCAGGCACCCGAAATAGATCAGCATGGCCACCGCAGCGAACCCACCACGCACCATCACCGCCCACGGGCGAACAGGCGACAGTCGTGCATGTCCAAACCGGGATAGTAGCATCAGAATACCAACAGCCATGATGGCGCGCATCAGGTGGAACTGCCACAAACCAAGGTCTTGCGCTATCAGCGTCACGAAATTGTCGAAAAAGCCCAGAAGGAACATTGCCAGACAGATCGTGCCCGCCGCCGCAAATGTCCGATTTCCTGACATGTCGTTTTCGTCCTTCCTGAACGTCATCCCGGCATTGACCACACGGGTATCGTTCTGGTCTGCTTCCAGAACGACATACAGCACTGACAAACCGAAACAAGACAGGGAGCAATGCCAATGGGCTGGATGGCTGATGAAACCGGGTTGGATAAATGCGCGGCGAATTTCGTGCCTCTGACGCCCCTGTCGCATCTCAGACGCGCGGCGCTGGTCTTTCCCAAGCGCGAAGCACTGGTCTATGGCGCGCGGCGTCTGACCTATGCCGACTATCATGCGCGTGTCTCGCGTCTGGCCGCGGCACTGGCCGGGCGCGGGATCAAACCGGGCGACGTGGTGGCCACACTTCTGCCCAACATCCTTGCGCATGTGGAAGCCAGTTTTGGCATTCCCGCCTGTGGGGCCGTGCTGAACACGATCAACACGCGGCTGGATGTGGATACTGTGGCCTATATCCTTGACCACGGCGCGGCACGCGCGGTGCTGGTGGACACTCAGCTTCTGCCGCTGGCTGAACGCGCCATCGCGCAACTCGCGGATCAGGGCCAGCCCGCCCCGACCATCATCGAGGTCGCCGACCCCGATGCCGGGTTTCCCGCCACCGGAAATCATCTGGAATACGAGGATCTGCTGGCGGAAGGGGATCCCGCGTTCGACTGGATCATGCCGCAGGACGAATGGGAAAGCCTTGCGCTGAACTACACCTCTGGCACCACCGGGCGACCCAAGGGCGTGGTCTATCACCACCGCGGCGCCTATTTGATGACCATGGGCACGCCGATCAGTTGGGGGATGACGCTGTATCCGCGCTATCTGACCATCGTGCCGCTGTTTCACTGCAACAACTGGAACCACACATGGATGATCCCCGCACTTGGCGGCACGGTGATCTGCTGCCGCGACATCACCGCCAAGGCGATCTATGATGCGGTCGCGGACGAGGGCGTGAGCCATTTCGGCGGTGCCCCGATCGTGCTGAACATGATCGTGAACGCCCCCGACACCGACCGCCGCAACTTTGACCACACGGTCGAGGTCTTCACAGCCGGCGCCCCGCCCGCCGCCGCCACCCTGGCTGCGATCGAGCCACTGGGATTCAACGTCACTCAGGTCTATGGCCTGACTGAAACCTATGGACATGTCACCGAATGCCTTTGGAACGGCCCGGAATGGGATGATCTGCCGCAGGACGAGAAGGCCTTGATGAAAGCACGAACCGGCGTTGCCATGCCGATGATGGAGCATATCACGGTCCTGGATCCCGAGACGATGGAACAGGTGCCGATGGATGGCGAGACGATTGGCGAGATCATGATCCGGGGCAACTCGGTGATGAAAGGTTATCTGAAAAACCCGGATGCCACGCGCGAGGCGTTCCGGGGTGGTTATTTCCATTCGGGTGACATCGCGCATCAGACACCGGATGGCTATATCCGCATCACCGACCGGGCCAAGGACATTATCATTTCCGGCGGCGAAAACGTCAGCTCGGTCGAGGTTGAAGGCATCCTGATGCATCACCCCGCCGTCAGCCTGTGCGCCGTGGTCGCCAAGCCTGATGAGAAATGGGGCGAGGTGCCCTGCGCTTTTGTCGAGTTGAAAGACGGCGCACACGTCACCGAGGACGAGTTGATCGCCTTTGTGCGCACGCGTCTGGCCGGGTTCAAAACCCCGAAAATGATCGAGTTTTGCGAGCTGCCCAAAACCTCGACCGGGAAGATACAGAAGTTCGAACTGCGCGACCGGCTGCGGAACACGTCCTGATCCACCACGCGCATTGCCCCGACGCGGGCAACGCTCTATTCTTGCGGCAATGATAACGAGCAGGCGAGACCCGTCCCGACCATGACGGCCCTCACGAAATATCAACGGCTGGAAGCGGCCGGGTTGTGGCGCGCCGATACGCAGGCGCAGCGCCGCGATGTGATCGTGTCGCTGGGGGATGCGACGCTGACCATCACCGACACGCATGAAACCGCGCTGACCCATTGGTCCCTGCCCGCCATTCTTCGGCTGAACCCGTCCGAACGCCCGGCCCGCTATGCCCCCGGCGACGATGCCACGGAAGAGTTGGAGATTGACGACGACACGATGATCCGGGCGATTGAAAAGGTGCGCCGCGTTGTCGAACGCCGACGCCCCCACCCCGGCCGCCTGCGTCACTGGATCACGGCCGGCCTGTTTTGCCTGTTGTTGATGCTGGGTGTGTTCTGGATGCCGGGGGCGTTGCGCAGTTATACGGTCTCGGTGGTGCCGGACCCTACACGGGACGCCATCGGGCAAAGAATTCTGGATCGGATAGGCCGGGTGGCGGGCCAACACTGCGACGGGCACGAAGGGTTGGAGGCGCTGGACCGCTTGCAATCCCGCGTCCTGAACAGTGCGGATACCCGCGTGATCGTGCTGTCGGGCGGGGTGCAGACCGCGACCCACCTGCCCGGTCGGATCACCCTTCTGAACCGCGCCTTGATCGAGGATTACGAAGAACCCGACGTGGTCGCCGGTTTCCTGCTGGCCGAGGATCTGCGCCGCCAGAACACTGACCCGATGAACGCCCTTTTGGAGCACGCGGGGCTGAAAGCGACCGCTCAGCTTCTGACGACCGGCGATCTGCCCGATAGCGTCATAGACAGCTATGCAGAGGACCTGCTGACCGCTCCGCCTGCCCCGCTGGACCAATCTGCCTTGCTGGCGCGGTTTGAACAGGCGGGCGTGCGCTCCACCCCCTATGCCTATGCGCTGGACCTGACCGGGGAAACCACGCTGGACCTGATCGAGGCCGATCCGGTCCCCTTGGCAGAGGCGACGCCCCTGTTGACGGATGCCAACTGGGTGCGTCTGCAGGGGATCTGCGGCGAATAAGCGGCCCGACGGATACCTGCCTTACTTCGTGCCGAACATCCGGTCGCCCGCATCACCCAATCCCGGCATGATATACCCTTTTTCGTTCAGCTTTTCATCCAGCGCGGCTGTGATGATCGGCACATCGGGATGGGCTTCCTTCATCCGGGCCACCCCTTCGGGCGCGGCCAGAAGGCACATGAACCGAATGTTGCGCGCACCAGCCTTTTTCAACAGATCAATCGCCGCGGCCGAGCTGTTGCCGGTGGCCAGCATCGGATCGACAGCAATGACCAGACGATCTTCCAGCGCCTCGGGCACCTTGAAGTAATACTGCACGGGTTCCAGCGTTTCCTCGTCGCGGTACAGTCCGACGAACCCCACGCGGGCCGAGGGGATCAGTTCAAGAACCCCGTCCAGCAAACCATTGCCCGCCCGCAAGATCGACACCAGCGCCAGCTTGCGACCCGCCAGCACCGGGGCGTCCATCTCCTGCATCGGCGTCTTGATCCGCTGGGTTTCCATCGGAAGCTCGCGCGTCACCTCATAGGCCAGAAGCTGGCTGATCTCGCGCAGAAGCTGGCGGAAATGGTTGGTCGGCGTGGTCTCGTCGCGCATCAGGGTCAGCTTGTGCTGGATCAACGGGTGCTTCACGACGGTCAGATGTTCATACATCCTGGGCCTCCACTATCTTGCGCACACGCTCGCGTGTCGCATCATCACAAAACGCCGCCTCGATGGCGGTCAGGTTCAGGGCTTTGAAATCTGCCGCATCCCAGCCAAACTGGCGCGACAGATCTTCGTATTCTTTCACCATGTCGGTGCGGAAAAACGGCGGGTCGTCGGTGGACACCGTGACCTTCACACCTCGATCTCGCAGCCTGGCAATCGGGTGGGCTGCAAGGTCGGGATAGACACCAAGAAAGACGTTGGAGCCGGGGCAGACCTCTAGCGTGATCCCGTCTTGGACCAATCGGTCGACCAACGCAGGGTCTTCGATGGTGCGCACCCCGTGGCCGATACGTTCAACCCGCAGATCATCCAGGGCTGCCCGCACCTCGTCCGGGCCGTTCCATTCGCCCGCATGGGTAGTCAGCTTCAACCCGGCCTCGCGCGCCATGTCGAATGCATAGGCGAAATCGCCCTGTTTGCCGGATTTCTCGTCCCCGCCCATGCCAAAGCCGGTGATGAACTCGCCCGCGGTCTGTTGCGCACACCGCGCGACCTCACGCGCCGCGTCCGGGCCGAAATGGCGCACGGCGGTCACGATCCCGCGCAGCGTGATGCCCGCATCACGCTCGGCCTTTGCGGCGGCGTCCTGAATGGCAGCAAGATAGTCACGCCACGCCGACACATCACGCCCACCGCAGAAATCGGGCGAGATGAACGTCTCGACATAGACCACGCCCGCCTCGGCGCAGTTCTCCAGCACCGCACGGGTCAACCGCGCATAATCTTGCGGAGAGTTCAGCACCGAGGTTGCCGCTTCATATACTTCAAGGAAATGCCAGAAATCGCGATAGGCATAGCCGCCATCCGCCGCGAAGATACCGGACAGATCGACGTTTTTTTCCTTTGCCAATCCGCGAATGAAATCTGGCGGCGCGGCCCCCTCGATATGGGTGTGCAACTCAACCTTTGGCAATGCTTTGAAACTCATAGAAACGACTTCCCCGCCCCGCAGGCGTCCAGCCCCAAATGTGCCGCGACAGATGCCCCAATGTCAGAGAAACCGCAAATGCCAATTTCCTTTGCGCCCAGCCCGATGCCGATCACCGGGACACGTTCGCGTGTGTGATCTGTGCCGACCCAGGTCGGATCATTGCCGTGATCGGCGGTGAAGATCAGCAAGTCACCGTCGCGCATCTTGTCAAACACGCGTGGCAGTTCGGCGTCGAACCATTCCAGTGCACGGGCATAGCCCGACACGTCGCGCCGATGGCCGTATTGGCTGTCGAACTCGACAAAATTTGCAAAAACCAGATCGCCATCCTGCGCGCTGTCCATCGACGCCACAAGATGTTCCATCAACTCGGCGTCTGCGCCTTTCTTCAAGGTATCAATGCCGCGATGGGCGAAGATGTCGCCAATTTTGCCAATTGCATGAACCTTGCGTCCCGCGTCATGCACCCAATCGCACAGGGTGGGCTTGGGTGGGGTCATCGCGAAATCGCGGCGGTTGGTGGTGCGCTTGAAGCCCTCGGCCTCGGACCCGACGAAGGGGCGGGCAATGGCACGGCCAACCTGCATTTTGTGGACGATGGGTGCGATGTCCTCACACAGCGAAATCAGCCGATCCAGGCCAAACGTCTCTTCGTGGGCGGCAATCTGGATCACGCTATCGACCGAGGTATAGACGATGGGCTTGCCGGTGCGCACATGCTCGGCGCCCAGGTCTTCGATGATCTGCGTGCCGGATGCGTGCTTGTTGCCCAGAATGCCATCCACACCGGCGATTTCGCAAATCTTTCGAGTCAGGTCTTCGGGAAAGGCAGGCTGGGTATCGGGGAAATACCCCCAGTCCCATGGCACCGGCACACCAGCAATTTCCCAATGGCCGGACGGCGTGTCCTTGCCATTCGACACCTCTTGCGCCGCGCCCCACAGGCCGTGCGGGGTTGCGTTCAGCCCCGGCGTTTCATCAGTCGAGGCCAGCCGGATCGCCGCCCCCAGCCCCAGCCCGTCCAGATTGGGCATCTTCAGTGGGCCAGAGCGCCCATCCTCGGCCCGGCCTTCGGCGCAGGCCTGCGCGATATGGGCCAGTGTGTTGGACCCGGTATCCGGCACCGTCTTGTCGTTGAAAAACTTGTGCGCGTCAGGGGCGCCGCCACAGCCGGCGCTGTCCAGTACGATCAGGAAGGCACGGGTCATGTGTTCTCCATATGCTCGGTGCCAAAAGCGCCCGGCAGCAGCTCGGCCATGGTCATGGTCAGGCTTTCGCCACCCATCGTCATCATGGTGATGGTGGCATCTGCATCGGCGAACTCGGCCAGTTTCTGGCGGCATCCACCGCAGGGTGTCACCGGCAAGGGGGCATCCGCGATGACCACCGCTTCCACAACCTTGTGATCCCCCGCAACCACCATGGCAGCGATGGCACCTGCTTCGGCGCATGTGCCTTCGGGATAGGCCACGTTTTCAACATTGCAGCCCGCATATACATGGCCCGACGCACATCGCAGTGCCGCGCCCACTTTGAAACTCGAATACGGGGCATACGCATTTTCACGCGCGGTTTTGGCAGCATCCAGCAGCGACATCGGGCCTCCTGAACGGATATGAGGTTGGTATTCAGACACCGTGACCCGCCACGCAGCGGGATGCAAGGCCAAACCGCCCATATTGACGCGCCTGCGATTTCCTGCGCTATCCTGTGATTGCGCAAGCAGGCTTGATTGCGCACCTTTACCTGTAGTAAAGCGACCCAAAAGATAGTTTAAAGTTAAACTTCTTGCCGGAGGACACCGTGAGCGACGACAACTACCCCCGCAAACGCGCGCTGGATTACCATGAATTTCCGAAGCCCGGAAAGCTGGAGATCCGCGCCACGAAACCGATGGCGAACGGGCGCGATCTGAGCCTGGCGTATTCGCCGGGGGTGGCCGAAGCCTGTATCGAAATCAAGAACGACCCTTCGGCGGCAAGCCGGTACACCGCGCGGGGCAATCTGGTTGCCGTTGTGTCGAACGGGACTGCGGTACTCGGGCTTGGGAATATTGGCGCGCTGGCTTCGAAACCGGTGATGGAAGGCAAGGCGGTTCTGTTCAAGAAATTTGCCAACATCGATTGTTTCGACATCGAACTGAACGAAAAAGACCCCGAAAAACTGGCCGAGATCGTCTGCGCCATGGAACCCAGCTTCGGCGCGATCAACCTAGAAGACATCAAGGCCCCCGATTGTTTCATCGTTGAACAAATCTGTCGCGAGCGGATGAACATTCCGGTGTTCCATGACGACCAGCACGGCACCGCCATTGTCGTGGGCGCGGCTGCGACCAACGCACTGCGCGTTGCGGATAAATCCTTCGATCAGATCAAGGTCGTGTCCACCGGCGGTGGGGCGGCAGGGATTGCCTGCCTGAACATGCTGCTGAAACTGGGTGTGAAGCGCGAAAACGTCTGGCTGTGCGACATCGACGGGCTTGTCTATGAGGGCCGCGAGACCGAGATGACACCGCAAAAGGCCGCCTATGCACAGGGCAAGACCCCGGCCACACTTGACGATGTGATCAAGGATGCCGATCTGTTCCTGGGTCTGTCCGGCCCCGGCGTGTTGAAGCCCGAAATGGTGGCCAAGATGGCAAAGCGCCCGATCATCTTTGCACTTGCCAACCCCACGCCCGAGATCATGCCCGACGAAGTGCGCGCCGTTGCGCCCGATGCGCTGATCGCAACCGGTCGGTCGGATTTTCCCAACCAGGTCAACAATGTCCTGTGTTTCCCCTTCATCTTTCGCGGTGCACTGGACGTTGGCGCGACCGAAATCAACGACGCGATGCAGCTGGGCTGTATCGAAGGGATCGCGGCTCTGGCGCGTGCGACAACCTCTGCCGAGGCCGCCGCTGCCTACAAGGGTGAACAACTCAGCTTTGGCGAGGACTATCTGATCCCGAAGCCCTTTGACCCGCGTCTGATGGGTGTCGTTGCCAGTGCAGTTGCGAAAGCCGCGATGGAAAGCGGTGTCGCCACACGCCCGGTGGACGATATCGCAGCCTATAAGGCGACGCTGGACGGGTCCGTATTCCGTTCGGCCCTGATCATGCGCCCGGTCTTCGAAGCCGCCGCCACCGCCGAGCGCCGCATCGTCTTTGCCGAGGGCGAGGATGAGCGCGTGTTGCGCGCCGCCAATGCAATGCTTGAGGAAACCACCGATGCGCCGATCCTGATCGGGCGGCCCGATGTGATCGCGCATCGCTGTGAACGTGCCGGTCTGTCAATCACGCCCGGTAAAGATTTCCAGATCGTGAACCCGGAACGCGATGACCGCTATCGCGACTACTGGACCGCCTATCACCAGATTATGGCGCGCAAAGGCACCACGCCGGATCTTGCCAAGGCGATCCTGCGCACCAACACCACCGCCATTGCTGCGATCATGGTACATCTGGAACAGGCTGACAGCATGATCGCCGGGACATTCGGGCAATTCCTGTGGCACCTGAACTATATCAAGCAGATCCTCGGCACAAAGCAGCTGCATCCGGTCGGCGCGCTGAGCCTGATGATCCTGCCCGACGGGCCGCTGTTCATCACCGACACGCATGTGCACAACACGCCGACCTCGGAACAGATCGCCGAATCCGTCTGCGCCGCCGCCCGGCACGTCCGCCGTTTCGGGGTCGAGCCGAAGATTGCGCTGTGCTCGTATTCGCAGTTTGGCAACCATGATGGCGACAGCGGGCGTCGCGCGCGTGGCGCGCTTGAGATTCTGGACAGTCGTCCGCGCGATTTCGCCTATGAGGGCGAGATGCATGTCGACGCGGCGCTGGACATGGGTGTACGGAACCACATCTTCCCCGATGCCCGTTTCGACGGGCCGGCCAACACGCTTGTGTTTGCCAATGCCGATGCCGCCAGTGCCGTGCGCAACACGTTGAAGGTCAAGGGCGGCGGGCTTGAGGTCGGGCCGATCCTGATGGGCATGGGCAACCGCGCCCATATCGTCACGCCGTCAATCACGGCACGCGGGCTGTTGAACATGTCGGCGGTCGCCGGCACGCCCGTTGCCAAGTATGGCTGAGACGACTCAGGGCTGCTAATCTTTGCAAGGCGGAGTTTGCAGATTTGCAAATTCCGCCTTTTTCAAAATTCAGACGCTTGTTTCGCTGTGGTTTGCAAAAATTTGCAAGCCATTTCCTGCCCGATTGCAAATTTTTTCCGTCAAACCGTCGCACCATGAAACAGCACGCTTGCCCCAAGGACCGTCAGGCGCGTAACACTTCTTACCAAGGGAAACTGGAGGAAGTGCACCATGGCATACAAAGACGTTTACGCTGCGTGGCAGGCAGACCCGGAAGCATTCTGGATGGACGCCGCCAAGGCGATCACCTGGGACAAGTCGCCGTCGAAAGCGCTCTTTGACGAAAACGCACCGCTTTACGAATGGTTTTCGGACGGCATGGTGAACACATGCTACAACGCCGTCGACCGCCATGTCGAAAACGGCCGCGGCGATCAGGTGGCGATCATTTATGACAGCCCGATCACCGGCAACAAGGCCAAGATCACCTATGCCCAGTTGCAAAACCGCGTCGCAGCCATCGCGGGCGCGCTGAAAGCAAAGGGCGTCGAAAAAGGCGACCGCGTGATCATCTACATGCCGATGGTGCCCGAGGCCCTGATGGCGATGCTGGCCGTTACGCGGATCGGTGCCGTGCATTCGGTGGTGTTCGGCGGGTTTGCATCGAACGAACTGGCCGTGCGTATCAACGATGCCAAGCCCAAGGCGATCATCGCCGCCTCCTGCGGGATCGAACCGGGGCGCGTCATTGCCTACAAACCATTGCTGGACGGGGCGATCGACATTGCCGAGCACAAGCCGGAGTTCACCATCGTCCTGCAACGCAGTGAAGCAGTGGCTGACCTGATCGACGGGCGCGATTTTGACTGGGCGGAGCTGGAGGCATCGGCTGAACCGGCCGATTGCCTGCCGGTCGAAGGCAACCACCCTGTCTATATCCTCTACACCTCTGGCACGACCGGGCAGCCCAAGGGTGTGATCCGTCATACCGGCGGACATCTGGTGGCGCTGAACTGGACAATGAAGAACCTCTATAACGTCGATCCGGGTGACGTGTTCTGGGCGGCGTCTGATGTGGGTTGGGTCGTTGGTCACAGCTATATCACCTATGGCCCGCTGATCCACGGCAACACCACCATCGTGTTCGAGGGCAAGCCCGTGGGCACCCCGGATGCAGGCACCTTCTGGCGGGTGATTTCCGAACATAACGTGAAGTCCTTCTTTACAGCCCCCACCGCATTTCGCGCGGTAAAACGTGAAGACCCCAAGGGTGACTTCGTCAAGAAATACGACCTGTCCTGCTTGAAACAGGTCTATCTGGCCGGCGAGCGTGCCGATCCGGACACCATTGTCTGGGCACAGGAACAGTTGAAAGTGCCGGTGATCGACCACTGGTGGCAGACCGAAACCGGCTATGCGATTGCCGCAAACCCTTTGGGGATCGAGGAATTGCCAGTCAAGCTGGGCTCGCCTTCCGTTCCGATGCCGGGCTATGACGTGCAGATCCTTGACGAAGGAGGCCATCCGATGCCCGCGGGCGAGTTGGGGGCCATCGCGATCAAGCTGCCCCTGCCCCCCGGCACCCTGCCCACGCTCTGGAACGCGGAAGAACGGTTCAGATCAAGCTATCTGAACACCTTCCCCGGCTATTATGAAACGGGGGATGCCGGTTACAAGGACGAGGACGGATACCTTTACATCATGGCGCGCACCGACGACGTGATCAACGTCGCAGGGCACCGCCTGTCCACCGGCGCGATGGAGGAGGTTCTGGCCAGCCATCCCGATGTGGCGGAATGTGCCGTGATCGGCGTCACCGACCAGTTGAAAGGGCAGTTGCCCTTGGGGCTGATCTGCCTGAACGCGGGGACCGACCGGCCCGAGGGTGAGGTGACAGCCGAATGCGTCAAGCTGGTGCGTGACAAGATTGGGCCCGTGGCGGCCTTCAAACTGTGCATCGTGGTGGATCGTTTGCCCAAGACGCGGTCGGGAAAGATCCTGCGCGCAACCATGGTCTCGATCGCCGACGGCAAGGATTACAAGATGCCCGCCACGATCGACGACCCCGCCATTCTGGACGAAATCCGCGAGGCGCTGCACAGCCTTGGCTATGCCGGCTAAGGCAGGTCCATGACGGCAAGCAACTCGTCCGGCCCCGCGTCGGATGAGTTCTTTTTTGATTTTTTCCAACGGTAGGCTAGAACCAATAGAGCATATATTTTTTTGAGCAGATTTATTGGGGAGCAACCATGGCGACACCGGACCGCGGTCATTCTGACCCTGCCTGCTCCTCCGCCACCGCCACCACCGGTTCGCGTCCCGTGGTGATGGCGCTGATCCCGCCCCAGATGTCCAGCCTGTTCCCGTCCGACATTCTCCAGTCGCTGGACTGCGACATGAGGCAAGCAAGCTCGATCACGGATGCGCAATTTCTGACCGAAGGGCAGCGTTCCGATCTTGCCATCGTGCCGCTGGATGTGAACGGATGCAGCACGCTTCCCCTTATTCGCGATCTGATGAAACACGATCCCGATCAGGCGATTGTCGTTGTATCCCAAAGTGACCAGATCAACGATGCCGCCGAAGCCATGCGTATCGGGGCGCTGGATTGCATTTTCGTGCCATTCACACCGGATCGCCTGAAAAAAACAATCACTCAGGCGCTGTGCAAAAGCATCGCAGAACGCTCTGACACGACGGCATCAACCGATGTTTCCAGCCCCCCTGCGCGCCCGATCACCTTGCAGTCCACCCACAAGGAAACACCCAACCCCGACGACGCGCATCCGATACGGCACGGCATGGTCCTGTCTGATTTGTCCATGAAACCGGTGCTGCACGCGTTGGACACCATCGCGGCATCCAACGCACCAATCTATATTCAGGGGGAAACCGGCACGGGAAAAGAGCTGCTGGCGCGTGCATTTCACGCAGAGAGCCAACGCGCATCAGGCCCGTTCATCGTTGTCGATTGCGCGCGGTTGGCCCCGGACACGTTGGCCCAACAGCTTTTTGCAAGCTCGCGCGGACCGGGTGGCGCCGCCAGTGCTGCCGATGGCGGTACGTTGTTTCTGGACGGCATCACCCGGATGGATCTGCAGGTGCAAAATCAACTGATGCGCTTCCTGGAAAGCGGCGACCTATCGCCATTGGGCTCACATGATGCAACACGTGTGGATGCCCGCATTATCTGCGCCAGCAGCGAGGACGCGCAGACCGAGATCGAAGCCGGGCGTCTGCGTGGGGATCTATACTACCGCCTGCACGTCGTGCCGATCACTTTGCCCGCCCTGCGCGACCGCGGCGAGGATATTCTGGCGATTGCCAACACGAAACTGGTTCAGATGGCCCGCCGCGAAGGACGCCGGTTTCGCGGTTTCACACCTGACGCGGTCGATGTCCTGCAGGCGCACCCCTGGCCCGGAAATGTCCGGCAGTTGATCAACGTCATCTGGAACATCGTGCTGCACCACGACGGCGAAATCGTGACGACCGAGATGTTGCCAGATGACCTTCTGGCCGGGCTGTCCGTGCCTCGCATCAGCTCTGAACCAGCAGGACCGCTGGACCAGATGGGGCTGTTGGGCCGGCCGCTGGCAGAAATCGAACGCATCGTGATTGAAGAGACGATTCGCATGCAGGGCGGATCGATTCCGCGCGCGGCCCAAGTGCTTCAGGTGTCACCCTCGACCCTTTATCGGAAACGGGAAAGCTGGAGCCACCGCTGAACCGGCAGCACGGGCTGTGGATCAGACGAACTGTTCTCGGATCAATCGTTCTTCCAACCCGTGGCCCGGATCGAACAGAATGCGATGTGCGATCTCATTGTTTGACTTGATTTCGACCGACACCACGTTGCGCACGGATCGCCCGTCGGCATCGGCCATGACCGGGCGCTTTTCATGCTCCATCACATCAAACCGCACCACGGCGTTTTTCGGCAGCAGCGCCCCGCGCCACCGGCGCGGACGAAACGCGGCCATTGCCGTCAACGCCAAAACGTCTGACCCGATGGGCAGGATCGGACCATGTGCCGAGTAATTATAAGCCGTTGACCCGGCCGCCGTGCACAACAAGGCGCCGTCACAGACAAGTTCAGGCAGGCGCACCCGACCATCCACACTGATTTGCAGTTTCGCCGCCTGCGGACCGGCGCGCAACAGGCTGACCTCGTTGATCGCAAGCGCCTTGTGAATGCTGCCATCCGCCCCTTCCGCCCGCATGGCAAGCGGGTTGATCACCTCTTCCTCAGCGGCGATCAGGCGTTCGACCAGGTCATCGGGCGAATATTCATTCATCAAAAACCCAACCGTGCCGCAGTTCATGCCATAGACGGGTGCGGACAAGTCTTGCGTGTCATGCAGCGTTTGCAACATGAACCCATCGCCACCCAGCGCGACAATGATGTCGGCGGCGTCCACACGTTTGTTGCCATAACGGGCCACCAGTTCTTCCTTCGCGGCTTCGGCGATTTCGGCATTGCTGGCGACGAACGCGATATTGTGGCTCATCTTCGGGTTTCCTGTGCCTGTCCCTTGGTTTCCGAAAGAAACACATGTTTCCCCAAAGTGCCAGAAATTGCCGCGTCTTTCCGCAGCGATGTCGCTTTCCGGTCTTTGCGATCTGTGGCGTTTCCGATAGGAAATCCGGACATCTGGCTTCCAACCCAAGGATTACGCGCATGACCGCCACCCGTGACCAAGGTTTCTTCACCGAACCCCTCGCCTCTCGCGATCCCGAGCTTTACGGCTCGATCACCGATGAACTGGGCCGCCAACGCGACGAGATCGAGCTGATTGCCTCGGAAAACATCGTGTCCGCCGCCGTGATGGAGGCTCAAGGCTCGGTCCTGACCAATAAATACGCCGAAGGCTATCCAGGGCGTCGTTACTATGGCGGGTGCCAGTATGTCGACGTGGCCGAAACGCTCGCAATTGATCGCGCCAAGCAGCTTTTCGGGTGTGAGTTCGCCAACGTTCAACCCAACTCGGGCAGCCAGGCCAATCAGGGTGCCTTCATGGCGATGATCCAGCCAGGCGATACGATCCTGGGGATGAACCTTGCCTCGGGCGGTCACCTGACCCACGGCGCGGCCCCCAACCAGTCGGGCAAGTGGTTCAATGCGGTGCAATATGGCGTTCGCAAGCAGGACAACCTGATCGACTATGACGAAGTGCAGGCGTTGGCGACCGAGCACAAGCCCAAGCTGATCATTGCCGGTGGCTCGGCCATTCCGCGCCAGATCGACTTTGCGAAGTTTCGTGAAATTGCCGATTCGGTCGGGGCATTCCTGCTGGTTGACATGGCGCATTTCGCCGGTCTGGTGGCGGCGGGCGAACACCCCTCGCCCTTTCCTTATGCCGATGTGGCGACGACCACGACCCACAAAACTCTGCGCGGCCCGCGCGGCGGCATGATCCTGACCAACCGCGAGGACCTGGCCAAGAAGATCAACTCGGCCATTTTCCCCGGCATTCAGGGCGGCCCGCTGATGCATGTGATCGCTGCGAAGGCCGTAGCGTTTGGCGAGGCGCTGCGCCCCGAATTCAAGACCTATCAAAAACAGGTTCGCGCCAATGCCGTCGCGCTGGCCGATCAGTTGATGAAGGGCGGGCTGGATATCGTGACCGGCGGCACCGATACGCATGTGATGCTGGTTGATCTTCGCCCCAAGGGCGTGACCGGCAACATCGTCGACAAGGCCCTTGGCCGGGCGCATATCACCTGCAACAAGAACGGAATTCCGTTTGACCCGGAGAAACCCACCGTCACCTCGGGTATCCGCCTTGGCACACCTGCCGGCACCACGCGCGGCTTCGGCGAAGCCGAGTTCCGCCAGATCGCTGACCTGATCGTTGAAGTGATCGACGGGCTGGCCACCAATGGCGAGGACGGCAATCAGACGGTGGAGGCTGCAGTGAAGGCGAAGGTCGCCGATCTCTGCGCGCGGTTCCCGCTCTATCCGAATCTGTAAGGCCGCAACTTAACGCCGTCGCTTGCAGGTATCGGATATTGAAACGGCAGAAAGCCCCGCCAACCAGACGGGGCTTTCATTTTTTCCACCAACCGTGTTTATGTCCTGAAACTTGCTCAAATCAATCCGCGCCAAAGGGCGAGACACAGACCCAAGGCGATGACGATCAGGATATTCGTCAGAATGCTGGTCGAAACGCTGACCGCAATGCCCCGTCGTCGGTCCCACGCATCGAAGTTCAGCAAATAATGCTCGATCGCATTGGCCGCTTTCTCCAGCCTCACCTGATCCAACTGCCGCCCCAACCGCGGATGCTGGGCCAGTCTCATGGCCTCAACCAGTCTGTCACCGTCACGGCGCAAATGGCGTGGCAATAACCGACCGGCGCGGCGCAGTTTGGTTTCAAACCCCGCGCCGCGAATATCCAGCCGCTGTTCCAGCAGCTGGGCCAGCCGATCTGTGCACGCGTGTATGTCCACGACGTCGCCTGCCTTCCATGATCCCTCTTCGCGTCCATCTTATCGGCATTGCGACCAGACGCGAAAGAGGCGACAGAAGAAAAAAGGGGTTCAAGCGCACCCATCGCCGCGCTATCAAACCGCATGCTCGAGATGCAGACACATGGCACCGACACGGTGCAACCGCCGGTCCTGATTGCGCATGGGCTGTTTGGGTCCGCGCGCAACTGGGGCGTGATCGCCAAACGCATGTCAGGCACTCGCCAGGTGGTCTGCGTGGACATGCGCAACCACGGTCAAAGCCCGTGGACGGACAGCCACAGCTATCCCGACCTTGCCGCCGATCTGGCCGAGGTGGTGAACAGCCTGGGCGGCACCGCAGATGTGATCGGGCATTCCATGGGCGGCAAGGCGGCGATGGTCTTTGCGATGACCCAACCCGACATGGTGCGCCGCCTTTTGGTGGCTGACATCGCCCCCGTTGCCTATGCCCACAGCCAACAATCCATGATCACGGCAATGCGCAGCATCGACCTGTCGCAGGTTGAAACGCGTGGGGATGCAGACCGGCAACTGGCGCAGTTCGTCGATGAAGCGTCTGTGCGGGCGTTCCTGCTGCAATCGCTGGACGTCAAGGCGCGCGCATGGCGCCTGAACCTTGATGTGCTTGAACGCGACATGGATCTGATCGTCGGATTTCCCGAGATGACGGAACAGTTCACAGGCCCCGTGCTGTTCCTGTCCGGGGCGATGTCAGATTACGTGCTGCCCGACCACAGGCCGCACATCAAAACACTGTTCCCGAAAGCACGGCACGCCAAGATACCGCAGGCTGGACATTGGCTGCACGCCGAAAAGCCACGCGAATTTGAAGCCTCGGCGCTTGCGTTTCTAGACGCCTGACAAGACATGTCAAACTGACTGGTGAATGTGGGCTTGCGGCGCTTCAGTGGGTCCAGGGACCACGCCGATTGGTGGCAAAATTCTCGCCATACCCCCCCGGCCGAATATTCGGGTGACGTTTGTGCGGCTCTTGCACAATCGCGTCGATTCCGTGATCGCGGGCATAGTTCAGCGCGGCTTCTTTCGTGTCGAATTTCAACCGCACCTGGCTTTGCGTGTCGGACGAACTCGTCCACCCCATCAACGGATCCACATCCCGCGCCTCGTCCGGGGCGTATTCCAACAGCCAAACCCTGGTTTTGGCCTGTCCTGACGTCATGGCGTTACGGGCGGGTTGATAGATACGTGCACGCATCCGGGATCTCCTTGAAAGCCTGGACGGTTTATCCGGCATGCCGGGCGGATTTTCAAGGGAAATTGGCAGGTAATCCGGCGTCCGGCGCAATCGGGTACCGACAGGGCACATGCGACTTCCAACCCTGCTGCGGGCTGGAAGCGCATCGTGAGTGGTGGTTTTGAAAAAGAGAGTGGCTGCCGGTAGCTCCGAGGGAGCGAGGGGTGGGGTGGGGTGGGTGTATCGTCGCCACCGGCAGACCGTTCTGCTGCTTGCCCGTTCAACTTAGCGTGCTGCCATGGGCTGAGCAAGCCCAAAAAATACCATCAGTTGTATTTTTTGAGAGAAATTTTGCCAATTTCGACAAATATTTCTGTTATTTTTCATACATTTAGATAGCAGTAAGCAAAAAGGTGGCTTTCGCTCCTCTCTGCACTCATGCAACCTTTGGTTGCTAACTGGTAAATGCCTTCACAATTCCGAAAGCGACTATCTTGGTGTCATGATCCGAAATCTGGGCAAATCGCTCAATTCGCTAATTATGGGGAGGAAGAGGTAAAGTTTTCCTTACCCCTTGAAGCAGAACAAAATGTGACCATTCTAACCAGCGGAAGGATTCGCATGACCCACAGCCCGTTGACCAACCCGACCCTTGCCCCGACAGCCCGCCCCAAACTGGAAGGCGGCAAGCGATTTGTGATGAGCACCCCGTTCAAACCCGCAGGCGATCAGCCCACCGCCATCGCTGAACTGGTCAGCGGGATCAACAGCGGGGAACGCGAACAGGTTCTTCTGGGGGCAACTGGCACCGGTAAGACCTTTACCATGGCCAAGATCATCGAGGAAACGCAGCGTCCTGCGATCATCCTGGCCCCGAACAAAACGCTCGCCGCGCAGCTCTATGGCGAGATGAAAGGGTATTTCCCCGACAACTCGGTCGAATATTTCGTCAGCTATTACGACTATTACCAGCCCGAGGCTTACGTCCCCCGGTCGGACACCTTCATCGAGAAGGAAAGCCAGATTAACGAGCAAATCGACCGGATGCGCCACTCGGCCACGCGGGCGCTTCTGGAGCGGGACGATGTGATCATCGTGGCGTCGGTCAGTTGCATCTATGGCATCGGCAGCCCCGAGACCTATACCGCCATGACGCAGGATATCGAGGTCGGCAAGGAATACGACCAGCGATCCGTCATGCGTGACCTCGTGGCCCAGCAATACAAGCGCAACGACAACGCCTTCCAACGCGGGTCGTTCCGGGTGCGCGGCGACAGTCTGGAAATCTGGCCCAGCCACTTGGAAGACCGAGGCTGGCGCCTGTCTTTCTTCGGCGAAGAACTCGAGGCGATCACCGAGTTCGACACTCTGACCGGCGCGAAAACCGACACGCTGGAAAAGGTCCGCGTCTATGCCAATTCGCACTACGTCACGCCCACGCCGACGCTGAAACAGGCGATTCAGAGCATCAAACAGGAACTGGCCGTCCGTCTGAAGCAGTTCGAGGACGAAGGCAAACTGCTGGAAGCCCAGCGCCTTGAACAACGCACGAAATTCGACCTCGAAATGCTTGAGGCCGCAGGCTTCTGTAACGGGATCGAAAACTATTCTCGTTATCTGACGGGCCGCGCGCCGGGCGAACCTCCCCCCACCCTGTTTGAATACATCCCCGACAATGCGATCGTGTTTGCCGATGAAAGCCATGTCTCCGTGCCCCAGATCGGTGGCATGTATCGCGGCGACTACCGGCGCAAATACACACTGGCCGAACACGGGTTCCGCCTGCCCTCCTGCATGGACAACCGCCCCCTGAAGTTCGAGGAATGGGACGCCATGCGCCCGCAATCGGTGTTCGTCTCAGCCACGCCCGGCAGTTGGGAGCTTGAGCAGACCGGTGGTGTCTTCGCCGAACAGGTGATCCGCCCCACCGGCCTCTTGGACCCCGAAGTCGAAATCCGCCCCGTTGAAATGCAGGTCGACGACCTGCTGGACGAAGTGCGCAAGGTGGCCGACCGCGGTATGCGCACATTGGTCACGACATTAACCAAGCGCATGGCCGAAGACCTGACCGAATACCTGCACGAACAGGGCATCCGCGTGCGCTATATGCATTCGGACATCGACACGATTGAACGCATCGAAATCCTGCGTGACCTGCGCTTGGGCGCTTTTGACGTGCTGGTGGGCATCAACCTGCTGCGCGAAGGATTGGACATTCCCGAATGTGGCCTCGTCGCCATTCTGGACGCGGACAAGGAAGGCTTCCTGCGCTCGGAAACTTCGCTTGTGCAAACCATCGGCCGCGCCGCGCGCAACGCCGAAGGCCGCGTCATCATGTATGCTGACCGGATCACCGGCTCGATGGAACGCGCGTTGAACGAAACCAACCGGCGGCGTGAGAAACAGAAAGCCTATAACGAGCTGCACGGCATCACACCCGAAACGGTCAAAAAGAACGTGGATGACGTGCTGGCTGGTCTTTATGACGGCGACACCGATATGGCGCGCGTCACGGCGACCATCGACAAACCGATGATCGGCGACAACCTGATCGCCCATCTGGAAGGGTTGAAAGCCCAAATGAGCAAAGCGGCCGAAAACCTGGAATTCGAAGAAGCCGCGCGTTTGCGGGATGAAGTGCACCGGCTGGAAGCCGTCGAACTGGCGATCGCAGACGATCCCCTGGCGCGTCAATCTGCGATTGAGGCGGCAGGAGAGGCCGCGCAGTCGGTAAAAGGACGCTCAAAGGCCGGCAAGCCGGGGCAGCGGGCTGGTCGGAGGAAGAGGAAGGGTCGCTAATCAGTTGCGGAAGTTTCAAAGCTTCTTGAGTGCTGCATTAAGAGCGTCAATCGCCACTTCAGCGTCTTCGCCAGCCCCTTCTAGCAGTTCAACGGCCTCCTGTATCACCTGCTTTATTTCGAATACCGTTTTTGCTCCAACTTAAGGACCCGGTTGTGGCAAGTTCTCCTCGGATAAAGGGGTGGCATTGGGGTAGTCGCAATTACCAGACGCGACCTCACCAACTCTCCCGCCGTTCACACCAAAATAAGATGCGATATCGTGCTGACGATCGCCGCGTTCCAGCATTCCTTTGATAAATCTGTGTTTCTCCAAAACTGAAAGCCATATTTCTCTATCCCAATTCACTTCCACCAAAGAACCCTGAAGAGAGCGTCACGCCCCCCGATACTGCAGTCAATGCGGCAAATTCTGTCAGAGATTGTGGTGGGTTTGGCGGATCGAAAAGAACTAAGCGACTGGTTGGTACACTTTCTACATATTCAGAGCGAATGGCGCAGTTAATCTGCAGACACTGGGATCACACAAGTCCAATCCGCTCCCTAACAAAATTTGGACCCGCGGTAGCTTAAAGATCGCCTCACCAGAGCAGAAGACATTAACGGCACGGAGTTAGTTTCAAACGATCTCGGTTTTCCGCGTGCTTCACCACTATCTTAATTGCCAGATAGCAGCACCAATCAATCCACACCCCTTCTTCTGGCTCCAAATATCCTGGGGTGAATGCGCGCATGCGCAGAGGGGCAAGGCCCCTCCTCATCCCCCCTATATCAAACGCGCCCGCCATTTCTGACGAGCGCGCCTTGATGTCTGACCCCGTGAGTGGTGGAAGATCGGTCAGACGAATGTGAACGTGTTGGCGAAGGGCATTTCGGTCGGGCGTTCGCCGGTTGCCTGGAACAGCGCCTCGGCCAAGGCCGGTGCGGCGGGCGGCACGGGCGGCTCACCGATGCCCGTCACCCGATCACGGTTTTCCAGCCCGCGCACGAAAATTTCAGGCGTCTGGTAATTCCGCAGTCCTTCGAAATCGAAAAAGTTCTGCTGCTCGGCCATGCCATCGGCATAGGTGATCTGGCTGTTGATCGCATGCCCCAGCCCCCAGATCACACCACCCTGCACGAGGTTCTCGAAGTTGATCGGGTCCACGACGCGGCCCACCTCGGCCGCCACCCAGACTTTGTCCAGGGCAATTCCGGCCGCGGTTTGGCTGATCTGGACCACTTCGGCGACCGGGGTGCCGAAGGACAGGCTGAAGGCCACGCCGCGCGCCGTGTTCCGATCAAGTGATCCGCCCCAGTCCGACATATCGGCCACGGCTTCCAACACCTTGCGCGACGGCGCATCTGTCATCAGGCGCAGCCGTTCTTCGACCGGGTCGGCACCGGCCTCGTGGATCAGCGCATTCAGGAAGTTTTCGTGAAAGAACGCGTTCTGTGACGCCCCGACCGACCGCCAAGAGCTGACAGGCCCCAGTTTGGGCGGGCGATAGCCGACCACGCGATAGTCTGGAATGGCATAGGGTTGGTCCCACAGCGCCTGGGTGATTGCGCTGTCCGGACCGGGCAGGTTCATCCCCTGCCGCTCGCCCATCTGGCTGTCCAGGATCGAGGGGCTGGCCACGCGAACTTCCATCGCCGTGACCTTGCCGCCGTCAACCGAACCGCGCCCCCGCATCAAAGCGATCGGGCGGGTATAGTCCTGCGCAGTATCCTCTTCGCGTTTATAGGTCAGCTTGACCGGCGTGCCCGGCAGCGCCATCGCCAATTCGGTCGCGCGCTTGACGACCTCGTCTTCCAGTCGGTGGCCGAAACTGCCACCCATCATCAGGATATGCACATGCACATCGCGGGCCGGCACGCCCGTCATGTCGGCCACGCTGGCCTGGGTCATGCGCGGGATCTGGTTGCCGGTCCAGACATCTACGCGTCCCTCCCCCACAAGAACCGTGGCGTTCAGCGGCTCCAGCGGCGCATGCGCCACATAAGGCGCGCGATATTCAGCTTCGATTGAGGCATCGACAGCATCCATATCACCATCGTCGCGTGGCGTCGCATCCGGGGCGGCCGCATCAAGCGTGTCCGTCAATACCTGCCAGTGTTCACTCTGCGCGGCGGGGTAAGGGGCCGGACCCCACTCGACCTCGATCGCGTCGGCGGCCTGAAAGGCTCGCCAGGTGTTATCCGCGATCACGCCAACGCCGCCCGTCACCGCGATGACCTGCTGCACGCCCCGCATGGCTTCGGCGGCGGAGGCGTCAAAGCTGACAACATCGCCTCCCTTACGGGGGTTCAGACGGATCGCCGCATGCACCATCCCATCGATCCGGTGGTCGATACCATAGGCCTGCGTGCCAGTGGATTTCGCCACCATATCAACCCGTTGCATGGGCTTTCCGATCAGTCGCCACTGGGTCGACGGCCGCAAAGTCACATTCGTCACAGGATCAATCCTGGCCGCAGTTGCTGCAAGCGCCTGATACGGAACGCGCTGGCCATCCGGCAACAGCACCGCCCCGCGATCCGTTTTCAATTGGGTAACGGCAAGCCCGGTCTGTTCGGCAGCGGCTTGTTTCAGCGTCTCGCGGGCGACCGCGCCGGCCATGCGCAGTTTCTCGTACCCGTCGGGCACAGTGGTCGATCCGCCTGTCAGTTGCAGCCCCATGAATTTCATCACCGCATCGACGGTGCCCCGCATGGCATTGGCTGCCGTGCTTTGGTCCGTGCTGGGAAGGGGCACGGCCTCGTTGGCCAATGCGGTGTTGTAATAGGCTTTCGACGGTGGGCCGGGGTCGACGCGGATCTGGTCAAGCGCGACATCCAGTTCCTCGGCGATCAGCGCGGCCTGAACCGAGTAGCTGCCCTGCCCCATATCCGCCCGTGGCGTGGTTAGGGTGATGCCGTCTGCGTTGATCAGCACATAGGGTGTCAGGGCGGCTTCGTCCTTGCCCAGCCCATCAAGCAAAGGGTTCTTGGGCGGGCGTTTGTATTGATAATACCCGAACGCCACCCCGCCCAAAAGGGCGACAGATCCGACCACGAAGCTACGGCGTGCAATGGTTCCGGCCCGGCCCATGATCAGCCTCCCCGCATGGTTCTGGCCGCGGTCTTTACGGCGGCACGGATGCGGGGATACGTGCCGCAGCGGCACAGGTTGCCCGACATTGCCTCGTCAATATCGGCATCCGTGGGGTCTGGATTTTGCGATAGCAGATCGGCTGCCTGCATCATCTGCCCCCCCTGGCAATACCCGCATTGCGCCACCTGGTGTTCCAGCCAGGCCGCTTGCACGGCGTGCATTTCGTCAGGTGTCCCCATCCCCTCGATGGTCATCACTGGCCCATCCACGTCGGACACCAGGGTTTGACACGACCGCACGGCCACCCCACCGACATGCACAGTGCATGCCCCACAGGCCGCGACGCCGCAGCCATATTTCGGTCCGTTCAGCCCGATCTCGTCCCGCAGGACCCACAGCAGCGGCATGTCGTCTTCGACATCCACCTCGTGTACAGTGCCATTCACGTTAAGTTGCAACGATCCACCCTCGGCCGAAGTTTTTGCTACTGCTCGTTTGGACGGCGGATAAATGACCGCCGGTCATGTGATAGTGACCATAGAATCGTGCGTTAAGCAACATTGATATGGGTCGCCGCCGCGTGACATATCCGGGACAAATCAGCAGGAAGAGCGCAATCGGTCACGATATGATCCAGTTCTGAAACGGATCCGATGCGCGCGGGCGCGGCCCGCGTCAGCTTGGACTGATCGCAGACCAGAACAGTAGCGCGCGCCTGGTTCAACGCAGATTGGCTGACCACCACTTCCTGCATGTCGTAATCCAGAATATCCCCGTCATGATCCAGTGCGGAACAGCCGATGACAGCAAAATCAAACTTGAATGCAGACACGAAACGCGCGGCCAGTTCCCCCACGACACCACCATCGGCAGGGCGCATGGTGCCCCCCACCACGATGACCTGACAATCCGGATTGGTCCCCAGGATCTGCGCCACATTGATGTTGTTCGTGACCACCAGCAGGTTCTGATGGTGCACAAGCGCGCGGGCGACAGCTTCGGTGGTGGTGCCGATGTTCAAAAAAACCGCACAATCGTTGGGGATCATTCGTGACGTGGCCGCAGCGATCCGGGCCTTGGCGGATTGGTTCAGCGCGCGGCGCTCCTCATAGGCGATATTCGTAATGCCCGATGGCAGGATCGCCCCACCATGCACACGTTCCAGCCGACCGGCATCCGCCAGTTCCGACAAATCCCGCCGGATCGTCTGCAAGGTGACGCCGAAATGCGCCGCCAGCTTGTCGACCGACACTTGACCGTCCCGGCGCGCCATTGCCAGAATTTCGGGGATACGAAATGTTTGAGACATGGTTTGCCCTTCCTGATCCCAATTTGCCGGAAAACGAACATCTACGAAAGTCTTTTCCTTTCGCTTGCGGCAGAATCGGCGCATAATCCCTGCGAAACGAAAAGGTCTTCTTATGGCTTCGACTGACGACATCATCGACCTGTTTATCATCGGGGGCGGGATCAACGGCTGTGGGGTTGCGCGCGATGCGGCCGGTCGGGGGCTGTCCGTCACGCTGGCCGAGATGCATGATATCGGTGGCGCAACCTCGTCTGCTTCAACAAAACTGTTTCACGGCGGATTGCGGTATCTTGAGTATTTCGACATCCGTCTGGTGCGCGAAGCCTTGATCGAGCGCGAGGTTCTGTTGCGCGCGATGCCGCATATCAGTTGGCCGATGCGCTTCGTGCTGCCCTATCACAAGGATATGCGGTTTGAGGGGGACACGCCGACCTCGAAACTCCTGTCTTTCGCGATGCCCTGGATGAAGGGACGCAGGCCTGCATGGCTCATCCGGCTTGGGCTGTTCCTCTATGACACTCTGGGCGGACGTCAGATTCTTCCCGGCACCGAAACGCTGGCCTTGCCGGGCACGGCAGAAGGCCAACCCCTCGACCCCAAATTCACCCGTGCCTATGAGTATTCTGATTGCTGGGTCGAGGATGCCCGTCTTGTCGTCCTGAATGCGCGCGATGCGCAAGCACGCGGGGCCTCGATCCTGCCGCGCACAAAGGTGGTTGCAACGGCGCGACACGCGGACCATTGGATCATACGCACCGAGGACAGTCGCACGGGGCAAACCACACTGCACAAGGCCAGAATTGTTGTGAACGCCGCCGGGCCCTGGGTTGGCAAGCTGATCGACGGGGCGCTTGACGTGAACACTGCCGAGAAGGTGCGCCTTGTGCGCGGCTCGCACATCGTGACGCGAAAGCTGTTTGATCACGACAAGGCTTATTTCTTTCAGGGCACAGATGAACGGATCATCTTCGCCATCCCGTACGAGACCGATTTCACGTTGATTGGCACCACTGATGCGCCACATGAGGATGCCGATATCCGTCCGGTCTGTTCGGATGCGGAAATGGACTACCTCATCGACTTTGCCAATCAGTATTTCAGGAATGACATCACAAGGGATGACGTGGTTTGGACCTATTCCGGCGTGCGCCCGCTTTACGATGACGGGGCACGGTCGGCCACGGCGACAACGCGGGAATATGTGCTGAAGCTGAATGACGCGGATGGGGCGCCTGCGCTGAACATCTTAGGCGGCAAGATCACAACATATCGCCGTCTGGCCGAGGCCGTCATGGCGAAACTGGACCCGCATTTGCCCGTGCACGAACCGGACTGGACCGCCGGTGTACCCTTGCCCGGCGGCGATTTTGCGGTGGATGGCGTGTCTGGCATAATCGACAAACTGCAAGCGGACTTTCCATTTCTGACCCCGTTCTGGGCCAACCGCCTGCTGCGCGCCTATGGCACGGAAAGCTGGGATGTGCTGGGGGACGCCTGTTGCGAGGATGATCTGGGCACCGCCTTCGGCGCAACCCTGACCGAGCGCGAGGTGCGGTGGCTGATCGACAAGGAATTTGCGATGCGCGCGGAAGATGTGGTTTGGCGACGGTCGAAACTGGGCCTGCGGATGCAGAAAGGCGAGATCGAAGTTCTGGACAACTGGATCACGCGCAATCTCTGACGGGTCTGGGGCCGCTTTTCAGATTTATTTTTTACCATCTGGTAAAATTCTTGATTTTGTGCCTTCATGGTAAGGTCAAAACAAGAATGGGAATCGAAAAATGCCCCAAATCAACAGGGAAAACGGAGTGTCTCCGGGTCGAATAGCGCCAGCCGACGTGCAAGCCAATTTCTCGGACCTCCATCCAGAATATGACGATCACGAGGCTTTGGTGGCCGCCGATCGGTGCTACTTTTGCCATGATGCGCCGTGCATGACGGCGTGTCCGACCTCGATCGACATACCGCTGTTTATTCGGCAGATCGCGACAGGCACGCCCGAAGCGGCGGCCAAGACCATCCTTGACCAGAACATTCTGGGCGGGATGTGCGCGCGGGTCTGCCCCACCGAAACGCTGTGCGAAGAGGTTTGCGTGCGCGAAGTCGCCGAAGGTAAGCCCGTCGAAATCGGCCGCCTGCAACGCTTTGCAACCGACACGCTGATGGCGGCGGGCAAACATCCATTCACCCGCGCGGATGCGACCGGCAAGAAAGTTGCGGTTGTGGGCGCTGGCCCCGCGGGCCTTGCCTGCGCGCATCGCTTGGCGATGTTGGGACATGACGTGGTGGTATTTGAAGCCCGCGCCAAGGGCGGCGGCCTGAACGAATTTGGCATCGCGGCCTATAAAACCACCAACGACTTCGCGCAGAGGGAACTGGATTGGCTTCTGTCGATTGGCGGGATCGAAATCCGCTATGAACAGGCTTTGGGGCAATCCGTCACGTTGGACGGGCTGCAATGTGATTTCGACGCCGTGTTCCTTGGCATGGGCTTGTCCGCCGTGAACGCCCTGCGGCTGGAGGGCGAAGATAAGGACAATGTCTCGCCCGCCGTCGATTTCATCGCCGATCTGCGTCAGGCCGATAATCTGACCACCCTGCCCGTTGGGCGGCGCGTCGTCGTCATTGGCGGCGGTATGACCGCGATTGATGCGGGTGTGCAGGCCAAACTGCTGGGCGCCGAAGACGTGACCATCGTTTATCGTCGCGGGCAAGAGGCGATGGCCGCATCCAAATTCGAACAGGATCTTGCGCGGCAGAAGGGTGTCAGGTTGATCTGCAACGCGACCCCTGTCGGGATCGAAGGCAACGGGTCGCTGCGCGCCGTCACATTTGCCTATACCGAGACGCGGGATGGCAAGCTGGTCACGCTGGACGAGACCTTCACCCTGCCCGCCGATCAACTGTTCAAAGCCATCGGCCAGAAACTGGGCCACACGCCCGACGCGCTGGCGCTGGATGGCGGCAAGATCAAGGTCGATGCCACGCAGAAAACCAATCTGGCACATGTCTGGGCCGGGGGCGATTGCGCCTCAGGCGGCGACGATCTGACCGTCACCGCCGTTGCCGAAGGTCGCGATGCGGCCATGGACATCCACGCCACTCTGACAGGAGCAAGCTAATGGCCGACCTGACATCAAATTTTCTTGGAATTGAATCCCCCAACCCGTTCTGGCTGGCCTCGGCCCCACCCACCGACAAGGAATACAACGTGCGCCGCGCGTTCGAAGCTGGTTGGGGCGGTGTCGTGTGGAAAACGCTGGGGGCTGAAGGGCCGCCCGTCGTCAATGTGAACGGCCCGCGCTATGGCGCCATTCACGGCGCAGACCGTCGCCTGTTGGGTTTGAACAACATCGAACTGATCACCGACCGCCCGCTTGAGGTCAACCTTGAGGAAATGGCCCGCGTGAAGAAGGACTATCCCGATCGCGCGCTGATCGCATCCGTGATGGTGCCCTGCGAAGAGGATGAGTGGAAACGCATCATTCCCCGCATTGCCGAAACCGGCTGCGATGGGTTCGAGCTGAACTTCGGCTGTCCACACGGCATGGCCGAACGCGGCATGGGGTCCGCCGTGGGGCAAGTGCCGGAATATATCGAAATGGTCACGCGCTGGTGTAAGGAAGCTACCGACCTGCCCGTCATCGTGAAGTTGACGCCCAACATCACCAACATCCTGAACCCGGCGCAGGCCGCGAAGGATGGCGGGGCCGATGCGGTCAGCCTGATCAACACGATCAACTCGATCACCAATGTCGATCTTGACCTCATGGCACCCGAGCCGACCATCGACGGCAAAGGCACCCATGGTGGCTATTGCGGCCCGGCGGTGAAACCCATCGCCCTGAACATGGTCGCCGAGATTGCCCGCAACCCCGGCACGCGCGGCCTGCCCATTTCGGGCATCGGCGGCGTCACCACATGGCGCGATGCGGCCGAGTTCATGGCCCTTGGCGCGGGCAACGTGCAGGTCTGCACGGCGGCCATGACCTATGGATTCAAAGTGGTGCAAGAGATGATCTCGGGCCTGAGCCAGTGGATGGACGAAAAGGGCTACACCTCGATTGACGAGGTTGTGGGCCGCGCCGTGCCCAATGTCACAGATTGGCAATATCTGAACCTGAACCACGTCACCAAGGCGCGGATCGACCAAGAGGCTTGCATCAAATGCGGGCGCTGCTATGCAGCCTGTGAGGACACATCGCACCAGGCGATCAGCATGTCGGATGATCGCGTCTTTGACGTGAAGGACGACGAATGCGTCGCGTGCAACCTCTGTGTCAATGTCTGCCCGGTCGAGGGCTGCATTACCATGGAAACCATCGCGCCAGGTGCCGTGGACGAACGAACAGGCAAGGTTGTTGAGAAAGAATATGCCAACTGGACGACCCACCCCAACAACCCAACCGCCACTGCCGCCGAATAAGACCGGCGAGGCCCTGTCCCCCGCGCGACAGGGCCATCTGGCGATGCTGTCCTTCTCGGCGCTGGTGTCGCTGTCGTTCAGCTTTGGACACATCGTCGCGAAAGAAATCACCCCCGCCGCCCTGAACACGGTGCGGTTTGCACTGGCCGCGCTGGTCCTTTTCGGACTGGCGCGCGTCTTGCGGGTGCCGGTGCGCCCCGTCTTTCGCGGGTTTTGGCGGTTCGGGCTGATGGGCGGGCTGATGGCCGTTTATTTCATCACGATGTTCGAGGCCTTGCGGATCACAACCGCCGTATCCACCGCCGCGGTCTTTACTCTGACGCCTTTGATGGCGGCAGGCTGCGGATTGCTGATCGCGGGGCAGAGGTCAGGCCGTTGGACGCTGATCGCTCTGACCATCGGCGCGGCTGGGGCCGTCTGGGTGATCTTTCGCGCGGATATCGGCGCGCTGATGCGGTTCGAACTTGGCCGCGGCGAGGCGTTGTTTGCCGTCGGCGCGTTGGGTCATGCGCTGGTGCCTGCGCTGGCGCGGAAGCTGGCCCATGACGTGAAACCGTTGCAAACATCGCTTGGCACCGTGCTGGGATCGCTGATCGTGACCGGCATCTACGGATATGGCGACCTGATCCACACCGATTTTGCCGCCCTGCGTCCGGCGGTCTGGCTGGTCATCGCCTATCTTGCCATCGTCACCACGGCTGGCACCTTCTTTCTGGTGCAATACGCCGCCCAGCGCCTGCCCGCCGGAAAGGTCATGGCCTACACTTATCTGGTGCCAAGCTGGGTGGTGCTGTGGGATTTCCTGTTCTATGGCGCAACGCAACCGCCGCTTCTTTTGATAGGCGTGGCCGCCACACTTCTGGCGCTGGCAATGCTGCTTAGGGGAGAAGCGCCCTGACGAGCATGTGTTTGATGAACGCCTCGGCGTCCTCGAACCGCGTGTCACTGCGTACGGGACCCAGAACCGCCTGCACCTGAAGGTCGAAATCGGCATAGTGCTGCGTCATCGCCCAGATCGAGAAAATCAAATGATGCGGGTCGATGGTGGCAAGCCGCCCCTCGACCATCCAATTGGCAATCACCGCGGCCTTTTCATCGACAAGCGTTTTCAGATCGTCTGTCAGCATTTCCCCAAGTCGGGGCGCGCCATGCAGAATCTCGGTCGCGAACAACCGGCTTTCACGCGGCATCTTTCGCGACATTTCCATCTTCCGGCTCACATAGGTCAGGATTTCGTCCAGCGGCTCGCCATCGGCAGACAGGTCGCGCAGGGGACTGACCCATTCTTCCAGCAGACTTTCCAGCAGCTCGGAATAGATCGCTTCCTTGCCATTGAAATAGTACACAATATTCTGCTTGGACAACCCGGCGGCATTGGCGATCTGATCAAGGGTCGCGCCGCGCAGACCTTTCTCGGAGAACACGTCCAGAGCAGCCTCGAATATGGCCTGCCGCTTTTCGCGCTGGATGCGGGTGCGGCGCGGGGAAACATCTGCCTTAGCCATCCGTCGCGACCCCATCCTGCCCCGGCAATGCCACCCCGGACAACAGCAGGTCTTTCACCGCTGTCTTGGTGTCCTCCCATTGCGCGTCGCTCAGTTCGACCCCGTCATTCAACGTCGTGATCTGGTGGGTGAAGTCAGCATAATGCTGCGTCGTCGCCCAGATTGCATAAAGCAGGTGGCGGGCACTGATCGGGCGAATCTGGCCGTTTTGCACCCACGCCTCGATCACGGTGATGCGGTTTTCGGTCCAGGAGCGCAACTCGTCTTCCAGATAGTCCTGCACGATGGGGGCACGCTGGATGATCTCGTTCGCCCAAACCTTCGAGCCATAGGGCCGGGTTCGGGCAAGATCGAGCTTGGTGTCGATGTATTCACCCAGCGCATGGATCGGGTCGTTGTCGACGCTGATGCTGTCTGCGGCGGCGCGCCAGATATCGAAGATCTCGCCCACCACGCGGCGATAGAGCGCCTCTTTCGTTTCGAAGTAGTAGACGACATTGGACTTGGGTATCCCGGCGGACGCGGCGATCCGGCTGATGGATGCGCCAGCATAGCCAAATTCGGCAAACACCTTTTCGGCGGCGACCAGAATGCGGGTCGTCACCTCTTCGCGATTGCGGCTTTGGATGCCTCTTGTCGTCTTGTTCACGTCGCTCTTCACACTCACCTTCCATGTGCAAAACCCGCACAGGGTTTCATCTTGTGCCATGGGTTCTGCCCGAAAAACAGGTGTTTCTGCACGATCGGTCAGAAAAAGATTGACCGATCGTGCAGAAATCCGTCAGCCTGTCATCAAGACGGAATCTAGAATCCGCGCCGCCGAAAGCATATCCAATTGGGAGATTGACATGAGCCACGGAAGCAATTTGCGCATTGATCCTGACCGCCTATGGGACAGCATCATGGAGATGGCCCAGATCGGCCCGGGCGTTGCGGGCGGCAATAACCGGCAGACCCTGACCGACGCAGATGCCGAGGGCCGTTCCCTGTTTCAAAAATGGTGTGAAGACGCCGGATGCACCATGGGCGTCGACACCATGGGCAATATGTTTGCCACGCGTCCGGGCGAAGACCCCGAGGCCCTGCCCGTCTATATGGGCTCGCATCTGGATACGCAGCCCACTGGCGGCAAGTATGACGGGGTTCTTGGCGTGCTGGGCGGGCTGGAAGCCATCCGCACGATGAACGACATGGGGGTCAAGACGAAACACCCCATCGTTCTGACCAACTGGACCAACGAGGAAGGCACACGCTTTGCCCCGGCCATGCTGGCCTCGGGCGTGTTTGCCGGAAAATACACGCAAGACTGGGCTTACGACCGCGTGGACGCCGAAGGCAAAAAGTTCGGCGACGAGTTGAAACGCATCGGCTGGGTTGGCGATGAAAAGGTCGGCGCCCGCAAGATGCACGCGATGTTCGAACTGCACATCGAACAAGGGCCAATTCTGGAAGCTGAAGGCAAGGATATTGGCGTTGTCACTCATGGTCAGGGGTTGAACTGGCTGGAAGTGACGATTGTGGGCAAGGAAAGCCACACCGGATCGACCCCGATGCCCATGCGGATCAATGCGGGTCGTGGCTTGGCCCTGATCACCGAACTGGTGCATGAAATCGCGATGAAGCACCAGCCCAACGCGGTGGGGGCCATCGGTCACATCGACGTTTATCCGAACTCGCGCAACATCATTCCCGGCAAGGTCGTCTGCACCGTCGATTTCCGCTCGCACCTGAAAGAGGTGATCGACGCGATGATCGCCGAGTTTGACGAGCGCGCGCCGAAGCTCTGCGCGGATATCGGCGTCGAGATGAGCTGGGAAATGGTCGGCACCTTCGACCCGCCCGCCTTTGACGAGGGCTGCGTGGACGCCGTGCGAAATGCCGCGAAAGAACTGGGTTACAGCCATATGGACATCGTGTCCGGCGCGGGTCACGACGCCTGCTGGATCAACGAAATATACCCGACCGCGATGATCATGTGCCCTTGTGTGGATGGGTTGAGCCACAACGAGGCCGAGGAAATCTCGAAGGAATGGGCACAGGCGGGGACAGATGTGTTGTTGCACGCCGTTCTGAACACCGCGGAGATTATAAAATGATGTGACGGTCGGACCGGGGCGCTGCCCCGGACCCCGGGATATTTAACGCCAGAAGAAGCAGGGAAACTGCGCCTGGCCATCAGGGAGACAAGATATGAGCACCACAGCCATCAAAAACGGCACCGTCGTGACCGCTGACCTGACCTACAGGGCAGATGTCCTTGTTGAAGGCGGCGTCATCATTGAAATCGGGGCGGACCTGAAGGGCGACAAGGAGTTGGATGCCACCGGCTGCTATGTCATGCCCGGCGGGATCGACCCGCATGTGCACCTCGAGATGCCATTTATGGGCACCTACTCATCGGATGATTTCGAAAGCGGCACGCGCGCCGGTCTGGCGGGCGGTACCACGATGGTGGTCGATTTCTGCCTGCCCAATCAAGGCGAAAGCTTGCTGGACGCGCTGAAGCGCTGGGACAACAAATCGACCCGCGCAAACTGTGACTATTCGTTCCACATGGCCGTAACCTGGTGGGGCGAGCAGGTGTTTAACGACATGAAAACCGTCGTTCAGGACCGCGGCATCAACACCTTCAAGCACTTCCTGGCCTATAAGGGCGCGCTGATGGTGAATGATGACGAGCTCTACTCTTCGTTCAGCCGTCTGGCCGAACTGGGCGCGACCCCGATGGTGCATGCCGAAAACGGCGACGTGGTGGCGGAACTCTCCGCCAAGCTGCTGGCCGAGGGTAACACCGGGCCGGAAGCCCACGCCTATTCCCGCCCGTCGCAGGTCGAAGGCGAAGCCACCAACCGCGCGATCATGATTGCCGACATGGCCGGTGCACCGCTCTATGTCGTGCATGTGTCCTGCGAGGAAAGCCACGAGGCGATCCGCCGCGCCCGCATGCAGGGCAAACGGGTTTGGGGTGAGCCGCTAATCCAGCACCTGACGCTGGATGAAAGCGAGTATTTCAACAAGGATTGGGACCACGCCGCACGCCGCGTGATGTCGCCCCCCTTCCGCAACAAAAAGCATCAAGACAGCCTATGGGCTGGCCTGCAATCGGGCAGCCTGTCGGTTGTCGCCACCGACCATTGTGCGTTCACAACCGAGCAGAAACGCTATGGTGTGGGGGATTTCACCAAGATCCCGAACGGCACCGGCGGTCTGGAAGATCGCATGCCGATGCTCTGGACGAATGGCGTGGCCACGGGGCGCCTGACGATGAATGAATTTGTCGCCGTCACCTCAACCAACATCGCCAAAATCCTGAACTGCTATCCCAAGAAAGGAGCTGTTCTGGTGGGGGCCGACGCCGACCTTGTTGTGTGGGATCCCGAGAAGGAAAAGACCATCACGGCAGGCAGCCAACAATCGGCCATCGATTATAACGTGTTTGAAGGCCACAAGGTCAAAGGCCTGCCCCGCTTCACGCTGACACGCGGCCAGGTTGCGGTGCATGACGGCGAGATCAAGACCCAGGAAGGCCACGGCAAATTTGTCGAACGCGCGCCGAATGCGACGGTCAACGCGGCGCTGAGCAAGTGGAAAGAACTGACCGCGCCGCAGCCGGTCAAACGCACCGGCATTCCAGCGACAGGGGTCTGACTTTGGCTACAGAAACCGCGATCAAGGCCGAGACCCTCTCGCTGACCTTTCAAACCAATGACGGCCCGGTGCATGCGTTGAAAGACGTGTCGCTTGACATCAATAAGGGCGATTTCGTCAGCTTCATCGGACCGTCAGGCTGTGGCAAAACCACCTTCCTTCGCTGCATGGCGGATCTGGAACAACCCACGGGCGGGTCAATCACGGTCAATGGCGTGTCCGCCCGCGAGGCGCGCAAGTCACGCGCCTATGGCTATGTGTTTCAGCACGCAGGGCTTTATCCGTGGCGCACCATCGGGCGCAATGTGCGCCTGCCGCTTGAGATCATGGGCTATCCCAAGGCCGAGCAGGACGCGCGCATCAAGAAGGTTTTGGAACTGGTTGATCTTGCAGGGTTTGAGAAGAAGTTTCCCTGGCAATTGTCAGGCGGGATGCAGCAGAGGGCGTCGATTGCGCGCGCACTGGCCTTTGACGCCGACATCCTGCTGATGGACGAACCCTTCGGCGCGCTGGACGAGATCGTGCGGGACCACCTGAACGAGCAGCTTTTGAAGTTGTGGGCAAAGACGCAGAAAACGATTGCCTTCGTCACCCACTCGATCCCCGAGGCGGTGTATCTGTCGACCAAGATCGTCGTCATGTCACCGCGTCCCGGCCGGATTTCGGACGTGATCGAAAACCCCCTGCCTGCCGATCGTCCACTGGACATTCGCGACACGCAGGCGTTTCTGGATGTGGCACACCGGGTGCGCGAAGGGCTGCGCGCGGGGCATTCCTATGACTAAAACCGCGCTTTCCGTCCTGACGGTTTTGGCGTCGATCGTCGTCATCTGGTATCTGGCGGTCGCCCCGATGAACATTCGTGTGGCCCTGGACCAGGCCGAGCGCACAGGCGCCGCGATTGATCCGCCTTCTGCGGTCGAGCGGCGCAATATATCGGTCTGGACCCTCATGGCACAGAACCGCGAGCACATCGCGGAGGGCTACAGCCTTGAGCGACCGCGCCTGCCCACCCCTGCGCAGGTCGGACAGGAGCTGTGGCGCACCACGGGCGAAATGGTTCTGAAAGGGCGCACATGGTCCAAACGCTCGTTGATCTATCACGGCTGGATCACGCTGCAATCAACCTTCTGGGGCTTCCTTCTGGGCACGACCATCGGGATCGTCGGCGCGATTGCCATCGTGCAATCACGGGTGATCGAGATGTCGGTAATGCCATGGGCGATCATATCGCAGGCCATTCCCATCGTGGCGCTGGCGCCGATGATCATCGTGCTGTCCTCACAAGTGGGAATCGAAGGGCGCGGCTTTCCCAAAGCCCTAATCTCATCCTACCTGTGTTTCTTCCCGGTACTGGTCGGGATGGTGAAAGGTCTGCGTTCGCCCACCGCCGAGCAGCTGGACTTGCTGAAGACCTATAGCGCCTCGGGTGTGCAGCGGTTTCTGAAACTGCGCGTGCCTGCGTCACTGCCTTATCTGTTCACCTCGCTCAAGATCGGGATTGCGGCCGCGCTGGTCGGTGCCATCGTGGGGGAACTGCCAACAGGTGCGATCAGCGGTCTGGGCGCACGGATCCTGATCGGCGATCAGTTCGGCACACCACTGGCGATCTGGGCGGCGCTGTTTGCCGCCGCGATCCTGGCTGGCGTGCTGGTCACAGTGATTGACCGCACGCAGCAGGTGCTCTTGCGTCGGATGGGGATGCGCTCATGAACTGGTTGATCCTTGCCCTTGTTTTCTGGCTGGCCGCATGGGCCGCGAATGTCGCAATGGTCCGGTCGAAATGGGCCGAGACACGGTTGGTGCGTGTCGTGGTGCCAGTGATCTTCGGGCTGACGCTTGTCGTCGCCTGGGAGGCCCTGGTCCATGCCTTCAATGTCTCGGCGGCAATCCTACCCCCACCCTCTGCCGTCGCAGATACGTTCGCCAGATCAACCGGGATGCTGTGGGAGGATTTCACGCAAACCGTGCTGAAAGGCGCGCTGCGCGGCTATCTCATCGGCGCGGCAGCAGCGTTCGGTGTGGCGATATTGATCGACCGGTCACCCTTCCTGACCCGGGGCCTGTTGCCCATCGGAAACTTCGTCGCGGCCCTGCCGATTGTTGGGGTCGCCCCCATTCTGGTCAGCTGGTTCGGGTTCGACTGGCAATCCAAGGCGGCGGTCGTCGTCGTCATGGTGTTCTTCCCCGTATTGGTCAACACCGTGCAGGGGCTGCGCGAAACAGACGTGATGTTACGCGATCTGATGAAAACCTATGCGGCTGGCTATTTCACGACCCTGTGGAAGCTGCGCATTCCCGCCGCCATGCCGTTCATTTTCAATGGATTGAAGGTCGGGGCGACGCTGGCCCTGATCGGAGCCATCGTAGCCGAATATTTCGGATCCCCTACCCGAGGCATGGGGTTCCGTATCTCAACCGGGGTCGGAAGCCTGTCAATCGACCTCGTCTGGGCCGAGATCGTCGTCGCGGCCTTGGCAGGCACGCTGTTCTATGGTGTGGTTGCGTGGTTTGAAAAGAAGGTGACGTTCTGGCACCCATCCCAACGAGGCTGAGCAAACAAAAAAACATAAGGTTCAACAAGGAGAAGATTATGAAAGTCAAATCAGTGATCGGGGCGATGGCCCTGGCCGTCACATCTGGCACCGCCATGGCGGCAGATGATGTGACCTTGCAGCTCAAATGGGTCACGCAATCCCAGTTCGCGGGCTACTATGTCGCGCTGGATCAGGGGTTCTATGCTGAAGAGGATCTGAACGTCACAGTCCTGCCCGGCGGGCCGGACATTGCGCCCACGCAGGTGATCGCAGGTGGCGGGGCAGATGTGATCGTGGAATGGATGCCGGCCGCATTAGCCGCACGCGAAAAAGGTCTGCCACTGGTCAACATCGCCCAACCTTTCGCGTCCTCGGGCATGATGCTGACCTGTTGGGGCGATGTGGGTATCGAAAGCCCGGATGATTTGACCAATCGCACGCTTGGTGTCTGGTTCTTCGGCAACGAGTTTCCGTTCATGAGTTGGATGTCAAAAATGGGCATTGCAACCGATGGGGCCAGCGAAAACGGGGTCGAAGTGCTGAAACAGGGCTTCAACGTCGACCCGCTCTTGCAACGACAGGCCGACTGCATTTCGACCATGACCTACAACGAGTATTGGCAGGTGATCGACGCAGGTGTGACCCCGGAAGAGCTAATCACCTTCAAGTACGAGGATCAGGGCGTCGCGACACTGGAAGATGGCCTTTACGTTCTGGAAGAAAATCTGAGCGACGAGGCATTCGTCAACAAGATGGAACGCTTTGTGCGCGCCTCGATGAAGGGGTGGAAATGGGCCGAGGAAAACCCGGAGGACGCGGCCATGATCGTCCTGGAATATGACGAAACAGGCGCCCAGACCGAAAAGCACCAGGTTCGCATGATGGGCGAGATTGCCAAGCTGACTGCCGGTTCCAATGGGGCACTTGACCCGGCGGCCTATCAGCGGACGGTCGAAACGCTGTTGTCCGGCGGATCCGACCCCGTGATCACCAAGGAACCCGAAGGGGCCTGGACGAGCGTCATCACGGATGCAGCGTTGAACTGACTCAGATCAGAGGTCAAAAAAGGAAACGGCGCGCCAATCACGGCGCGCCGCTTTTTTTTCACACCCCTGTCAGGATCAGTTGGTCGATCCCGACAGATATCCGTTCAACTCGTCCTTGGCATCTGCGACGACGCGCCCATCGGGCAGCGTCAGATTGCCCTCGGCGGCAAGCTGGTTGGACATTTCCTCATACTCAGCCTGCCAGTTTTCGGGCAACTCATGCGCAACGCCCTGGTGACAGTCGATGCAGGTTTTGCCTTCGTCCAACGCGATCTGGTGATTGTCGGCGGCACGGTTTTCCTGCTGCGTAAAATCCATGAAATCGAAGCTGTGGCAGTTGCGGCATTCCTTGGAATCCGTCGATTTCATCCGGCGCCATTCCCGCGTTGCCATGACAAGCCGGTGATCTTCAAACTTCTCGCGCGTCCAGATGGATCGGGTGATGAAGTGGCCGTAAAGCTCTTTCGACGCCTGGATCTTGCGCACGATCTTCGGGCCCCAATCCTTGGGCACGTGACAATCCGGGCAGGTCGCCCGCACGCCAGAGCTGTTGTTCTGGTGAACGGTGCCCTGGTACTCTGCATAGACGTTATCTTCCATCTCGTGGCACGAGATGCAGAATTTCTCGGTATTGGTCATTTCCAGCGCCCAGTGGAAACCGCCCCAGAAGACAACCCCGACGAAAAAGCCGGCAACCAGAATGACACCGAGTGATACTGCCCCTGCCGGGGACCAGAATTTGCGCCACAAACGGCGGATGAAACCGGGGTTTGCTTTAGACATGTCCCTTTTCCTTTTTCCCTATTCGTCCGGTTTCAGTTCGAAGGCTCGAATGTATTGTCGACCAGCTCCGGCGCGTCAGCCTGAGGCACGTGGCACTGGTTGCAGAACCAGCGCGTCCCCGCCACCGTATCCATCTGATTGCCTTCCCGATCCAGATAGTGGGTCATCGACAAGGTTGGCGCCTTGCGTTCGCCTGCAACTGTCCAGTCGTGGCAGGACAGACAGCGGTTGGCTTTCAGGTCGATCTGATATTGGTCGATCGAATGCGGCACCAGTGGCGGTTGCTGGCGATAGTTTCGCGCAAATCGCGTTTCGTCCTGGTGGAACACATCCTCGACCGCGACAGGGTCTGCCACATCCGCCCCGCGCAGCGTGCTGACGCCGCCCGCGCTTTGCGCAAAGGCGACGGTGGCCAGAAGCGTCGGGGCGACGATGGCGCTGATCAGAATGTTCTTTTTCATTTGGGCATCTCCCGTATTTTTGTGTCTCAGGCCGCGCGACTGGCCTCGGGTTGACGTTGTTTGTTCCGGCGTGACGCGCGGGCTGGCGCGGGGGTCGTGTCAAACCGGGTGGTGAATTTGAAAACATCGGGCGCGCAGACATCCACGCAGCGGCCACAATTGGTGCAGTCGGGCGACAGGATGATCGGCGTGTCCTCATCCGCGCCGCGAAGCGCGGGGGTGATGACGTGCATTTCGGGGCATACCGCAAAGCAATCCATGCAATCGTCGCATTCGGCGCGGTTCACGGCGCTGACGCGCAGAAGAGAGCCCTGCCCCAGCAGTCCATAGAACGCGCCGACCGGGCAGAGGTGACCACACCAGCCGCGGCGCGAAACCACAAGATCGAACAGAAACACGGCAAGCACGAAAGTCCAGGCAAAGCCCATGCCGAAGATCAGCCCACGGTGCAGCATCGAGATCGGGTTCACGAACTCCCACGCGATGGTGCCGGTCAGGGCGGACACGGCAAACACCATGCCAAGCACCCAGAAACGCGTGTTGCGTTTCGGCTGCCAACCTTTCGCAAGGCCCAGCTTGTCATGCAGCCAATGGGCCGCGTCGGTTACGGGGTTGATCGGGCAGACCCAACTGCAATAGACGCGCCCACCGATCAGCGCATAGGCCACGCCGACGATCAGCGCGCCGATGATCGCCGTCATCTCGGGCCAGTGTTGGCCGACGATGCCTTGCAGCAGAACGAACGGATCGGTCAGCGGCAGAAAATCGAATGTCATCGACCCGGCCAGATTGCCTTTCACCCACCAGATCCCGAACCACGGCCCCAGCAGAAACAGACCAAGGAAAAAGGCTTGCGTCAGGCGGCGCAGGATCAGAAACCGATGGGCTTTCCACCAGCCTTTCTCCTGAATGGCCTCTTGTCCAACGGGAAGAGCGGTTTTTTCGCTCATTGTCCTGTCCCTCCTGTGCCGGGAAGGCCGAAGGACGGCGAAAAGCCACCCTCCATTGACGGATCAGGTAAGCCTTCGGGCAAGTAACCACCGGGCGCGGCAAGGTTGTCGGTGCCCGGTCCGGGCAGTCGGTCGGGCAGGTCGATCAACTCGTCCACCATGGGATTTCGGTCTTCCCACCCCAGTTTATAGTGTTCAGCCGCCTCGGCAGTGGCAAGGCGGCGCGGCAGTACCTTGATGGCGGACTCACCGGGCAGAACGCAGGATTTTTCGCATTTGCCGCAGCCGGTGCAGTGGTCGGAATGGACAATGGGCATGAAGATCGCATGTGCGCCCGACCGTTCGTTATGCCGGCGTTCCAACGTGATGGCCTTGTCGATCACCGGGCAGACGCGATAGCAGACGTCACAGCGCAAACCCAAGGCGTTCAGGCATCGTTCTTCATCAATCAGAACCGCCAGACCCATGTCTGCGTCGTCGATATTGGTCAGCCCGTGATCCAACGCGCCCGTTGGGCAGGCCACGACGCAGGGGATGTCGTCACACATCTCGCACGGAATGTCGCGCGCGGTGAAATAGGGGGTGCCGGTCGCGGGACCTTCGATCCCCAGCTCGGCCAATTTCAGCGTGTCATAGGGACAATCCCGGACGCACAGGCCACAGCGGATGCAGGCGGCCAGAAAATCCTCTTCCGGCAGGGCGCCGGGGGGACGAATGGCTTGCGCTGGCAAGGCCCGCGCATCTGTCGCCAGTTTGCTGAGCGCCATGCCCGCCACCGCGCACGCCCCCGCTGCCCGCGCGGCATCCTGAAGGAAGCGACGGCGGTCAAGCGGCTTGGGTTTACGTTTGTTGGCGGCGGACATGATCTTTTCTTTCGTCTGATCTGCGCTTAGGCGCGTTCAACCTTGCAGGCGCATTTCTTGAAGTCCGTTTCCTTGGAAATCGGGCAGGTAGCGTCCAGCGTCAGCTTGTTGGTCAGCTGGCCCTCGTCGAACCACGGCATGAACACGACGCCTTTGGGCATCTTGTTCCGGCCACGGGTTTCGACCCGCGACAGCACCTCGCCGCGCCGGGTCGAGATCGAGATCTCCTGCCCGCGACGCAGGCCACGGTCCTTGGCGTCATCGGGGTGCATGAAGACAACAGCCGACGGGAACGAGCGGTGAAGCTCGGGCACGCGACGGGTCATCGAGCCAGAGTGCCAGTGCTCCAGCACCCGCCCCGTGACGAACCACAGGTCGTACTCCTCGTCCGGAGTTTCCGCAGGCGGCTCGTAGGGGGCGAAGATGATGAAGGCCTTGCCATCCGGCTTGCCATAGAACTTCACGCCCTCGCCTTCCTTGACGTAGGGGTCATAGCCTTCGCGGAAGCGATAGAGCGTTTCCTTGCCGTCCACCACGGGCCAGCGCAACCCGCGCGCCTGGTGGTAAACATCGAAATCCGCCAGGTCGTGAGCATGGCCGCGCCCAAACTCGGCGTATTCTTCGAACAGGCCTTTCTGCACGTAGAACCCGAAATGCTCGCTTTCGTGGTTGTTGAAGCCTTCGGCCACTTCGGACACCGGGAACTTGTTGACCTTGCCGTTCTCGTACAGCACTTCGTACAGGGTCTTGCCCTTCAGCTCGGGCATGGTGTCCAGAAGCTCGGCGGGCCACACCTCGTCCGTGGTGAAGCGTTTCGAGAACTCCATGACCTGCCAGACATCCGACTTCGCCTCGCCCGGTGCGGACACTTGTTCGCGCCAGAACTGGGTGCGGCGTTCGGCGTTGCCATAGGCACCTTCCTTTTCGACCCACATGGCGGTGGGCAGGATCAGGTCGGCCGACATCGCTGTGACGGTGGGGTAAGGGTCCGACACGGTGATGAAGTTGTCGGGGTTGCGATAGCCCGGCAAGCCTTCTTCGTTCATGTTGGGCGCGGCCTGCATGTTGTTGGTGCACTGCACCCAGTGGCAGTTCAGGTCGCCATCTTTCAGCTTGCGGTGCATCAACACGGCGTGGAAGCCGGGTTTCGGTGGGATCGTGCCCTTTGGGATGCCCCACGCGGTTTCGCAGATGTCGCGATGTTTTTCATTCGCGACAACCATGTCGGCGGGCAGACGGTGGGCAAAGGTGCCAACCTCGCGCGCTGTGCCGCAGGCCGACGGTTGCCCGGTCAGCGAGAAGGGCGAGTTGCCGGGTTCCGAGATTTTGCCCACCAGCAGGTGCACGTTGTACATGAGGTTGTTTACCCATGTGCCGCGGGTGTGCTGGTTGAAACCCATCGTCCACAGGCTCATCACCTTGCGGTTCGGGTCAGCATATTGCTGGGCCAGACGCTCCAGCGACGCCGCCGGCACGCCCGACAGTTCGGACACGTATTCCAGCGTATAGGGCGCGACGGCTTCCTTGTATTCCTCGAACGTCATGTCCGACAGCTTGCCGTGCCCGCCGTCATGTGCCGGGTTCTCGGCGGCTTGCTCCAGCTCGTGTTCGGGGCGCAGGCCATAGCCGATATCGGTCGCGGTGCGTTTGAAATGGGTGTTCTTTTCGACAAACTCCCAGTTCACCGCGTCGTTCTGGATGATGTAGTTGGCGATATAGTTCAGGATCGCCAGATCCGTCTGCGGCACGAAAATCATGCCGTTGTCGGCCAACTCGAACGAGCGATGCTCGAACGTGGACAGCACATGCACTTCCGCGCCCGGCTTGGTCAGGCGGGTGTCGGTCAGACGCGACCACAGGATCGGGTGCATCTCGGCCATGTTCGAGCCCCACAGGACGAACGTATCGGCATGTTCAAGATCGTCATAACAGCCCATCGGCTCGTCAATGCCGAAGGTGCGGATGAAACCAGCCACGGCGGACGCCATACAGTGGCGCGCGTTGGGGTCGATATTGTTGGACCGGAACCCGGCCTTCATCAGTTTGGCAGCGGCATAGCCTTCCCAGACCGTCCACTGACCGGACCCGAACATGGAGACTGCGGTCGGGCCTTTTTCCTTCAGGCTGGCCTTCCACTTCTCGGCCATCACGTCGAAGGCTTCGTCCCAGCTGACCGGCTCAAAGTCGCCGTTCTTGTCATAAACGCCGTTCGCCTTGCGCAGAAGCGGCGTGGTCAGGCGGTCGGCGCCATACATGATCTTGGACAGGAAATAGCCCTTGATGCAGTTCAGCCCGCGGTTCACGGGCGCTTCGGGGTCGCCCTGCGTGGCCACAACGCGGCCATCCTTGACGCCCACAAGCACCGAACAGCCGGTGCCGCAGAAGCGGCAAGCGGCCTTGTCCCAACGAATGTCAGGGCTTCTGGCTTGCGCAAGCGCACCGTTGGGAAGGGTGATGCCGGCGGCCGAGGCGGTCGCGGCAGCGGCGCTGGCCTTCAGGAACGAGCGGCGGGATGAAGTCATGGGCATGGTCGGTCTCCCGTTTAATGGTGTTGGGTCGTCGAAGGCGCGGCGGGGGTTCCGTCCAGCTCTTCGAAATGGTGGTATGTCAGTGTGATGGTCAGAACGCCGGGGATCTGGTGCATTGCCATGATCTGGTCGGATGCGCGCATGTCCGGCGTGTCTTCGACGGTCACGACGATGCGACCGTCTTCATGGGCGTGCACTTCGCCACCTTCTGTCGCGTCGATCGCGGCGATGACCTGTTCGGTCATTTCGGGCATCGTATGCACAAGGCAGCCGCAGATGTTGGTCATGGGCAGGCCTCCGTCTTTGGTTTTGTTTTCTTGAACGTGATGGCGCCCACAGGGCATGCCATCGAGCATCCGCCGCATCCGTTGCACAGGTCTTCGTCCAGCACGGGCTGGGCACGACCGCCGGTTTGCAGCCGAAAGCCAATGGCGCGCTGATCACAGTGATCTTCGCAGGTACGGCAGTTCACGCCGTTCATCGACAGGCAGGACGGTTCGACCGACCCGCGCCAGAGCCATTCGTTCTCGGGGCTGAGAGCGCCAAAATCGCAGGCATCGGTGCAGGCATGACAAAAGGTACAGGCACCGGCGTTGAAATCCAGAAACGGGCGGTCGCCCGCATCCTTCATGATGATCCCTTCGGGACACGCGGCTGCACATTCGCCACACTGGGTACAGGCGTCATGGAACTCGGCTTCGGGGCCAGCTCCGGGGGGCCGCTGGCGCGGAACCTCTTGAACTTTGCCTTTCAGAAAGGCGCGTCTGGTAGGGGATGCAGACATATGACTCGCTTGCTTACTGCTGGCTTGTCATTGTTCTTTAACCGATCAGGGGGTGCGACCTTTTGACTTGGATCAACAAACACGTCGATTTTCGATCTTCGATCAAATGAGACCGGCGCCAACTGACGATAATCAACCTTATTCTCAAACGGGACGCCCTGATCCGGGCGCACCGTGCGCCGGCTGTATCTCAATGCCAATCGGGGGCCTGACGAGCAGTCAACATGCGATCGTTTCGTCTGGTTCACGGCCTGGAGGATGGGACGCCCCCCCCGCAGCGGCGGGTCACCCGCCCGCCCTTATCCAAGCAGCATCGTGCTTAGCCCCTGAAGATAAGCCCCCAATCGTTTGCGCACGACCCGCAAATGCTGTGTCTCGACGGTATCCACATGGCGCGCGATCCAAAGCGGGACGGTCAGGTGGGGCATCAGATCATGCCGCCGAACCAGTCGCTGGTCGCGATCCCCGACAAAACAGGGAAGCACCGTGATCCCGCCGCCCATCGCCGCCATTTCCCGCAATGTCAGAAAACTGTCGCACGAAATGGTGACATCATCCGGACTGATATGATCGCCCATCCACTTTGCCGCAACCGACCGCGACAGGGGGCCCGTCATGGCAAACCATTTCGTTTCGCCGTGATCGGCGGCATAAGCCGCAAAGCCCAGATCGGCGACTGCCGTCCCGACAAGATCATCCGACAACGCCTCGGACGGGCGGACCACGATATGCGCCTGCTCCCGGATCAGGTCCAGATGCGTGTTGCTGCTGAGCAGGGTCATGCGAAACCCAAGTTCTTTTTCCGTCATTTCCCTGGCAAACTTGGACAAAACCCCCGCACAAAGCGTGTCTGTCGACGTAATCCGGACGGTGCCGATAACTTCTTGTCGTCCACCACTTGCCAGACGGATGACCTCCTGAATGGCAGCTTCGGCCGTTTGGGCCGCGCGAATGACGTGAACGCGGTCAGGCAACAGGCGATATCCTTGCGCGGTGCGTTCAAAAATCGTGGTGCCGTGACGCGTCTCGAAGGCCGCCACATGGCGCAACACCGTCGCGTGGTTGACACCCAGACGCTTTGCAGCCTGCAACACAGATCCCGTTTCGGCCACCGTCAGGACATAGCGCAGGTTATCCCAGTTTTCGTTGTGCAATTTTTCGCAGCCTTATTTGCTATATTGCGCACTGTTACCATATTTATGAACAGTTACCCTAGGGTCGACAACCGACAAAACACGCACCCACAAGACGCAACACGGAGGATGAAACATGCGGAAAACACTGATGACCGGGCTTGCACTTTGTGCACTTTCTGTCGGCCAACTGGCACTTGCGGACAATCACATCAGCGACAAGCAGATCGAAACCGCCGTCAAGGCACGCAAGGCACATATGCAGCTTTATGCCTTCCACCTTGGCACGCTCGGGGCCATGGCCAAGGATGAAGCCCCCTATGACGCCGAAGCGGCACAAAGCGCGGCAGACGCGATTGCAGCTTTGGCAGGCTTGCCGCAGTCCGGTTACTGGCTGCCCGGTAGCGACAACGGTAGCATCGAAAAAACCCGCGCTCTTCCTGCGATCTGGGCCGAAGGCAGCGATATCGGAACAAAGGCGCAAGAGTTTTCAGCCGCCGTCATGGCGATGCAAACCGCAGCGGGAAGCGGAGTTGAAGGGTTGAAGGCTGCGATGGGTCCGCTGGGCGGGGCCTGCAGTGCTTGCCACAAAGAATACCGCCAATCCGACGACTGATCGCGGGCATCAACTGAGCCATGCAATTGACAAGAAGACTGATCGTCAGATTGCTGATTTTCGGGGGGCTGCTGTGCGTGTTGGGTTTGTACCTGACCCGGCCACAGCAGCTTCCTGCTGATGCTTTGGCAGACCACACGCCCGATGCCACCCATGGGGCTGTGGTCTATGCCGCCATGGGCTGCGCCAGTTGCCACATGGCACCTAAGTCCGAAGATCAAACGGTGCTCAGCGGAGGCAAGTCCTTCGTCACTGACTTCGGCACTTTCTATGCCCCCAACATTTCGTCTGATGTCGATCACGGGATTGGCGGGTGGAGCGATCTGGACATCGCGAACGCCATCGTCAAAGGGACATCGCCGGGCGGGCAGCACTATTTCCCGGTATTTCCCTATGGGTCATATCTGCGCGCCGAGCTGTCGGATGTCGCGGATCTGATTGCGCATCTGCGTCAACTGCCCGCCGATCCAACCCCCAACCGTGAACATGATGTATCCTTCCCCTTCAACATTCGCGCGAGCCTGGGGGGGTGGAAACTGCTTTTCCTGCGCGATGACTGGATCATCACCGACACGCTGACCCCTCAACAGGAACGTGGGCGCGAGCTGGTCGAGGCACTTGGCCATTGCGGAGAATGCCACACACCGCGCAACATATTTGGCGGCATGAAATGGGATGCATGGCTGGCAGGTGCCCCGATACCGGGCAGCAAGGGGCGCACCCCCGACATTCGCCCCGAGAAACTGCAATGGTCGGCGGGCGATATCGTCGCGTATCTGAAAACCGGCCTGACACCCGAATACGATTCAGCAGGCGGCGAGATGGTCGAGGTCATCGCAAACACCAGCCAACTGCCCGACAGCGACCTGGAGGCCATTGCCGCCTATCTGCTGATGCCCGCACTGAACTGATTCTGACGACACAGTTGGCGCTGGCCGGACGGCCCAACCACATCCCGAGGACTTTCGCATCGGGCCGGATTTGACACCCCCTTGGAAGAACTGCCCGTTGATCTTCTGCCATTGCTTATTCACGGTCACCACAACACCCCCACGCCCTGCCCTTGTGGCAATGGGGCACCGAACTTGCCAACTGATGAAAGCTGATTTCGATGATCCTGTGTTGTGGTGAAGCGCTGATTGACATGATCCCGGAACCGACCGTCGCAGGACGCCAAGGCTACGTCCCACATGCCGGGGGTGCGGTGTTCAACACATCGGTCGCACTCGGCCGATTGGGCGTGAAAACCGGCCTTCTGACCGGGCTGTCAAATGACCTGTTCGGGCAACAGTTGTCTGATGCCCTGCGCGAAAGTCATGTCGACACAAGGCTTATCATCATCAGCGACCGCCCCACGACACTGGCCTTCGTGCAACTGCAAGATGGGCACGCAAGCTATTCGTTTTACGACAAAAATTCGGCTGGACGCATGATTGCCCCAAGCGACCTGCCAGAAATACCGAACGATACGACCGCGTTGTATTTCGGCGGCATCAGCCTTGCCTGTGAACCGGGGGCCAAGACTTATTGCACCTTTGCTGAACGCCACGCTGCCACACGACTCGTTGTGCTCGACCCGAATATCCGCCCTGATTTCATCGCGGACGAAACACACTATCGCACCCGACTCGATCGCATGATCTCGCTCGCGGACATTGTGAAAGTGTCCGATGAAGATCTTGATTGGTTCGATCCTGCGCCCACGTCGCTTGAAGGCAAGGTAAACGCCATGTTGAGCCGGGGGCCGAGCCTGGTCATCGTCACACGGGGAGGCGAAGGGGCAACCGGGTATCTGAAAGATGGTACAGTTGTCGAGGTTCCCGCGCAGCAGGTTCAGATTGCCGACACCGTTGGTGCGGGCGATACGTTCAACGCTGGCGTCATGGCCAGCCTGTCCCAGCAAGGCCTTTTGGCCAAACACAAGCGCGCTTCGTGGGACGCCAGAACGGTGGCCACGGCTCTGGCCTTCGGCGAAAAGGTCGCCGCCGTCACAGTGTCACGCATCGATGCAACCCCTCCTTGGGCCGAAGAACTGGTTGCAGGGTCGTAAGTTGCATCATGGCGACGCCTTTTCTGGCAACGGCGCCCTGCAACGGTCGCGGTTCCGGCGGGTAACGCCCCCAAATCGCACCTCCGGGCAGCCCCCTGCCCGCTCTGCCAACGACCGTAGCTTATTCCCGGGCGTGGGTGTCTGAGGCACGGACCAAGCTGGAACGTGACCAAGCGCAATCAGGAGCCAGAGGAACGCCCCTGCCCAATCCGCTGACGCACAGTTCTCAGAAACTCCTTTACCTTAGCCTCCAACACCACATCTTTTGACGGGCTGATACAATGAAACAGCTCGGGCCGACGCCATAGGCAGTCCGCGAAAATCGTTTCTTCATCATGGGCATAGGCCATCTCTCGCGCGCGATTTGCGGCCTCCTCAAACTCGACCTCAACGTCGCGCCACACTGGGGCATGAGCCGACAAAAAACTCGCATTGAGCGGCAGCAGAGCGCCATAATACCGCATGGCATTGCCATAGTGGGACAGCCGATCGTGAGGCAGTTCCATCTTTTGGATCGCCTTGACATCCCTGTGACGCTTGAAACGCGACAAAGAGGCATCTATCCAGGCCACTGGGCGCTCGCCACCATCGGACCGGGCAAGAGCCGAAGTTAAAAACACCTTGCTCAACCATATCGACAGCATGGAGCAGTAGACGTCCTCTCCACTTCCACGAAAGTCCCGCCAGTAATGCACGACCCCTTTTTCCCCGTTGTATTCAGCCGGTTTGGCGAAACGATCCAACTCCATACGTCGACAGGCTTCCAACATTTCCTGTGCCAGACCAAATGCCGGCAAATCGACGATTGAAAGAAACCGCTCTACCAGATGAATGTTCCTTTCGGCACACAGCTCCCGAACATGGGACATTTGGTGCTCATCATCGCTGTAGAACACAAGATCCTGGTCGCGGATCATGTCGAGTGTCGCGGGCAGGTATGAGTAATATAAACTTTTGGGCCGCTTGGTGTTACCGGCGATCATCCAGTACCCAGAGCAATAAAGCCGCCTTTTCGCGTCAGACTTGCTTTTCACGTCTGTCAAACCCTGAACCATCGTCCTTCTCCTCTGAGTCTACATTGCACGCGACAGCCTATTGAAAACAAGCGATCTTTCGCGCGTCCGGGCGAAACCCTTTGCCTGTTGCAAACTGACCTGATCCTGCAGCTTCTGCAGAGGTTCGTCTTGCCAATAGACCCACCAAGGCTGACTGTGCGTCGTCCGTCAGATGGGTTGGAAGGCACACATTCCGCGTCACTGCAGAAGACTGCGCAGGCCTTCGGACATATGACGGTAATACTCCATACGCCGCGCCTTGATGACTTCGGGCGCTTCAGTCGGCGTGGTGACAGCGGCAATGCGGGCGGTACGGGCATAGCCCACAATGGCCGGGGCATCCGGGTGCGAGGCCAGCATCGTGCCACGGGTATGTGCCGCTTCCGGATGTGACGCCCATCGCTATGGCACTTGATCCCCGCACGGACCCAGTCCAACCAAAATAGTCATTCTGTTGATCAGGCTACGGTGAATGGTCAACCATGGGCGGCAGCCAACTCCTCGTGATATTGTTGGCAATTGCCGATACAGTCGCTGACCCAATCAGAATTGTAATAGGTGTCAAGATACCGTTCCCCACTGTCGCACAACAACGTGACGATAGAGCCTTGGCGACCTTCCTTGACCATATCCTGAGCAATCCGCAAAGCCCCCCAAAGGTTTGTCCCTGTTGATGGGCCTGCCTTGCGTCCGATCAGCTCTTCCAACCACAACATGGTGGCAATGCTGGCAGCATCGGGCACTTGTATCATGTGGTCGATCACACCGGGTTGAAACGAGTGCTCGACCTTTGGGCGGCCAATCCCTTCCACCCGGCTGGATTTGTCGGAAATCAGAGTGCGATCACCGCTTATGTAACTGTCATAGAATACCGAGTTTTCCGGATCAACGACCGTAAGTTCGGTGCTATAGCCTTTGTAGCGAATATATCGGCCCAGTGTCGCCGACGTGCCGCCTGTGCCAGCGCCCATGATCAAATGCGCAGGGATCGGGTGAGGTTCGCGTTCCATCTGCGTGAACACGCTTTCAGCAATATTGTTGTTGCCACGCCAATCTGTCGCTCGCTCGGCATAGGTGAACTGATCCATGAAATAGCCATCAATCTCGCGGGCCAGCTCGACCGATGCACTGTGCATTTGCGGAGCGGAACCCACAAAGTGAATTTGGCCGCCATAGAATTCAATCAGCTTGATCTTACTGCGCGCGGTGCTTTCGGGCACGACGGCGATAAAGGGCACACCGATCATGCGCGCGAAATAGGCTTCGGACACGGCGGTGCTTCCAGATGACGCCTCAACGATGGTCGTGTCTTCCCGAATTTTGCCGTTGCACAGCGCATACAAGAACAGCGACCGAGCAAGCCGATGCTTGAGGCTTCCCGTCGGATGGGTGCTTTCGTCCTTCAGGTAGATGTCCACACCCTCAAGGCGCGGCAAAGGGAGCTTGAAAAGATGAGTGTCAGCTGAACGATGCGCATCCGCGTTGATCTTTCCGATTGCGTCAGTAACCCAGCTGTTCATCCAGCGTCCCTTCTGGCGATAGTGCCAATCCGGCACTTTGGCTTTCATCTTATCAGGTTCGCCTGCCCAGATGCACCCAGACAAATAACGGACTACGACAGATGATGGTTTCACCATCAGAACACGAGCCCATCCGATCCAGATGGTTCTCGGACTTTGGAAACAAGTCGCCCGCATATCTTCCATCGCAAGCCCGAAACCTGTTTCGTCAACCGTCGGCGTTGCGCTTCTTACCGGACCGCGAACACGCGTGCTAGCGGGCGTATCGAGCCGCCGTCAGACCGTCCATAGAAATCTCTGGTGTCTTGCCCAGCACGATGTCGGCCACCGCGCGACCCGAGCCGCAGGCCATCGTCCAGCCCAGCGTCCCATGCCCCGTATTCAGAAACAGGTTGTCATACTGCGTTGGGCCCAGAACCGGCGTTCCATCAGGCGTCATCGGGCGCAGACCGGTCCAGCCTTCGGCCTTAGAAATTTCTCCGCCTTTGGGAAACAGATCTTTGATCACGTGCTTGACGGTATCCGTGGCATGTGGGCCGAGACGGTCGGAATAACCCGCAATCTCGGCTTGTCCTGCAACGCGGATGCGATCCCCCAAACGCGTGATCGCGACTTTATGGGTTTCGTCCATGATCGTGGATTGCGGTGCAAACGCATCGTCGGTGACAGGCAAGGTCACCGAATAGCCCTTGACCGGGTAAACCGGCAGTTTGATCCCGATGGGAGTCAGCACGTTCACGGCATAGCTGCCCATGGCACAAACGTAAGCGTCCCCTGTGATACGACCGGCGATTTCCGTGTCAACACCTACAACCTTGCCAGCCTCAACAGCGATGGATTTGATGGATTGACCATAGTGGAATTCGACCCCCATCTCGTTGCATTTTTCGGTCAGGGCAATTGTGAACATGCGGCAATCGCCGGTGCGATCTGCGGTCAGGCGCAGGCCACCGACAAACTTGTTGCGCACCTCGGCAAGCGCAGGTTCGACGGCGATACAGGCGTCGCGACCCAGCACTTCGTAAGGCGATCCATATTCCGCCAATATGTCCTGATCGGCCTTCGATGCCTTCATCTGTTTGGCCGTGCGAAACAGCTGTAATGTACCCTGCTGACGCCCGTCGTATTCGATGCCAGTTTCGGCAATCAGATCTGGCATGACATCGCGCGAGTAGCTTGAGATACGCACCATGCGCCCCTTGTTGATGCGATAGCTTTCCTCGTTGCAGTTTCGCACCATCTGCACGCACCATTTCCACATGGTCGGGCTGATCAAAGGCCAGATAAACAAAGGGCGGCGCTTCATGAACATCCACTTGACGGCTTTCATCGGAATGCCGGGGGCTGCCCATGGTGATGTCATGCCATAACTCAACTGCCCCGCGTTGGCATAGCTCGTCTCAAGACCCGGCCCGGTCTGACGGTCGATCACCACGACTTCCGCGCCTTGTTTTGCCAGATAATATGCGGTGGTGACGCCAATGACACCCGCACCCATAACGACAACTCTCATCACAAACACCTTTCGATTGCAGTGCGTGGCATGAACCTCGACAGATCTTTGTCTGGCTGCTGTCAGGCAAGCACCGCGCTACAAGATGGGGGCTCGCCTGAACGGTCTGTTCCGCAACGCGGGCTTCAAATATCCGTCTCAGGTTGCTCTACACCGATGATGGTCAACGTGCGGCGCTGATTCTCCCGTGTATCCCAGTAAAAACTTGCCCCCTCGGCCAGCCCCAGCAGAGCCACACCGATCGGTGTCATCACCGACACTCGAAACTGCGTGATATCGGCGTCTTCAGGATAGACCAGCGTCACCGTTTTGTTTTGCCTCGTGCTTTCATCACGGTAGGTTACGGTGCTGCCGATGCCCACAACATTTTTCGGCATCTTGGAAGGCGAAACAATCCGCGCCCGGCTGATTTCATCAAGCAGGCGATCAGCGAGCGCCGGATGACGCCTCATCATGCCATCGACCAGCCCTTCCAAATGCGTAATATCATCCGCGTTGATGACGATTTTCGGGTGCCGATTGCGTGATGTTTTCGGTGTTTGGATAGAGGTAGACATTGAACGTCTCCTTTCGTTCAAGGGTAAATGCGGGACTTGGCCAGGGTCTTAGATCGGACTTGAGACGTCGACGACGGCAAGCCTGCCAATGGTTCCGTCTTCGTTCAGAAGCGGCGCACGCTGACCGACCCGCATCCCGATCAGGGTGGCTCCAAGCAACGACGCAACGGGGATAACTCCGCTGGTCAATCCCGCTCTGGCCCGGTGGACAAGCAAACCAGTCTGGGGCGTTTCGTCATCAATTGCATAGGTGACGCGTGATCCACCGATCGCCAGATCAGAACAATGCAACCCATCCACGGGCCGCGTGTTCATCAGCTTATTTGCCAGAACATACGCCAGAAGTTTAGAACTGGGGCGCAAAGCACAATCACATGCATCAAGATGTTCCTGCAGTTTCCGGTGGTCCGCCTTGGGCAAGGCCAAAGGCGTGTTCAGCAGCACGCTGCTAAGGGAATGAACTGCGATGGTTGCCCGGTCAGACTGACTGAGATCGAACATGATTTCTCCTCCGGCGACAGACGCCGTGTTCACGTTTCAGGAATGTGAGGAGACCCCGGGGGTGTGGCAGGCGCGGACGCGCCTAGACCGCCCGGGGAAAGGGGCGGTTCAGCAGTAGGAATCGAAAATGATCTGCATGTACCATCATGTAAATGGACCTAGGTATTGAAGGATCAATAGTCAATCCGAAGACGCAAACTTGGGCCATTTGGGCGTTCTGTGGCCCAAATGGCCCAACAATCTGAGGGCTGGCTTCGAAACCCTCTGTTTAGGTCCATCAAGATTGAAAACGCGACCCGAGTGTGCCATATATGGAACATGATGATGACCCGCATGCATAAGAGGTTCCTGCCATTCGCAGGAAAGACACTGAACCGCCGGTAGCCCCGAGCGGGGCTGGCAAATGTTGCCGCTCTACGCCTCGGGGTTGTTACAGATCATCTGGATCTGAATGAGAAGACGCAGGTTTTGCACCGCTTCGCTTACTCTTGCGATATTTCGCCTCTCGAAATCTCACGACAGCAAAATCAACGTCACGGCTTCAGCAATCTTATGTATGGAGGATGACATGCATCCGATATTGTTCCACCACAAACTATTGGTTCTGCGCGCGGAGCGGACGAAAACGAGTATCGTTTCCGTATCAGAAAAAGGCGACTTCTTGCGCCGCTGGTGGCGCGCGACCATCGGAAGCTGGAAACGGCGCAAATTGATCGCGGCGATGCAAAAGTTGGACGATCGTGGGCTCGGAGACATGGGCATCAGCCGTAAAGACATCGGTCGTATTGTCGACGCTCTCAATGATCGTGAACTTGGAATGGTTCCGCTTGTAGCGGATCAACATTCAACTGGAGAATATCAAGGCGCCGTTTGAACAGTGGTCTGTTTCCACCTCTTCGGATCGGGTCATTCTTCGCCTGTCAAGGAATGACCCGATCAACAATAAAACAATGTACATATCAATCCGAAAGGCGTACGCGCCAAACAGAGGCTGAGGCTATACGCCTTGCCCGCAACTCTCAGTCGTTCACCCACGAGATGCAGCTGGGAATAGATTCCCAACGAGCGAAAAGAGTCTTAGTAAAATCAATAGGTTTTTTAGAAGTTGGCTGGGGTGGTAGGATTCGAACCTACGGTACACTGTACCAAAAACAGTTGCCTTACCACTTGGCTACACCCCAGCAGTGCGCGCTTTCCTAGCTAAAGCCGGCGTAGGGCGCAACCCCAAAATGAGGGATTGGCCCCAGAATCCACGCAAGCAGAATAGCTGCGACGCAAGTTACACCAACCTTACTTCTGACACCGCCCAGGACGGCTGTTCACGAACGCTGGGACAACCCGATTCCCTGATCATATGCGCCGATGGCGGGTTCTTGGCGCAGGATTTCGTCGAAGCCCGCAAACAGGGCATGAAGCTGCGCCTGGCTTTCAAAACTCTCGCATACCACCACCAGGTTCGGCGTGTTCGACGAGGCCCGGACCAAGGCCCAGTCACCGTTTCCGAACTGCACCCGCGCCCCGTTGGCGGTCAAGATGTCCACAATCGGCTGGCCAGCAATCGTGTCACCGTGTAGCTGCATCCCGCGAAGGATATCCGTCAGCCGATCGACGACAGCGTACTTCTGATCATCGGGGCAGGCAGGCGACAGGGTCGGAGAGCACCAGCTTGGCGGCAGTCCGTCCACAAGGTCGGATAAGTTGGCGGAGGGTTGATGATCCATCAGCCGACACACAGCGACGGCGGCACGCAAGGCACAGTCATAGCCTCGCCCGACAGGAGGCCCGAAATAGATATGCCCGGACTTCTCGAATGCCGCCAGCGCGCCTGACTCTCGCAGCCGTTGTTTCACGTGGCTGTGTCCGGTTTTGCAATACTCGACCGTCGCGCCGTGTGAGGCCAGAACCGGGTCGATGGCGAATACGCCCGTGGATTTCACATCCGCCAGAAACTTTGCGCCCGGGTGGCGCACTGCCAAGTCCCGTGCAATCAGCACCCCCAGCTTGTCAGCAAAAACCGCGCGACCGTTCTGGTCAACGATGCCGATCCGGTCCCCGTCCCCGTCCAGACCGATGCCGAAATCTGCAGCGCTGTCACGGACGGCGGCCCCCATATCGTCCAGCATTTCCAACGCTTCGGGGTTCGGGTTGTAATGCGGGAAGCTGTGATCAAGCCCACAATGGCGTTCGATTACGTCGACGCCCAACCGGCGCAACAGGTCGGGAGCAAACGCCCCTGCCGTTCCGTTTCCGGTGGCGCAGACCACGCGCAGCGGGCGCGAGATCACACCCCCTTGGGCAAGATCGGCAAGATAAGCGGCCTGCACGCCGGGCATCGGGGTAATGCTTCCGCCGTCTTGCAGATCGAAGGCGCGGGAAAGGACGATGTCGCGCAGCTCGGCCATCTCGTCCACGCCATGGGTGCAGGGGCGGTCGAACCCGACCTTGATCCCCGTCCAGCCGTTGGGATTGTGGCTGGCCGTCACCATCGCAACCGCATCCACGTCCATGTGAAATTGTGCGAAATAGGCCATGGGCGACAGGCTCATCCCGATGTCGCAGACATGCGCGCCGGCCTGGACAAGCCCTTTGCACAAGGCATCCCGGACCGCGGGTGAATAGCTTCGGTGGTCGTGGCCGACGATGATCTTTCGTCCCCGACCACGGCGGGCCATTTGCGTGCCCAACCCCAGCCCGACTGCCTGCATCCCTTCCAGATCAAGATCCTCGGGGTACCGCCAGCGCGCGTCATATTCACGAAAGCCGCTTGGGGAAATGCGCATCAGATCGGCCTGAGCGGTCGCTGCCTGGCAAGCTGATCAAAGGCCGCCAGATCCGCCACCAACGCCGCCATCTGATCCAGTGGAACCATGTTTGGCCCGTCCGAAAGCGCCGACGCAGGGTCGGGATGCGTTTCAAGAAACACCCCGGCGATACCCAGCGACACCGCCGCCCGCGCCAGTACGGGGGCAAATTCCCATTGTCCGCCTGAAGCGCCCCCTTGCCCGCCGGGCATCTGAACCGCGTGGGTCGCATCCATGATCACAGGGTGGCCAAGCGCGATCATCTGCGGCAACCCGCGCATATCTGTTACCAGAGTGTTGTAGCCGAACGATGTGCCACGCTCGGTCAGCATCAGTTGCTGATTGCCCGATGCGGTAATCTTGTTCACCACATGCTCCATATCCCAAGGTGCCAGAAACTGACCTTTCTTGACGTTGATGGGAATGCCGGTTTTTGCCGCGGCGGTCAGAAGATCGGTTTGGCGGCACAGGAAGGCTGGGATTTGCAGGATATCGACAACCGCCGCCACCTCGGCGCACTGGTCGGGCAGATGAACATCGGTCAGCACCGGCACGCCCAACTCGTCCCTGACAGCGGTGAGTATTGCGAGCCCGTCAGCCATGCCCGGACCCCGCGCGCTTGACAGGGCGGTCCGGTTCGCCTTGTCGAACGAGCCCTTGAAAATATAACCAAGCCCATGCACCGCGCAGATCTGCGCCATATGTTCGGCAATCCGAAGCGCGTGATCGCGCCCTTCCAACTGACACGGCCCGGCGATAATGGTCAGAGGGCGCGTATTGCCCACATGCACCCCCTTGACGACGATATCCCCCATATCAGGACGACACCTGTTCGCGCAGGATCGACGCAGTGATCGATGCCATCAGATACAGACCCGAAAAGATCAGGAATGCCAGCAACGTGTTCTCAAACGATTTCGGATAGGTCGGTTCGTCCGGCGCAACGGGCCGAACACCAAGTTCAAGATATCGGGTCTGCTTGTTGGCCTCGATCCGTGCATTTTCCAACTGTTGCAAGGATTGTTGCATCAACACCGTGCGGGTCTCCAGATTGGTTTGGGCAATCCTGAGACGCCCGCTGATCGACGCCAGCGACCCGTATTCGCCCCCGGTCTCGGTCAGTCGTCCGCGCAGTTCGGCAATCAGCGTTTCAAGCCGACCGATGTCGCCGCGCAACCCGTCCACCCGCGCCTGATTGGGGCGCGTGTTGTCCAGCAGCTGTTGCAGCGACAATCTTTTTTCCTGCAACTGGCTTTCGAACCCGGTGATCTGCGACATCAAGGCTGATGCATCCGATGTCGCGTCGAACACGCCCATCTCCTCCTGCAAGCGCAACACCTCGGCCTGCGCGTCCAGCATGTCACGCTCGGCCTTTTCATAGCTTTCGATGGCACCTTCCATCTGATCCTCGCGCAGTCGCTGGGTCAGGTTGTCCACCCGTTCTTCCGCATAGGAAATCAGGACTTCGGAAAATGTCGCACTTTGTTCGGGTGTCGGGGCGACGACCTCCATCTTGATGATGCCCTCGGTGGGATCGAACCCGATCTTGACGTTCTTTTTGTAGAGCTTGTAGGCCGCTTCATTGGTGGCATCAGGATCAAGGCGCTGGATCGGATCAATATCCGGATCCGAGAATACCGATTTATAGCCGATGTCACCGTCCAGCCTGAGCATCGCATCACGCGAGGTCAAATAGCTTTGCACCGTAATGCTGTCCTGCGACGTGGCCAGCCCGGAGCCGGCAAACAGGCCACCCAGCCCGCTGCCCCCTGCCCCGTCCGCCTTCTGGATGACAAACTCGGTCTTGGTCGCATACATGGGTGTGGCATATTTGTAGTAATAGATCCCGGCGACAAGCGTGGGCAGAAAGACGAAAAACGCCAGACGCAAAAACAGCATCCGCAGCTTTCGGCGCCGCCTGCGGGCGATATCCAGCTGGATTTCCCGGATGGAACGGGCACGATCCGCGTCATCATATACGTGATTTGCCGGAAGCTGTGGCATTGGCCGGGTCTGTGGCAGGTTGGCGGATGACCGGCTGTCCGGTTTCCCGCCCCCATCCGCGCCGACCAGTTCCAGCATATTCGAACGTTTGAAGGGGTCGATACCGGCTTTGCGCAGTAGGTAGACGGCTTCGTAATCGCTGCCAAAGGCGACACCGTGTTTCTGAGCGACACGACGCGCCATACGCAACTGCCGACCGGTCAAACCCTCTTTCTGGATGGCGGCGATGGCGGCTGCCTCGTCGTCTTCGGACGCCCCGTCGCCAACAGCGGCATTGGCCGGTATACCTTTGGGTCTAAACCCTTCCTTGGGAAAGCCGTCTTCGGTTGGGGACTGGGCCAGTTCCTCCATCGGGTTGGGGTTCCGTGACCGGGGCACGGTGGGGCCGGGCCTTGCTGCGTCCGAATTGGCCGGTCTTGTCGCGGCCTTCACCCGCTGGGTGGCAGCATCGCCTTCGGCACCCGCCGGGTCGGAATGTGGCGCGCGCGTGGATCGGCTGATGCGGAATTTCTTAGCCCTGGGTTTGGTAGTCATACAGCCGTTTCGCTTCTTCCAGAGTTTCAAACATATGGAACTGTCCGTCCCGCAGCACCGCCGCCGATTGGCAGAATTTCTCAAGCGTCTCGGCCTGGTGCGAGACGATGATGACCGTCGAGTTGGTCAGCCGGTCACGCAGCACGTCACCCGCCTTGCGGTTAAACTGGGCATCCGTGCTTTGCGGCATCCCTTCGTCAATCAGATAGATGTCGAAATCCAGCGCCAGCAGCAAGGCAAATGAAAACCGTGCACGCATCCCCGCACTGTAGGTTGCGACGGGAAAATCATAGTATTCTTTCAGTTCGCACAGCCAGCGGGTGAAGGCCTCGATATAATCCGGGTCAAGGCCATAGAGCTTGGCGATATAGCGGGCGTTTTCCTTGGCTGAAAGCTTGCCAATGACCCCCCCCATGAAGCCAAGGGGAAACGAAATGCGGCAGCGGCGCCGGATCTCGCCCTCGTCGGGTTTTTCCAACCCGGCCATCATGTTGATCAGCGTGGTCTTGCCCGTTCCGTTGGGGGCCAGAATGCCAAGCGAATTGCCCAGATCGACCCGAAAGGACACATTGTCCAGGATGACCTTGCGCTGTTGTCCTGTCCAGAACGACTTGCTGACATTATCGAACTCGAGCATTTGGGTGCCCCGGCACTGCTTTCGCCTTACGCTTGTACACAAGCTTTCTTAACGATGCGCTATAATCGCTCACTTGGGCATCATTATGTCGAAGACCATCAACAATCATCAAGAAAATATGGGGAATTGTCGGCAGATGGTCCCTAATGCGTCACAGGGGGCGGCACCTTCGGCCCCAACGGGCCGAAGGTATGCGGGCGTCAGCCCTCTTGTTTTTCCACCTTGAAGATCTTTCCAGCCGCAAATGACAGGAACACCGCGCCAAAGCTGAACAGGGCGCCCATCTTGGCGGCGTCCTGCACCGGTCCGGGCGCAAAGGCGACCGACGCGACGAACAGCGACACGGTAAAACCGATGGCCGCCACGAAACCAATCACGATCAGGTCAACCGATCGCATCCCCGCCGGCAGTCCAAGCCGCATCGGATAGGCTGCAAGCCATCCCATGATGAAAATACCCACGGGTTTGCCGATGATCAGACCCGCCAACACAAGCCATGTGGCTTCCGAAATTGCACCGAACTCCACCCCGGCGTTCAGAAGCCCGAAGAAAAACAGGACGATGTCGACCGGAATGGCCAGCCCGTGTTCCATGTCGTTCAGGATGTCGTGCAGGTATCTTTCAGCGTCAGCGAAAATGCCGAAGGCGCGGTCGGCATGCGGGATCGCCGGAATGACGGGCAACAGGCCCAGCGCCGGATGGATGCCCGCCTGGGCAAAACCGAACCAACTCAGGCAGCCCGCGATGGCATAGGGATACCAGGTCAGCTTCTTGCGCACCCAGGTCGACCGGGGGCGCAATTGATCGCCACGGTCCAGACGCCGTGGCAGCCAGTTGAACAGAACGAACGCTGCAACGGACGCCGCCACCGACAGCAACAGCCAGATCGGGGCAAGCTCGCCAGAAGGATAGAAAATCGCAAGGATGATCAGCCCCGCTGCGTCATCGGCAATGGCCAACAACAGCAGGAATCGCACCGCCGGGTGACCGGCCCCGAACACCATGCGCCCGACCAGGTAGCTGAAGGCGATGTCGGTTGCGGTCGGGATGGCCCAACCGCGAGCAACCGCATCGAAAGTCGTTGACCCCAGGAAATAGGCGATGCCCAAATAGACCGCGATCGGACCGATCATACCACCTGCTGTCGCCACCAGTGGCGTCGCCGCCTTTTTGCCGCGCAGCGATCCGTTTTCAAGGATCACGGCCTCCCAGACCTCTTTCCCGGCGATGGCAAAAAACAGCGCCATCAACACGTCGTTGATCAAGTAGTGAAACGTGACCACACGCTCAATATCACCGTATTCAAAGTGATGCGCCGCTTCGCCATAGGCTTTTTCCCAGTACCCGATGTCAATGCCGATCGTCGAGTTGAACCAAAGCGGGTATTCCACGAAATGATGGTATGAGTGTGGATCAATATTGGCCCAGATCAGCGCAAGAATTGCCCCGCTGATCAAAAGAATCGAGTAGGTCGTGATAAAGTTCCACACGCGATACATATGTTGCCCCGTCTAGTTCCTGATTTATAAACAGGTCGCGTCCCGGCGAATGCTGCTGGAACGCGACCCTTTGCTTCTTCGTTTCAGGAAATACTTCAACTCGGCCAAAACGACAATGGCCGAGCGCAATATCTGTCCACACCCCGCGTCAGGCGACGGTTCCCCAGACCAGACCAGCCACGACTGCGCCCACCATGGCCAGCCCCAGATAGGCGGCAAAGACTCGTGGTTTGACCAAAGCCCAGACCGCGACAGCCGCGGGGATGCAACTGACCCCGCCCGCGATCACGAAACTCATCGCGGCGCCGTTTGACATGCCCTGTTCAAGCAGCGCGGCCACCATCGGCACCGCCGCATAGCCATTCAGATAAGCAGGAGCCCCGACGAGTGCGGCCAGCAGGATCGGGCCGATCCCGGTTCCGCCCAGCACCTGCGCCACAAGATCGGCAGGCACATAGCGCAGCATCAGGGCTTCGATCATATAAGCCAGCAGCAGCCATTTCGACAGGAACAGAGCGTTTTCAAACGCGGTGCTGCGAAAACTTGCGCGCCGCGTCCTGTCGGTCCAGAAGCGCCACTGCACTTCGCCGGAATACACATCCGCCCCTGACCCGGCCCCACATCCGGACGACGAACAACAGGCAGGGGCGGGGGCGTTTTTCAACGGGTCAGCAAACAGGGCGGATTTCGCCATCGCCTTGACCGTGAAGCCTCCGAACAACCCGATCGACACCGCCGCGAATGTCTTTGCCACCGCGAACCCGGTGCCAAGAGTACCTGCGGTGATCGCAAACATCGCCGGATCCATCAGAGGCGAGGACAGCCAGAACGCCATGACCGCGCCCAACGGCGCCCCCACCGCGAGAAGCGCGGCGATGAACGGAATCACCTCGCATGAGCAAAAGGGCGACAGGCCGCCGGCAAAGGCGGCCAGTACGATCATCCGAGCCTCTCGCCCTTCGAAGGCACGGGCCAACAGGTTCTCCGCCCCCGTTGCCTTCAGATAGGCCACGGCCAGGATCGCGAACAGAATAAAGGGCGCCGTGTGCATCAGCGCGCTCAGCGCGAAGGTGATGGTGGGCCAGACCTCTTGCGGTGCGAACAGGGTCAGACCGGCAGGGATCGCCAGAATTGCAACCCATGCCTTGTCGATACGCCAGCGTTTCGCGGGTGGGTGGGTTTGCGTCGTCTCAGCCATGATCGTGGCCCTTTCCGTCCGGACAATCCGCGCAGCATTCCGAAAGAAGATAGTTGGAAAGCGCGCGCATCACATCGTATTCTGCGGCAGCACATATGATGCTGCGGCCCTGTTTTTCCTGCGTAACCAACCCCGCCGCCGCAAGGATTCTCATATGGTGGGTCAGGGTCGAGCCTGTGATCCCACAGCGTTCGCCCAGCGCACCGATACTCAACCCCTCAGGCCCCGCACGCACGAGTGTGCGCAGGACAGACAGGCGGTGTTCAGACCCCAGCGCGGCAAACTGCGACGCCGCGATATCGACATGGAGCGGCTCGGGAGATTCGTATTTCATATTTCTAGAAATATAGAAATATAACCGTGGAGCAAGGGTTATTTCGAAAAGCCTCGAAATATTGCATACAACCCGTCCACACCCTAGCCTGCGACCATGACCAGCCTGACCAAATCCATTGCGGCCTGCCGCCTGTGCGCCAATCGCTTCGCCGCGACCCAGACAGGCCATTCCCCCCGCCCGGTTGTCTGGTTCCAGAAGGGCGCAAGGGTGCGCATCATTGGGCAAGCACCGGGAATGCGGGTGCACAAGTCCGGCCTGCCTTTTGACGATCCGTCCGGGGATCGACTGCGCGACTGGATGGGGGTGGACCGCGACACGTTCTATGACCGGACCCGCATTGCCATCACGCCAATGGGCTTCTGCTTTCCCGGCTATGACGCAAAGGGGTCTGATCTGCCACCACCCCGCATATGCGCAGAAACATGGGCGGATCGCGTAGATGCGGCGTTGGCGGATACCCCCCTGACGCTGCTGGTAGGTGGATATGCTCAAGCGCGGCACCTTGGCCACGATAAAGGCGTGACCGAGACGGTCAGGGGCTGGCGCGATCATGCGCCGCGGCTGTTTCCCTTGCCTCATCCATCGTGGCGCAATACGGGATGGCTGAAGAAGAACCCGTGGTTCGAAACCGAATTGCTGCCCGTGCTGCAAGCCCGGCTGGCCGAACTTCTGCAATTTCCCAGCGCAAAGGATGCGCCATGACCGACACGACCCGCCTTGATGATGCCCATGCCGCAATGCAGGCCGATCTGGAGGACGATGCCGCGCGGCTTCGGTTCTATGAACGACTGGCGGATGGAGAGCTGTTTCTGCTTCTGAACCAGGAACCCGAGGGCGATGACCTCTCGCCCGAGCTGTTCGAGCTTGAAGGCACGACATTCGCTCTTGTCTTTGATCGCGAGGAACGGCTGGCCGAGTTCGTCGGCGCCCCTGCCCCCTATGCCGCACTGCCGGGGCGGTTGGTCGCCAATATGCTGGCGGGGCAGAACATTGGTCTGGGTGCCAATCTGGGCGTCGCCCCTTCGTCAATCCTGATCCCGCCCGAGGCGTTGTCGTGGCTGGCAGAGACACTGAAATCCGGCCCCGAACAGGTCGAGGCCCGGATTGCCGAAGTTCACCCCCCATCGGTGCCGGACGCATTGGTTGCCTCATTGGATGCCAAGCTGGCCTCGGCAGTTGGATTGGCCAGTCATGCCTGTCTGGCAGCAGTCACCTATGCGGATGGTCGAAAAGGTCACCTGCTTGGCTTTGTGGATGCCGTCGCCGGTTCCGAACGCGCTTTGGCTGGGGCCGCGAACGAAGCCCTGACCTTTTCAGGGCTTGAAGCCGGAGAAATGGATGTTGGGTTCTTTGACAGCAAGGATCAGGCTTCAGGGAAGCTCGCAGCCCTTGGGATCCGGTTTGATCTGCCAGAACCCGAACCACAGGAACGGTTGGCACCGGTCGCGCCCGGTTCAGACCCGGACAAGCCACCCATCCTGAAATGACGGGCTGAGGGGCAGCGTTCGACAAATTGCCGAACGCCGCAGCAATAATCAGCCTTTGGCCTTCTTCTCAAGCGCGTCCAGACGTGACTTCAGCGCCTCGTTTTCCTCGCGCGCTTTCTGCGCCATGGCCCGCACGGCATCGAACTCTTCGCGTGTCACGAAATCACGATCTGCCAGCCAGCGGTCCATCCAGCTTTTCATTGCTGTTTCGGCCTCGTCCTTTGCCCCCTGGGCCACGCCCATGGCGTTGGTCATCAGTTGGGACATGTCGTCCAATATCTTGTTGCGCGTCTGCATCGGCATCTCCTCGCTTGTTGGGGTCTATATGGGGATTCCCGAAGGCAGAGACAAGGTTGACTTGCCCCGCCTGTCAGGGTCAGGAATGCGGCATGTTCTTGGCTATTCCCTTTCCCGCCATCTCGCCCGAAATCTTCTCGGTCGAGATTGGCACATTCACCTTTGCCCTGCGCTGGTATGCGCTGGGGTATCTGGTTGGCATCGCCATTGGCTGGTGGATCATTGCACGCGCGATTGCGCGCCCGGGCTTGTGGCGCGGCGACGCACCGATCACGCGCGCGCAGCTCGAGGATCTGGCCACCTGGGCTATTGTCGGCATCGTGCTGGGGGGGCGCCTGGGTTATGTTCTATTCTATGACCCGGTGTACTTCCTGCAAAACCCGCTGGACATCCCGAAGGTCTGGACCGGCGGCATGTCGTTCCATGGCGGCTTTCTGGGCATCATCGCCGTCACATGGCTGTTTGCCCGCAAACACGGGATCGCCGTGGCGAAGCTGGCAGACCTGATGGCCTTTGCCGCACCGATTGGCATCGGGCTGGTGCGGATCACCAATTTCATCAATGCCGAACTTTGGGGCCGCCCGACCACCGCGCCCTGGGGTGTCATTTTCCCCGGCGAGGCGGCGCAGGACTGTCCGGGTTGGGATGTGGCACTCGGCGCGTGTGCCCGCCACCCCAGCCAGCTTTACGAAGCGTTGCTTGAGGGGCTTTTGCTGGCCGCGATCCTTCTGACTCTGGCCTTCCGCCGCGGATGGCTGAAACGCCCCGGCCTGCTGACGGGACTGTTCTTTTTGGGCTACGGGCTGTCGCGCTTCGTGATCGAGTTTTTCCGGCAGGCAGATGCGCAGTTCATCACGCCCGACAACCCGTGGGGTCATGTCCTCCGGCTTGGCGACTGGGGGTTGACCATGGGGCAGGTGTTGACGCTTCCGATGATCGTGATCGGGGTTGCCACGATGATCTGGGCAACCCGGAAATCGCCATCACCTGCCGCCCCATGACCCCGCTTGCAAAGATACTGGCGCGACAGATCGCCACCACTGGCCCGATTTCCGTCGCAGACTTCATGGCTGAATGTCTGCTGCACCCGGACCATGGCTACTACGCAACCCGCGACCCCTTCGGCACGTCAGGCGATTTCACAACCGCCCCCGAAATCAGCCAGATGTTCGGCGAGCTGTTGGGGCTGGCACTGGCGCAAGCCTGGCTGGATCAGGGCGCACCTGCACCGATTACATTGGCCGAACTTGGGCCGGGTCGCGGCACCCTGATGGCGGACATCCTGCGCGCCACAGGACGTGTGCCGGGGTTCCACGCTGCCGCCCGGCTGCATCTGGTCGAGGCGTCTCCGGTATTGCGGACGGCACAGGCCAAATCCCTTGCTCCACACGACGTCACCCACCACGATACGGTCGACACGCTGCCAGATGCGCCGCTGTTCCTGATCGCCAACGAGTTCTTCGACGCCCTGCCCATCCGTCAGTTCCAACGCGATGGCACCGGATGGCGCGAACGGCAGGTGGGGCTTGAGGAGGGTCACCTGACCTTTGGTCTGACCGCCGCCCTGCCCGTCCGCGATCTGGCGCACCGTTTGGACGACACGCGCGACGGTGATCTGGTCGAAATCTGTCCCGCCAGCCCCGCAATCATGGCGCAGGTCGCGACCCGGATCGAGGCACAGGGCGGCGCGGCGCTGATCATCGACTATGGGGATTGGCGATCTGGGGGCGACACGTTTCAGGCCATCGCCGCCCATGATCACGTTGACCCGCTGGCAACCCCCGGCACGGCCGATCTGACCGCGCATGTGGATTTCGAAGCTCTGGCGCGGTCCGCCGCCCCGCTGACCCCGCATCTTTTGACCCCGCAGGGCCTGTTTCTGGAACGTCTGGGCATCACCCAACGGGCGCAGACATTGGCCGCGAACCTGTCCGGCGACGCGCTGGAGGCCCATGTCAAAGCGCACCGACGCTTGACGCACCCGGATGAAATGGGGACTCTCTTCAAAGTGCTGGGGCTGACTCGCGCGGACGCGCCTGACCTGCCTGGCCTCACCCGAACACCCGACCAGACCGGCCCCGCATGACCCTTGAGATCATTACTTCCAACGCACTGGCACCCATCCAACACGGGTTTTTCACCCGTCGTGGCGGTGCATCATCAGGCGTCTATGCCGGGCTGAACTGCGGGGCGGGAAGTCAGGATCAATCCGAACTTGTATCAATCAACCGCGACCGGGTGGCTGATGCGATGGGGGTGACATCTGACAAGCTGTGCGGTGTGCATCAGGTGCATTCGCCCGACGTGTTGACGGTGGACGGGCCCATCGACGGTGCCAAACCACAAGCCGATGCGCTTGTCACGGCGACCCCCGGCCTTGCCCTGACGATCCTGACCGCCGATTGCCAACCTGTGTTGTTCGCGGATCCCAAGGCCGGCGTGATCGGTGCTGCCCATGCCGGGTGGAAAGGCGCGCTGGACGGCGTGCTGGAGGCCACGATAGGCGCGATGGTCGACCTTGGGGCCAAACGGGACAACATCACCGCCATCATCGGTCCCACCATCAGCCAGCGGGCCTATGAAGTCGGGCCGGAGTTCTTTGACGCGTTCATGGGGCAGAACCCGGACTATGGCCGCTTCTTCGCCGGGGGCTCAGGGGACCGCGCGATGTTCGACCTGCCGGGTTTCGGCCTTTACCTGCTGCGCGAGGCAGGCGTGGGTCGGGCCGAATGGATCGGGCATTGCACCTATGGCGACCCGGATCGGTTCTATTCCTATCGACGCAGTTGCCACAGGAACGAGCCGGATTACGGGCGTCTGATCTCGGCCATTCGCCTGTAAGCGCACGGCACCCGGATCAGGGTGCCGATCCCAGCCGCGCCTCGAGCACGTCAAAAGGCACGCCGGGCTCATCCTTGGCGCCACGAATGACCAGCGATGTCTTCACCGAGGCCACATTTTCGGCGGCTGTCAGTTCCTCGGTCAGGAAGGTCTGGAAGGTGGACAGGTCCGGGGCCACGCATTTCAGGACGAAATCGACCTCGCCATTCAGCATGTGGCATTCACGAACCAGCGACCAGCCCCGACACTGGTTTTCAAAGGCGGTCAGATCGGCTTCGGCCTGGCTGACAAGCCCGACCATGGCAAAGACCTGCACCTCGAACCCAAGTGCACGCGCATCGACATCGGCGTGATAACCGCGAATCAACCCTTGTTCTTCCAGCGTTCTGACCCGCCGCAGACAGGGCGGAGCGGAAATGCCCACACGTTTGGCCAGCTCGACATTGGTCATGCGACCATCGGCCTGAAGCTCGGCGAGAATCATGCGATCAATCGGATCAAGTTTGCTTGCGGTCATGGAGGAACCTTCTCGGGTGGGTCCACTGATCCCGGCAGAACCAGAGATTTCGATGGAAATTGCGCAGAGATTACCGCCCAGAGATCGAATACGCAACAATCTTTCGCGCCTGCGCAACATAATTTCCACTCAAATGCATATCGTCGCGACCGGAAGTCCTGTCAACGGATGCGCAGACGGGCTTTTCACCAGCCGCCGGTCGCCTTATATGCGTTGCAAACCCAGAACGCTCAAGGAAATCCGCATGTCCGACACACGCAAAACCAAAGTCCTGATCATCGGCTCCGGCCCGGCCGGTTACACCGCCGCCGTTTACGCGTCCCGCGCCATGCTGGAGCCGATCCTTGTGCAAGGGATGGAGCCCGGCGGCCAGTTGACCACGACCACCGAGGTCGAGAACTGGCCCGGCGAGACCGAAATCCAGGGGCCCGACCTGATGGTCAAGATGGAAGCCCACGCGAAAGCCGTCGGGACCGACGTGATCAGCGACCTGATCACGGATTTGGACCTATCCGAACGCCCCTTCACCGCAACCGGTGACAGCGGCACGATCTACAAGGCCGACGCGGTCATTCTGGCGACCGGTGCACGCGCCAAGTGGCTTGGGCTGGACAGTGAAGAGAAGTTCAAGGGCTTCGGTGTGTCCGCCTGCGCAACCTGTGATGGGTTCTTCTATCGAGGCCAGGAAATTGTGGTGGTCGGTGGTGGCAACACCGCGGTCGAAGAAGCCCTGTTCCTGACCAACTTCGCGTCAAAAGTGACGCTGGTGCACCGCCGGGACGAACTGCGCGCCGAAAAGATCCTGATCAACCGGCTGATGAAGAACGAAAAGATCGAACCGCTCTGGGATCATGTGCTGGAAGAGGTCGTGGGCGACGAAGACCCGCTGGGCGTCACGGGCGTGCGCGTCAAGCATGTCAAAACCGGCGAGATCACGGAAATCCCCGCCAAAGGCGTCTTTATCGCCATCGGCCACGCACCCGCGAACGAACTGGTCAAGGATGTGTTGGAGACCCATATGGGCGGTTATGTGGTCACGCAGCCGGATTCGACCGCGACCTCGATCCCCGGCGTATTCGCTGCGGGCGATCTGACGGACTATAAATACCGACAGGCCGTGACCTCGGCGGGCATGGGCTGCATGGCCGCGCTTGAGGCCGAGCATTTCCTGGCCGAACAGGAATGATCCGGTTCACCGGCACGGTCTATCGCCTGAACTTCATTGGACAGGACACGACCGCGCCGGTGCCTTCGCCCGAGGGGCGGTTTCACCATTCCGGACAGCCTGCCATCTATACGTCCCTTACAGTCGAAGGGTGTGGGGTTGCGATCAAGCGGTACTTACGCCCGGATGACGCACCGCGCCATATCGTGCCGCTCGCGGTCGATCTGGACCGTGTTGCCGACATTCGCGGTCAGGTGGGTGCCTCGGTCATCTGGCAGGACAGTCGCGCTGCAGGCTGTCCCGCGCCGACTTGGAGTTACTCGGATCAGGCCCGTGCGGATGGGGCGCAGGGTTTGATGTATTCTTCACGATCCCGCCCGGATTTGACCCATCTGACCCTGTTTACAACCGACCCGGGTGCCGTGCGCCTGGCCGGGCCGCCAATCCCGTTTCCCTAGACGCAAAAGTGCGTTGCGCATGGGTCACGGTCTGCATTTTCCCGACATTCCCCATGATTCCGCTTTGCCTTGGCGGCAATTCGTGCAATGCGTTCACGCGTGAACACTCTTTGAGTCGCTGTTATGACGTCGCACCCGGTGAAAGCCAACTCTGCCGAGGAAGACCAGATCTTCCGCCTTCTGCGCCAGCTTGATCTGGCGCCGGACGCGTCGCAACGCGCGATTGCGGCAGCGATCGGGATATCACTGGGGCGGCTGAATGCGCTGCTCCGCAACTGCGCTGATCGCGGATTGGTCCGGGTCAGCGAACGCGCCGGTCCCGACAAGCGCCCGCGCTTTGCCTATTCCATCACCTCTCAGGGTGCCGCCGAAAAGGTGCGCCTGAGGGATACATTCCTTGCCCGAAAATTCGCCGAATACGACGCCCTGCACGCCGAGTTGACCGGCACCTCCAGCGGCCTCTCGCCCTTAAAACACAGGACACATCCCATGCAGAACAACCTCTCTCCCATCCCCGAGCTTTATGTCTCGTATGAAAGTGCGCAGAAGTTGAAAGTCGAGGCCGCAGACCTGATCAGCCACGACCTGACCCAACGGCAAACCTGCGATCTTGAGCTTCTGATGAATGGCGGTTTCAACCCGCTGAAAGGCTTCCTGTCGGAAGAGGATTATAACGGCGTCGTTGACAATATGCGCCTGGCCGATGGCACGCTGTGGCCGATGCCCATTACGCTGGACGTTTCGGAAAATTTCGCAAACTCGATCGAACTGGGGCAGGACATCGCCCTGCGCGATCAGGAAGGCGTCATTCTGGCGACGATGACCGTCACCGACCGGTGGGAGCCGAACAAATCCCATGAGGCCGAAAAGGTTTTCGGGGCTGATGACGACGCGCACCCGGCGGTGAATTACCTGCACAACGTGGCGGGCAAAATCTATCTGGGCGGGCCGATTGTCGGCATTCAGCAACCCATCCATTATGACTTCCGCGGCCGTCGCGACACACCGAACGAATTGCGCGCCTATTTCCGCAAGCTGGGCTGGCGCCGCATTGTTGCGTTCCAGACCCGCAACCCGCTGCACCGCGCGCACCAGGAACTGACCTTCCGCGCCGCGAAGGAAGCTCAGGCCAACCTGTTGATCCACCCCGTCGTGGGCATGACCAAACCCGGCGATATCGACCACTTCACCCGCGTGCGGTGCTACGAGGCTGTGTTGGACCAATACCCCGCCGCCACCACCACCATGAGCCTTCTGAACCTTGCCATGCGTATGGCGGGTCCGCGCGAGGCCGTCTGGCATGGTCTGATCCGCAAGAACCACGGTTGCACCCACTTCATCGTCGGTCGTGACCACGCCGGCCCCGGCAAGAACTCGGCTGGCGAGGATTTCTATGGCCCCTATGACGCACAGGACCTGTTCCGCGAGTATGAGGACGAAATCGGCGTCGAAATGGTGGATTTCAAGCACATGGTCTATGTGCAGGACCGCGCGCAGTACGAACCGGCGGACGAGATTCTGGACAAGGACGACGTGACGATTCTGAATATCTCGGGCACCGAACTGCGCCGCCGCCTGTCGGAAGGTCTGGAAATTCCGGAATGGTTCAGCTTCCCGGCTGTTGTGGAAGAACTGCGCAAAACCAAGCCGCCGCGGTCTGAACAAGGCTTCACCGTGTTCTTCACCGGCTTCTCGGGCTCGGGAAAATCCACCATCGCAAACGCTCTGATGGTCAAGCTGATGGAGATGGGCGGACGTCCCGTCACGCTGCTCGATGGTGACATCGTGCGGAAAAACCTGTCAAGTGAGCTAGGCTTCTCGAAGGAACACCGCGATCTGAACATCCGCCGTATCGGCTATGTCGCGTCCGAAATCACCAAGAACGGCGGGATTGCCATCTGTGCGCCCATCGCGCCCTATGCCACCACCCGCCGCGCCGTCCGCGAGGAAATCGAGCAGTTTGGCGCCTTTGTCGAAGTGCATGTCGCCACCTCGATCGAGGAATGCGAACGCCGCGACCGTAAGGGGCTGTACAAGCTGGCACGTGAAGGCAAGATCAAGGAATTTACCGGCATCTCAGACCCCTATGACGTGCCGCAAAACCCCGAGCTTAGCGTCGAGACCGAGAATGTCGACGTGGACAACTGCGCCCATCAGGTTCTTCTGAAGCTGGAAAGCATGGGGCTGATCAAGGCCTAAGCCAACCAGATTGAAAACGCAAAAAACCCGGGGATTTCCCCGGGTTTTTCATGATCGGATGGTCCGGCTCGGATCAGTGGATCGAGACCGGTGAAAAATCGTTCTGTCGCGCCAGCGCATAGGCGAGGTCGCGGTCGACCACCAAGGCCAGTTGCTCTCCGTCCTCGCGGTGGACTGCATAAAGCGTGTCTGCCCCATCTGCCTGTTCGCGGGCCTCGTCCTGAATGGAATCTGGCAAGTCGTCAATCGCAACGGCTTTGACATAGACGATATTGCCAATCCCGAACTGGCCAAATGGAAGTTTATGGTTCATCGGCTCACCCCTTCTTTATCTGGATCGTTTGCACAAGGCGCTCTGGTTCGGCGCGTTCAAGATCAATGTGCAACAGACCGTTTTCCGTGTGTGCCCCTTTGACATCGACGCCATCGGCCAGCACGAAACTTTTCACGAATTGACGCCCGGCGATGCCACGGTGCAGAAACACGCGTTCCCGGCCATCGTCGCCCTGCGCGCCCCGGATCACCAGCTTCGCATTTTCAACCGTGATCGACAGGTCGTCATCGGCAAACCCGGCAACCGCCAATGTGATGCGATACGCCCGGTCGCTGACCTGTTCTATATTGAAAGGGGGATAGCCGTCCTTGCCCGATTTCGCGGCCTGTTCGACCATGCGTTCAAGCTGTTCAAAACCAAGCAAGAAGGGATGAGTTCCCAAGTTCATCTTTGTCATCGACACGTCCTTGATAAAGCGACACGTTTGCAGGCCCCGCACAGGCGACCTTGTGAAAAATATGGGGTGTCGGATGAAGGGTTGCAAGAGCCGCTTTTCCTTGGCCTTGCGCCAGACTTGGCGCTAGACTGTGGCAGCAAACGCCCCAGAAAAGACGATCCGAATAAATGAGCAACGCCAAAGAGATGAAGACCGAAGAGGTGCTTCGTGTGGAGCTGGAAGTCTTTCGCGCCGAGCATCGGGATCTGGACGATGCGATCCACGCCCTTGAAGAACGCGGGATGGCGGATCAGTTGCAACTGCGGCGTCTGAAAAAGCAGAAACTGGCCTTGAAGGACAAAATCTCGCGGATCGAGGACAAACTGACGCCGGACATCATTGCCTGATTGCATCGCGGCCCCAGCCCCTTATAAAGCGGGCTTCCAAGACACGAGGTCACAATGACAGATGTGAAAGTCGGGATCATCATGGGCAGCCAGTCGGATTGGCCCACGATGAAGGAAGCCGCCAATATTCTGGATGAACTGGGCATTGCCTATGAAGCGAAGATCGTTTCGGCCCACCGCACCCCGGATCGGCTTTGGGAGTATGGCAAGACGGCAGCAGATCGCGGCCTTCACGTGATTATTGCTGGCGCGGGCGGGGCGGCGCATCTGCCCGGCATGATGGCGTCAAAAACCCGCGTGCCGGTGGTGGGCGTGCCGGTTCAGACCCGTGCCCTGTCGGGGGTCGACAGCCTGTATTCCATCGTGCAAATGCCCAAGGGCTTTCCTGTCGCCACAATGGCCATCGGCGCGGCGGGGGCGGCCAATGCAGGGCTGATGGCGGCGGGGATCCTTGCGGTCTCGGACCCGGCGCTGGCCGACCGGCTGGACGCCTGGCGCGCGGCGCTGTCCGCCTCGATCCCGGATGAGCCGACCGATGACTAGGCCCCTGCCCACCGGATCGACGATCGGGATCCTTGGCGGCGGCCAGTTGGGCCGCATGTTGTCGGTCGCGGCATCGCGTCTTGGGTTCAGGATCCATATTTACGAACCAGGCGCCAACCCGCCCGCCGGTCATGTCGCCGATCGTGTGACGACCGCCGACTATGACGACATCGCAGCGTTGGAGCAGTTTGCCGCTTCGGTCGACGTCATCACCTATGAGTTCGAGAACATCCCGACCGCAGCCCTGGACGCGCTTGAAGCGCATCGCAGCATACGCCCCGGCCGCGAATCGTTGCGCGTCAGCCAGGACCGGCTGATAGAAAAGGACTTCTTGTCCGGGCTGGTACTGCGCGTTGCCCCCTATAAAAACGTCGAGACGGTTAACGACCTGAAACAAGCAATCGAAACGGTTGGCACACCCTCGATCCTGAAAACCCGCCGTTTTGGTTATGATGGAAAAGGTCAATCCCGGATCATGTCCGCAGATCAAGCCGACCAAGCCTTTTCCGACATAGGCGGCGCCCCGTCGGTCCTGGAAGGCTTTGTTGATTTCACCCATGAGGTCAGCGTCATCGCGGCCCGTAGTGCTGCGGGCGACATCGCCTGTTTCGACCCCGGAGAGAACGTGCACAAGGATGGTATTCTGGCCACCACGACCGTCCCGGCTCGTTTAAGCCATGCGCAGCGCACGGACGCTGTTCTGATGGCGGCCAAGATCCTGAACGCATTGGATTATGTCGGCGTGATGGGCGTGGAACTTTTCGTTACATCTCAGGGGCTTATCGTCAACGAGATTGCACCCCGAGTCCATAACTCCGGCCACTGGACGCAGCAGGGATGCAGCGTCGACCAGTTCGAACAACACATCCGCGCGGTGGCGGGATGGCCCCTGGGCGATGGTGTGCGCTACGCCGATGTGGTCATGGAGAACCTGATCGGCGAAGACATGGACAGGGTGCCTGACATCGCATTGGAACCTCGGGCGTCCCTGCACCTGTATGGCAAGGCCGAGGTCAAACCGGGCCGCAAAATGGGTCACGTGAACCGAATCATCGCGACAAAGAAATAGAACTTTATCTACAACGGCCTTCTGCCACACGCATTCAGGTGGCTGTCGCATTATCTGGAAATTGAAAGCCGTGGCGTGGTTGGTGCGTCCTGGTCTGGTCTGATCCGGATCAGGACGAATATTCGACCACTGCGGCAGATTGCGAATTTGCGCTGGCCGCTACAAGATATATTGCGAAAACATGTTCCAAACCCCAAGTTTTGTGGCTAAGAAAAGCTGTCTGAAAGTTTTAAGTGATGGATTATCATGTTGCGCTGTTCTTTGTTCGCCAAACCCCTCGCCGCTCTCACACTGATTTTTTCCTCGCAAGCCGCGCTGGCCGGAAGCCTGTCCGATCCGGTGATCGAAACCCCGGTCGACCGCATCGTTGTGGACAATCGCCCCTATTGGGAGGGCGCTTATGTCGGGGCCACACTGGGATATGATTTCAGCGGCGGTGACCGAATTGGCATCACGCAAGCGTCGGGCAACCGGTTCACGCTCGGCACCTATGAAAACAGCGGTTGGGCTGGCAGCCTGCGCGCCGGGTATCGCTGGCAAGTAGACCGCTGGGTCTTTGGTCCGGAACTGGCCATCGAAGGCGGAATGATCGAAGACAGTTTCTCGACACGGGGGTATCGCGGCACGACCACGATGAATCACGCGCTGTCGCTGCGCCTGAAGGCCGGCTATGTCTGGCCGGTGCTGAACTCGATCGTCTATGGCACGGTGGGCGTGTCACGCGCTGAATTCGATTACAGCGTCTTGGGCTCGGGTTCGGCGGGGCCGATCGCGATCAACGACACTTATACAACCAATGGCTACATTCTGGGCGTGGGCATCGAACAACCGCTGACCAAGCGCCTATCGCTCACCGGCGAGTACGAATACATGAACTACGGCAAGGATATGCTGTCGGACGGGTTGGGCAACGACACGCTGGCAACCCCCTTGTTTCACAGCGTAAAAGTCGGCCTGAACCTGCGGTTCTGATTGCCCCCTCTGCGGTCGTGCAAGCCCTCAGGCAGTGCGACGGAATGGGCGCAGGAACGCACCAAGGATCAACGACACCAGAAGCCATCCGCCGACAAAGCCGATCCCGGCGCATAAAAGGCCATCTGCCGTCACCGGGACGGCAGGGCGGAAATCTTCCCAGGTGCGTTTGGCCAGATCGGTATCACGGAAGTGCCAGACCTTTGCCAGTCGTGCCATGGGTTCAGTGCCTTTCAGGGCGGTATAGGCGGTATCCAGACGTTCAAACCGGGCAAAGTTGCGCCGCATCTGGTCGCGCAGGTTATCCTGAAATCCGGTGCCCCCCATATTTTGCAGGGCTTCGTCGCGCGTATACCCGGCGGCCTTGGCGGTCAGGTCGAACCCGGCGGTCACGATCTGCAATTCGGTCCGCGCACCGGCCAGCCGTTGCATGTACTGTTGTGTGAACTCGGGGAACTGGCTCATCGCCACCGCGCCCGCGATGCCGCCAATCATTGCCAAGGTTCGGATCATGTGCTTCACCTGCGCGTTTCTTGTCTTTGCCATCAGCCTTCCAAAGCCGAGGGATCAGGTCAAGTCACAGCCCACGTAGCCCGGTACAAAACAACAAAGGCGCACCAGATCGGCACGCCTTCGCTTTGGGTGTCGGCTTGATCAGAGGCCACGTACGCGGTGCGGTTCGAATATCTCGATGACCTTCGCCACGGCCGCGTCCGGCGTCAGTTCTTCGCTGTCGCCGGTGCGGCGGCAGGTCAGTTCAACCACCCCGTTCTTCAAACCGCGCGGCCCGACAGTGATGCGCCAAGGCAGGCCGATCAGGTCCATTGTCGCAAACTTGCCGCCCGCGCGTTCGTTGCGGTCGTCGTAAAGCGGCTCCAGCCCGGCTTTGGTCAGGTGCTGATACAGCGCCTCGCAGGCCGCATCGGCCTCGGGGTCGCCTTGTTTCAGGTTGACGATCCCGCAATGGAAGGGCGTCACGCCTTCGGGCCAGATGATGCCCTTGTCGTCATGGCTCGCCTCGATGATCGCACCCAAAAGGCGGCTGACCCCGATCCCGTGCGATCCCATGTGAACCGGCACCTGGTTTTGATCCTTGTCGACCACCGTCGCGCCCAGCTTGTCAGAATAGGTGGTGCCGAAATAGAAGATCTGCCCGACCTCGATCCCGCGCGCCACCCTGCGGCGGTCTTCAGGCACCTTCTCGAACGCGGCTGCGTCATGGGTTTCGTCCGTGCGGGCATAGCGCGAAGTGAACTCGTCCATAACCCCCTGACATTGCGCCACATTGTCATAGTCGATGTCGCGGTCGCCAAAGGTCAAATCCGTGACTTCGCTGTCATAGAAGACTTCGCTTTCGCCGGTTTCGGCCAGCACAAGGAACTCGTGCGTATAATCCCCACCAATCGGACCACTGTCGGCCCGCATCGGGATGGCTTGCAACCCCATCCGTTCATAGGTGCGCAGATAGCTGACCAGATGGCGGTTATAGGCGTGCAGCGCGTCCTCTTTCGTCAGATCGAAGTTATAGCCATCCTTCATATAGAACTCTCGCCCCCGCATCACGCCAAAACGCGGGCGGATTTCGTCGCGGAACTTCCATTGGATCTGATACAGGGTCAGCGGCAGGTCTTTATAGGAATTGACATGCGCGCGGAAGATGTCTGTCACCATCTCTTCAGCCGTGGGGGAAAACAGCATGTCGCGACCGTGACGATCCTGCATGCGCAACATTTCCTCGCCATAGCCGTCATAGCGGCCGCTTTCACGCCACAAATCCGCCGATTGAATGGTTGGCATCTGCATCGGAATGTGTCCGGCGCGGACTTGCTCCTCGTGCACGATATTCTCGATCTTGCGAAGCACTTTGAACCCCAGCGGCAGCCACGAATAGATACCGGCGGATTGCTGTTTGATCATACCGGCGCGCAGCATGTAGCGGTGGGAAACGATCTGTGCTTCGGAAGGGGTTTCCTTCAGAACGGGCAGGAAATAGCGGGACAGGCGCATATGGACCTCTGTTCAATCACGACTTTGTCGTCAGCGGTCTATGACATCAAGACAGGCGGGGCAATCACGCATTGATTGGCGCACTGGTTTTTCCGCGCGCGCCTGCTGGCGTCGCGCGGCACACGACCCAAAGTCAGGCACGCGGGCTGCCGGTCAGATCGTGCCCCCGACACTGATCGTGATCTTGGTTTCCTGATCCGGCGAGACTTCGCCACCGGAATACGTGACACCCGCCTTGGTTTCTCCGGAAATCGAGATTCCCGGATCGCGGGGTTCGTAGTCATGTCCGGTACAGGCCGACAGCACTACAGACCCCAGTAAGAGTACAACACCAACGCGCATTGGATCCCCCTTTTTCAAGATGTCGGATATCGCCGGTGGCATCAGTATTTCACCCAATTCCAGGCAGGGGCAAGGGCGAACTTGCACAGCGCCGCGGTGCACCCCGCGCAGGGCTGCACTTGAATTGCCACGCAAGCTGCGCGACATAGGGATCAGTATGTTGAGGAGCTGAAATGGCCTTACCCGTTCAGACGCAGGTGAAATTCTGGTCGATCACGATCGCCATTCTGGCGGTTTCGCTGTGGTATCTGGGCGACGTGATCATGCCCTTTATCCTGGGCGGTGCGATTGCCTATTTCCTTGACCCGATCGCAGACCGGCTCGAAGCAATGGGCCTGTCCCGCGTCGCGGCCACCGCGATCATCTCGGTCCTCGCGATCCTTCTTTTCGTCATCGCCTTTCTGATGGTGGTGCCGACACTTGTTTCGCAGGCAGTTGCCCTTGCCGACGCGGCACCCACGCTCTTGAAACGGCTGGAGGTCTTTCTGATCGAGAATATCCCGTCGATCATAGACGAGGATTCAACCATTCGTCAGTCGCTGGCCAGCCTGGGACAAGCCATCAAGGAACGCGGCGGCGAACTGGTGGGCACGGTGCTGAGCTCGGCAATGGGCGTCATCAACATCGTGATTCTGTTGATCGTGACCCCGGTGGTCGCGTTTTACATGCTGCTGGATTGGGACCGGATGGTGGCCAAGATCGACGCCTTGCTGCCGCTGGATCACCGCCCCGCCATCCGGCAGATCGCCAGTGACATCGACCGCACCCTGGCCAGTTTCATTCGGGGTCAGGGCACGGTTTGCCTGGTGCTGGGCACCTATTATGCGGTCGCCTTGATGGCAGTCGGGTTGCAATTCGGGCTTGTCGTCGGCTTCATCGCGGGACTGATCACCTTCATCCCCTATGTCGGCGCCATTGTCGGCGGAACCCTTGCCATCGGGCTTGGACTGTTCCAGTTCTGGGGAGAATGGTGGCATCTTGCGGCGGTCGCCGGGATCTTCATGTTCGGCCAGTTTTTCGAGGGCAATATCCTGACACCAAAACTGGTGGGCAGCTCGGTCGGGCTGCACCCGGTCTGGCTGCTTCTGGCCTTGTCGGTATTCGGCTCGCTGTTCGGGTTTGTCGGCATGCTGGTGGCGGTGCCCGTTGCGGCCGCGCTGGGAGTAGTTGCCCGGTTCTTTGTCGGGAAGTATCAGGAAGGACTGCTTTATCAGGGCCTGTCCATTCCCGAAGCCCCCAAGACCAGTGACGAAGGCGACGCGGACTAATGGCACGCCAACTGACCTTTGACCTGCCCGCCCATGCGGCGCAGGGGCTGGATGACTTTCTGGTCACACCCTCCAATGCCACGGCCATGGCCGCGGTCGAGACGTGGCGGGACTGGCCAAACCGCAAACTGGTTCTGGTCGGTGACAAGGGCACTGGAAAGTCCCACCTTGCCCTCGTCTGGGCGGGGATGTCTGGGGCGGCGGTGATTGCCGCAAAGGATCTGGCCGGGGCCGACATTCAATCGCTTGCCGGTCGGTCCGTCGTCGTCGAAGACGCCGATCAGGTCGCGGGGAACGGACCGGCGGAAACCGCCCTGTTTCATCTTCACAACCTTGTTCTGGCCGAAGGTGGTCATCTGCTGATCACGGGCAAAACCGCCCCGTCGCGATGGGGGACCAGCCTGCCCGACCTGAAAAGCCGGCTGGAGGGGACGACACCCGCCACTCTACACGCGCCCGATGACCTGCTGTTGTCCGCTGTGCTGGTCAAACTGTTCGATGACCGCCAGATCGCTGTCCCAGCCAATCTGATCGACTATCTTGTACCCCGGATGGACCGGTCGCTTGCGGCTGCTGCGGCGTTGGTCGAGCGGCTGGACAAGGCCGCCCTGTCCGAAGGGCGCCCCCTGACCCGCAGCCTGGCCACTCGCGTCTTGCAAAAAGAAGCGTGATCCGGGGCATAACGTCATCTTTCCGTCACATGCAGGCGTGTTAGACTGGGGGCATGAACAAGACCAACACACCCAAGATTCCCCTTGCCGATTTTCTGGCGTCCGGCTTCCCCGCCCCCCAGGATCTGCCGCCTGACGCCTATGACGGGCCACGGCGTTTCTTCAATCGCGAACTTAGCTGGCTTGGCTTCAACTGGCGCGTGCTGGAAGAGGCTGAAAATCCGCGCGTGCCACTGTTGGAACGGCTGCGCTTCCTGTCGATTTCCGCCACCAACCTTGACGAGTTCTATACCGTTCGCGTGGCGGGTCTGCGTGAACTGGTGCGCGAAGGTGTGACAACCCCCGCCGCCGATGGGCTGAGCCCGACCGAGCAGTTGAAGCTGATTGATACCGATGCCCGTGCGTTGATGGCGCGGCAACAGGTGGTGTTTGAGGAACTGGCAGGCGAGATGCAGAGCCAGGGCATCATCATTTGCCGTCGCGACGACCTGACGAAAGAAGATCACGACTATCTGGATCGCATATTCCTGAGCCAGGTCTTTCCTGTCCTGTCTCCGCTTGCCATCGACCCGGCACACCCGTTTCCGTTCATCCCGAACACCGGCTACACGCTGGCGCTGCAACTTGAACGCAAGTCGGACAAGCAGAAATTGAAGGCGCTTCTGCCCATCCCGCAACAGATCGACCGCTTCGTGCCCCTGCCCGCCGAAGAAGGCCAGTATCGCTTCCTGCCGCTGGAAGATTTGCTGCTGGAGCATTTGGGCTTGCTGTTTCCCGGCTATGTCGAAAAAGGCAGCTGCGCCTTCCGCATCCTGCGCGACAGCGATCTTGAGGTCGAGGATGAAGCCGAAGACCTTGTGCGCGAGTTTGAAACCGCCCTGAAACGCCGCCGACGGGGCGAGGTGGTACGGATGAAGATCACCAAGAACGCGCCATCCGGGCTGTTGTCGATGATCATGCGCGAACTGAAAGTCACAGATGACGAAATTGTCGAGGTCGACGGCATGATCGGTATGGCCGATCTTGGCCAGCTTGTCCTGAAAGACCTGCCCGACCTATTGTGGCCCAGCTTTTCGCCGCGGGTGCCGGAACGGGTTCAGGACCATGACGGCGATATGTTCGCCGCGATCCGGCAAAAAGACATGCTGCTGCACCACCCGTACGAGACCTTCGACATGGTGGTGCGTTTTCTGCATCAGGCCGCGCGTGATCCGAATGTGGTGGCGATCAAGCAGACGCTCTATCGAACGTCACATGACAGCCCGATCGTCTCGGCCCTGTGCGAAGCGGCCGAGGACGGCAAATCCGTCACCGCGCTGGTTGAACTGAAAGCCCGCTTCGACGAGGCCGCGAACATCCGTCAGTCACGGCGACTGGAACGCGCGGGCGCGCATGTGGTCTATGGCTTCATCAACTATAAAACTCACGCCAAGATCTCGACCGTGGTGCGCCGCGAGGGGGACGAACTGGTGACATACACCCATTATGGCACCGGCAACTATCACCCGATCACCGCGCGCATCTATACAGACCTCAGCCTGTTCACCTGCGACCCGGCACTGGGGCGTGACGCAACGCGCGTTTTCAACTACCTGTCGGGCTATGCCGAACCGCAATCGCTTGAAAATCTTGCGATTTCTCCGCTGGATTTGAAATCGACACTGATCGAACGCATCGAAGCCGAAGCCACCCATGCCCGCGACGGCAAACCGGCAGAAATCTGGGCCAAGATGAACTCGTTGGTCGAACCTGACGTGATCGACGCGCTTTATGCGGCCTCGCAGGCGGGGGTGAAGATCAGCCTTGTTGTGCGCGGCATCTGCGGGCTGCGACCCGGCATCAAGGGGCTGTCCGAGAACATCCGCGTCAAGTCGATTGTGGGCCGGTTTCTGGAGCATTCCCGGATCGTCTGTTTCGGCAACGGGTATGGATTGCCGTCGAAAAAGGCGCGCGTCTATATGTCTTCGGCGGACTGGATGGGGCGCAACCTGAACCGCCGCGTGGAAACCCTGGTTGAAATCGAAAATGCCACCGTCAAGGCCCAGATCGTCAGTCAGATCATGGCCGCCAACCTGGCCGATGTTGCCCAAAGCTGGGTCATGCAGCCCGACGGACGCTTCCACCGCGCCGATCTTGGCAATATCGAACGCCCGTTCAACTGCCACCGCTTCTTCATGGAAAACCCGTCGCTGTCCGGTCGTGGCTCGGCCGGGGCATCCGATGTGCCGGAGCTGACCCATTCGCAAGATTGATCGCGGGCGGACACCCAGCTAACGTATCACCACGAAACAGAGGACATTCGATGGACGGACGCGGTGAAACCGGTGACGATTGGGGACCATTTGGACGTCCACTGTTTGATGATCCCTCCGTACGGGCGCTGCGGCGTGTCGGGGTGGTGGATATCGGCTCGAACTCGGTCCGGCTGGTGGTGTTCGACGGGGCGGCGCGCAGCCCGGCCTATTTCTTTAACGAGAAGATCCTGTGTGGTCTGGGCACGGGTCTGGCGCAAACCGGCCGCTTGCATCCCGAGGGTCGCGCCCGCGCGCTTGCCGCCATCAAACGGTTTCAGAAGCTCGCAGAGGGGATGAAAATGCCCCCCCTGTCGGCAGTGGCCACCGCAGCGGTGCGCGAGGCCAGTGATGGCCCGGAGTTCTGCGCCGAAGTGCTGCGCGAAACCGGGTTGAACATCTATGTCATTGATGGCGAGGAAGAGGCCCGCTTGTCGGCACAGGGTGTGCTGCTGGGCTGGCCGGATGCCAACGGGCTGATGTGTGACATTGGCGGCTCGTCGCTGGAACTAGCCAGCATTTCCGGTGGACAGGTTGGCAAACGTGTGACCTCGCCGCTTGGGCCTTTGAAACTGGCCGGCGTTCCGGGTGGCAAGAAGGGGCTGAAGGCCGAAATCGCCCGCGTGGTCGGGCAGCTTGCCGAAACCATGGGCACCGATCACAAGCGCCTGTTTCTGGTCGGCGGATCATGGCGGGCCATTGCACGACTGGACATGGAGCGGCGTGGCTATCCCCTGACGGTCCTGCACGAATATCGTATGACGCCGAAATCCCTGATCACCACGCTTAATTGGATTGACGAGATCGACCTGAACCAGATCCGCCAGCGCACAGGCACATCGGCTGCACGGATGGCGCTGGTGCCGATTGCCGCGCAGGTGCTCAAGCGTCTGGTGCGAGAGTTTCGCCCGAAAGAGATCGCCGTCAGCTCGTTCGGCATCCGCGAAGGGCTGCTCTATCAGCAAATGCCCGAACGTCTGCGCAGGCGTGATCCGTTGATCGAAGCCTGCTATGTCGCCGAACAGAAGGATGCACGCATCCCCGGCTTCGGCAAGCGTTTGTTCGCGTTTCTGCAACCTCTGTTCAAATCCGCCAAACCCGCAGAACTGCGACTGATCAAGGCGGCCTGCCTGTTACATGACGTCAGCTGGCGCGCCCACCCTGATTATCGGCACGAGGTCTGTTTCGACAACGCGACCCGCGCCAATCTGGGCGGATTGACCCATCAGGAGCGTGTGTTCCTGGGCCTTGCACTTTTGCACCGTTACAAGAATGCCCGCGAAGGTTCGCGGTTCGAACCGCTGTTCGGCATTCTGACTGAACAGAACATCAACCGGGCCGAAGTGTTGGGCAAGGCGATGCGGTTCGGCGCAATGCTGACAATGAAAGACCCGACCAAACTGGCCGCGCTGAAGTGGTTTCCTAAGAAACGGCAACTTGTCCTGATCCTGGACAAGGGCGGCAAAGACCTGTTCGGTGAAGTGGCCGAAGCCCGCTTCACGGCGTTGGCGAGCGCGCTCCAGGCAGAAGCCACCGTGAAGTTCCGGCGTTAAAGCTCGGTCTCGCCGGGGGCTGCCGGATCGACGCTCAGCGGGATGCGCCGCCGGATGATGATATCGCCATTGGGCAGGGTTTCGGGCGGGTGATAGGCGTTCAGATCGCCGAACCGGTCGACCAGTTCGGCCCAGCCTTCCGCCCATTTGTCGGCCATCGGCTCAATCTCTTTCGCCAATCCATCCAACAGCAGTTGAAACCCCCGGTTCAACAACTCTGCCCCTTCGGACAGTTCAGGGTTGTCAGGCGGCGGGGTATCCATGCCGTTGTCTTCGGCCAAAGCCGGGGCGGTCAGGCAGGCAAGGGCGATCAGCGCCGATGCGGTGGTATTTGTGATCTGTTTCATCCACTGTATTTAGGCGCGATCCGGCTGATGTGAAGGCGACAGATCAAAGTCAATCGACACCGGGAAATGATCGGATGCGGTCAGCAGGGCCTCGCGCAGTTCGGGTGCGCCATAGCATTCGGGGTCATCGAACGGGTGCCAGATGCGCCACTGCGGGTCCCTGGCCGCCAGATCGGGCGAGACCATTACGTAGTCCAACAGCGCCTGAAGAAAGCGCCGCTCCTTGGCTATATAGAACCGCGACGTGGCCGGGCGGGCACCCGACCTGTGGGTCAGGATCATCCGCGCGTGCGGGTCATACATGCAGGTTGCGTCATCCTCTCCCATCACGATCTCGACGCCGGAACGGCCGAACAGTTTCTCGTAATCGTCCAGCCCCGGACCGTCATTGAAATCACCCAACACGATCAGCGGATCACCGGCACGCAAGTGGTCGTCCACCCGTTGGCGTATCCAGATACATTGTGCCATCTGCTTGCGGCGGTTCTCAATCGCCAGTCGTATGATATCGCTTGGCCCCTGCGCACCGTGGGGGGCCTTCGATTTCACGTGAACACCGATCAGTCGCAGCGGTGTTCCGCTTTCCCGGTGCGTCAGCTCCACCTCAAGCGGCGGCTTGGAAAACACGATCGGCTCGGGCGAGGCATCGGTGTCCAGATCAAGATGAAAAACCCCGTCAAATCGCGGCGCAACAGGCGCACCAACCTCGCCCAGCGGGTCATGGCGGGCGGAAAAGACATAGGGGTCATACATCAGCGCGATTTCCTGCTGGGTGTCATTCGCAAACCCGATCAGCGCCTTGCGGGCGCGCAGATCGAACAGATCGGCGAACCGTTCCAGCGCTGGCACAGTGTGTCGGCGCCTGTTCTGGTCGGGCGCTTCGATCACCATGATGGCATCCGCGTCAAGCACCCCGAACACCATTCCCACTGCATTCAGCTGCGCCCGCCGCGTGACATCACGCCGCCCGGACCATTGTTCGTCGAACAGCGGGTGGCCTTCGTCGTCAAACAGCGAATTGAACCATTCGACATTATAGGTCGCGATCCGCATCAGGACCGACCCTTGCTGATCTCTTCCCAGGCCCGGTTGACGGCGATCAGCCGTTTTTCGGCCAGTTTGACAGCCTCTTCCGGAACGCCACGCGCCAGCATCCTGTCGGGGTGGCTTTCGCGCACCTCGGACCGCCAGACTTTGCGGATCTCTTCAAGCGGCGTGTCGGGCGTAACGCCCAACACATCGTATGGATCAGGGTGAGCATCCGGCACAAGCCGCGACCGCAAGGCCCGGAACTTACGCGGGGCGATGCCGAAAATCTCGGACACATGTTGAAGGAAGTCGTTTTCCGCCGGGTGATACTCACCATCAGCGATTGCGATGTGAAAGAGCCCCTCCATCAGATCGCAGAGCGCCGGATCATCCGGTCCGAACATCGCCGCGACCTTCTGCGCATAAAGCTCGAACCCCGCCACATCGGTGCGGGCCAGGTTGAACAGCCGGGCCGCGTTCTTTTCTTCACTCTCCGGGATGTCGAAAACCTCGCGAAAAGCCGACACTTCGTCCCGCGTAACCAGGCCGTCGGCTTTCGCCATCTTTGCGCCCAGCGCAATCACGGCAATCGCAAACCCTGCCGAGCGTTCGGGGGGCGTGCGCAAATGTGCAAACACGTCGGACAAGGTTTCGCCCTTGGCAAGGGCGGACAGGGCATCGGTTATGCGCGACCAGATAGACATGCGCTTTTGTTACACAGTCCGGCACATGAAAACGAGCATAAAGCGTGTGCCAACCGCCATGATTTTTGCGTCAAAGCACTGGGCGCGTGTCGTTTTTCCAGTTTACAATCCTTGAATATTGACCCCAAGTCACCATGTGACACCAAATATGACTAAAACAGTAGGGATACATGAATGCTCCTGAGGACATTTGACCGCTTCTTCCGCCATGATGCATCGGGGGGCGTTCTGTTGATGCTGTCCGCCGTTGCCGCGATGATCGCCGCCAACGGGCCCATCGCGGGTCAGGTCAATGATGTTCTGGGGGCCAAGTTTTCGATCCTGATCAATGATCAGGGACTGTCCAAGCCGCTGATCTTGTGGATCAATGACGGATTGATGGCCGTGTTCTTCCTGCTGATCGGGTTGGAGCTGAAGCGCGAAATGCTGGAAGGCAAGCTGCGCAACCCGCGCGACATCATCCTGCCGGGCATGGCGGCCGTGGGTGGCATGGCCGTGCCCGCGGTCATCTATGCCGCCATCAACTGGTCCAATCCCGAAACACTGTCAGGCTGGGCCATTCCGGCGGCCACGGATATTGCCTTTGCGCTGGGTATTCTGGCGCTGATCGGAACACGTGCCCCCGTGGCGTTGAAGGTGTTTTTGCTGACCCTTGCCATTCTGGATGACCTCGGCGCCATCATCGTGATCGCGCTGTTCTATACGGCCGAACTGAAGGTCGAGTACCTGTTGTACGCGCTGGTGCCGCTGGTCGCGATGTGGTGGCTGAACATGCGTCAGGTGCACCGGATCGCACCAATTCTGATGCTGGGTGCCGTGCTTTGGGTGCTGGTTTTGAAGTCCGGCGTGCATGCCACATTGGCTGGTGTCGCCACCGCCTTCTTCATTCCGATGAAGGACAAATGGGGGAAATCCCCCCTGCACAGCCTTGAACACGCCTTGGCACCTTACGTTTTTTTCATGATCGTGCCGATCTTCGCCTTCGCCAATGCAGGTGTCGCGCTTGAAGGCATGTCGGCAGACGCGTTGATGGCCCCTGTGCCGCTGGGGATCATTGCCGGTCTTGTACTGGGCAAACAGCTTGGCGTCTTTGGCCTGACCTTCCTGACCGTGAAAGCCGGGTTCGCGCAGTTGCCGCACGGCGTGGGCTGGGCGCATGTCTATGGCGTGTCGGCACTGGCAGGTATCGGGTTCACCATGTCGCTTTTCATCGGCAGCCTCAGCTTTGCTGACCCGGCCTTGATGAACGATGTGCGCCTTGGTGTTCTGGTCGCGTCCGGCCTGTCGGCCCTGATCGGAGCGGCGGTGCTGGTCATGGCAGGCAACCCGGCGCGCGAGGCGGACAAGGCCGAGGCTGAACCCGCCTAAAGCCGCTTCTGCATCAACACAAGGTCGTGCCACTGGCCAAACTTGCGCCCTGCCTCTGCCACGCGGCCCACGGTGACAAAGCCGATGGCCGCGTGAAACGGCTCCGCGCCCGGGTTTGAGGCGGAGATGCACGCGATGATCGAGTGCACCCCCAGATCGCGCGCGCGCTGCTCCACCTTTGCCATCAAGGCCCGACCCACCCCCTGCCCCCGCGCCGACGGGGCCAGCATGATCGAGTGCTCTTTGGTGTGGGCATATCCCGACCCTGCTCGGAACGGGAACAGCGCGGCAAAACCAGCGATGCGTCCTTCCCGCTCGGTCACCAGAAACGCATCATGATCGCGAAGGGCATCGGCCACGTCCTGTTCCGTTTTTTCAACGCTGTTGAAGGTGATCAATGTCTCGCGGATCGCGAGGTTCCAAAGCGTGAGGATGCCGGGAATATCAGCCTGCGTGGCGGCGCGGATCATGGCAGTTCAACCAAGCCATGCGGCGTATCCAGCCACGCGCTGACCCCCGGAGCACCGGAATGAACCGACAGCCGACGATCCGCCACCAAAGGGGCAAGCGCAACCGACAGCGCCTCGGCCTCGGGGTGCGTGACCTCAAGTGCTGCCAAACGCAGCCCGTGGTCGGGCAGGTCGGGCGCGGGTTGGGCGCCCTTCCAGTGCAGAAGCCCCGGTGCACACCCTGAAAACGGTAGCCGCCCATCCGACGGGATCGCCATATCCCACGCATATGGGCCACGTTCCAGGGACAGCACGTCGCCCGTTCCGTCCGGCGCGCGATGCAGTGCCTGCGTCAGATCCGGCACCCGGACAACCCAGTTGGTCAGACGCGCAGGGCCAGTGAAATAATCCAGGTCAAACCATCGCGCCCGACCGGGGTCGGGTGCTTCGGGGTTGATGGCGATGACCTCAAGATACGTGGATGACCCCAGCGACCAAAGCACATTGTGGGTGCCCATGAGCGGGTGTTCTCCTCCCCCCGCCATGGGCACCCCCAGCAGGTCCTCAAGGCACGCGACACCTTCAGACAGGGTCGCGGAGGACACCACAAGGTGATCAATCTGTCCCAGAGCCAAGCCAATCTCCTTCCCGGTCTGGGGTGAGGCTGGCGGGATTTGCCGCCAGCCGCAAGGGTCTTGTGCGTCAGGCGCGCGCTTCGCGCACCAGTTTCAGGATGTCCTGCGCGGCTTCGGGAATGTTCGTGCCCGGACCGAAAATGGCTTTCACCCCGTTTTTGTAAAGGAAGTCATAGTCCTGCTGCGGAATGACGCCACCGCAGATCACGATGATATCCTCGGCCCCCTGATCTTTCAGTGCGTTCACCAGTTGCGGGGCCAGCGTCTTGTGACCCGCAGCCTGAGAGCTGATGCCGACAATATGCACATCGTTGTCGATCGCGTCCTGCGCGGCCTCATCCGGGGTCTGGAACAATGGGCCCACATCGACGTCAAAACCAATATCGGCAAAGGCCGTGGCGATCACCTTGGCCCCCCGGTCATGCCCGTCCTGCCCCATCTTGACCACCAGCATGCGCGGGCGGCGGCCTTCGGCGTCAGCGAACTCTTCCACCGATTTCTGAATGGCGGCAAAGCCTTCGTCGCCTTCATAGGCGGCGCCATAAACACCGGCCAGCGTTTTCACCTCGGCGCGGTGGCGACCGAATACCTTTTCCATAGCCATTGAGATTTCTCCGACAGTTGCGCGGGCGCGGGCGGCCTCGACAGCCGCTTCCAGCAAGTTTCCAACTTCTTTAGCACGGCGGGTCAGTTCCGCCAGTGCAGCTTCGCAGGCGGCGCCATCCCGTGTCGCGCGGATCTTTTCAAGCCGTGCCACCTGGCTTTCGCGCACCGCGACGTTGTCGACATCCAGAATGTCGATCGGGTCTTCTTTTTCCAGCTTGTACTTGTTCACCCCGACGATGGTTTCTTCGCCGCGGTCGATCATCGCCTGCCGCTTGGCCGCCGATTCCTCGATGCGCAGCTTGGGCATGCCGCTGGCGACGGCCTTGGTCATGCCGCCCATCTCTTCGACCTCTTCCATCAGGGCCCAGGCCTTGTTGATCAACTCATCCGTCAGCGCCTCGACATAGTAGGACCCCGCCAGCGGGTCGACCACGTTCGTGATCCCCGTTTCCTCCTGCAAGATGATCTGCGTGTTGCGCGCGATCCGGGCCGAGAAATCGGTGGGCAGGGCGATGGCTTCATCCAGCGCGTTGGTGTGCAAGGACTGGGTGCCGCCCAGCGCCGCCGACATGGCTTCATAGGCCGTGCGGATCACGTTGTTATAGGGGTCTTGCTCCTGCAGGCTGACGCCTGAAGTCTGACAGTGGGTGCGCAGCATCTTGGACCGTTCGGATTTCGCACCAAAATCGGTCATCACGCGGTGCCACAGAGTGCGGGCGGCGCGCAGTTTCGCGGCCTCCATGAAGAAGTTCATGCCGATGGCGAAGAAGAACGACAGGCGGCCTGCGAACTTGTCCACATCCATGCCAGCCTCGATCGCGGCACGCACATATTCGCGCCCGTCTGCCAGCGTATAGGCCAGTTCCTGCACCAGGTTCGCGCCAGCTTCCTGCATGTGATAGCCGGAGATCGAGATCGAGTTGAATTTCGGCATCTCGTTCGAGGTGTATTCGATGATGTCCGAAATGATCCGCATCGACGGTTCCGGCGGATAGATATAGGTGTTGCGCACCATGAACTCTTTCAGAATGTCGTTCTGAATGGTGCCCGACAGAAGCGCCCTGTCATGTCCCTGCTCTTCTCCGGACACGATGAAATTGGCCAGGATCGGGATCACAGCCCCGTTCATCGTCATCGAGACCGAGACCTTGTCCAGCGGAATTCCATCAAACAGGATTTTCATATCCTCGACCGAGTCGATCGCGACACCCGCCTTGCCCACATCGCCCACCACGCGGGGGTGGTCACTGTCATATCCCCGATGCGTGGCAAGGTCGAAGGCAACCGACACACCTTGCTGACCCGCCGCCAGGTTGCGGCGATAAAAGGCGTTGGATTCCTCGGCGGTCGAGAAGCCGGCGTATTGCCGGATGGTCCAGGGACGGCCCGCATACATCGTCGCCTTCACACCACGCGTGAAGGGGCCAAAGCCGGGCAGATTGCCCATATGATCCAGTCCCTGCGTATCTTCGACGGTGTAAAGCGGCTTGACGTCGATCCCTTCCAGCGTGTGCCATGTCAGGTCATCCAGCGCACGGCCGCGCAGTTCCTTTTCGGCCAGTTCCTTCCACTTGGCTGTATCGCTCATTGCGTCATCCTTTTCGTATTTCGGTGTCTGTCCCGTCATGGCGCGCCCTCGACCCACATTTCTGCGGCGCCGACGACGCGCGGGGCGAAGTCTTCGATCTGTTTGCGCAAGGCTGGCGCGGCATCCGGTGTGGTGGCATAGAAGCTGACATCGCGTCCACCAAGGAACCCGCCCGCGCCGGTATAGCGCAGCGTTCCAACCTTGACCCAACCCGCGCCGATGCCGTTTTCAATCAAATGGTCATAGATCATCGCAAGCTCGACACCTGCGTCTTGAACAAGCGGATCGGCCCATCCATCCTGTGGATTGTCCAATCGCGTCGACAGCGCGCGATACGAGGCAAGGCCCCATAAATCCAGCACGTAATTTGGGTTGTTCCAAGCCACATAGCCAAGGTCGTTCACAGCAACGGGCTTTTGATAGACCTCTTTTGCAAACGTGCTCATATTGCCTTGCTGGGAATGGATCGCGAGCGCACCGTATTTGCCGTTTTGCACCAACCAGACGCCATAAGACAGGGCAAGATAGGCAAACCCGACCACCAGAAGGGCGCGCGCTGATCTCATACCGTCGGAGCGGAACAGGCCCAGCATCAGCATACCGAACACGAAGCTCAGCGCATACAGCTCATATCGATTGAACCACCCGAACTGGCCAAGCACAAGATGACCGGACCCGGCAAGAACAGCCCCTGCCATCAACGCACGAGCCGCGCCATGGACGCGGGTCAAGGCAACCGCGCCGATCATCACGGCCATCAGCATGACCAAGGCCTTGTCTGACGACATGACCTCGGCCACGACCTTCAGCGGCAGGTCAATCAGGTTGAAGCGACTGTCCTGCCCGCCCCCTGCCAATTTCGCCATGACGGAATTGGGCAGCGGCTCCAACCCAAGTGAGGTCAGAAACAGCATGAACCCCGTAACCAGAGCCACCGCCACGGCAAACAGCGCCGCGCCCGCCTTCCACCGCCCCAGCATTGCCAGAGCGAGCGCCGCGCCACCGGTGACGGCCAAGCCTTCAAAGCGGATCATCGGCCCCAGAAGCATGCCCGCCACCAAGAGCCAATGCAGCCGCCCTTGGTCAAGCTGAAGTTGCAGCCCGCGCAAAACGGCCAAGCCGGCCAGCATATGCAGGGTATGTTCCATCCCTACCTGTACTATCCCGGCCAAGTTGAACGCCAAGGGGCCAAGGATCGCCAAGGCAAGTGCCACACGCCAGTCCGCGACCGCGTCCTGCACAATGCGCCCCCAAAGCAAAGCCGCCAATACCAGTGCAACCACGTTCCAGAACACAGGCACCATCGCATGAAACTGGGTGCCTGCGAACGGCACCAACAAGAGCGGGTAAATCGGTGACGACGCGGCCGAGGTATATTCGCCCGGATTCACCCCATACCCCCCTGCCGCGATCTGTTCCGAGACAGCCAGATGAATATAAACATCGTCCAAGGGGTATTCGAACGCACCCACCAAGCCGTATGCCATGGCTTGCACAAGCAGAAACATCGCCACGCTGACGCCAACCGCAACTGCGGGTTCAAAGCGACGCACGCCTGTGATCGTGGCGGTCAGGCTCATCCTTACTCAAACTCCATGATCACTTCGTCAACGGCCAGACTGTCACCGGCGGTCGCGTTGATTTTGGACACGACGCCCTTCTTTTCAGCGCGCAGAATGTTTTCCATCTTCATCGCCTCGATGGTGCACAGGGCCTGGCCTTCCTGCACCTCTTGCCCGGTTTCCACATCCACCTTCACCATCAGGCCCGGCATTGGGCAGAGCAGCATTTTCGATGTATCCGGCGGAAGTTTTTCGGGCATCAGGCGCGCCAATTCGGCCTGGCGGGGGGTACGCACGTGCACTTTCAGGTCTGCCCCCCGGGTACGCACGCGCAACCCGGCGGTGACTTTGTCGACCTTCAGCACAAGCGGTGTGCCGCTGACATCCAGAACGGCAAGGCTGTCGCCCGGCGTCCAGTCGGACTTGACGCGCAGCTTCGATCCATCCTCGAACTTGACGGTCGATCCTTTCTTGTCAGCCTTGATCTTGACCGCGATGTCTTCACCCTGGAGGGTCACGACCCATTTCTTGCCGACCTTGCGTTCATGGTTGTCCATCCGCCCGGTGATGCGGGTGCGGCGGATTTCGGCGACACGGTGCATCGCGGCAACCGAGGCCGCCACACGCTTCAGGTCATCCTTGCCCAGCGTGACCCCTTCGAACCCATCGGGATACTGTTCTTCGATGAAGGCGGTCGTCATGTCGCCCTTGATGAAGATCGGGTGATCCATCACGGCGGACAGGAACGGCAGGTTGTGGCCAATGCCTTCGACCTCGAAACTGTCCAACGCCACGCGCATCGCCTCGATCGCCTCGTCCCGTGTCGGGGCCCAGGTGCAGAGCTTGGCGATCATCGGGTCATAATACATGCTGATCTCGCCGCCCTCATAGACGCCGGTATCGTTGCGCACGGCGGTGTCGCCTTCCGGCGCGTCCCCCTGCCACTTGTCATTGTCCAAAAGCGGGCCGGCCGCAGTTTCCGCAGGCGGACGATACCGCGTCAGCCGCCCGATCGAGGGCAGGAACCCACGATACGGGTCTTCGGCATACAGACGGTTCTCAATCGCCCAACCGGTCAGCGTGACATCCTTCTGGCCAAACGACAGCTTTTCACCTGCCGCGACCCGGATCATCTGCTCAACCAGATCGACGCCGGTGATCAGCTCTGTCACGGGATGCTCCACCTGCAAACGGGTGTTCATTTCCAGGAAATAGAAATTCTTGTCGCCATCCACGATGAACTCGACCGTGCCCGCGCTGGCATAATTCACCGCCTGCGCAAGCGCCACCGCCTGTTCACCCATCGCCTTGCGGGTCGCCTCGTCCAGGAACGGGCTTGGTGCCTCTTCCACCACTTTCTGGTTCCGACGCTGGATCGAGCATTCCCTTTCACCCAAATAGACACCATTGCCGTGACTGTCGCACAGAACCTGAATTTCGATATGGCGCGGTTGCGTCACGAATTTCTCGATGAAGATACGATCATCCCCAAACGAGCTTGCGGCTTCGTTCTTTGACGACTGGAAACCTTCACGCGCTTCGTCATCGTTCCAAGCGATCCGCATCCCTTTGCCGCCACCCCCGGCGGAGGCCTTGATCATCACCGGATAGCCGATTTCGTTCGAGATCTTCACCGCCTCGTCGGCATCCTCGATCAGGCCCATGTAGCCCGGGACGGTTGATACATCCGCGTCCTGCGCGATTTTCTTGGATGTAATCTTGTCGCCCATAGCCTCGATCGCACCAACGGGCGGCCCGATAAAGGCGACACCTGCTGCGGCCAATGCTTCGGCGAATTTCGAGTTCTCGGACAAGAACCCATAACCCGGATGGACGGCTTCCGCCCCCGTGTCCTTGATCGCCTTCATGACTTTGTCGATCACGATATAGGACTGGTTTGCGGGCGGCGGGCCGATATGCACGGCTTCATCCGCCATTTTCACATGCAACGCATTCCTGTCAGCATCCGAATAGATGGCAACCGTCTGAATGCCCATCTTTCGGGCGGTCTTGATCACGCGGCAGGCGATCTCGCCCCGGTTTGCAATCAGGATCTTCTTGAACATGTCCTGTCCCTTCCGTTCAAATATAGGCGCGACGGGCAAGCCGATCGCGCAAAGTGGCATGGAAAAGCCCACCGGAAACGGTCCCGGCGGGCTGAAAATCATGAGAAGCGCCGCACACAGCGGCGATATGGTCAGTTACAGATGCGCACACCGACATCATCGCACAGCGCACCCGCGCCCGCGCCGATGACCGCGCCTGTAAGAAGGTTGCCGCTGGCCGCTTTCGCAACCACCGCACCCGTTGCCGCGCCGACACCGGCGCGCTGAAGGTCGTTCCACTGGCATCCTGCCAGCAGGGCAAGGGCCGTGGCCCCCACAAGAAGTTTGCTGATCTGCATCGTTGACTGCCTCTGGTTGTATTCTTTATGACACCCAGTTTGCCTTGATTTGCCAAAATTCCAAAGCAGATTTTTGCCCCCTGCCCGACCTGCGCGTCATATACGGCCAGAAAGCTATCGCCCCGAAAGCCCTTGGCAAAAAAGAGGCCCGGTTCAGTTGCTTTCGCAAAGAACCGGGCTGAAGAAGGGGAAGGGTAATGGTTTCGACAAACCATAGCGGAAAACGGGGATATGTCGTCCGCTTGAGAAACAGATTGGCATGCTTTTCCCGCGTTACAAGAACGCGTTGCGGCAACACCCGCCTTTTGGGCTGGAATCTGCCGGTTCGATGTGCGGGCGGGCGGGTTCATGCCGATCAGTCCTCGAAAATGTCCGGAAATGCGGCCGCTGCGCGGGTCACGTCGATCACCAGAAGGGCTTCATAGCTTTCAGGGTCGAATGGGTCCTCGGCTGGAACAACCTCGCGTCCAAACAGCCAGGACAGGCGTCCTGCATCCAGATTGCCACGCTCAAAGGGCTGATCGCCAAAATATTCCCACAACGCGCCCATAAAGCCTGCATCGGCACGGCGATCCGCTGGGCGTCGATCCGCGAAGCGTTCCCGCGCGACCAGTGGCGTTGCACCGGATTTGTTGGGCCGGCGAATGGTGAATTGAAAGTCAGATCCCGGAAGTCGCCCCGGAAACCCTTTGTGTTTCGTCATATATGGCAAAGCCATCAGAACCCCTCCCAAACACACATGCCGCCTTCGGGACGGTAGGCTTCAAAGAATTGCGTCGCCTCCGGGTCCGCAACGCCATGTTCGACGAACCGGTCTGACAGCACGATGATGATCTGATCGGGCAGATCGGTGCCTGCGTCGATCATGTGCGGCAGCACGAAATCCTGACACAGCACTGCCATGTCGGCCTCCGCCTGCATGAATTCCACGTCCCCGGTGCCGCGGGCGATGCGCGGAGCAAGGAACCGCACCCGGATCGCCGTTCCGACGGCACTGTCTTCGCCTTCGATCACATCCAGGAATGTCACCTCTTGCCCCGATGGCACATCAAGCCGGGTGCCGGATTCGAACAACGCAACCGTGGACCCGGCCGCGGCTGGCGCAGACAAGGACAGGGCCACGGCACAAGTTGCCGCCCCGACCAGACCCAGCGGGCCGTTATGCGTTGCCTGCCCCGACATCCTTACAGTGGGATATTGTCGTGTTTTTTCCACGGGTTCTGGATCTTCTTGTTGCGCAGGGACGCAAACGCCCGGCAGATCCGCATCCGCGACGACCGCGGCTGGATCACCTCGTCGATGAAGCCACGCTCGGCGGCCACGAAGGGGTTGGCAAAGCGTTCTTCATAGTCCTGCGTGCGCTGCGCAATCTTCTCGGGATCGCCCAGCTCGGACCGATAGAGGATCTCGGTCGCCCCCTTGGCACCCATCACCGCGATCTCGGCGGTAGGCCAGGCATAGTTGAAATCGCCGCGCAGATGCTTGGACGCCATCACGTCATAAGCCCCGCCGTAGGCCTTGCGGGTGATCAGCGTAACCTTCGGCACCGTGGCCTCGCCATAAGCAAACAGCAGTTTTGCTCCGTGCTTGATGACGCCACCATATTCCTGGCTGGTCCCCGGCAGAAAGCCGGGCACGTCGACCAGCGTCAGGATCGGAATTTCGAATGCATCGCAGAACCGCACGAACCGGGCGGCCTTGCGCGAACTGTCGATGTCCAGACACCCGGCCAGCACCATCGGCTGATTGGCGACGACACCGACGGTCTGGCCCTCAAGGCGCACAAATCCGGTGATGATGTTCTTGGCGAAATCCTCCTGGATCTCATAGAAATCGCCTTCATCCGCCAGCTTCGTGATCAGCTCTTTCATGTCATAGGGCGCGTTGGCATTGTCGGGCACCAACGTATCAAGGCTTTCGTCCACACGGGCCGGATCATCGAAGAACGGGCGCGTGGGGGCCTTGTCGCGGTTGTTCAGCGGCAGAAAATCGACCAGTCGGCGGATTTCAGACAAAGCCTCGACGTCGTTCTCGAACGCGCCGTCCGCGACCGAGGATTTCCGTGTGTGAGTCGACGCCCCACCCAGTTCTTCGGCGGTCACGACCTCGTTGGTGACGGTTTTCACCACATCCGGGCCGGTCACGAACATGTAGGAGCTGTCTTTCACCATGAAAATGAAATCTGTCATGGCGGGGGAATAGACCGCCCCACCCGCGCATGGCCCCATGATGACCGAGATCTGCGGCACCACGCCCGACGCCATGATATTGCGCTGGAACACCTCGGCATAACCGGCAAGCGAGGCGACACCTTCCTGAATACGCGCACCACCGGAATCGTTGATGCCGATCACGGGCGCGCCGTTTTGCATCGCCATGTCCATGATCTTGCAAACCTTTTCCGCGTGCGTTTCCGAAAGCGAGCCGCCAAAAACGGTGAAATCCTGACTGAACACATAGACCAGCCGTCCGTTGATCGTGCCCCATCCGGTAACAACGCCATCCCCTGCGGGCTTGTCTGCCGCCATGCCAAATTCCGTGCAGCGGTGGGTCTTGAACATGTCGAATTCTTCGAACGAGCCTTCGTCCAGCAACAGCTCGATCCGCTCGCGCGCGGTCAGCTTGCCCTTTTGGTGTTGACTGTCGATGCGACGCTGGCCACCCCCAAGACGGGCGGTTTGACGACGATCTTCAAGCTCCTGATGGATATCTTTCATCTGGCGACACTCCTTGATTTCGGGGCAAAGTAACCTTTAAGCATCCGACCTGAAAGAAAAATTGGGCGAATTTGCAAACTTATTGCAATGTAATTATTGCAAATTGAATAACTGCAAATTCTTCACCTCCGGGATGGACAGTCGAACAGCCCCCGCCTAGCCATATCCCATGCCATCAAAACCCGCATCCCGTTTTCTGGACTCCTCCACGCCGCCGCATGTCTTTACCCTGACATTCGTCGCGGCGGCGGCAACGCTGTCGATGAATGTGTTTCTGCCGTCGCTGCCCGGCATGGCGCGGTATTTTCAGACAGACTATCACATCGTACAGTTGTCCGTGGCGCTTTATCTTTGCGTCAATGCGGTGATGCAGGTCATTGTCGGTCCCGTGTCTGACCGGTTTGGCCGCCGCCCCGTGATCCTGGCGGGGTTTGCCGTTTACATCCTGGCCACGCTTGGCTGCATCTATGCCCCAAGCATCGAAGTGTTTTTGGGCTTTCGGATGCTGCAGGCCGCGGTCGTTGTCGGCGTGGTCCTGTCACGCGCAGCCATTCGCGACATGGTGCCGGGCGATCAGGCGGCCTCGATGATCGGATATGTGACCATGGGCATGTCGATCATACCGATGATCGGCCCCTCGATCGGTGGCATTCTGGATCAGGCCCTTGGCTGGAAGGCCAACTTCTGGCTGCAAGCTGCCGCGGGCATTGCGGCCATGTTGCTGACATGGCGCGATCTGGGCGAAACCATCACCCCGCAGCCTGGCGGATTCAGCGCCCAGTTCCGCGCCTATCCGGCTTTGCTCACCTCACCCCGGTTCTGGGGATACTGCGCGTCAGCGGCGCTCACCTCGGGGGCGTTCTTCGCCTATCTTGGCGGCGCACCCTATGTCGGCAGCGAGATCTACGGCATGAGCCCTGCCCGCCTTGGCCTGTTCTTCGGCGCACCTGCGGCGGGGTATCTGGTGGGGAACTACCTCTCGGGCCGCTATTCCATGCGGGTTGGCCTGACCCGGATGGTGTTTTGGGGGGCCATCATCACGGCGACGGGACTGGCGCTCTCGCTTGCACTTTTCCTGCTTGGCCACGGGTCCGAGTATGTCTTTTTCGGCTTCATGACCTGGGTCGGGGTCGGCAATGGCATGACACTGCCCAACGCCACCTCGGGTATGATGAGCGTGCGCCCTGAACTGGCGGGCAGCGCCTCGGGCTTGGGCGGCGCGCTCAACATCGGTGGTGGGGCGGCCTTGTCGGCAATAGCCGGGTGGCTATTGGCACCGGGATCAACCGCCCTGCCGCTGTTGCTGTTGATGTTCACCTCGTCGGCGCTGGCGGTGGTGGCGATTATGTTGGTCATCCGGCGCGAGGCGCGGTTGAACCTTTGACGCGCCACCTTTGCAAATGATACAAAGGCACAACCGCAAATTCTGCAAAACTTCCAAGGGAACGCCCCGCGCATGGCCACCCAAAAGCTCTATGCTGGTGTAAAACTTCGTGAAATTCGCACACGCCTTGGCCTGAAGCAGAAGGTCTTTGCCGAAAAACTGGGCGTCAGCCTGCCTTACCTGAACCAGATGGAAAACAACAACCGCCCCGTTTCAACCGGGGTGGTTCTGGCGTTGGCGCAGGAGTTTGGCTTCGACGTTGCCGAATTGTCGACCGGGGATGCCGAGCGGCTGGTCAGCGACATGCGCGAGGCGTTTGCCGACCCGGTATTCTCGGACGTGCCGCCCCTGGCGGATCTGCGTCTGGCCGCGTCCAACGCCCCCGCCCTTGCCCATGCGCTTCTTGAACTGCACCGCGCCTATCGGATGGGCCATGAACGATTGGCGTCACTGGACGAAAGTCATGGCAGAGATGATCACGGATCCAAAGCCAGCCCGTGGGACGAGGTGCGCGATTTCTTTCACTATTGCGACAATTACATTGATGCAGTGGACCGTGCAGCCGAGCATTTCGCCACCACCGGAAAATCGCGCGGGCTGGACCCCGCCGGGATGGCCGAGGCCGTACTGGGGGACCGGGGCATTCGGGTTGATCGGGTCGATCAGGAGGCCATGCGCAGCTATGACCCCGAAAGCCGGGTGCTGCGCCTGTCCCGCCGCCCGCCGCGCGCCACGCAGGAGTTTCAACTGCTGATGCAGGTCGCCCTGCTGACCCAGGACGCGCTTCTGGAAGCGACATTGGATTTCGCACGATTCCAAACTGACGAGGCCCGCGCCATCGCAAAACTGGGGCTTGCCAACTATTTCGCCGGCGCGGCCCGCCTGCCCTATGAGCAGTTTCTTGCCGCCGCTCACGAGACCCGCCATGACTTGGAACGGCTGGCAGAGCGTTTCGGCGCGTCGATTGAACAGGTGGCGCATCGGCTGTCAACGCTTCAACGGCCGGGCGCGAAGGGCATTCCGTTCTTTTTCGTGCGCGTCGATCAGGCCGGGACGATCACCAAGCGGCATTCGGCCACGCGGCTTCAGTTTGCCCGGTTCGGCGGCGCCTGCCCGCTGTGGAATGTTCACCAAGCCTTTGAAACACCAGGACGATTTCTGCGGCAACTGGCGCAGACGCCGGATGGTGTCAGGTATTTCTGCCTGTCGCGGAATGTCTCGAAATCAGGGGGCAGCTTCGATGCGCCGGTGCGGCGCTATGCGATCGGGTTGGGGTGCGAGGTGAAACATGCCGGTGCCCTTGTCTATGCCGACGATTTGGACGTCACGAATGATGCCGCATTTGAACCAATCGGCGTTTCCTGCCGCATCTGCGAACGTCAGGATTGCCACCAACGCTCGGTCCCGCCCCTTGAACGCAAGCTGCAAGTCGACCCATATTCACGGGGTATGCTTCCCTATGAGATCAAGCGATGAAGAAATTCCCCTTTCTGGTGCTTTTGATGGTGGCCATGTCTTGCGCCACTGTCGTGCCCGCGCCCGCACCTGCCCAGGCAAACAGCGTGCAATCCGCGCTTGAACGCAAAGTCTTCTATCAGTTCAATCCCCAGAAGGCGGACCCGAAAAACGCCCACCCGAAATTATCGGCGAAACGCTACAAGGGTGCGGTGATCTGGGTCACCCCGCCCGAAGCGGGCAAGCCGACGATCTATTACCTGCCGGGATCCGGGGGAAACCTTGGAACGCGGAAGAGGAAATTTCCCTGGTTTGTCAATCAGGGCTATGGGCTGGTGGCCCTGGCCTATCCAGGGATGAGCGGCAGCAAGGGTCTGCCCAGCCGCAAAACCATTCAAAACCTGGCCAATTCGCTGTATCGCGATCTGCCTGAATATGTCGGAAATGGTCCGGTAATCATCATGGGGGAAAGTCTGGGTACAGGTGTCGCTCTTCAGATCGCTGACAGCAAGATCGGACGCCAGCGCCCCCCTTTGGGGCTGATCCTGCAAGCGCCTTATACATCGCTGAATGATCTGGTCGCCGCCAAGCAACCCGCGATGGTTCCGCTGTTTGCGGCACGCAATGACCTTTGGCCATCGAAACGCATCATCAAACGCGTCACTGTGCCGATATTCATCATGCATGGAGGCAGCGACAAAACGGTGCCGGTTTCGATGGGACGCACGCTTTTCAAGATGTCGCCCAGTCCAAACAAGCTGTTTGTCACGCAAAAAGCCGCCGGTCACACAACGATCTGGTCAACCAAATCCCTGAATAAAATGAAGAAGTGGATCGCGGCGCTTCAGTAAGGCAAGCCACCCCGCGACGCACGGGATGACTTGTCTGATGCAAGACGGGTCAGGCCGCCGTCAGCCGTCGGTAAATCTCATCCTTCAGGGCAGCGCGTTTTTTGCGCATGTCCTCTTCATTGAACTGGTCTGTCGGCTCTACGTTGGTTTCGGCGCGATGCACGGCGCGATTTAACTCGTGATATTCGTCGGCCAGCTTGGCGAAATGGGCGTCGGACTGTTTCAGTTCGGTCATCTTGTCGACCATTTCCGGAAACTCTTCATGCAATTCATGGGGGGTGTGGGACATTCGCGACTTCTCCTTCTGTCTGTGTTCGACACAAGATTGCGCGCACGCCCGACCCGCCGCCTTGACCCGGATCAAACCACTGTCGTTAACGCTGTGAATTTTGCCAGTCTGGGTGGATCCAGGGCCGGTCATTCAACGACGGCAACCGACGCCCAAGGATGTGGTCCGACGCCTTTTCCCCCACCATGATCGACGGTGCGTTCAGATTGCCGTTGGTGATGCGCGGAAAGACTGAACTGTCGGCCACCCGCAGCCCGTCGACACCGATCACCCGCAATTCCGGGTCGACCACAGCCTGCGCATCATCCGCCCGCCCGATCCGGCACGTCCCGCAGGGGTGATAGGCGCTTTCGGCGTGATCACGAATGAAGCCGTCAATCTCGTCATCGCTTTGCAGCGCGCTTCCGGGCTGGATCTCGTGTTTCACGTGGTCTTTGAACGCATCCTGAGCAAAAATCTCGCGGGTCAGGCGGATGCAGGTGCGGAAGTCCTGCCAGTCCTGGTCCGTCGACATGTAGTTGAAGAATATCCGCGGCGCCTCGTTCGGGTCGGCGCTTTTCAAGGTGATTTCACCGCGCGACGGGGATCGCATCGGGCCGGTATGGGCCTGAAAACCATGCCCTTCCGCCGGCGCAGTGCCATCGTAACGCACTGCCATGGGCAGGAAGTGATATTGGATGTCCGGGTATTCGACGCCTGCGCGTGATCGGATGAAGGCTGCGCTTTCAAACTGGTTCGATGCGCCCAACCCGGTCTTGGTGAACAGCCATTGCGCACCAAGGATGCCCTTCCACACCAGGTTCCAATACCGATAAAGCGTGATCGGCTTCTGCGATGCATATTGCATATAGACCTCAAGATGGTCTTGCAGGTTCTGCCCGACACCCGCGCGATCCGCGACCACGTCGATGCCATGTTCGGCCAGATGTGTGGCGGGACCGATCCCCGACAGCATCAGAAGTTTGGGCGAGTTTATGGGGCTTGCTGCGATGATGACCTCGGCTTCGGCGCGGATCACCTCAACCCGGCCACCGCGTTCGACTTCGACACCTGTGGCGCGCCCATCCTCGATGATGACCTTTCGGGCGAACGCACGGATCAAGTCGCAGTTGGGCCGCTTCAGCGCAGGGCGCAGATAGGCATTCGCCGCCGACCAGCGCCGCCCTTTCCAGACGGTCTGCTCCATAGGGCCGAAGCCTTCTTGCTGTTGCCCATTGTAATCCTCTGTCACCGGATAGCCGGCCTGTGTTCCAGCCTCGACAAAGGCGTGGAACAGCGGGTTGGCACGGGGGCCTCTTGTGACATGCAGCGGCCCATCTGTGCCACGCCAATTTGCGTCCCCCCCATGACCGCCGTCATGCCAGTGTTCCATCCGTTTGAAATAGGGCAACACATCGGCATAGGACCATCCATCCGCACCGCTTTCAGCCCAATGGTCGAAGTCTTTTGCATGTCCGCGCACATAAACCATGCCGTTGATTGAACTGGACCCGCCAATGACCTTGCCGCGCGGCGTGACCAGCCTGCGCCCACCCAGATGCGGTTCCGGTTCAGTCATGAACCCCCAGTCATATTGGCGCATGTTCATCGGATAACTCAGCGCGGCGGGCATCTGGATGAAGGGGCCTGCATCCGTGCCGCCATGCTCGATCACCAACACGCGCTTGCCCGCTTCGGCCAGCCGATAGGCTATCGCACAGCCCGCGCTGCCTGCGCCCACGATGATATATTCTGCTTGCATAGTCGTTTCGTCCTTGTCGGGCCGCTTATTCCCCGCGTGGGAAACGTTGACCTTCTTCCAGAGTGTCCAGGTTCATGTGATTGCGCATGTAGCGTTCCGACGCCCGTTGCAGCGGCTGATAATCCCATGGGAAATAGGCGCCATTGCGCAGCGCCTCATAGACCACCCAGCGCCGGGCCTGGCTTTCGCGCACGTCGGCGTCAAAGGCGGCCAGATCCCAGCGCGCTTCAGACTGGGCGCGCAGGCGGTCAAGCGTGCCTTGATGCGCCGGGTCACCTGCGAGGTTCGTCAATTCGTGCGGGTCGTCTTGGATGTTGAAAAGCTGATCGGGATCCAGCGCACAGCGGGTGTATTTCCACGGTCCATGTCGTAAAGAGACAAGTGGTGCATAGGACGCTTCCGCCGCATATTCCATCGCAACGGGGCTGTCGCGCCCTTCGCCCTTGGCCAGCGGGACCAAGGTTTCGCCATCAACCCATGGCTGCACCTCGTCCAGTGAGATGCCGGCCAGATCGGCCAGTGTCGGGGTCACATCCAGCGTCGAGACAGGCGTTGTAACCAGCCCCGGCTCAAGCCCCGGCGCCGCGATCATCAAGGGCACCCGCGCAGAGCCTTCATAGAAGTTCATCTTGAACCACAAACCACGTTCACCCAGCATGTCGCCGTGGTCTGAAACAAAGACGATGATCGCCTCTTGCCGCGTGCGTTCCATCACGTCCATCATCTCGCCCACTTTGTCGTCCAGATAGGAAATGTTGGCGAAATAGGCGCGACGCGACCGGCGGATATCCTCATCCGTGATGTCAAAACTGCGCCAGTCATTGGCGTCGAAAATCCGTTGCGCGTGGGGGTCGTGATCGTCGTAATCCATTGCGGGCACATCGGGCAAAAGATGTTCACAATCCTCATAGAGATCCCAGTATTTGCGCCGTGCCACATATGGATCATGCGGGTGCGTAAAACTGACCGTCAGGCACCACGGGCGGTCGTCATGCCCCCGCGCCAGATCGTAAAGCTTGGCGCAGGCGTGATAGGCGACCTCGTCATCATACTCCATCTGGTTGGAAATCTCGGCGACCCCTGCCCCGGTGACGGACCCCATGTTGTGATACCACCAGTCGATCCGCTCGCCGGGCTTGCGATAGTCCGGTGTCCAGCCGAAATCGGCCGGGTAAATGTCTGTGGTCAGACGGTCCTCGAACCCGTGCATCTGGTCTGGACCGACAAAGTGCATCTTGCCGGACAGCGCCGTTTGATAGCCCGCCCGACGCAAGTGATGCGCATAGGTCGGAATGTCCGACGCGAACTCGGCAGCGTTGTCATAGACCTTGGTGCGACGTGGCAACAGACCGGACATGAAGCTGGCCCGCCCCGGCGCACAAAGCGGGCTGGCGGTGTAAGCGTTCTGGAACCGCACCGACCCTGCCGCCAGCTTCTTCAGGTTGGGGGCGTGCAACCAGTCGGCAGGGCCGTCCGGAAACAGTGTTCCGTTCAGTTGGTCAACCATGATGATCAGGATATTTGGCTTGGTCATGTGTAGCTCTCCAGCATGGTATCGAGGCATTTGAGCACGCGGTCACAGGCGCGTGCGCCGCTTGGAGTATCCTCACGCAGGGCGTGGCGGATATAGAGCCCGTCAATCATCGACGCGAGTGTGTCCGCCAGATCATGCGCGTCGTCACCGACAAGCGGGCGCAATGCATGGACCAGGTTGGAATGCAGACGGTGCTGATAGACGCGCAACAGACGACGCGCCCCGTCATTGCTTTGCGACATGACATAGAAGTTCAGCCACGCCGCAATGACCTCGGGCCGGAAATTTCCCGCCTCGAAATTGGCGCGGATGATCGCTTCGACCCGGTCGCGAGGCGAGGTGGCGCCGAACAAGGCCGCGCGCACCTGCGCACCGTAAACCGACAGGATATGGCGCATCGCGGCCAGGAAGATCTGTTCTTTCCCACCGAAATAATGATGCGCCAGCGCGCTGGACACGCCGGCCCGCCGGGCGATCTGGGTCACGGTGACGTCCAGACTGCCCGCGCGCCCGATCTCGTGAATCGTGGCCTGAACCAACGCTCCGCGCCGGATCGGCTCCATTCCAACCTTAGGCATGACGCCTCCTGTCCTGGTGTTCCGGCAGGGTTGCGTTTTTTTAATTGACTCGTCAATCAATAAAAAGCAGCGTCTGTGACCAATGAAGCCGGTTTCACCCCTTCGCCCACTGCGATAGGGTTGGCACGAACGGTTCGGAACCACCCGGGCCATCGGTCGCACAGAAACCGCACCACAAAACAGGGAGCGAACCATGAACCTCAAATCAACACTTTCCGCCATCGCATTGTCCGCCGTGGCCTCTGCCGCATTTGCGCAAGAGGGCTGCAACGAAGTCGTGTTCTCGGACGTGGGCTGGACGGACATCACCGCCACCACTGCCGCCACCACGGTTGTGCTGGGGGCGCTTGGATATGACACTGATATCAAGGTGTTGTCGGTGCCGGTCACCTATACCTCGATGGCCGAAGGCGATATTGACGTGTTCCTTGGCAACTGGATGCCCACGATGGAGGCCGACATCGCCCCCTATCGCGAAGCAGGGACCGTCGACACCGTCCGCATGAACCTTGACGAGGCCAAATACACCTTGGCCGTGAACAAGGCGGCGATGGATCTGGGCATCAAGGATTTCGCAGACATCGCGGCGCACAAGGACGCGCTTGAGGGGAAGATTTATGGTATCGAGCCGGGCAATGACGGCAACCGCCTGATCCAGTCGATGATCGACGACAACGCGTTTGATCTGCAAGGGTTCGAGGTCGTCGAAAGCTCGGAACAAGGGATGCTGGCGCAGGTCGCACGGGCTGACAAGAAGGACGAGCCGGTGGTGTTCCTTGGCTGGGAACCGCACCCGATGAATGCCAATTTTGACATGGGTTATCTGACCGGCGGGGATGACTTCTTTGGTCCGAATCTCGGCGGCGCACAGGTCATGACCAACACCCGCAAAGGCTATGTTGAAGAATGCCCGAATGTCGGCAAGTTTCTGCAAAACCTCGAGTTTTCGCTGGCCATGGAGAACGAGATCATGGGCGCGATCCTGAATGATGGCGAAACCCCCGCAGATGCGGCCAGCGCGTGGCTGAAAGCCAATCCGGATGCGTTCATGGCCTGGCTGGACGGAGTCACCACGGTTGACGGCGGTGACAGCGTCGCTGCCGTGAAAGGCGCGCTGGGACTTTGATCTGAGCTAAACGAACAGACACGCCGGGGCACGCTCCGGCGTGTTTCTTTGATCTTCCCCTTTTTTAACAAGGCAAAGCATGGACTGGCTGACCGACACGAAGATCCCCGTGGGCAAGACCGCCAAGCAACTGTTTGACTGGCTTCAGGAAACCGGGGAGCCGTTTTTTGACTGGCTCAGCTGGCTGATGGAGCTTCTGATCGACGCCATCCTATGGGTTCTGCAGACTCCACACCCCCTTCTTGTGGTCGCGACCTTCGTGGCCATCACATGGGTCTTGCAACGCAAATGGAAAACCTGCGCGCTGGTGTTCTTCGGGTTCCTGTTCATCCTGAACCAGGGCTATTGGGAGGAAACGACCGAAAGCCTGACGCTGGTCCTGTCGGCCTGCGTGGTCTGCATGGCCGTCGGCATGCCGATCGGGATCGCTGCGGCCCACCGCCCGCGGTTGTTCCGTGCCATGCGCCCGGTTTTGGATCTGATGCAAACCCTGCCCACCTTCGTGTACCTGATCCCGGCCATCGTGTTCTTTGGTATCGGCATGGTGCCCGGTCTGATCGCCACCGTGATCTTCGTGCTGCCCGCGCCCATACGCCTGACCCATCTGGGGGTCAGCTCCACCCCGCCGGCCCTTCTGGAAGCCGCACAGGCCTTCGGCGCCACACCGCGCCAGACCTTGTGGAAGGTCGAACTGCCCTATGCGCTGCCGCAAATCATGACCGGGCTGAACCAGACCATCATGCTGTCCTTGTCGATGGTGGTCATCGCGGCGCTTGTCGGTGCGGATGGTCTTGGCGTGCCGGTCGTGCGGGCGTTGAACCAGGTGAACACCGCCCTTGGCTTTGAAAGCGGCTTCATCATCGTGGTCGTCGCCATCATGCTTGACCGAATCCTGCGCGTGGAACGCTGACATGACACAGACACCCAATCCCACCGACTCTACCGGAGTTGCCGTCAAATTCGACAATGTCTCGATTGTGTTCGGACAAACGCCGGAAAAAGCCCTGCCCCTGATGGACCAAGGCATGACCCGCGCCGAGGTGCAGGAAGCCACAGGCCAGGTGCTGGGTGTCCATGATTGCTCGCTGACCGTGCAGGAGGGCGAAATCCTGGTGCTTATGGGGCTGTCCGGGTCCGGCAAATCAACCCTGCTGCGTGCCGTGAACGGGTTGAACCCGGTGGTGCGGGGCGCGGCCCATGTCTGCGACGGAAACGTGCTGGTGGATGTGACCCATGCCGACAAGAACACCCTGCGCCGCATCCGTGCGCGCCGCGTGGCGATGGTGTTTCAGCAATTCGGCCTGCTGCCCTGGCGCACGGTGCGCCAGAATGTCGGACTGGGGCTGGAACTTGACGGTGTCTCTGCCGCCGACCGAAAAGACCGGGTCGATGCGCAATTGGCGCTTGTCGGTCTGTCCGACTGGGCGGACCGCAAGGTGGGCGATCTGTCCGGTGGGATGCAGCAACGTGTCGGACTGGCGCGTGCCTTTGTCACCGAAGCCCCGATCCTTCTGATGGACGAGCCGTTTTCGGCACTGGATCCGTTGATCCGCACCCGGCTTCAGGATGAACTGCTGGAACTGCAACAAACTTTGCGCCGCACCATCATCTTTGTCAGCCACGACCTGGACGAGGCGTTCAAGCTTGGCGACCGGATCGCCATTATGGAAGGCGGGCGGATCGTGCAATGCGGCACGCCACGTGACATTTTCACCCAGCCCGCCAATGATTATGTGGCGGATTTCGTGGCGCACATGAACCCGTTGGGCGTTCTGACTGCGCGGGATGTCATGACGGATAATATCTGCACCGCCCCTGTCAGTGTCGATGTACGCGACCGCGTGGCAAAGGTGATGACCGCGATGGATGGTCAGACGGAACTGTCCGTCACCGAGCGCGGCATACCCGTCGGGCGGATCACGTCGGACGATGTGATGAAGCGCCTTCTTAACCCGCGCGGCGACGCCTGAGCCGGCCCTGCCCTACATGCCCGACAGGCAATAGCGTCGCGTGGGGGTCTTTCCGACCGCCTTGCGCGGGCAGGCCCCGTCAGGCAAGGCACCTACACTGACCTTGCCCGGTGTCGGCACCGCGACGATCTCGTGCGCCCACCCAAAGGGCCGCGCCTGAAGGGTCCAGCCGGACAGGACGGGCCTGCCATCTGTTGCGGCCACCGCCAGATGGTGATCGTCCGGAGACATCAACAGCCAGTAGCTGCGCCCACGAAATTTCGAGTGCACCTGCCCGACTTTCATCCAGACACCGTCGCCTGCAGGTTTCGAGCAGACCTCGGCCCGAGTAACCGCGCGCTCAGAGCCCGGTTCACCCGACACGGGCTGCCACCCGATCACCCGGTCACAGAAGGTCACATCACCGGAGGGCGTTTCGGTTTTGCTGCCTTGGCAACCCGCCAGACTGATGGATGCGATGACCGCTGAGACCACGAGTGTTCGACGCATGTTGGCCCTCCAGTTGAACATCGAAACCCTAGCGCAGTTGCAGGGCGGGTCAAGGACCGTCAGACAGGCCGGGCGCTGCCCCGCTTACCGCGCCAATCGCGGGGGATGGGTCAGTGCGCTTCGGCCCAGTTCATGCCGACGCCCGCATCGACAATCAGCGGCAGGTCCAGTTTCACCACCGGCTCCGCCGCTCCTTCCATGACGCCCTTCACGACGCCGATCACCTCGTCCACCGCGCCCTCGTCCACCTCGAAAATCAACTCGTCATGCACCTGTAACAGCATCTTTGCGGGCAGTTTGGCGATGGCATTGGGCATCCGGATCATGGCACGGCGGATGATGTCGGCGGCAGTGCCCTGAATGGGCGCGTTGATCGCCGCGCGTTTGGCAAAGCCTGCATGGGGGCCTTTGGCGTCGATGTCGGGTGTGTGTATCTGACGACCGAACAGGGTTTCGACCCGCTTGTGGTCCTTGGCAAACGCCACGGTGTCGTCCATGTATTTGCGAATGCCGGGGAAGCGTTCGAAATAGCGGTCGATGAAGCCCTGCGCCTCGGTGCGTGGGATGCGCAGATTGCGGGCCAAACCGAAGCCGGAAATGCCGTAGATCACGCCGAAATTGATCGCCTTTGCCTTGCGGCGGATGTCGGGCGTCATCTGGTCCATGGGAACATCGAACATCTCGGACGCGGTCATGGCGTGAATGTCCTGCCCATCGCGGAACGCCTGTTTCAGCGCGTCAATTCCCGCAACATGGGCCAGGATGCGCAGTTCGATCTGGCTGTAATCCAGACTGATGAGCCGGGTGCCCTCGGGCGCAACGAAGGCTTCGCGAATACGGCGCCCTTCTTCCGAGCGGACCGGGATATTCTGCAAGTTCGGATCGGTCGAGGCCAGACGCCCTGTGTTTGCCCCGGCAATCGAATACGACGTGTGCACCCGCCCGGTTTCCGGGTGAATGTGATCCTGCAACGCGTCCGTATAGGTCGATTTTAGCTTCTGGAGCTGACGATAATCCAGCACGCGGGCGGCGAAATCGTGTTCGGTGGCCAGATCGGCCAAAACATCGGCTGGGGTCGACCACTGGCCGGACTTTGTGCGCTTGCCACCTTCAAGCCCCATCTGATCAAACAGAATTTCCCCGACCTGTGCCGGGCTTTGGACGTTGAACTCCTTGCCCGCAATCTCGTAAAGCTCGGCTTCGTAGCCGGCCATTTTCTGCGCAAAGGCGTTGGACATGCGCGACAGCACGTCACGATCGACCTTGATGCCCGTCATTTCCATCTGCGCCAGCACAGGCACCAATGGGCGCTCAAGCCGCTCATAGACACGCGTGACCTTGACGCTGTGCAGGCGGGGTTTCAGAGTGTGCCACAAACGCAGCGTGATATCGGCATCCTCGGCTGCATATTTCACGGCGTCTTCGACCGGCACACGATCAAAGGTAATGGCCGACTTGCCCGTGCCCAAGAGCGATTTGATCGAGATCGGCTTATGCCCCAGATAGCGATCCGACAGCGTGTCCATGCCGTGATTGTGAAGCCCCGCATTCTGCGCATAGGACATCAGCATCGTGTCATCAATCGGCGCAATATCAACGCCATAGCGCGCCAGGATCTTGGCGTCATATTTCATGTTCTGGCCGATTTTCAGGATCGCGGGATCTTCAAGCACAGGCTTCAGAAGGGCCAGAACCTCGTCCATCGGCATTTGCCCGTCGGCCAGATCGTCGCTGCCGAACAGATCATCCGTCTGGCTGGTCTTGTGGGCCAGCGGGATATAGCACGCCTGCCCCGGCTCAACCGCCAACGAGATGCCGACCAGATCGGCCCGCATCTCGTCCAAGCCCGTGGTTTCCGTGTCAAAGGCCACATATCCGCGCCCGTAGATCCGGTCGATCCACGCCCTGAGCGCGGTGGAATCCTTGACCCATTCATAGGTGTCAGGCTGAATTTCGGGCAGTTCGGGGCCATCTGCCCCCCCGCTTTCGGGTTCCGCCACCTTGATCTCGGGCGCGTCCATCCCAAGCTTCTTGGCGACGCGATTGGTCAGGGTCCGGAACTCCATTTCTGCCAGGAATGTCAGCAGCGTATCCGGATCTGGGTCTTTCAGTTCCAACTCATCGAATGAAAGATCCATGTCCATGTCATCGTCCAGACGCACCAGATCACGACTGATGCGGATCTGTTCCACATTGTCGATCAGGGTCTGCCGCCGCTTGGGCTGCTTGATCTCACCGGCGCGTTCCAGAAGCGTATCGAGATCGCCGTACTCGTTGATCAACAAGGCTGCGGTCTTGATGCCGATGCCCGGCGCGCCCGGCACGTTGTCGACACTGTCGCCTGCCAGCGCCTGCACATCCACAACGCGGTCCGGGCCGACGCCGAATTTTTCTTCGACCCCTTCCACGCCGATCCGCTTGTTCTTCATCGGGTCCAGCATTTCGACCCCGCCGCCAACAAGCTGCATCAGATCCTTGTCCGACGACAGGATCGTGACCCGCGCGCCTGCCTCGTCGGCTCGTTTGGCCAGGGTGGCGATGATGTCATCTGCTTCGAACCCCTCTTTCTCGATGCAGCAGATATTGAAGGCGCGGGTCGCATCGCGGGTCAGTGGAAACTGCGGCACAAGGTCTTCGGGCGCCGGGGGACGGTTGGCCTTGTAAAGCGGATACATATCGTTGCGAAAGCTCTTGCCCGAGTAATCGAAAACCACTGCGACATGAGTTGGCGCATCGGGACCGGTGTTGTCTTCGATGAACTTGAACAGCATGTTGCAAAACCCGGCAACCGCCCCGATGGGCAGCCCGTCGGATTTGCGCGTCAACGGTGGCAGCGCATGATACGCCCGGAAGATAAAGGCCGATCCGTCGACCAGATGCAGATGACACCCTTTTCCGAAGCTCATCGAACCCTCGCTTTCTTTGCCCTGCGCCCATGGACGCAAAAGGCCGCGTGGCGTCTGCCCGCGGCCTGTCTTTTCTGACCCAATGACAGCGTTTACGCTGCCTTGTCCGCATGATCCTTGTGCACGTATTTGCAATCGCAATACGGGCATTCGACCCAGCCGTGCTCCTGCGGAATCTGCAAGTAAACGCGCGGATGGCCCAGCGCGCCTTCACCGCCGTCGCAGGCGACTTTGTAGCTGTCCACAATCTTGGTTTCAGGTGGAGTCTGGGTCATCCGGGACACCTCGTTCATTCGTTTCGCCGTATGATACCAGCCCCGCCACGCGCTGCAAGGCTGAACGATCATTCCCCGGCGCGTTTCAGCATCCGCCCCAACATGCGCCCCCCCAGGATATGGGTATGGAAATGCGGCACCTCCTGCACGCCATGCACGCCAGAGTTTGCAATCGTGCGATAGCCCTGCCCATCATCACCCGGTGCGATGCCCAGCGCCGCACAGACCTTGCCGATCGCGCGAGTGTAACCTGCGATTTCGGCATCCGTCGCGGCGGTCGCGAAATGGTCATGGTTCACATATGGCCCTTTGGGGATCACCAGCACATGCACCGGCGCCTGGGGCTGGATGTCGCGAAAGGCCAACGCATACTCATCCTCGTAAACCGTATCATTGGGAATCTCTCCGCGCAGGATCTTGGCAAAGATGTTCTGGTCGTCATAGGTGTATGGCATATCAGCCTCCTGTGGTTCAGGTGTGGGTGGCGATCAGTCGGTGAACAGGTGCCCCAGTTCTGCGATCTCTTTGGCGCGTTCCTCGGTGATCGAAAGGAACCGCGACAAGGGTATCGTGTTTTCTTCCACACTGGCAGATTCGCTGATGCGGTAATACTCGGAAAAGCCGGCATCCCGGATCTGTTCGCTTTCAAAGGCGACATCCGCCCGGATCGTCGGCAACAGCCGGTTGATGGCATCCTGTGGCGTGTTGTCACCGGCCAGGCCCACGCGCTTGGCATGGCCCAGAAGATAATCGTCCGAGAACTCGCAATTGATCTCCAACAGCCGTGTGGTCGAACGGTCGGCAAAGAAATCCTGCATCAGGTCAAGATTGTTGGGGTCCATGCAAACGACCAGTCGATTGGTATCATGGTAATCAAACAACATCCGCATCAATGCCCGTCGGTGCCGTGTCCGCTTGCCCATTCGGGTCTGAATACCGCCCAGATCGGGCATCGGGCAGCTTTCTTCGTCGAACAGATATTCGATCGCGGGCAGGTCGGTCACCGCGGCGATCTTCCGCAACAGGCGTTTGCCGACATGCCACTTCTTGCACACGATGATCAAAAGCTCACGATCCCGGCCCAGACTGCTTTCGGCCTCCCAGAAACGAGGAGCGAAGCGTTGACCGATCCGGCCCCGGCCGGTCAGGAATTTGAACAGGCTGCGCCCCTCGTTCGAGATCTGAAAGGTGACACCTTCGGCGGCGTAAAGATCGCCCAACCGGCGCTTCAACTCGTGCGCTTCGGGGCTGATCTTGCGGGCAAACAGGAAATCCTGGCTTAGCAGCAAATCATAGTGATCGTTATAGAACGTCACCGGCATCCCGTAGTCGGTGAACATCAGAAAGGTCGGTGTGCGTGCGCGTATCTCGCCCTCGGGCACCAGATGGCGCACCAGAGTCTGAAAGAAGGTCTCGTCCGGGATCCAGGTGGTGCGAAAAAAGCGCATCACATCGCGGCGTTTGCGGGTGAACTCAACGATCCACTCCACCGTGCGCCGCCTCAGACACCACCACTGGCTGCCGATCATCACCTGAATATCGGACGGAATATCCCGCCTCAGCTTCAGTTTTTTTTGCAGATTGAAACTGGCATAGAACCGGCGTTTCTGTGTGCGTTCGTTGAAGACGTGGCGATAGATCAGCCGTTCTTCCTTCATGCCGGTCTTGATCCAGTCGCTTTCGAAGTAATCAAAGCTTTCAATGTAATCGACATCGGCGGCATCCAGGAAATTATGGGTATATTCGGCCGATTTGATCGCCATGCAGTCGCCGGACACCATATAGAAATGCGTGGCGCGCGGAAAATCTTCCAGCGCGGCCTCGACCGCGTTCAGGGTGGCCTGGACCAGCGACCACTCCCCCCAACCGCATTTCACGCGTTTACGGGCAAAGGTCACGTTGGGGTTGTCGGCCAAGGCCTCGCGGATTTTCTGATAATGCGCGGGATTGGCACTGGCGTCGAAATGGATCGCCATGCAGTCGCCAACCGCCGTCAGCCGCGTGGCCTGATTGATAATGGCCTCAGGATCCTTGTGGCACAGCAGGATGAAGGCGATTTTGGCCATGGTGACGTCACAAAACCCTTGTCGGCGCGAAGACTGCGGCCATTGTTAGCGTGAAAGACCATTGAATAAACAGTGTTTCTTTGCTTTTTTCTGAACGGTATGGCTGACTTTTGTGCAATCGGTCTTTGAAAGGGCCTCGGAGGTATTGAGTTCATGGGATTTCCCGGCACCTGGATGACCGAAAGCGAAAGCGTCGTGTATCGCGTCGTGCCAAAATGTGCGTGTTCGACGATTGGGCAGATCATGTTCTATTCCGATCATGGCACTTTTTTCGATGGCGACATCCATGACAGTACCGAGGGGCTGCACAAATGGGCGCAGGAGGGCTCGCAACCGCTGATCGAAGCGAATGTGTTGGCGCATAAAAGCTATGCGTTCACCTGTGTGCGCAACCCCTATACCCGCATCCTGTCCAGCTTCTTCGACAAGATTTGTGGCATTCAGCGCAACGGGCGGCGCTATCGCGGCAATCTGGTACCGCTTCTGATCCAGAAATACGGGATCGAGGTAGGCGACCCCGAGAACGGGTTCGATTTCGACCAGGTGAAAAGTTTCCGGCGTTTCCTGTTGTTTGCGCGTGATACGATCCGCTGGCGCCGTCCGATGGACCCCGACATTCACTGGTCAGCGATGTCCGGTCATGTCGCGACCTTCATCGCCAATGGCGGGTGCTATGACAAGATTGTCTGGACCGAACAGTTCAACGACGGGATGCAACAGGTGCTTGATGCCATCGAAACTCCGCAGCCGGTGGCCCTGTCTGACATTCCCCGATTCAATGAAAGCGAAGGTCACGGTCCCAAACGTGCCCATCCGGTCGAAGATTACTTCGATGATCTGTCGATGCATCTGATGTACGAGATCTATAATCGTGATTTCGACCTGTTCAGATACGATTTCGACAATCCCGCCAACAAGATGCCGGTGGGCGAAATTGATCTGGACGAGGTGCATGCAAAGCTGGGCGACTAGTCCAAACCCCGACAGTTCCAAACACAAGGTGAAATCATCATGAAAGCACGCGTCAAATGGGCCGAGGACCGCACTTTTGTCGGCACGTCAGGCACGGGTCACAGCATTGTACTGGGCACAAGTCACGGCGACAGCGGCACCCCCGGCCCCAGCCCAATGGAGCTGTTGCTAATCGGCACGGCGGGGTGCTCAGCCTATGACGTGGTGTCGATCCTGGAAAAATCCCGTCAGACCATCGAAGACGTGCGTGTCGAAGTGGATGCCGAACGGGCCGAGTCCGATCCGAAAGTGTTTACGAAAATCCACCTGCATTTCGTCGTGAAAGGCCGCGGGATCGGCGCCGACAAGGTCGAACGCGCCATATCCCTGTCGGTGGACAAATATTGCTCGGCCTCGGCGATGATGGCTGCCATGGCGGACGTCACCCATGACTTCGAGGTGGTGGATACCGCCTAGGCCAGGCCGCCCGGCTGTTGAGCGTCAGGCGACCAGCCCCTTGTCCCGCAGCAATGCCAGCAGGTTGCGATCGGCGCGCGGCCCGATATGGCGGATCACCTCGCCGGCAATCACGCAGCCCATTTCGCCGCAAGTACGCATGTCGGCACCATGTGCCAGACCATATAGGAACCCGGCGGCAAATCCATCCCCGGCCCCGGTGGCATCGACCGGCACAATGCGTTCAACCGGCACATCGACACGTTCACCATTTGCCAGGATCGCAACGCCATCCCCGGACCGGGTGCAGACCACCATCGGGCAGATCGCGGCGGTTTTGGCAATCGCGTCTTCCATGTCGTCTGTTTCAAACAGGGATTTGATCTCTTCCTCGTTGCCGATGACATAATCAAGATCGTTCTCGATCAGCGTCAGGAAATCGTCGCGGTGACGTTCCACACAGAAGGGGTCGGAAATCGCAATCCCCGCCAACCCACCTGCCGCCCGACAGGCCCGCGCCATGGCAATAAACGCGTCTTTTCCCTTGTCTTTATCGAACAGATAGCCTTCCAGGAACACGATCTCGGCGTCGGCGGCCACATCGGGATCGACGTCTTCGGACCCAAGTTCGGCCGAAATGCCCAGATAGGTGTTCATCGACCGCTCGCCATCGGGCGAAACAAAGATCATCGACCGCGAGGTGGGCAGTTCCCCCCCCGGCACCGGCGGATTGATGAAGCGGGTGCCATCCATCTCCATCGCGTCGGCATAGAACCGACCCAGCGCATCATCATGCACCCGGCCCACGAACCCGGTCGGCAGCCCCAGGTTGCCGATCCCGGCCAGCGTGTTGGCGACCGACCCGCCAGCGGCCTGCTTGCGGTCCTTCATCGCGGCATAGAGCACCTCGGCCCGGTCGCGTTCGACCAGTTGCATGATGCCCTTCTCGATCCCCATCAGCTCCAGAAAGCTGTCATCGGCCACGGTCAACACGTCGACAACCGCGTTTCCGATGCCAACCACCTTGTACTTTTTCGTCATAAATTCTTGTCCTCATAGGGGCAAAGATCCCGAATTATGCAGTTTCCGCACATCGGCTTGCGCGCCTTGCAGGTATAACGACCATGCAGGATCAACCAGTGGTGGGCATGCTGCTGGAAATCGGCCGGGATGTTGTCTTCGATCGCGCGCTCAACCGCGTTCACATCCTTGCCAACCGCAATCCCGGTACGGTTGCCAACGCGAAAGATATGCGTGTCGACCGCCTGCGCCGGCACGCCCCACCACATGTTCAGAACCACATTCGCGGTCTTGCGCCCCACGCCGGGCAACGTTTGAAGGGCCGCGCGGGAATTGGGCACCTCGCCGCCATACTCGTCAACCAGAATGCGGCTCAGCTTGATGACGTTCTTCGCCTTCTGTCGATACAGGCCGATGGTCTTGATATGTTCGATCAGCCCCGCTTCGCCCAGGGCCAGCATCTTTTCCGGTGTATCGGCGATCTTGAACAGCGCCCGGGTGGCTTTGTTGACACCCACATCCGTGGCTTGTGCGGACAGAGCCACCGCCACCACCAACGTGTAGGCGTTCACATGCTCAAGCTCGCCCTTCGGCTCTGGCTCGGCGGCGTGAAAGCGGTCGAAGATCGCGCGGATCTGGTGATATCCCAGTTGCTTTACCATGCTGACCCTATGCCTGTTTCTGTCCCCCCGGACAAGACGGATCCCCCGATGATCGTGACCGGATGCGCAATTTCCGGGTCGCCATTGCCACTTGAATTGCGCCAAGCTGAACCCGACACGACATCGAGGACGCCATGACCCACCCCGAAGACAGCTATCATTACAACGTGATCCGCCGCGCAATCGACCATATCGACGCGGCAGAGGGCGAGCCGTTGTCGCTGGACACACTGGCCGCGCAGATGGGCATGTCGCCCGCGCATTTCCAACGGGTGTTTTCGCGCTGGGTCGGGGTGTCACCGAAACGGTATCAGCAGTTCCTGACGCTGGGGCATGCCAAGACCTTGTTGCAGGACCGGTTTTCGACGCTGCAAACCAGTCATTCGGTGGGGCTGTCGGGACAGGGCAGGTTGCATGATTTGTTCCTGCGGTGGGAAGCCATGAGCCCCGGCACCTATGCTGCCGGTGGGGCGGGTCAGACCATCAACTGGGGCTGGTTTGACAGCCCGTTCGGCCCCGCTCTGGTCATGGGCACCGACAAGGGCATTTGCGGGCTGGGTTTCGCTGCCGAAACAGGCGAGGACATCGCCATGTCCGACCTGCGGTCGCGCTGGCCAAACGCCACGTTTTGCGAAAACCCGACAGATTTGACGACATGGGTGGACCAGGCATTTGAACAACGGGGCATGACCCCCCTGCACCTGATCGGCGCCCCCTTTCAGATCAAGGTATGGGAGGCGCTGTTGACGATCCCGACGGGCCACGTCACCACCTATTCACAGATTGCCGACACCATCGGATCGCCACGCGCGGTGCGGGCGGTCGGTACGGCCGTGGGTCGAAACCCGGTTAGCTGGCTGATTCCCTGCCACAGAGCGTTGCGCAAATCCGGCGCGCTGGGGGGGTATCACTGGGGCTTGCCGGTTAAGCGCGCCCTGCTTGCCTGGGAAAGCGCCCGAACCGAGGACGCCGCAAGCGCCTGAATCCAGCTGTTTTTCGCCAATCCCGGGGCTTGTTATTCGATATCAAACAGCGTTCATGTAAAGGAAACGCGAAAAGCTAACCTGAGGAACGCAGTATGCAATTGAAACACACAGTTCTGTCCTTCGCCGTGATCGGCGTATTGGCAACCACCGCCTGCACGTCGCCCACCCAAAGCCCGACCAGCAATGTCGGGCCGCGCACCCAGAACGGTGCGGCCATCGGGGCCATTGCAGGCGGCCTGTTGGGCGCGACCCGCAAGGGCGATGGCAAGTTGGGCAAGGCCGCCGTCGGCGCCGTGATCGGTGGCGTGATTGGTGGGGCCATCGGACAGCAGCTTGACAAGCAAGCCGGCGATCTGCGCCAGTCGATCAACAATGACCGCATCAAGATCGTGAACACCGGCAGCGAACTGATCGTAACGATGCCGCAGGACATTCTGTTCGCCACCGACAGCGCCCAAGTCAGCTATGCGCTGCAATCCGATCTGCGCGCGGTGGCTGACAACCTGCGCCAATACCCGAACTCGGTCATCGAGGTCGTGGGCCACACGGACAATGTGGGCAATGCCGAATACAATCTGTCGCTGTCAAAACGACGGGCCGCATCGGTCGCATCTGTTCTGATATCGAACGGCGTGCCCAGCTCTCGCGTCGTGACCATAGGCTATGGTGAAGATCGTCCGGTTGCGTCGAACCTGGATGCCTATGGGCGCCAGCAAAACCGCCGGGTCGAGATCATCATTCGTCCGATCCGCAACTGAACCAAACAGACCAATCTGGAAAAAGCCGGGCAATGACCCGGCTTTTTTCATTGAGGCGTCCGCCCGGATGTGGTCATATTATATGACCAATTCGCGCAGGACAGGAAATGCCTTTTCAAAAGATAGCGGCAGGCAAGCTGTCACAATCAGTAGTCGAACAGATTGAGTTGTTGATTTTGCGCGGCATTTTGCGGCCGGGCGAACGTTTGCCATCCGAACGGGATCTGTCCGACAGAATGGGCGTGTCGCGCCCATCCTTGCGCGATGCCATTGCCGATCTTGAAGAAAAAGGGTTGCTGTCACGCCGGGCTGGTGCCGGTATCTTCGTCAGCGAAAGCCTGGACAGCTCTTTCCCCCCGGCGCTGACACAGCTTTTCTCGCGTCATGACGAGGCCGTTTACGACTACATCGCGTTTCGACGGGACATGGAGGGGCTAGCGGCGGAACGGGCGGCGAAGTTTGCCTCCGATACCGATCTGAAAGTCATCGACGAGTTGTTCCACAAGATGGAACACGCGCCCCAGGGTCAGGGGGCCGATCTGGACAGCGATTTTCACATGGCGATCATCGAAGCCAGCCACAACGTGCTGATGGTCCACATGATGCGCGCCATGTATGACCTGCTGAAGCAAGGGGTGTTTTATAGCCGCCAGGTGGTGATCCAGATCACCAACACCCGGCTTGACCTCTTGGAACAGCACCGCGCCATCAACGATGGGCTACAAGCCCGTGATCCGGTGCGTGCCCGTGCGGCGGTCGAAGCGCATATGGATTTTGTCACGCAAGCCTATACGGACCTGCGCCGGGCAGACCGAAACGAAGAGGTTGCCCGTCAACGCCTGACCTATGAGAACGAGCGCGGCTGACTCTCCGAATTCAACGGTGTGGTTGCATAAAAAAACCCGACCTGAACGGCCGGGTTTTCAAAGTCTTATTCGGATCACTTAGTGCAGCTTGGCTTCAACCGTCTTGATCGCATCGTCGATCAGGCTGTTGCCTTCGGTTGCCGTCATCTGCTTGGCGATCACGTCGCGGGCCGCAGCCACTGCCACCTGAGCGGCTGTGTCGCGCACCTCTTTCACCGCAGCGGCCTGCGCCGATACGATCTGATCTTCCGCATTTGCCAAACGACGCGCGATCGAGGCTTTCAGATCCTCTTTTGCGGCGGCGGCGGCATTGGCAGCCTCTTCCTTGGCATGGGCGACGATGCGCTCGGCCTGTTTGGCGACCTCTTTCTGCTGGCGTTCATAGGTCGCCAGAATGGTCTGCGCCTCTTCACGCAACGCGCGCGCCTCTTCCAGTTCGGACTTGATGCCATCTGCGCGATTGTCCAACTGCGTACCAAGCATCTTGTGGACGCCCATGTAGCCCAGGAAAGTGACGAACAGCAGGAAGGCCAGCGTCACAACCATGTTGGTGTTGGCCAGGTCGGTCCAACCGGCATCCCCAGCCGCAAAGGCAGGGGCAGCCGCCATCACCGAGAAAGCAACGAGAGCAAGTTTCTTCATCTGTCTCATCCTTTCATCCGTGCGTTCACCGCTGCGGTAATGGACTTGGCGTCGGCCTTGTAGCCCATGGTTGCCAGGATTTCCTTGGCGGCGTCCTTGGCGACGGCTTTCACGCTGTCGACGGCTCCGGCACGAATCTCCGCAATCGCGGCTTCGCTTTCGGCGGCCTTCGCGGCGATCTCCGCGTCTGCCTTGGCAGCGGCGGCATCGACTTCGCCCTGAATTTCGGCGCGGGCTTCGGCAACGATCTTGTTGGCCTCCGCACGGGCATCCGCCAGAGCTTTGTTATAGGCTTCTTCGGCTTCAACAGCCTTCTGCTTCAGATCTTCGGCAGCGGCCAGGTCGCTGGTGATCGTGCCGCGACGTTCGGACAGCACGGCCTCGATCCGGGGCAGTGCGATCTTGGTCAACACGAAATAGATCACGACCAGCGTGACAACGAGCCAGAAAATCTGGTTCCCGAAGGTCGAGAAATCCAGCTGCGGCATGCCGGCGGCGTCTGCGCCGCCGTGTGCGGCATCCGCGGTCTGATGCGTATTACTTGCCATGTCTTATCTCCAAACCGGGTTCCTGGGGGCGAAACGCGGACGCCTCGCCCCGGCGTAAGGATGGTTCAGGTCTTAGACAGCAAACATCAAGAGCAGAGCGACCAGGAACGAGAAGATGCCCAGGGCTTCTGCAAATGCGATACCGATGAACAGTGTCGCGGTCTGTGCGGCAGCCGCCGACGGGTTGCGCAGGGCACCGGCCAGGAAGTTACCAGCAACGTGGCCCACACCGATGGCGGCGGCACCCGAACCGATAGCTGCCAGACCTGCACCGATGAATTGACCCATTTGAGCGATATTGCCTTCCATTGTGATTTCTCCTTACGTTGGAATGCTTGAATTGGATGGATGAGCGGGCTGCAACCGTCAGTGCGACGGATGCAGGGCGTCTTTCAGGTACACGCAGGTCAGGATGGTGAACACGTATGCCTGGATGAAGGCCACCAGCACCTCAAGTGCATAGACGGCCGAGATGGCGAGGATCGGCAGGAAGCTGAACACGCCCAGCGCGGCGGCAAAGCCCGCGAACACCTTGATCACGGCGTGGCCTGCCATGACGTTGCCTGCCAAACGAATGGAGTGGCTGACGGGACGCACGAAGTACGAGATCAGTTCGATGATCGCCAGAACGGGGCGCAGCGGCAGCGGCGCGGCCGACACCCAGAACAGGCCCAGAAACCCCATGCCGTTTTTCACGAAACCCAGAACGGTCACGAAAACGAACACGATCAGGGCCAGCACAGCGGTCACGGCGATGTGGCTGGTTGCGGTGAAGGATGTCGGGATCAGTCCCAGAAAGTTGGCAAACAGGATGAACATGAACAGGGTCATGATGCCGGGGAAGTATTTCACGGCGTCCTTGCCGGCCACGTCTTCGACCATCTTGTAGACAAACCCATAGGCCAGTTCAGCGAGCGATTGTCCACGGGTCGGCACAATGGCGCGGCCACGCGATCCAACGACCAGAAGCAGCACGATCCCCAAGATCGCCAGCACCATCCACAAGGTCTGGTTGGTCGGCGTGAATGTGCCCAGGTGATCACCGCCGAACAGCGGTTTGATCTCGAACTGGTCCATCGGGTGAATGGCCAGACCCGGATGCTCAGGAGCGAAAATCAGACCCGAGATCAGGACCAGCGCCAGAACGACAAAGAATGCAATCTTGATGATCGGGCCACCACCCTGTTTTGCGCTTTGATCAGCCACGTCCGTTACCCTCTTCTTCTGCGGCATCTTGCGCGCTTTGCGCATCTTCCGCCTTCTTCTGCATCTGGGCCGCGGTCGACAGCATCACCTTCATGCCTGCCGCAAAGCCCAACAATATGAACAGCACCATGAAAATGGGCTTCGTGCCAAACAGCGCATCCAGCCCATATCCGATGCCAAAGCCGATCAACAGACCGACCGTAAGCTCTATGACCATCTGCCAGGCAAAGGACGCCTGGTTATAGGCCTCGTCCCCCGTGGCGGTTCCCTCGTCCTCTCCCTTCGCGGCCTTTAAGCGAGCCTCAAGCTCTTTCAGGCGCTCAGCATCAGGAGTTTTGGACACGGATATACCTCCGGTGACGGTTGCTGCATGTGCTAAGGGCTGAGGGGGCATGAGTCAACGACCTTTAGCGCCAACAGACACAGCCATAAGCTGTTGTTTTACAACACTTTCATGAATGACACGGTACACGGGTATATCGCCACCCTGCGAAAACCGCCGCAAAACCCGAAATCTGCATTATTCAACCATTTGGTTGACGATCAAACCGCCCCCGCCTAACCCATAGCCATGGAGAACCGCCTTGACCTTGCCTTTGCTGCCCTGTCCGACCCGACCCGGCGCGCCATCCTGACCATGTTGTTGGAAGATGACATGGCGGTCACCGATGTGGCCGACCCTTTTGATATGTCACTGGCGGCCATTTCAAAGCACCTGAGCATCCTGACCCGCGCCGGGCTGATCAGTCAGGAAAAACGTGGCCGCGTCAAATGGTGCAAGCTGGAACCCGACGCCCTGCGCGATGCCTCGGTCTGGATGCAGAGCTTTGGGCAGTTCGAACCGGTGAACCTGGACGCGTTCGAGCGGTTTCTTGAAGCTGAGCTGAGGGAGTGACCGCCCCATCAAGGCAGGGTCAGTCCCTGTTCCGATTGCGCCCAATGGCGGGCAGCGTCCTTCAGATGGGCCAGAACCGCCTGCACTTTGCTGGACCGATGCAGATCGACGTGCGTGACCAGCCAAAGATGCGACACCCATTCGGGACGCGGGGGCAGCACTTCGACCAGTTCCGGCAACGCGCCGTGCACGGCAAACCCCAAACCTGCCCCGGCCAGCAGCGCCTCTTGCATGGCGACGTCGTCCGAGACGCGAAAGCTGATATCCGCTGATGGAACCACCTGCGCCAACCATCGCATGAACGGGGCGCGGGAATTGGTCTCTTCCGGTCCAACGAAGCGGTGCCGGTCCAGTGTCTTTTCCACAGGCATGCCATATCGCTCGACATAGCAGGGCGCGGCGTAGAGCCCGAATGCCACGTCCAGAAAGGGTTGCACCACATTGTCCGGTTCCTGCGGCGCCGTACCTGCCCGGATGGCAATATGGGCTTCGCCATATTCCAGTCGAAACAAGCGTGCACCCGTCAGAAGCTGCACCCGCAAATCCGGGTGGCGGGACTGGAAATCGGTCAGGACAGGGGCCAGCCGCGCCGAGAAGCCCGGCAAGGCGGTGACCACCAGATTTCCCGACACCTCGTCCCCCTGCCCCTTGAGCCGCCCTTCAAGCTGGTTGAACTGGTCTTCGGTCATCTGGGCGATCCGCGCCAGATCCGCCCCCGCTTCGGTCGGCGTATAGCCACGCGCGTGACGTTGAAACAGCTTGACACTCAGCCGCCGTTCCAGCGTGTCGATATGGCGAATAACGGTCGCGTGATGGATGCCCAAAGCGTCCGCCGCGCCGCTGACCGTGCCCGCACGGGCCACATGATACGCCGTTCTGATCTCATCCCAGTCTTTCATTCGACTGTCCTGCCGCTGTTCTGTGCAATTTTAAACATGTACTGTGATTTCGTGCAGATTGCGTTCTATTTTGCAAGGCTTCATATGTATGTCAAAGCACAAGCAGGAGCATACCATGACACATATCCTTCGCATTGACAGTTCGGCCAGGTCAGACGGATCCATCTCACGCGCACTGGCGGACAAGGTGATCGCAAGATACCCAGGTGTCGACGTCACGACCCGCGACCTGGCGCAGGGCATTCCGCATCTGGATGCCGCCTGGACCGCAGCAACCTTCACACCTCCCGAAGCCCGCAGCGATCAGGACAACGCTGCGCTGGCCCTGTCAGATCAGATGATCGCCGAGGTGCAGGCCGCCGATCTGATCGTGATTTCCGCCGCCACCTACAACTTCTCGATCCCCTCAACTCTGAAAGCATGGATCGATCACCTGGCCCGCGTGGGCGTTACCTTCCGGTATCGCGACGACGGTACGCCCGAGGGGCTTCTGACCGGAAAACGCGCGATCATCGTCACCGCGTCCGGCGGCACACCCATCGGGGCGCCACATGATTTCCTCAGCCCGTATCTGAAATTCATTCTGGGCTTCATGGGCATCTCGGATGTCGAGTTCGTTTCCGCCGCAGGCGCCGACGGCATCGCCGAGGCCGACGCGACCATCGAGAAGCTGGCCGCCTGAAAGCGGCTGGAAGGCCACTCGGGCACCCAAAACCCTTATCGAATCAGGATCGCCCGAAAATCATTGACGTTCGTGCCGGTCGGCCCCGGCACGAACAGATCACCCAAGGCATCAAATGCCCCCCAGGCGTCATTTTGGGCCAGCATGGCGGACGGATCCCGCCCCATCGCACGCAAACGCCCGGCGCTGCGCCCATCGGCAAATGCCCCGGCATTGTCCTCGGACCCGTCGATCCCATCGGTATCGGCCGCCAAGGCGGTGAACCCATCCAGACCAGCGCAGGTGATGGCAAGGGACAACAGAAATTCGGTATTCCGACCGCCGCGTCCCGTGCCCTTCAACGTGACCGTGGTCTCACCACCCGAGAGCAGAACGCACGGGGGCTGGAAGGGTCTATGACGAGAGAGCGTTTCGCGGGTAATTGCACCGTGCATCTTTGCCACTTCGCGTGCCTCGCCCTCGATAGCATCGGACAGAATGAAGGCCGGAACGCCCTGCGCAGCGGACCGCGCCGCTGCCGCCTCCAGACTCAACCGAGCCGAGGCAATGACCGTCACCCGGTTCTGTGCAAACACCGGATCAGAGGGGTCCGGCGCAGGATTTGCACGAATATGTTCGATCAGTCCTGCGGGCAGATCAATGCCCCACGCATCGATGGCCGCAAGCGCATCGGCCTGATTGGCACCGTCGGGCACGGTGGGCCCCGACGCCACTTGCGACGGGGCATCGCCCGGCACGTCCGAGACGATCAGGGAAACGACTTTTGCGGGATGGGCCGCCTTCGCCAAACGCCCCCCCTTGATCCGTGACACATGCTTACGGATGGCATTCATCACAGAAATCGGCGCCCCCGACGCCAACAGCGCCGTGTTCAACTGCTGTTCATCTTCCAGAGATAAACCATCTGGCGGCGCAGGCAGCAAGGCCGAGCCGCCCCCCGTGATCAGTGCGATAACAAGATCGTCCGGGCCCAGTCCGCTGACCGCCCCAAACAGCGCCTCGGTCGCCGCCAGCCCGGCCTTGTCCGGCACCGGGTGGGCCGCTTCCAGAACGCGAATGTGCTGACAGGGCGCGGCATATCCATAGCGCGTGACCACGACACCTTCGACGGGCGCAGCCCAAAGCGCCTCGAACGCGGCAGCAAGTTGCGCGACACCCTTGCCCGCTCCGACAACAACGGTTCTGCCTTTCGGCTTATCAGGCAAATGCCCCCGCAAAACCTGCTCAGGGTCGGCGGCCCTGATGGCGGCGTGAAACAGGTCGGTCAGAAAGGTTTTGTCGGCTGCATCAATCATGGCGCAACCATAGCGGGGCGTGTCGACTATCAGCAAGCTTGATGCAGAGTAACAGAAGGCAAGAGGCTTGATTTTGTAGGAATGGTGCCCCCACACGGACTCGAACCGCGGACCTACTGATTACAAACGGCCAAAATGGGTTTTCGCCGGTTTTCGCTGCACCGCGCCAAATCGCCATAAATGCATGAATTAAAACGGTTTTTATTGACGCCTCACACGCCAACCTTACATGATGAACGCCACGAAACGCTGCACAGTGCTTCCGATATGCTTCCGGATTTCGTGTTCAACAGTAGGAGTGACGATGCCAAAACTGACCAAGCGACTTGTCGAAAGCCTATCACCTGAACCCAAAGAACGCATCCTTTGGGATGATGAATTGGCAGGCTTTGGGGTCAGGATTTACCCGACAGGGCGGCGGGTCTATGTGGTGCAATATCGGTTGCATGGGCGGACGCGGCGAAAGAACCTCGGACAGCACGGCCTCCTGACCGCCGAAGAAGCCCGCAGGGATGCCAAACTGGTGCAAGCGGACGTGGCGCGGGGGTCTGACCCGTCAGCCGAACGTAAGGCGCGCTTGCGCAGCCCCACGATCAAAGAGCTTGGGGAACGGTTCCTGACCGATCATGTGGCACTGCATTGCAAGCCCACCACCCTATACGACTACCGCAACTTGTTGCGCGGTGTCGTCAATCCGGTCCTGGGCAGTATCAAGGTTTCTGAAATCACCTTCACCGACATTCAGGCGTTTCACCTGAAACGACGCGATACGCCCTATCAGGCAAACCGGGGCGTTATGGTTTTGTCAAAAATGCTGAACCTTGCCGAAGATTGGGGGCTGCGCCCCATGAACACCAATCCCACGAAACGGATCAAGCGGTATCCAGAGGAAGAAAAGAAACGCTATCTGGACGAATGCGAACAGGAACGGCTTGGCACGGTTCTGGCGAACATGCTGCAAAACGGGGAAATCACCCGATACGTTTTCGCCGCGTTCTATTTGCTGTTGCTGACAGGGTGTCGCCTTGGTGAAATCCAGAAGCTGAAATGGGATTACGTCACCCGCACCCATCTGGAATTGCCCGACAGTAAAACAGGGCGGCGGCGCATTCCCCTGCCCCGCGAAGCCCGCGCGCTTCTGGACACATTGGAACGCCGCGTGGGCAACCCCTATGTGATCTTGGGGTCGCACTCAGACGGTTATTACAACGACCTGCAAAAACCTTGGCGCAAAATTCGGGAACGGGCCGGATTGAGTGATGTGCGGGTGCACGACCTGCGACACACCTATGCATCAGTCGCGGTCATGAACGGAATTGATCCATTCACCTTGAAGGAAATTCTCGGTCACAAGAACTTGTCCACGACATTGCGATATGCGCACCTGTCTGACGATGCAGTGCAAAAAGCAGCGGGGCAGATTGCCAATCGGCTTGCAAGTGCGCTGGGAAGTGTGGCGTAGGCTTAGGCATTGGGCTAGATCACGAGCGACACTTAAAGCCGCGAGATAGCCATGACTAAGCCACATCCCAATTTGCAAATAGACCTGCGCCATTACCATTATTTGGGCGAAGCCTTCTTTCGCGTCGGCTTGTCTTTATTTCCCGATGACTGGACCGGACGGGAACAATTTGCCGTACCAGATTTCACCGGGGAACAAATTGAGCAAGAACGGGCGGCTCTTGAAAAGAATGTGTCCCGATTGCGCCAACAAGAACTTGAATTGGCAATGACCCCGACGGACGGCTTGTCCGATAAAGAATATGTGGCGTTTCGAGAGAATAAGGCAGCAACCCGTGATCGTAGGATGGTTGCAGAACAGAAGCTATTTTCTCTTGGCAAACCCGACCACTACCAACATCAAGAAAACGCAGCGTATCAGCGCCGGATGGACGCTGAGGCAACATTGATCGCCGCCTTCAAGGCTAAGGAACTCGACTTGATAACTTATGGTGGTCTGGTGGTCGATTGGTCGACCTGGCCCGACAGGAAGGGATGGGACTATAGCTTTCCATACTCAACGATCAATGCGCCACCCTCCATTTCTTCGATGGGGTGCGCCATAGCATTGGTAAGAAGAACCGCGTTTGAATACTGGCACCAGCAACAACCTTTTTTTCAGAATACGTTGCGTGAATTGTCAGACGAGGAACGTGCCTTGATTTGGATGAAAGAGCTGGTTAGCACGAATCCAACACCGCAAAAGAAGGTTTCCATCTTAGCGGATATGAAATCCGAATATCCTGAACTTTCAGAACGCGCTCAAAAACGAATATGGGATGCTGCCGCACCGGAAGCATGGAAGCTGTCTGGACCGAAACGCCCTGCATAGAACTATGCACCGAACTATTAGGAATCACGTAACAAATTGTTTTCATTGGTATTAGTTCAGTGCAGCCTAGTGCACTGAACTAAATGTTCGTGTCGTCTATTTGCGTCTAGTGCGCCCGCCTATCTTCACCTCACAAATCAAACGCCAACCAACGTGAGGTCAACACAATGCAACACAACCAACCCAAACCCAGCACCCTTGTCGACGAACGCGAAGCCGCGTCGATCCTTTGCTATTCCGTCCGCGCTTTGCAGAACTGGCGGCATCGCGGCGGAGGACCGGACTTTGTGAAAGTGTCCGCCCGGTCGATCCGCTATCGTCGCGCCGATCTGGAAAAGTGGATCGCGGACCGCACGGTGTCCAACACCTCACAAACCATCTGACATTCAGTTTTGCCCCGCAACAGTTGGTAGCGGTTGCGGGGATTTTGGGGCCGAGAGGCTTTCAAACGGGGCGCGGGGTGTCGCCACCCTGCGTCCTTTCTATGTCTGCCATCAACTCAAATCCTTGAAAGGAATACCATGTCAAACCAACCCGCCTTCAAGTTCAGGCTTGGCCTGATCACCGCCACCATCTGGAAGAATGACAGCTTCTATTCCGTCGATTTCACCCGCTCCTACAAGGACGGCCAGGGCGATTGGCACAACACGCAAAGCTATGCCCATGCCGACCTTCTGAACATCGCCAAATGCGCGGAACGCGCCGAGAACTGGATTGCGAGACAGACCAATGACTAAACCGAACCTCCACACCGAACACCACTCACGGCCCCAAAACAAAAGCTACCCCGCCGGAGGCTCCCACCCGCGCGGCGCATCCCGCCGGTCGAATGGGGCGACCCCAAAGAGGGGGGTGATAGTAGCACCCCCCTCTGGAAATACAGAAACGCCGGAAGATTACACCGTGTTGCATCGTGGCTTTGACACGCTGGCGCTGTCTATTCAGGCCAATATCGGCCCCAAGCTCTTTGAATATCTGGAAGCGCAGAAAGCCATCGCCGAGGATGAACAGCGGGAACTCCTGATCTCCTATGAAGGTCCGCAATTCCTGCTCAAGCCCTATGGCGGGAAAGGCTATCGCTTCTTGCTGGACGGCGGGCCTGATGGTGCAAGCTGGGCGATCAAGAAACCCAATGCGCGCGACAAGTGGGGCATTCGCATCACCTTTGGGTCGTTCTTTCTGGCGACCTATGGTCTGGGCGCGGCCAAGGCGCATTGCGAGCGTGTTCTGGACTGTCTGGGCGTCCGCTTTGGTCCCGATGATGTGAGCATATCGCGGGCAGACTTCTGCGTGGATGTTCTGGTGAATGACCTGACCCTGAAACCGGACAATCTGGTGATGCACAGTTCCACCGGTCGGCGCGATCATGTCGCACAGGATGATATTGCCGTGCATGGTAAATCCGGTTGGGTGTCATCCGTCACAGCGGGCAGCATCGCAAACCGGCAAGTGATCATTTACAACAAACGATCCGAGGTCATCGCCCGTGGCAAGACCCATTGGTGGGATATCTGGAACCACACGTTACGTAATGGTCTGGGCAATACCAACGCGGCTGTTACCTTACATAAGGGACAGCCCATCGGCCCCCTGACCCCAGATGCGGACAAAGCCAAACACAACCAAGTCTGGCGCGTCGAGTTCCGGGCGGGCAAAGACCTTCTGAAAGACACTTGGGGCATCCGCACTTGGGCGCAGTTCTTTGACCGCTACGGCGATCTGTGTCGGTCAACGGGCGAGCTTGTCCGATACGCCGAACCTGACCCGTCCGACACCAACCGTTCCCGCTGGCCGAACCATCCCTTGTGGGACGTCGTGTGCGCCGAAATGAACGACGACCTGATCGAAATGCGCAGCGGGGCGGACCCCAACCCGATGAAGGAAGTTCACCGCGCGGAACACATTGCCAGCCTGCTAAAACAGGTGACAGGCACCTGCATCACAATCGCGGCGCTGGAAGGTTGGGAACATGAAGAACTGCCCGTGGCGTTCAGCGGGTTTGCTGAACGAATGACAGACGCGGTGAACGATAACCCCGAACGGTCGGCCAAGCAGTTGCAGGATGCCAAAGACCGGTATGTGTTCATCCGCCAACCCGACGCGCCGCCTACGTAACGTATACGTAGGGACCGGCCAGCCGACCGCCTACGTAATGTTACCTTACATAGGAACCGTCAGAACCCAGAAAGCGCCTATGTTACGATACGTAGGCGCAAGGTCGCGCCTCGGCTTGATCATTGCTACCACAAGGGGCTCAATAGCCGCACCGAGAACAGCTCCTTGCCCTTCCGAAAACGAGAGCCGACGATGCAAGGTTTCCAATCGCCGGGTGGATTACACCGCTTTGTTTTCATGGAGTCCGCAACCCGCAATTCCTTCGACCCATCAGCCCGCCGCCGTTCGGCTCTCACCATCCGTCACTATCGGCTTGAAGCGTTTGATGCTTGTAACTCCGCAGCCAATGTTGCCTGATCTGAGAGCCTTCTTCCCTTCACCCGCCGAGCGAAGTTAATGTGGTCGCTGACCTTGATGAATACTACACCCGATCACCACGCCCAGACGTCAGAGGCCCTTGCACAATGGGCGGCAACCACAGAAGTTGCTAAGACTGCCTATGATTTTGGCATATACCGAAAATAGGTGAAGCGGTCGGTTTGCCTGATCTCTTGATACTGGCTAATAATGCCAGACCAAGCGGGATCTTGTGCCATGAAGGTTAGCCAAGGAAACCGGCGCGTCGAAAAATACCCTGAATCCCGGTCGATGACGAGGAGTTCTGGTTGATATCTGGCGATATCTGAAATGTTATCGGAGCGATTCCGCGCGGCGATGGCTTCAAGCTTTGTGCAGGTGTCAGGATGCTTTGCGCAGTCGGTTTTCGCAATCCGGTTTAACGCACCTGGCACCAGCCAATTCGAAGAATAATGACTTACCCATTTCGCATTGATCGCGATTGCGGCAGGTGGTCCTGCATAAACATGCGGGGTGAGAACCATCAGGCTGTGCACATCGCCGATCTCCTTGGCCACATGGGCGATCTGCCTTGCCGCTCCATTATGATAAAAGCCGCGCAGGCCGAAGAATGATAAAAGGCCAGCGACAGCCACGGCTGATGCAATCACCGCAGGATCCACGCGGCGCGCGCGCAAAATTACAAAAATGCAAGCGACAAGCGCGAAGGCACGGAAGGGAATCGCGTGATAGCTGAAACCTGTCCCTTGCAAAAAATACGACCCCAGCCCCGCAAGCGCGACAAAGGCGAACGGAGCAACGCCTGCCTTGTCCCGCCGCGCAACGAGTAGGATAACGGCAGGCAGCATCACTAAGAGTAGTTCGAATGAAATTCTGACGAACACGCTTGCGAACGGTGCGCCGTAAGCGCCGTAGACTTCACGTGCCATCGGAACAATCTTTGTCAAATAGGCAGGATGGACGGTCGCGACGAAGGCGATAAAGGTAAGACCAACGGCGAGAAACGCCAGGTTCGCGGGCGACAGGATAGGCCTTAGCGAGCGCTGTCGCACGATTTTCAGAACTGTTATTGCCAGCGGAAAAACCACAAAATGGGGCTTAAGGCAGACGCCCAATGCGGCCACAGCGGCGCGCACGATCTGCTGTCGCATCGACGCAGGTTTTTCGCTCACCTCACCCAATAGCCAAGGCATGCTTAGGATAACCAAAACCTGCTCGCGCTGGCCGAAATCATTCAGGGCGGGCACGACCAGTGACACCCCAATCCCGATCAGCAAGAGCGAACCACGCATGGGCGAAAACCCAAGCGAGTCCTCAATGATCGCGCGGCACCAAACCAAGAATACGAACAGCAAAACCGCTAGCGCCAGATATTCCCCGTTCGTGTCACTGATCCCGAACAGTTCGGCAAACCCGATCGCGGGCAGTGTAAAGTAGAAGTTGAGGGGCGGGTTTACCTCGCTAATATTGGTATAAAGCCCTTGCCCTGCCAGCCAATCGCGCGTGGCAATCAGATACCATGCTGTATCGTGATTGATCTCGCGGCCCCAGAATACTGCCAGCACGATTAGCGATAGCGCGGCAGCAAGCCCCAATCCGATCCAGTCAGGTCTTGTGCGTTCGCGCGCGCTCTCAAAAACCCAAAATCTAAACATGAGATAGCTCATCATCGGAACCACAACGGTCACCGCCATCATGGCAATGGCAAAGTAAATTCCCATAACGCTTACGAGCAACCAAACGAGAAAGCTGCTCGTTCCAAGCGAGACGAGCGCGGCAATAACAAAGCGCAGGAACTGGTCGCTCGGTTTCACAGCGCGTCTGAAGGTGAAACGCGTATGCCCAATGTAGGAAAAGAGGACGGCGCAGAGAAATCCCGTAAAATTCGCGTCTAGCGGGGCAAGGCCACACGCCTCACGCGCCATCATCGCGACGAAGACGTGCAAAAGTGTTGCAACGCCACCGACGCCACCAAAGCGGATTATTTGCCCAATCACAGCGATATCAACCTTTTCAAGGACAACCGCCACACGCGACGATCCGAACGGAATACGAACACGTCAGATCTCCGTGTTTTTGGCGAGGTGTTGCGAGCGGATGATATAAACGGGTCTCTGGCGGACCTCGGTGTAGATGCGACCGACATATTCACCGATGATTCCAAGCGCGAACATATTGATGCCCCCGAAGACAAGGATTAGCATTATCGTCGAGGCATAACCGGGAACATCAACGCCAAACAGCAGCGTTCTGGTGAAAATAAATCCCGAATATGCCAGCGACGCAAAGGCCATCAACATGCCGATATAGGTCCAAATCCGCAAAGGGATGGTAGACGAGGCGAATATCCCGTCCAGGGCTAGTTTCCATAGTTTCCAATAGGACCAGCAGGTTTCCCCCGCGGTCCGTGCCGGACGATCATAGGTGACCTCTTCCGCCTCAAACCCGACCCAAGAAAAGAGCGCCTTGTTGAAGCGCGAGCGTTCACCAAGCTGGCAGATTGCGTCAACAACTTCACGGTCGAGTAGACGAAAATCACCGACCCCGCGTGGAATCGGGTGCTCGGCCATAGCGTTGAAGATGCGGTAAAAAGCGTTCGCTGTCTGTTTCTTGAGCCAGGTATCGTTGTCGCGGCGGACACGGCGCGCATTCACCACCTTCGCCCCATCCAGCCAGAGCGCGATCATCTCGATGATCACCGCAGGCGGATCCTGCAGATCAACGTCGATAGGAATCACGGCGTCACCCCTGGCCTTGCGTAGGCCGGCGAGCAATGCAGCCTCTTTTCCGAAATTGCGCGAAAGGTTAATCAGTCCGATATTGTCGCGCTCAGCGGCGGTATTAAGGATCAGCTGCTCCGTCGTGTCCCGGCTACCATCGTTGACAAAAAGAATGTCAAAGCGAATTTCCGGCTCGATCTCGCCAAGGACCGACATCACCTTGTCAAGGAACGTAGGGATGCTCGCTTCCTCGTTATAAATCGGCACGATCAGCGTGATTGAGCGGGTATCTTGAAGGCCCAAGGAGGCCTTGCTATCGACCTTAAAATGTTTCAACTTTTCTCTCGCGGTTAAAATGGCTTGCTCCATTTAGTGATCGAAAAATGGCATAAAGGTGTCCGCAGAAGGCCTATTGTGTGCCAATTGAAAACAACGCGCGGTAGGCTCAACACAGCCAAGCAGCACACTGTGCAAAACCGTCTCTACCCGTGTTTGATAATGACTCTGTCGCGCAAATCAGCTGGGAGCCGCCATTGGCAGCTCATCATTCGAATGCCGGTCTGGGCCGAAATGCCTGAACGGCGCATTTGCACGCCTCACACCGTCAATGCTAAAAACTCTGGCATTCGCCCATTACAATATGATCACTTAACAAACCAATTTCATGTGCTCTCTTCATATCCACGCCGAGCCAGCCACCGGGCGAAACCATGCTTAAAAGGAAGCGTCCAGTTTCTGTGGAATAATTAAATACCATAGTCGCAACTCTAGAGTTTAGGCAGGTCACGACATCCGGAGCTTTGGTGGGAAATGCGCGCTGGCATTTGTAAACGGTATCAGTTCCTTCCACACCAACAACCTGACTGAAGTCATCAGAAAAGCGGATGGTATACTTTTACCCGATGCTTCGTTTTCGTAGCTCGGCTTCCAGTCTCCGTTCTCGGCAATCACTCCCACCGTGTGTTTGGCAACGCAATAAAGAACAGTCTCACGCGCGGCCAATGGGGAACTCGACAGCGCCAATAAGAGGCTCGCAATTAGAGTAGATTTGTTGAACAATACCGGTGCTCTCCTTCAATTTTTGCTGCGATAGCATATTCTCAACACCGAGAAGTTTACTGAATGATAGCGGCAAACCGAATCTATCGCTTGACCGTATCGCGCTTGCCACACCCCTAAACCTGCTTCCGATATGCTTCCGGATTTTTCCAGCTCATTTTCGCCGCATCGCAGAATCGCGCAAATCATTGATATTATAGATAAAATGGTGCCCCCACACGGACTCGAACCGCGGACCTACTGATTACAAATCAGTTGCTCTACCAGCTGAGCTATAGGGGCACTGGTGGGGATTTAAGGGGTTCTGCGGGCGGGTTCAAGCAAAAGGTTCACGGGCGGCTGGCGCGGGCCATCAGGGCCACGGCACACAAGCCTACGGCAATCACCATCAAGGCTGGGGGGGCGGCCTGTTCCAATTGCTCAAGCGACGCCTGTTCGTACACACGGGTCGCCAATGTGCCATAGTTGAACGGGCGCAAAAGCAGGGTTGCGGGCAGCTCTTTCACACTGTCGACAAAGACCAGAAGCAGCGCCGTCCCGACCGAGCTTCTGATCAGCGGGACATAAACCTCGGTCAATGCGCCGCGTGCCGAGCGGCCCAGCGAACGCGCTGCCATCGGCAGGTTGGGCGAAACTCGTCCGATCGCCGCATCCGCCGCCCCCTGTGCGATAGCGAAAAAGCGCACGCAATAGGCATAGACCACGGCAAAAGCGGTGCCCGTCATCATCAGGCCGGGATCCCAGCCGGTCAGCGCCAGAATGCCATCGGCCAGCGCATTGTCGGTTGCCGCCATCGGGATCAGGATACCAATGCCCAGCACCGCCCCCGGTGCCGCATAGCCAATCGTGGTCAGTGGCATCAGCTTGCGCGGCAGGGAGCGTCCGGACATGCGCACACCATAAACCAGGAACAGGGCCGCCGTGACGGTTACGACAGCGGCAATTCCACCCACGGTCAACGTATGCCACAGCGCCGAGGCAAGCCCGTTGGACAGCCAGTATTCAGGTTTCGAGATTGCGTGGATCATCAGGACGGCAACCGGCAAAACGAACCCGATCACGAAGGGTATGGCACAGGCAATCAGCGCCAGCAGGCCGGGTACGGGGCCAAGCGCGCGCGGCTCGACCGGGCGGCTTTGGCGCGACATGCGATAGAACCGGCTGCGGGACCGGCTGATCTTTTCCAACGCGGCCAGCAGGAACACGAAAACAAGGATCACCATGGCGATCTGGGCCGCGCCTCCGGCATTGTGGCTTTCCAGCCAGACCGTGAAGATGCCTGTGGTCAATGTCTGCACCGCAAAGTAATCCACGACGCCGAAATCCGACACGGTCTCCATCATCACGATGGCGACGCCTGCGGCAATGGCAGGGCGTGCCAGCGGCATACCGACCCGCCAGAACCGCGCAAACGGCCCGGCCCCTAGCGCACGCGCGACCTCATACGCATCGCCGGATTGCTCGCGAAAGGCGGCCCGGGCCAACAGGAACACATAGGGGTTCAGGGCCGCGGTCAGCACCAGAACGGCCGACCAGCGCGACCGGATCTGAGGAAACCAGTAGTCAGCCGCGCTGTCCCAGCCGAACAGGGCGCGCAGCCCGGTTTGCACGGGGCCGGCATATTCCAGAAAATCGACAAGCGCATAAGCGCCCACATAGGCCGGGATGGCCAGCGGCGTCAGCAACAGCCATTCCAGCCAGCGGGCACCCGGAAAACGATACATGGTGATCAGCCAGGCGGACCCCGTGCCCACTGCGGCCGACAAGGTGCCGACCGACAAACACAACAGAAGCGTGTTCGAGACATAGCGCGGCAAGGTCGTATTCCACAGATGCGGCCAGGCGTTTTCAGCCGGGGTCATCGCCAACCATATGATCGAGAAAATCGGCAGCAACACCAGCAATGCAATGCCAATCGCCCCGGCAGACCAGAGGTCGGGCATCTGTCTGACGCGGCGCGTCGCTGCAATCTGAGTCTTTTGGTCGGTCATCATTTGCCCGTTTAGCCCGAAACAGGTTTAACTGTCCAGAAATCCACCATATGTTTCATTGGGACGACCGCAAGAAGGGCCAGTTCTGAATGCAAATCTGTTTCCACCTCGGCGCCCACTGCACGGACGATGACCATCTGATCAAATCCTTGCTGAAAAACAGCGGACAACTGGCAAAGCAGGGCATCGCGGTGCCGGGTCCGGGGCGTTATCGGGGGCTGTTGGCCGATGCTTTGGTCAAACTGCAGGGCGCACAGGCCGATGACGAAACGCAAGAGATGCTGCTGGACAGTTTCGTCGACAGCACCGACGCCAGACGGTTGGTTCTGGGCCACAAGAATTTCATGGGCGCCCCGCATCGGGCGATTGAAAACAACCAGCTATATCACCTGGCCAAGCGCAACACGGTCTGGATACGCAACCTCTTCGCCAACCACGATGTCAGTTTTTTCATCGGGATGCGTAACCCGGCAACCTTCGTTCCGGCCATTCTGCACTCCGCACCCGTGGCGGACCGGGCGGCCCTTCTGGCCCAGATCGACCCGCACGGGCTTCGATGGTCAGATACGCTTATGACCATCCGCGAGGCCAATCCCGCCACACCCATCACCGTCTGGTGTAACGAGGACACCCCCCTTCTGTGGCCCGACATCATGCACACAATCGCCGGTGTGAACGGTACGCAACTCCTGTCCGGGGCGCTTGACATCCTGCAGCCCATCATGGTGCCGGAAGGGCTAGACCGCTTGCGGGACTATCTGGATAACACCGAGATGCCGACCCCGCAGCAGCGCCGCCGTGTCATCGCCACCTTCCTTGAGAAATATGCCATCCCGGAGGCGCTTGAGGAAGAGATTGACCTGCCCGGCTGGACCGAAGACATGATCGACGATCTGACCGACGCCTATGATCGCGACCTTGACCGGATCGAGCGGATCGAAGGCGTCACGCTGCTGCTTGCCTGAAACAATAAACCCGCCAAGCCGGCGGGTTTACTGGCAATTCAAACGCCGCAGCGCAGTTACATGCCCAGCGCTTCCTTATACATCTCAAGCACTGCTTCTTCTTCGGCGATGTCGTCCTTGTCGCGTTTGCGCAACGCGATCAACTTGCGCATCACCTTGGTGTCATAGCCGCGTGCCTTGGCTTCGGCCATCACCTCTTTCTGCTGGTCGGCCAGATCTTTTTTCTCCATATCCAGCCGCTCGATCCGCTCAATGAATTGGCGCAGTTCGTTGGCGGTCACGCGATAGCTGTTATCGGGCTGAGTGTCGTCCATGTCGTCCTCTTCTTCGGGTTGCCCCTGACTAGCCCGTCGCCCTGCCCGCTTCAAGAGAGACCGGCGCGATGAATTTGTCAGACGGCAACCCACCGCCGGGGTTGCACCGGGACGCATGTCGGGCTAGGCGAACATCACACAGACGGAGGGTGCCATGGACTGGCTGATCATCATCGGAGCGATCTTGTCGCTTGTCGGGCTGGCGGGCCTTCTGGCCAGTGCGTTTCGGGTCATGAAAGCCAAGCGCGAGAACCTGGACGATGCTGCCCTGCGGGCGCGGGTGCAAAAGGCGATGGCACTGAACATGGGTGGTCTGGCGCTGTCCGTGATCGGTCTGATGTGCGTCATCCTGGGCGTGTCGCTGTCCTGACAACAGGCAACAACCAGAACACCCGCTCAGTCGCCGTTCAGATCGCTGAAGTGGCGCCCGTTCTTGATCAACTCGTCGAACAAAGGTGACGGGGCCCAGAATTTCGGCTCTTCCGGCTGATAGGACAGCAGCGCGTTCTTCACCGCCAGCAATCCGCGCTGGTCGGCCGCCATCATCGGGCCACCGCGAAACCGCGGAAATCCGTAGCCGTAGAGCAAAACCACATCAATATCCGACGGGCGCAGCGCCACCCCTTCTTGCAGAAGCCGCGCGCCTTCATTGGCCATCGCGTTCAGGCACCGCTGCTGAATCTCGTCCGCTTCGAAATGCCGTGGAGTGATATTTTTCCTGCGCCGCTCGTCTTCGATAATGGCCAAGGCATCCTGGTTTTCGACCGGGCCAAGCCCATGGCCATGCACGTAATAACCCCGGCCTGATTTCTGCCCGAACCAGCCTTCTTCACACATCCTGTCGCCGATCGCGACATAGCGGTCATCGGGGTCGCGCGTTGCGGCAAGTCGCTTGCGGCGCGCCCAGGATATATCCAACCCGGCCATATCCAGCACCTGATACGGCCCCAACGGAAAACCATAGGCGCGCATCGCGGCATCAATTTGCGCAGGGCTTGCACCGTCTTCCAGCATGAAATCCGCCGCCAGTCGATAGGCGGCCAGAACCCGGTTTCCGATGAACCCGTCTGCAACCCCGGCTCGAACCGGCACTTTTCTGAGCTTCTTGGCCAGGGCAAACCCGGTGGCCACCACGTCGCGATGCGTTTTTTCACCCACCACGATTTCAAGCAGCTTCATGATGTGGGCAGGCGAAAAGAAGTGATACCCGACCACATCCTCCGGGCGCGAAATCGTCGCGGCCAATGCGTCAATGTCCAGATATGAGGTGTTGGTGGCCAGGATCGCCCCCGGACGCAGCACCTTGTCCAAGTGCTGAAACACATCGCGCTTGACCGTTTCGTCCTCGAACACCGCTTCGATCACCAGATCGACATCGGACAAACGCCCCATATCGGTTGTGCCGTTCAACCGTGACAGCCTGTCATTGGCGGCAGATTGATCAATGCGCCCCTTGCCCACCGATTTCTCATAATTGTCCTTGATGCGGGCGATCCCGCGCGTCAGACCGTCATCGTCACGTTCAACCAGCGTGACCGGAAAGCCCGCATCCAGGCAGGAAATGGCAATGCCAACGCCCATGGTGCCTGCGCCGACGACCCCGATGGTCGACACGTCGCGCAGTTGTGCGCCCTCCAGCTCGGGCACTTTCGCCGCGCGTCGTTCGGCAAAAAAGGCATGGCGCAGAGCCGTGGCCTGAGGACCGGTTTCGCAATCATCAAAACACTGGCGTTCCAGGGCGATACCGGCTTCAAACGGCAGCAGAAGCGCGGCCTCGACGCAATCGACGATACAGCGCACTGAGGGCACGAAGTTACCGGCCACCCGCGCGCGCCAGGATTTAATCGCCTCGCTAAACTGGATCGGGTCTTCAAACCCTTCATGACGGTCACGTGTTGGGCGCGGCGGCGTTGACTGGGCAATCATGTTCCGCGCAGAAGCCAGAGCCGCGCGTTCCAGGTTCTTGTGAATCACCTTCTCGATCAGGCCCATCGCGGCAGCCTTGTCAGCCGAAATCGGCTTGCCGGTGACCATCATCTCCAACGCGGCATTTGCGCCGACAATGCGCGGCACACGCTGCGTCCCGCCGCCGCCCGGCAACACGCCCAGGTTGACCTCGGGCAAGCCCATGGTCGCGTCCTGCAGGGCGATGCGATAGTGGCAGGCCAGCGCCAGTTCGAACCCGCCGCCAAGAGCATGGCCGTGAATGGCCGCCAGAACGGGTTTGGTGCAGTCTTCGATCCGGGCACAGACATCGGACAGGATAGGGGCGGCACGGGGGCGCCCAAACTCGCGCACATCGGCCCCCGCAGGAAAGGTCTTTCCGTCAGCCATCAAGACGATGGCACCGATGTCGTCATCGGCATCGGCCTTCTCGAACGCATCGATCAATCCCTGCCGGATTGTCTGGCTCAGCGCATTGACCGGAGGATTGGAAATCCTGATGAGGGCAACGCCATCCGTGACGTCATAACGAACCTGTGCTGTCATCTGTGCCTCTGTCCCTGCCTGCTTTCAGTCGCCAGAAAAAGGCGCCTTTTGTCAATGGTCTGGGGTCAAAAACCGATTACTTTCGACCAATTGGTCGGTAAAGCTGCGCACAGGACACGTTCAGATCGGCGCACAGCCGCCAATCCGGCCGCGCGCCGTCGCCGGTCAGACCGGCAAATTGTCGAACAGATCGTCGGCATCATCGTCTTCGAGGTCAGCTTCGAACTTGCGAAAATCCTCCGGCACCGGCTGCCCGGTCTTTTCCAGTTCCGAAATTTTCTCGCGCAGCTGCTCCTGCAACACGTGACGGTCTTCGGGACGCTTGGCGATTTCGTCCAGGATCATGCTGATCGAGGCTTTAAGCTCTTCAAATGCCATATTCTCCTCCAAGGTTCGTGATGTTGTGTCCGGAATGGCCACGCCCGGTCGAGTCGGTTGCGGGTCAGGCGTGTGTCGCGGCGCAATCGCGACAGAACGGTGTATGCGGCACAACATCCAGACGTTCAGATTGAATCTCGGTGCCGCAGGTCACGCAAAAGCCGAACTCGCCTTCATCCACACGCGCGAGTGCCGCTTCGATCTTTACAAGCTCATCCTGCCCCGAAGCCCCCAATCCTTCAAGGACTTCATCCTCTTCACGTTCGACGGCAAGTTCTTCCCAGTCTTTCGAACTGTGACTTTCCAACTCTTCCTCGATCTCGTGAAGCCGCGCGTTCAACTCTTTCTGACGCGCCAGCAGCATGTTTCGATACTTGCTTACATCAACCATGTCTTGTCTCCTTCTTGACTTGATAGTGGGACCAAGCCGGTCAGGGTGCTTTGACACAGGTCAATCAGAGCGCAGCACGGTCTCAGGCAGAGTTATCAGCGGTTTGCTTACCCTGCCGAGGATCCGTTTCACCGTGGCTTGCCCCACCTGGCAAAACGCCGGCGACCTGATCGTGCGGCGCAACCGGGTCCGCCATTTGGGGGCGCCCCTCCTGCCCCGGCAGGTCCAATCCGATCCTCAGCGCCCGTTGCCCAGCCGCCTGCCCCAGTCGACACGTGGCGTGCACCTGTCCGGTCAGGTCTTCCAACTGGACCCTGTCCAGCACCTCGCGGGTCAGTGCAATGGTGACGCCCGGCACCAGCCCCGTCACCTCGTCCAGAGACATGCGGCACCGATGTAGTACCGCGCGCAGATCGACCCGTGCGCCCAGCATGACAGGCGGCGCTTCGGTGGCTGGTTTCTGAACCCCATCGGTTTGCGGCGCATCATTTGGCTGGCGCGCTGTGAAAGGCAGCAGCAGGGTCAAGCGCCCTTTTTTGCCGCCATCGCCCAGATCAAGAACCGCCTGAAAACGGCGATAGGCGATTTCGGGCAAGGTCATGGTGGCGGCGCGATAATCATCCAGTTGCAGGGCAAAACGATATCCGCTGCAAAGGCCGGCAATCGGCAGCCGAGCCGCGGATAAGGCGTTTTCCAGTTGCTCCAAAACCTCGTCAAAGAAATCGGCGCACATGGCCGCGTCAGTGCGGGTGGGGGCGCGCGCCTGGGCGGGGGTCGGCAATACCCGCCCGACGGTCTGCATTTCGATCACGGCGGCGACCAGATCGGGGTCGGCGATCAACAGGCCGAACCGGCTGTCCGCCCCTTCGGCGATCGCCAGAAGATCATGTTCGCCGACTGCTTTCCCAGCGGCGGACAGGACAACCCGGTCTTCTGTAACATCAGTTGCCGCGATCGCCAGACCCGCCGTCGCATCCCCCGCGCGTGCCAACGCCTTTCCCAAGGCCCCGGCAGCCGTAACGGGCGGGATTTCGGGCGGTGGGCGGCCGGCCCCCGCCTTTTGGCGCAACGCGCTGATCTGAACCGGGTCAGCCATGATTGGTCCGTTCTGGTCGCATGCACCAGACCTGACAAACCAAGGTTGACAATTGGTTTAAATTCAACCGCGGTGGGGTATTTTTTCCAGTGGCAGCGTGACACGAAACGCCGCGCCCCTTTGCCCCGGCAGATAGGTGATCGCCCCGCCAAGCCGGTCCATGACCTCGCGGCAAATGGCCAGACCCAGCCCGGCGCCACCCGCAGCGGCGTTGTCTGTCAGGCGCGAGAATTTCTCGAAGATCATCACCTGGCTTTCGGTCGGGATACCAGACCCGTTGTCCACGAAATCGATCCGCAACACGCCGTCACGCACGCCCACCCGGATGGTCAACCGCTTGAACTTCGCATCACCATATTTTGCCGCATTGGCAATCAGGTTGATGAACACCTGCGCCAGCCGGTCGGTGTCGGTGGCGATGACAATCTGTTCGCGCGCCAGATCGCGGTGGATGCGTAGGTCTTCGGCCACGATCAAGGATTGCGTGGCGGCGACAGCCCGGTCCAACACCTTCGACAACACTTCGCGCTGAGGGTTCAACTGCACCTGACCATGTTCAAGCACGCTGAGATCAAGCAGGTCATCCAAGAGCCGCGTCAGGCGCAATGCCTCGTCATGAATGATCGAGGCATGTTTTTCCGCTGCCTCGGCATCCCTGATCCCGCCATCGCGCAGGATCTCGGAAAACGCGCGGATCGAGGTCATGGGCGTGCGCAGCTCGTGGCTGATCTGGCTGAGAAACGCATCTTTCTGGATCGACAGCTTGGTCAGCTTCTCGTTTGCAGCCGAGAGTTGCCGCGCGGTGGTCGTCAACTCCTTCTGCTTCGCTTCAAGCTGCGAGGAATAGACCAGCATCTGCTGGGTTTCATCCGCCACTGCCATAAGATCGTCGACCGATACTGTGGCCCCGCCCATGATCTGGGCGATCATCGCGTGGGCAGTGGCCGCCCCCACTGAACCCGACAGCTCGCGTTCAAGGCGTGCCATGAAATCGGGGGTGGTGTCGGGCAAATACCCCTCTTTCCCCTGCGCACTGGCCTGTGTCTGAAACAGCGTCTGCGCCGCATCGGCCCCCATGGTACGTTGGGCCATCACCAGCAGATCCTCGGCCACCGCCGCAGACGCAATACCGCCCTGCGTTTGGTGGGTGTGGTCCAGCACATTGACGAACTGCGCGCCCTGCAACCGCTCCAACGGACCGGGGAAAGAGATGAGGGACACGCCGACAAAGGCAAAACTGTTCAGGATCATCGACCAGAAAACCGCATGCACCACCGGGTCAAGCCCCGTGACGCCGAACAGAGCCTGCGGTTTCAGCCAGGCAATCCCCAGTGGTCCTTCGGCCAGCAGAGATGCGCTCATCAACCCGGCGTCGCCGAAACTGGGCAGAAACAGGGTATAGGCCCAGACGATGAACCCCGTGACCAAACCCGCCGCCGCGCCGTTGCGCGACGCACCACGCCACAGCAAGCCTCCGGCCATTGCGGGCAGGACTTGCGCCACCCCGGTAAAGGAAATCATGCCGATCGCCGCCAGGGCCGTCCCACCGCCCGACATACGGAAGTAAAGATATCCCAGCACCAGCACGCCAATGATCGACAAGCGGCGCGCGGCCAGAAGCACCTGGCGCACGTCACCTGACACCGTAGCTTCTTCGGGTCGGATGGACAGCCAGAGGGGCATAATGATGTGGTTCGACACCATGGTCGCCAGGGCAATCGATGCCACGATCACCATCGAGGTGGCCGAACTGAACCCCCCAAGGAAAGACAGCATCGCCAGCCCGTCCTGATCGAAATGCAACGGGATGGTCAGCACGAACAGGTCCGGGTTTTCTCCGGCCGGCAAGGTGCCAAGACCGACCACCGCGATCGGCACGACAAAGAGGCTCATCAGGAACAGATAGGTCGGAAATGCCCACGAGGCGACGGCAAGCTGACGTTCGCCCAGATTCTCGACCACCAGCACATGAAACATGCGCGGTAGCGTCAGAAATGCAGCGGCAGACAGGAAGGTCAGCCCGACCCAACGCCCGCCAGTGATGGACCAGGCGCCGTCCGGTGCGGCGCGCATCGCCTGATCCACGGCCTGCGCGATACCCGCCGGGCCGCCACCCACGCCCCATACGACGAAGACGCCCACGGCCAGCAAGGCAACCAGCTTGACCACCGCCTCGACCGCGATGGCGGTGACCACGCCGTGATGTCGTTCGTTCACGTCGAGGTTGCGCGTGCCAAACAGGATCGTGAAAAGGGCCAGACCGCCCGCCACCCAAAGTGCCGTCGCATCCAGATCGGGCACGCTCCACCCCGCCGAGCGATCCCGCGCAAACACCGAAAATGCCAGCGTGACCGATTGCAGTTGCAACGCGATATAGGGGGTCGTGCCGATCACTGCGATCAGCGTCACGATCACCCCAAGCAGGTTCGACTTGCCATAGCGCGACGACAGCAAATCCGCGATCGATGTCACCCGCTGCGCGCGGCCCACCCGCACCAGTTTACGCAAGAACCACCACCAGCCAATCATCACCAGCGTCGGGCCAAGATAGATCGTGACGAACTCCAACCCCGAGCGCGCCGCGTACCCCACTGCACCATAGAACGTCCACGCTGTGCAATAGACCGATAGCGACAGGGTATAGATCAGCGGTGAACTGAGAAACCTGTTCTTGTTGCGCGCCGCACTTCGATCGGCCCCGAAGGCCACCAGGAACAACAGGATCACATACAGCAGACAAACCGCGACGAGCGTATTGAAACTGAGCATCAGTCGCGCCCTGCCTGTCGGTCAGGGTTATCCCGGGCAGAGGACGGCAATTTGTCGTCGGGGTCTTGCGATACGCCCGGCCAACGGGTCAGACCCCGTGCGATGATCGCGGTGGCGACGATTAGTGCAAACCAGGCTGCAAACAGATACAAGCCCTGCGCAGCCGTGCCGACCCCGGGGGCCAACAAAGGCAGCAGAAACAGAAACACGCCCAGGACCGGCAGCAGACGGGCAGCATCTTCAAGCCGGCGCCGTCGATAGCTCTGGCGCGCCAGAAACAGGGGCTCGCGACGGACCCTCATACGCAGGCGGCCCGTGTCCATGGCATTGGGATCGGATGGCACGACATGGCGTCTTTAACCCGGCACAAGCTCATTCAGGGTCTCAACCACCTCGGCGTTTGAAAAGGGCTTGGTCATGAAGCGGTTCACGCCAAGCCGTTCGGCCTGTTCGCGGTCGGTGCGCTGGCCGCGCGCAGTCAGCATCAGAACGGGCAACCGCCGCGTCAGTTCGTGGGCGCGCAGGTCCTGCAATATGTCATATCCCGACCGGCCCGGCAGCATCACATCAAGGATCAACGCATCGGGTTTGGCATCCAGCACCGCCTGCACCGCCGTTTCGCCATTGGCATGCGTGCCCACCGTCCAGCCATCCCGGCTGAGAATGAAACTGATTGCCGCGACAATATTTGGTTCGTCCTCGATGACGAGCACCTGTTTTGCCATATATCCCTCCGCTGGGGCTGGCTGTCGCCGCACCCTTGTCCGTGAATATCGACAATGCACAGACCCATGTCAAAACAAACCAAAACCGAGAATGGGTCAGGCTGTCGAAATACCCGCGCGCAGGCTCTTGTCGCGCGCGGACCTAAACGGCATCGGCGGACAAAAGCGACGCCTCGCGCCGTGCCGCACAGCCGGGGCGCGGACAGACCCGGCATGACGAGCCAACGGGCAAGGCGTGGGCCTCCGCATCCCCCGTGCGCGCATCGTCGAACGGTTCGATCAGCATATAGGCGTCCAGAACCGGGGGCAGGTCGAATCGCAGAGCCTCTCTTGGCAGGCAGATCGCCTGACACAAAAATCGGCGCGGCGTGGCGCCGGGCATTTCCACAACGGCGCGCAGCGGGTGTCCGGGACGGCTGAGCGCCTGATATAACGGCCAGTACGAACAGGCCGCTCCGAACCTCGGCAGGGAAAATCCCGGCAGTGCCTTGCGCAGGAAAAGCGTGCCCGATCCATCGCATGACACAAGCCCGACCGGCGGAAGATCATCCATCGTCGGTGCAAACGCCAAACGGCGCATGACGGCTGGCAAGGGCTGCTGAAACCGGGCGGCCAGTTGGCTGGGATCCCCGCCGCAATCCAAGCGCGCCGCTTGAAACGCCGCCAGCGGCATCGCGGTGGCATCTTCCACATATTGCCGGAAATGCTGTCGCGCGACGTCTTTGGCCGCTGCGGTTTCAAGACTGCCAACCTGTGCGATCAGACCATTGATCCGGGCGGAGACCTGATCGCGTGTCGCGCCATGCAACCCTTCCAGTTCAGGAAGGTGATGGTCGCGCTGATCCAGAAAGACGGCCAACTCCTCTCCCGGCACGACCGGGGCCATGTCGCGGTCGGCGCCCGCATCCAGATATTGCACCAGGCCCTGCGCCGCGCTGGACAGACGCCGGCCCTCGTCCCGCATATTGCCCATGAAGCGCAGCCGCCATTCCGGGGCGATCTCCCCCCCTTCAGTCAGGATACCCACGGTCGAGCGGATCGCTGTGACGGCCGAAATCACCTCGTGCAGAGATGCAGCCAGTTCGGGATCATGGGTCAGACGGTCGGACAAGGCTTCGACCAGTTGTTCAAGGTCGCGGATGCGCTGGTGCTGCGCGGCCACCAAAGCCGCCCAACCGGGAAATCGCCCGGCAAGATCCTCGGACCGGTGCAGTTCCGGGGTCAGTTCCGGCATCCTCTGGCCGGCTTCGCGCAAAGCCCCAAGCAACGCGGCCTCGGCCCCTTCGGTCAGGGATCGGGGGTCGGTGCGCAGCTCTCGTGCCAGATCTTGCAACAGCTTGCCCCCGGCCCGGCGGCGATTGTGTTCGATCAGATTCAGATAGGCGGCCGAGATCCCGACAGCCGCGGCAAGCGCCGATTGCTTCTGCCCCAAAAACAATCGGCGCTCGCGGATACGGCTTCCTGTCAGACGGGACTGTGGCATTGTGATACTCGCGCGGCGTTTCCGACAAATGCGCTGCCGGATATTTACAGAAACACTGAGTGTTTTTTCTCGTATTTACAAGAAATCTGTTTAATCCAAGCGTGTTGCTGCCGCCTTAGCTTTGTGGCGCGATATTTCTGTTCCGTTATGTAAAGAATCTGCTCACCCTGCACGCACGCATCAGCCGCCCTTGGCGACTTCCCGCCACTTCGCCCCCATCGGATGCACACAACATTCCCTTGCGGCCACAAATCCTTACAAACTAAGGTGAACTCACGATTCATCCAGGAGGATACCATGAAGAAAGCCATTATGACCCTTGCTTGTGTTGCAACGCTGGCGCTGCCCGCCTGCAACCGCCCGCTGACCGACCAGGAAAAAACCATCGTTGGTGGCGTGGCAGGCATTGGCGCCGGGATACTTACGGCGAACGCGATCGGCGCAAACAAAAACTGGACCGTGCTGACCACGCTGGCCGGTGCAGCCGCTGGTATCATGGTTGCCCGCAACTATCATACCAACCAATGCGCCTATTCGAACGGTGACGGCACCTATCGCACCCGTCCCTGCCCGGTCTGATTGGCAGTTGGAACAGAACAGAAAGGCGCGCCTTCGGGCGCGCCTTTTTTTGTGCACGCGACCTGCGTTTGGCTGCTCAGATGACCGGTAAAGGTTGGTTTATTGCTGCCAATTGATGGTCTTGGCACCGCTTCCCCCAATTTAATGTCTGATTTGTGCAATCCAGGACGCAAATCCGATCCGCCCCGAGCACCGCCCCTTCGACGCGCTGCCAAGCAATTCCGACGCGACACCACACGCAATTGAATTGCCACCCTTCCTTTGGCAGGATGGCGCAATGACGCCAATGGACCTTGCCTTCATGCACGCACCGACCGGGCTTGCGCTGACCGAAAACCGGATCGTGCGGCAATGCAATCTGCGCTTTGCCGAAATGTTTGGCGACCAGGTCGACGCCTTTGCGGATATGCCGCTGGAACGGCTCTATCCGTCGCTAAAAGACTACGAGCGGATCGAACGAGTCGGCGGCGACCGCTTGCGAAAAACGGGGCGTTATGAGGACGAACGCATCATGCGGCGCCTGGACGGAGAGCTGTTCTGGTGCCGTGTGCGCGGCACCAGCCTGACGCCGGATACACCCTTCAAACAAGGGGTGTGGAGCTTTGCGGACCTGTCTGCCGAACGTCCGGTCGTGGCGCTGACCCCGCGTGAACGGGACGTGGCGATCCTGACGTGCCAAGGGCGGACATCAAAGGAAATTGGCCTGATCCTGAACCTCAGCTATCGCACGGTCGAAGCCCACCGCGCACGGCTTTTGCAAAAATTCGGCGCGCGAAAACTGCCGGAACTGGTGGCGAAATTCTCGGGCATGCCGCTCTAGCAGTTAACCATTCCGTGTTTTCTCCTGCTTCAATTAACGCTTTAGAAAGAATGATTAATTATTCTCGAACGCGGTCGGAAGCAAACCACAGAGGGAGCCAGACATGGAATTCACAATACCTGCCCCGCTTGGGGCGCAGGCCAGCTTACTGGCAAACATGCCGGTGCGAAAAATGCCGGACAGCACGAAGGTCGAAGCCGCCCCGAATGCCGGAAAGGCGCGCGCGGACATGCACAACTCGGCGCGCCACGGCGCAGATCAGTCAAGACAGTCCGAGGTCACGCCCCGGCCCTCTGACCTTCCGGTCGATCCCGAAACATTGGCCGGCCCACCCCCCAGCTTCCAACTGAATGTGCTGGAACTGGACCAGAAACTTCAGCAGCAACTGGCGCGGCTTGAAACCCATCGTGCCCATGCGCAGCAGACCGAAGGGCCCGACACGCCGCAGACGGGCGACCAAAAGCCTGAACCATCCCGGTTGTCTGAAAACATGACTTCGAACGACGCCTGACCTCATCGAACTGAAGGTTTGTTTGCAAAAATTCCACGACACGCGACTGACCTTTGTTCCTGTGGTCTGCCCAAAAAAACTGTGGTTCCTCACCACCAGGAAACCTTAATCGCTTTTCTCCTCTTACCTGGCGTCCTATAAGCGTTGCAATCATGCATTGCCCACGCATACTTCGGGCAAACAAACAACGGTAAGGCCCCATGACGAAAAAACATCATGAGAATGACGTGTCCTTCATCGAGGCACTGGCGAAAATCCTTCAGGAAAACGATCTGTCCGAAGTCGAGGTCATGCGCGATTATGGCGAGAATGACAGCCTGAATGTCCGCGTGAGCCGCGCGAAAGAGGTCGTCCAGATGGCCGCCGCCCCCGCGCCTGCCATGGCCGCTGCCCCGGCCCCTGCACCGTCCCCGGTTTCGGCTGCAGCCGACACCAGCGCACCGGCCCGCGCCTCGGAAGACCCCGCAAGCCATCCGGGCGCCGTGCCGTCGCCGATGGTCGGCACCGTCTATCTTCAGGCCGAACCGGGCACACCCGCCTTTGTCAGCATCGGCGACAAGGTCGAAGAGGGGCAGACCCTTCTGATCGTCGAGGCCATGAAAACCATGAACCAGATCCCCGCCCCACGCGCCGGAACGGTCAAGCGTATTCTGGTCGAAGACGGCGCACCCGTCGAATTCGGCGCCCCCCTGATGATCATCGAATAAGGGACATCACATGGCCCATTTCGACAAAATCCTGATCGCCAACCGCGGAGAGATTGCCCTGCGCGTCATCCGAGGCGCGCGCGAGATGGGGATCAAGACAGTGGCGGTGCATTCCACCGCGGACGTGGATGCCATGCATGTGCGCATGGCGGATGAAAGTGTCTGCATCGGCCCGCCCTCCAGCACCGACAGCTATCTGTCGATCCCTGCCATCATCGCGGCCTGCGAAATCACCGGCGCGCAAGCGGTGCATCCCGGCTATGGCTTTCTGTCCGAGAATGAACAGTTTGTGCAGGTTCTAGAAGATCACGAGATAACGTTCATAGGCCCCTCGGCAGAGCATATCCGCATGATGGGTGACAAGATCACCGCCAAGGAAACCGCGATCAAGCTGGGCATCCCGGTGGTTCCCGGATCGGATGGGGGCGTGCCCGACCTAGCCACCGCCCGCAAACTGGCCGCCGAGATGGGCTATCCCGTGATCGTCAAGGCCACCGCCGGTGGTGGCGGGCGCGGCATGAAAGTCGCCCGATCTGAGGCCGAGATTGACACCGCGTTTTCCACGGCCCGATCCGAGGCAAAAGCCGCCTTCGGCAATTCCGAAGTCTATATGGAGAAATACCTGCAAAAGCCGCGTCACATCGAGGTGCAGGTGTTTGGCGATGGCCAAGGCAACGGCGTACATCTGGCAGAGCGTGATTGTTCGTTGCAGCGGCGCCACCAGAAAGTGTTTGAAGAAGCCCCCGGACCCAGCATCAGCCCCGAGGAACGCGCCCATATCGGCGGCATCTGCGCCAAGGCCGTGGCCGAGATGGGCTATCGCGGTGCCGGTACGATCGAATTCCTCTATGAAGACGGCGAGTTCTATTTCATCGAAATGAACACCCGCTTGCAGGTGGAACACCCGGTGACCGAAGCCATTTTTGGCGTCGATCTGGTGCGCGAACAGATCCGCGTTGCCGAAGGCATGCCGCTGTCCTTCGGGCAAGACGATCTTGAGGTCAACGGCCACGCGATCGAGATTCGCATCAACGCCGAACGCCTGCCCAACTTCTCTCCATGTCCTGGCAAGATCACTCAGTACCACGCACCCGGCGGGCTGGGTGTGCGGATGGACAGCGCGCTGTATGATGGCTATTCGATCCCGCCCTATTACGACAGCCTGATCGGCAAGCTGATCGTGCATGGCCGTGATCGGCCCGAAGCACTGGCGCGGCTTCACCGTGCCCTTGGCGAGTTGATTGTTGACGGCGTCGAGACCACGGTGCCCTTGTTCCACCAGTTGCTGGCCGAGGAAGACATCCAAACGGGTCGTTACAATATCCACTGGCTGGAACGCTGGTTGGAAGAAAACCTGGGCTAGGGCCATTGGCCCCGCCCCTTGATCCACCGCCGCTGAGCGCCGACCTTCTGCTGCGTGCTTATGCCATGGGTGTGTTTCCCATGGCCGAAAGCCGTGACGATCCGCGTGTCTTCTGGGTGGACCCCGAGGCGCGCGGCATATTTCCACTCGACGGTTTCAACATCTCGCGCAGCCTTGCGCGCACAATCCGGCGCGCACCCTTTCACATCGCCCTGAACCGTGATTTCGCGGGAACCGTCGCCGCCTGTGCGGACCGTGACGAAACCTGGATCAACACCACGATTTTCGGCCTGTACAACGACCTGCACCGCTTGGGCCATGCCCATTCGCTGGAGCTGTGGGACGGTGATACGCTGGTCGGCGGTGTCTATGGCGTCACGCTGGGGCGGGCCTTTTTCGGGGAAAGCATGTTTTCGCGCCGCCGGGATGCCTCGAAGATCGCGCTGGCTTATCTGACCCGACACTTGTCAGACACGGGGTTCACCCTGTTTGACACGCAGTTCCTGACGCCACATCTTGCCAGTCTGGGCGCGGTGGAAATTCCTCGTGCGGCGTATCACGAGATGCTGGAGCAGGCGCTGTCGCACGGGGTCGCTGATATTACCTCCCGGTCCTTGCCCGATGCTCAATCCGTCGTGCAGCGCAAGACCCAGACGTCATAGCGTTGATGGTCCAGCGCGTTCAGTGCCGGGGACGACGCAACCATCCAACCTTCGAATGTGGTCTGGTCATCGTTGCCATCGCGGATCACGAGCCAGGCATACGCATCCCCGGACGGGTTATCCGTGGGGTAACGGCATTCCCCCAGCGTGACACGCAATTTGCCCAATTCGACCGTGTCCCCAACCTTCATCGAGAAATCGACGGGCATACCGGACACCTTGTCCAAACCGCGCAACAGCGCGCCGGTGGCCTTGCCGGTTTCGGCCGTGGCAGAAAGGGCCGACACGGCCAGCGCGCCGGCGGTCAATGCGACCCTGAAGATCACTGGCTATCCTCGCTTCCAGCGACGTATTTCAGCAATAGCTGCACAAGGCTGACGGACCCTTGCGTGTCCTCGATCTCGGCGCCAGGTTCCAGGTTGAAGGGCGATCCGCCGGGCAACAGTTCGACATAGGATCCACCAAGCAATCCTTCGGATGAAATCAAGATGGCCGTATCATCTGGTAACGCCACGTCGGATTGCACCGTGAAATCTGTGTCGGCGCGGAAGGTTTCCGGGTTCAGTTCGATCGCCGTCACACTGCCCACCTTGACGCCGCCCAAGCGGACATCCGTCCCGACCGAGATCCCGTCGGCGGTGCGGAACGACGCGGTATAGCTGTGGCTGGCGCCAGTCCCGGACAGGCCGACGATCTGGCCGGCATACAGGAAGAACCCGACTGCCGCGGCCAGAACCACGCTGCCGGTGATGACTTCTGTTGTATGGCTATCGCTCATGGCAGCCCCTCTCAAACAGTGAACACGGAATGCGGGTCTGACGGCGCTTGCGGCCTATTCTGGTTGCCAGGCTTCATAGTCGCGGCGATCCGCTGGTTCGGCATGACGCAGCGATCCGGCAGGCGCATAAGCCAGCGGAGTGCCGGTCAGGTTGTCCTGATGCGGTTTTTCCCAAGGTTTGCGGGCCAGCGGCGCCTCGGCCGGGCTGTTATCGAACGTGTGGTGCAACCAGCCATGCCATTCGGGGCTGACCCGACTGGCTTCGGGTTCGCCGTTGAAGATGACCCAGCGGCGGCTGTCGTCACGGTTGCGATAGAAGACATTGCCTTGCTCATCCTCACCCACCTTCACGCCTTTGCGCCAGGTGAACAGACGGGTGCCAATGGTTTCGCGGTGATACCAGGTCAGCAGGGACAGGATGAAACGCATGTCAGTCTCCGATTTTATTCACACTTCATATGGCGCAAGCGGGCCGGAAGGTCCAGTGTTTTGCGCCGGATTGGGCGGGCTTGGCGCAAAATGCGGCGGCTTGGCGCAGTTGTGTCATGCAGGTAAAAAGCCACCGCGCGGGCGGTGGCTTGATTTTCGTTCAGGTGATACTCCCCCGCAGATCAGGTCAGCTTGCGCTGACCTCTTCCTTCGCGGGTTCGCCATAGATGATCAGGGGCTTGGCGTCCGAGGTCACGGCCTCTTCATTCACCACGACCTCGTCGACATTCTCAAGCCCCGGCAGATCGAACATGGTGTCCAGCAGGATGTCTTCCATGATCGAACGCAGGCCACGTGCGCCGGTCTTGCGTTCGATGGCGCGTTTGGCGATGGCCTTCAACGCGTCATCGGTAAAGGTCAGTTGCGCGTCTTCCAGTTCGAACAGGCGTTGGTATTGCTTGACCAGCGCATTCTTGGGCTTGGTCAGGATGGTGACCAGGGCTTCGGCATCCAGATCTTCCAGCGTCGCAATGACGGGCAAACGCCCGACAAATTCCGGGATCAGCCCGAATTTCAGCAGGTCTTCCGGCTCAAGTTCTTGAAACAGCTCGCCCACGCCGCGATCGTCGTTTTCACGCACGTCCGCGCCAAAGCCCATCGCCGAGCCCTTGCCGCGCTGCGCGATGATCTTGTCCAGCCCCGCAAATGCCCCACCACAAATGAACAGGATATTGGTCGTGTCGACTTGCAGAAACTCCTGCTGCGGATGCTTGCGCCCGCCCTGCGGCGGAACCGAGGCCACGGTGCCTTCCATGATTTTCAGAAGCGCCTGTTGCACACCTTCGCCCGACACGTCGCGGGTGATCGAGGGATTGTCCGACTTGCGGGTGATCTTGTCGACCTCGTCGATATAGACGATGCCGCGCTGCGCGCGTTCGACATTGTATTCCGACGCCTGAAGCAGTTTCAGGATGATGTTCTCGACATCCTCGCCGACATAGCCGGCTTCGGTCAGCGTGGTCGCGTCCGCCATCGTGAAGGGCACGTCCAGAATGCGCGCCAGCGTTTGTGCCAACAATGTCTTGCCGCAGCCCGTGGGACCGATCAGCATGATGTTGGATTTCGCCAGTTCGATCTCATCCCCGGCCGCAGCGGCGTGGTTCAGGCGTTTGTAGTGGTTGTGAACCGCAACCGACAAGACGCGCTTTGCGTGAGCCTGTCCGATCACGTAATCGTCCAGCACCTGACAAATCTCGATCGGGGTCGGCACGCCATCGGCGGCTTTCAGGCCAGTCGTCTTGGTTTCTTCACGAATGATATCCATGCACAGTTCGACACATTCGTCGCAGATGAACACGGTCGGGCCCGCAATCAGCTTGCGCACTTCATGTTGGCTTTTGCCGCAGAACGAACAGTACAGAGTGTTCTTGCTGTCGCCGGAAGAATTATTCGCCATCATCTCGTCCTATAGGGTTCACGCCGGAACCCGGTTTGCGCCCGATCGAGCGGTCTTTGCTACCGTTCCTGCAAGTTTAGGGCAGTGTCCGGGCAGGCACAATCCGGTTTTTCCCGTGCCCTGCCCGGTGTGATTTGCCCCGTCAGAACGGGTCAGGCGCTATTCCTCGTCACCGCCCTTGCCGCGATTCTCGACGATCTCGTCGATATGGCCCCAGTCCTTGGCCTCTTGCGGCGACATGAAATTGTCACGCTCCAACGCTTTTTCGACGTCCTTCAAGGCGTTGCCGGTGTGCTTCACATAGATCTGGTTCAGCGTGTCCTTGACCTTCTGGGTCTCAGCCGCGTGGATCATGATATCCGTTGCCTGCCCCTGAAACCCGCCCGATGGCTGGTGCACCATGATACGTGAATGCGGCAGCGAGAAGCGCATTCCCTTTTCCCCGGCCACGGACAGGACCGACCCCATCGACGCCGCCTGCCCGATGACCAGTGTCGACACCGCGGGCTTGATATACTGCATCGTGTCATAGATCGACAGACCCGACGTCACCACCCCACCAGGCGAGTTGATGTACATCGAAATTTCTTTCTTGGGGTTTTCAGCCTCAAGATGCAGAAGCTGCGCCACGACAAGGCTGGACATGCCGTCATGCACCGCGCCATTCACGAAAATGATCCGCTCTTTCAGCAGGCGCGAGAAGATGTCATAGGCCCGTTCGCCCCGCGATGTCTGTTCCACCACCATGGGCACAAGAGTGTTGTTATAAATTTCAAGAGGATCGTGCATTTCAGCCTGCTTTCATATTCACGCCAGCGCCGTTGGTTCGGCCCCTGACGCATGATGTTAGTGTCCGTGCAAAGGGGCTGCAAGGGGGGGTGATCCCCCGTTTGGATCCCGTTCGGCACAATCGGGTCCGGGATGCCCGAAATTGGTTAACAATTTGCTGATCCAAGGGCGGTTGGATGTCCCAAACAAAAAACGGCACCCGATAAGGGTGCCGCTGTTTGATGTACTGGCGTCCTGCAATCAGCCGGGGCTCATCCCGCGCAGGCGCTCCGACCGTCGGCGCAGAAGCTCGACAATTGTGAGCAATACGATGGACACCGCCACAAGGATCGTGGCCACCGCAAGGATGGTCGGGCTGATCTGTTCACGCAGGCCGGTGAACATCTGCCACGGCAGGGTCTGCTGCTTGGCCGAACCGACAAAGATCACCACGACCACCTCGTCAAACGAGGTGATGAACGCAAAGAGCGCGCCCGAGATGACCCCCGGTAAGATCAGAGGCATCTGCACCCGGAAGAACGTCGTCACCGGATCGGCTCCCATATTGGCTGCCGCCCGCGTCAAGGACCGGTCGAACCCAACCAGCGTCGCCGTCACGGTGATGATCACGAAGGGAATGCCCAGCGCCGCATGCGCCAGCACAACACCCCAGTAGGTGCCCGCCAGATTGATCTTGGAATAGAAGAAATACATGCCGGCGGCCGAGATGATCAACGGCACGATCATCGGTGAAATCAGGATCGCCATGATCGCCCGGCGCGCCGGCACGTGCGGCTGGCTCAGACCGATGGCAGCCAACGTGCCAAGTGACACGGACAATATGGTCGCCACAGGCGCGATCTTGATCGAATTCCACAAAGCACTCTGCCAGTCGGGGTTCGAGAAGAAATCGCGGTAGTGCTTCAGCGAATACCCCTCCGGGTCCAGCCGCAGCATTTCGGGCGTGAAGGTAAAGAAGTTCTCGGCGTTGAAGCTGAGCGGGATCACCACCGCAATCGGCGCGATCAGAAAGAAGAAGATCAACCCGCAAATCACCAGGAACGTATAGTGCCAGATGCGCTGTCCGGTCGTCGCATAAGGAGGAAGTTTGGCCATGTCCGTTACCCCAGCTTCACGTTGTCGATGCCGACGATCTTGTCATAGGCCCAATACAGGACCAGAACGACCGCCAGAAGGATCGCCCCAAGTGCCGAGGCCAGACCCCAGTTGAGCGATGTCGAGATGTGGAACGCGATCTGGTTCGAAATGAACGTCCCCTTCGTGCCACCCACCAACGCGGGCGTGATGTAGTAGCCAATTGCCAGAATGAACACGAGGATCGAACCTGCCCCGATACCCGGGATGGTCTGCGGGAAATAGACCCGCCAAAATGCCGTCCAGTCCGTTGCGCCAAGGCTTTTCGCCGCCCGCAGATAGCTGGGCGGGATGGTCTGCATCACCGAATACATCGGCAGGATCATGAACGGCAGCAGGATATGCGTCATCGCGACGATCGTGCCGAACTGGTTGTTGATGATGATCAGGCGGGCGTTGTCATCGACCAGCCCGATCCACACAAGGACGTCATTGATCACCCCTTGTTGTTGCAGCAGGATCTTCCAGGCCGAGGTGCGCACCAGAAGCGACGTCCAGAACGGCAGCAGGACCAGGATCATCAACAGATTGGCCTGTCGGGTCGGCAGGTTCGCAAGCAGCCATGCCACGGGATAGGCCAGCAGGATGCACGAGAAGGTGATCAGCAGCGACATCCACAACGTGCGAACCAGAAGGTTCATGTAGATCCGCTCGGATTCCGGGCGCATTTCCGGCCCGTCAGCCCCCACGCGCATGTCGACGGCATTCAGGAAGTAACCCGAGGTGACGCTGGGCGAATAGGTCTGGATGGTGCGCCAGATCCCCGGATCGGCCCAATCCTCGTCCAGATCAATCAGTTCCTCTTTCCAGGGTCCGCCATTCTCGATGTCGAATTTCTTGGCTTTTCGGCCGGTCTTTCGGAACACCGACGCGATGCCGGGATACTCATAGTTCAGCCGCGAGCCCACCTTGGTATGGGTCTTGGCCTCTGACGCCTCTTTCAGATCGGCGGCCATCGCGGCAAACACCGCTTCGTCCGGCAACTCGCCCGAGTTCGCATCCCAAGACGACAAGGCCTCGACCGAGCGCGGCAGGGTCTGAACGACGATCTTGTTTTCCACCGAACGGTACAGCATGTCCGCAATCGGCAGGATAAAACTGATCAGGATGAACAGCAAAAGGGGGGCGATCAGCAACAGCGCACGCAGCTTCTGCCGCCTGAGCGCCTTCGCCAGACTGCGTTTCAGCGGTGTTCCATCTGCGGCCAGTACGGGGCCGCTCGTGTTGGTCGTATCGCTCATGTCATCCCTGTCAGCGTCAGCTTTTTATTGGTTTTGGGGTGGAAGGGGCCGGTCGGCCCCTCCCGAAAGCCAGGATTACTTGGCCAGCCAAGCCTCGAACTTGGCGTTCAGATCGTCGCGGTTGTCAGCCCACCATTCATAGTCATAGACGTGAACGTTGCCGGCATTTGCGGGATCGGTCGGCATATGCGGTGCCATCTCGATGCCCAGCTCGGCATGTTTGCCAACCAGCGGAGCCGACGATTTACGTGCCGGACCATACGAGATGTACGCGGCTTGATCGGCCAGACGCTGCGTGTCGGTAGCGAACTTCAGGAAGTCCATGACACGCGCCTTGCGATCTTCCGGCAGACCGGCGGGAACAACCCAACCGTCCAGGTCGAAGGACTGCATGTCCCACAGCATGCCGATCGGCTGGTTCTGTTCAGCAATGGCCGAGAACAGACGACCGTTGAAGGTCGAACCCATCACAACTTCGCCGTCAGCCAGAAGCTGCGGGGTTTCGGCACCAGCCGTCCACCAGACGACCTGATCCTTGATGGTGTCCAGTTTTGCCAAAGCCTGCGCGACACCTTCATCTGTGCCCAGCGTGTCATAGATGGCATCCTTTTCCACACCATCGCAGTACAGCGCCCATTCCATGTTGTCGATTGGACGCTTTTGCAGCGCACGCTTGCCGGGATACTTCTCAAGGTCGAACACATCGCAAACCGAGGTCGGCGGGGTGTCTCCCACCAAATCGGTGCGATAGCCGAACGTGGTCGAATACACGATCTGCGGGACAAAGCAGTCCGACACCAGCAGATCGCCGAAGTCTTCCGAGGCCGGGGTGCCATCAGGCGCAGCCGCCAGAACTTCGTCGTGGTCCAGCTCTTCTGCCAGACCTTCGTCACACAGACGCATCGCGTCGGACGCCACGGCGTCGACCAGGTCCCAGGTCACGTTGCCGGCTTCGTTCATCGCGCGCAGCTTGGCCACGGCTTCTGCCGAGCTTTCGTCCCAGGTCACGCTGACCTCGGGGTGCATTTCCAGATACGGCTCGACATATGCCTTCACCTGGCTTGCCTGATAGGCTCCACCCCAGGAAACGAGAGTCAGCTCGTTGGCCATGTCCTGCGCCGAAACCGCGCCAGCGGCGGCGGTCAGGGCTGAACTGGCCAAAAGAGTCTTCACAAGTTTCATACTTAATCTCCCTAGTTATCCCCGTTCGATTTGTCGGGTTCGCATGAACGGGAACATTGCGAACCTCTGGCTAAAATGCCCGGCGCCCCTGACGGGCGCCGAAGCAAATCAAATCAGGCGTCCAGCGCGCGGCAATCCGTGGGCAACCAGCCAATCTCGATCTGCTGACCGGGGGTCAGGCGTTCGACATCCGGCGCGTTCCGAGTCTTGATGATGAAATCGTCATTTCCCGCCACCCGCAGACGCGTGCGGAAGATGTCGCCCATATAGATGAACTCCAGCACCTCGGCTTTCAGGGTGTGAACCCCTTCCTGCAAACGTTCCTTGTTGTATTCAACACGCTCGGGGCGGATCGACACGGTGGTTCGATCACCGACCTTGGAGACATTGATAGGAGTTGCATCAATAATCTCGCCATCATCCAGCTTGACGATGCAGGTATTGCCTTTGATCTCGGTCACCACACCTTCCAAGGTGTTGTTTTCACCGATGAACTGGGCAACAAAGCTGTTCTCCGGCCGCTCGTAAAGCTGATCGGGCGGGGCAAGCTGCTGGATCCGCCCATCGTCGAACACCGCCACGTTGTCGGACATGGTCAGTGCTTCGGTCTGGTCGTGAGTCACGTAAACGGTGGTGATCCCCAACTGGTGCGCAAGGTGGGTGATTTCGAACTGCATCTTTTCGCGCAACTGCTTGTCCAGCGCGCCCAGGGGTTCATCCATCAGCACAAGTTCAGGTTCAAACACCAGCGCCCGCGCCAAGGCAACGCGCTGCTGCTGTCCACCCGACAGCTGGGCCGGGCGACGTCCACCGAAGTCACCCATTTCCACCATGTCCAATGCACGTTTGACTTTCGCCTCGCGGTCGGATTTGCCGATTTTGCGCACTTCCAATGGGAACGACAGGTTTTCGGCAATCGTCATATGAGGGAAAAGCGCGTAGTTCTGGAACACCATCCCGATGCCGCGCTTGTGAGGTGGGATATTGTTGATCGGCTTGCCACCAAGCCGGATGTCGCCGTGCGTCGCGGTTTCAAACCCCGCAAGCATCATCAGACATGTTGTTTTGCCAGATCCGGACGGCCCAAGCATGGTAAGGAATTCGCCCTTCGCCACTGACAGGTTCAGGTCTTTGACGACCAGCGTTTCCCCATCATAGCTTTTCTGGACACGATCAAAAACGACGAACCCGTCGTTGGAAGCTGCATCAGCCAAGTGACCCCCCTGGTCTATGTTTTTCTTTTCGTTTGTTGGGCATAAGCCAACACGAACCCAACGTGAATTTCAACAGCAAATCCGCAGGCTGTCGCGAAAGTTTGACCTCGCGACAGCCATAGCCTCTACCCAAATCTGCTGATTTCAGGGTTCGATCGCGACATGATTTGCGAATTTCGCGTCATGCCTGCACGATGTTGTGCGCGGGCCCATACGGGAAGCCGGTGATGTTCTCGGCGTCCGTTTCGCCCACAACAAGAATATCATGCTCGCGATAGCCACCGGCACCGGGCGTGCCTTCGGGCAGGAACAACATCGGCTCCATCGACACGACCATGCCGGGCTCCAGCACCGTGTCGATGTCTTCGCGCAGCTCCAGCCCGGCTTCACGGCCATAATAGTGCGACAGCACCCCGAAGCTGTGCCCATAGCCGAACGAGCGATATTGCAGCAGACCTTCGCTTTCGAAGAATTTGTTGATCTCGGCGGTGATGCCCGAGCAGGTCGCGCCGGGTTTGATCAGCGAAATGCCCAGTTCATGCGCGGCGACATTGGCCTCCCAGATGCGCAGGCTTTCCTTGTCCGGATCGCCGATGAACAGGGTCCGCTCCAGCGCCGTGTAGTAGCCCGAGATCATCGGGAAGGTGTTGAGCGACAGGATGTCGCCAGCTTCCAGCTTGCGTGTTGTCACCGGGTTATGGGCGCCATCGGTGTTGATGCCAGACTGGAACCAGACCCAGGTGTCGCGAATCTCGCTGTCCGGGAAAGAGCGTGCGATCTCTTCTTCCATCTCATCGCGACCGGCCATGGCGATATCAATCTCGCGCGCGCCGACCCGGATCGCATCACGAATGGCCGCGCCACCGTGGTCGGCGACACGCGCCCCTTCGCGGATCAGGGCAATCTCCTCGGCCGATTTCACCATACGCGCCTGCATGGTGTCCGGGGCGATGTCGGTGAAGCTGGCACCTGCCAGGAACTCTTCAGCCAAAGCCCGCTGTGCCAAGGTCAGGTGATCGCCTTCGATCCCGATGGACCTGGCCCCACCCATGACGTCTTTGACAGCACGCCAGTAGTTGTTGCGCTCCCAGTCGGTGTAGATGACGTTGTCACCAAAGCTGCGCCGCCAGGGCTGGCCCGCGTCGATATTGGCCGACACGGTGGTGCAGCGATCCGCCGTCACAACGCAGCCATAGGGACGCCCGAACGAGCAATACAGAAAGCCCGAGTAATAGGCGATGTTGTGCATCGACGTGAACAGAACCGCGTCAATCCCACGGTTGGCCATGATCCCGCGCAGGGTTTTCAACCGGCGCTCGTATTCCGCATTCGAGAAAGGCAGCGGGGTTTTCTCGCCATTTTCACAAACAAAAAACTGTGTGCGTGACATATCTCAGATCTCCGTATTCCGAGGCCGAGATGGATGTCCCCGGCCAACCAAACTCCCCGGCGTGCAGGGCAGTTGATCTCCGGACCTTGCACGGGCTACGGGGCCGATGCGCAGGGCAGCGACGCCATCGCTGCGGATGGCGCGATTTTTGGCGAAGGATCGGGATTCTGTCAATTTCAAAATTGCGGCGTCACAGCGTCGCGCGGTCCACCACTAGAACGCCATCGGTGACGCGGTCGCCGGGATGGGTGACGACCTGTTCCCCTTCCGCAAGGCCGGACAGGACCACGGCTTCATCGCTGTTGCGACGGCCCAGCATCACCTTGCGCTGCGTGACGTGATCGCCGTCGACCACGAACACCGCCCAGTCAGCGCCGTCGCGAAACAACGCCGACAGAGGCACGATTACGCCTTCGCCCTGCCATTCGACGATACGCAAAAAGACGCGAAAGCCGTGACCCAGCGCCGCGCGATCCTGCTTCGGCGTCAAAAGGTCCAGCACCACGCGCACGCGTTGCTCTTCGATGCCCAGCGCCGAGACCTTGGTGAACCCGGCTGGCTCGATCACACGCACGCGTGCCGACAGCGACCCATCACCGCCCCACCTGTCGACATAGGCCTGCGCGCCGGGCGTAAGGCGCACCGCATCGGTTGAAAGGACTTCGGCCGTGATCTCAAGATCATCGGTTTCGCCGATGGACAGGATCGGGGCTCCGGGCAACACCGGTCGCGCGCTTTCATTGGCAACGCTCAGCACCTTGCCCGAAACGGGGGCCTTCACATCTATGCAGCAGGCGTCGTCCGGTGCGGGGTCGTTGCGGTCGCGTGGTTCGATCAGGGTGGCCCGTTGCGCGGACAATTCCGCCACCCGCATGTCATAAGCCGCATGGGCGCTGTCCAGTTTCGCGGCGGCCACATCGACGCCCAGTTCGGCATCCTCCAGCTGTGCCTGTGGGATGGTGCCGCGTGAATGCAGGTCGTGCAGCCGGTTCAGAATGGTCTGCGCGTGGGCCAGATCCGCCTCGGCCATCGAGATCTGCGCCTCGGCCACCGACACCGCCGCCGTGGCCTGTGCCACCGCCGCTTCGGCCTGCGCCCGTGACCGTACATCCAGAAAAGCCGGGTCTCCGGGGGCGATCCGGGCGACGACGGTTTCGCCAGCCGTCACCATGTCGCCGATCGACACCGGGCTGCGCGCCAGGTGACCCGCTACGGGGGCAGACACGTCATAGACATCGCGCACCCGGGTGCGGCCTTCGACGTTGACGGTCACCTCGATAGGGCCACGCGCGATGGTGGTGATGTCGACGGGCACCGGTTCTGGTTTGGTCGCGACATAGGCAAATCCTGCCACGGCCACCACCGCGACCCCGGCCAGTATCGTCTTGCGCATGTTCCAGCTCATCGGGTTACTCCCTTGTTTTCATCACGGCGACCAGGTCCATCCGGTCGATCCGCCGCCGCACGATCAATGCCGACACGACCGATGCCACCGCCACAACGCCTGCCGCCCAACCATAGGTTCCGCGCGACACGACCAAGGGGATGGAATACAAATCGCTGTCAAAACTTGCGACCATCGCCCCGGCCAGCAGCCGACCAATCACCAGACCAAGCGGGATCGCGGCGGCTGTCAGCAGGAAAAGCTCGCCCAGCAGGATATAGCTGACCTCGCCACGGGTGAAACCCAGGATACGCAGGCTCGCCAACTCGCGCGCGCGTTCGGAAAGCTGAATGCGGGCCGAATTATAGACCACGCCGATCGCAATCAGCGCCGCCAGGAACGAATTGATCGTGGTCGTCATGCCCGCGTTCTGGGCGATCGTATCGGTGAACGACTGCCGCACCTGCGCCAGCAATGTCAGCCCCGCTACCGCCGGTGCCATCTTGATCGACTGAAACAGATCGTCCTCGCGCGCAGGATCAATCAGCAGATTGGCCTGCGTGACCTGCACGGGCTGGTCCAGCAGCCGCGCCAAAGTCTCGGCATTCATATAGGCACCCAGCCCGAAATACTGCCCAGCCAGCCCCGTCACCTTCAACCGGTGCTGGCTGTCGGGAATGGTCAGAAATTCGACTGTCACCGTGTCGCCAACCGAAGCGTTGATGTGATCTGCCAGTCGCCGGGCCAGGACGATGCCGTGTTCCGGTTGAACGAGGTTCCGGGTTTCGACATCAAACACCCGCGACAGTGTATCGTCGGGCCGCCGGCCCTCGACCGCGATGCGCCGGGTTAAATGACCGTTGGTCAATCGGACAGGCATGGTCCACACCCCTTCTGCGGATAGCACGCCGGGCAGGTTGGCGACATCTTCCAGAACGCCTTCGGGCCGTTCCAGGGCGAATTGCACGATCGCATCCTGCCGGTTGATCTGCACAAAGCTCACATCCAGCAACTCGTCCATCGCATCAAACATGAAAAGGGCCGCGATCATGACCGACGCCGAGGTGGCAATGCCCAGCGTCGTCAAAGCAGCCCTCAGAGGCCAGCGCCCGATGGCGCGCAGGATCATCATCGTGGGCTGGCGCGGTTTCAGCCAGACAATCAGATGATCCAGCAAGCCGCGCCTGAACCGGGTGGGCGCCGGGGGGGCCATGGCCACCGCCGGGCTCAACCCGACCACCCGCCGCACCGCACTGATCGCGCCCAGCCCCGCAGCCAGAAGCCCTGCCGCGGCGGACACCGCGTAGATCGACGGATACTGCACAAAGACCAGATAGGGAAAATGAAAGAACTCGGAATACAGCCGCGCCATGCCCCGGCCCGCCAACATCCCGAAGCCCCAGCCAAGCGACACCCCAAGGCAGCCGATCACAAGTGCCAGCTTGATATAGTGCCAGCTGATCTCGACCTGCTGATAACCAAGCGCCTTCAACAGCCCGATCTGCTCTCGCTCCAGTGCGATCAGTCGCCCCAGAACCATGTTCACCAGGAAGGCCGAGATGACCAGAAAGATCGGAGGCACCACCTGGGCCATGACGGCAAGCTGCGTCAGCTCGGCGTCAAGGAACGCGTTCGAGGTCTGGTCCTTGCGCGGATAGGCCCCCGTACCGCCATAGGGCTTCAGCAGATCATCCAGCGCGTCCGTCACCGCGTCGACATCGGCATCGCGCGACAGTTGCACCGACACCGCGTTGAACGCACCGGTCAGGTTGAAGGCCGCGCCCAACACGTCCTCGGCCATCCACAGGATGCCGAAGCGTCGGTCATCTGGCATGATCGAGTTCGGGCCGATGGTATAAATGAACTCCGGGCTGAGGGCGGTGCCGGTGATCGTCAGATCGCGTTTCTGCCCGTTCAGTGTGACGCCGAACGTGTCGCCCGGTTTGAACCCGTGCGCGTCCGCGAAGTTCTGGTTCACCAACACCTCGCCGCGCTGCCCCGGTTCGGGCATGCGCCCCTTGGTGATGGTCGGGATGTTCAATGCGGGCAAACCCGAGGCGGGAAAAGACAAAACCTGCCCCACTGCAGGTTCGGACATATCGGCAACATCCAGAATGGCGAAATCCGAGATCCGCGTGTCCACGCGCATAACCCCATCTATCGACAGAATCTCTGCTGCCAGGGCATCAGGCGCGCGCGAGGCGGTGGCAAACAGATCGCCGAACCGGTTGCGTTCATAGAAGGTATCGCGGGTTTCGCGCAGGCTGCGTTCGGCACCGTTGGACATGACCATGATCATCACGCCCACCGCCAGCACCGCCGAAATCGCCAGGCTCTGGGTCCAGAGCCGCCTGAGGTCACGCAATAGCTTTCGATCCAGAACCCGCATCGCTACCACACGATCTCGGTGGGTTCGATCCGCTTGGCGTTTTCCCGGATCTCGGAAATGTCGCCATCGGCGAAGAACACGACCCGGTGTGCCATGGCCTGAATGCCCGCGTTATGGGTGATCACAAGGGTCGATGTGCCAAGCTCGGCATTGATCTTGTGCAGGGCTTCCAGCACCTGAACCCCGGTCTTGCTGTCCAGCGCGCCGGTGGGTTCGTCGCAAAGCAGCACCTCGGGCCGTTTGGCAATTGCGCGGGCGATGGCAACGCGCTGTTGTTCACCGCCGGACATTTCGGCTGGGAAATGGTCCATGCGGTGACCAAGCCCGACACGTTCCAATGCCTCTTCCGGGGTCATGGGGACGGATGAGATTTCTGTCACCAGCGCCACGTTTTCACGCGCGGTCAGGGACGGAACCAGGTTATAGAACTGGAACACGAAGCCCACGTGATCGCGGCGATAACGCGTCAGATCGCGATCGGACTTGGCGGTCAGTTCTTCGTCGCGGAACCAGGCCTTGCCCGACGTTGCCGTATCCAGCCCGCCCAGAATGTTCAGAAGCGTGGATTTGCCCGAACCCGACGCCCCCAACAAGACGATGATTTCGCCTGCCGGCACTTCGGCTGTGACACCGCGCAGGGCGTGGACGTCAACGGCCTCGGTCCGATAGGTCTTGGTCAGGTCCTGCATCCGATAGATCGGAGTGCGGCTGGCATCGCTGTTGTCAGAGCCCATGGTTTCCACCGCTCTTCTGCTTTGGCGCTATGTCCGTGTCGCGCCTCAACCGGATGTTGTCATACCTGCCGGGCGTATCAACCCGTATTCGCCCCCGCCGTGTGGAAAAATCGTCGCAACCCACTGGACGCGCGGATTAACCCAGCGGCCGGACGCCATCGCTCGAGAGGTGGACAGCCGACAACCGGCCAGTATAAAAGGCGCCGGTGTCGATTGCGACACGACCGTCCCGACACTCCACTTCGGGGACGATGGTGTGCCCATGGACGACCCATTGCCCGTCGGTCCGGGCGTGGCGGCGAAAATCAGGATGGCCCCAAAGCAGCGCCGTCCGGTCCTGCCGTGGCATGTCGACAAACGGGTCCGCACCGGCATGCGTCACCCAGACATTGCCCGTGTTCCAGACCAGGGGCAGGCCACGCAGCCAGGCCAACAGCTCCGGCCCCATGGCATCCTGAAGCCCGCTGCGGATCTGCGCGACCTCGTCCGGTGCGGGGGATTTGGCGGACAGGCTGATTCCGAAGCTTTGCAAGGTCGCGACACCACCGTTGCGCAACCAGATCCGATGATCATGCAAACTGCCATCAAGAAACGCCAACAGCATGTCTTCGTGGTTGCCCAGCAGACAGGAAATCCGTTCCGGGTCGGTCGACTGAAGCGCGCACAAATGGCGCAGAACCGCCGCGCTGTCAGGTCCGCGGTCGATATAGTCGCCCACGAACACCACCGGCAGATCCGGCCCGTCCAGCGCCAATCTGCCCAGCACATCAGACAACAGGTCCATGCGGCCGTGAATGTCGCCGACCGCGCAAAACGGGCTGTCGGGCCGGATTGGCGCATCAAAACCAGGCACGGCTTCCCGCGCCGGTCTGACTTTGCTTCGAGCTGTGAACCAACGCATGCGCCGCTGTGCCCCTTCTGATCTTCCCCGATACGACCTCTGATCGCAGGGCTTCTGAGATCATAAGACGACCCGGGCACAGAACGCCAGTGTTGCTGCGACCGATCCGAAAGGTCGCGGCACCTCGGGGCCCCTCGGGGCGACTCGCCTGTACAGTCCGCGTCCTGCACCGGATGCGTGTGCCACGTCGGCGTTTTCACACCGTTTTCGGTCGCATCATTGGGCGAAAACCCGACCAGTCCCTGCCCCGGCTACCTTGATTGGCACAAGTCTGCCGATCGCGGACAGGTAAACAAGCATGGGATCGCCCATTCGCGCAGGGGTGGATCAGACGACTCCACCTTTATTGGTTTTCACCCTTTTTGGCCTGATCACTCACGGAGACCACCGGGCGAATTGGGGTGTGCTGTTCCGGCACTGCCGACAGCCCCCCATTCGTTTCCATTCCGGCCAAGGTGCGTTGCCCAGTCGTGGCGCCGCGCCTGCTGACCATCTCGTCCAAAACGGAGCGGACATGACCGATCCTGACCAACAATCCCGCGAACTTGGCCAAACGCTGGCCGGGTTTCGATCCGACCTTATCGGCGTTGCTGTCTTCAGTGCGGCGGTCAACCTTCTGATGCTGACCGGCCCACTATTCATGCTGCAAGTCTATGACCGGGTGCTGTCCAGCCGGTCGACAGCCACCTTGTTGGCCCTGTTCGGCCTGGTGGTTTTTCTGTACTCGCTGATGGGGTTTCTGGACCATGTGCGCGGGCGTGTTCTGGCGCGCGTGGGTGCGGGGTTTCAGGCGGCGCTGGACCGGCGGGTATTTGACGCCGTGCTGCGGCAGGCGGAAAATGCCGATCAGCGGGCGCGCCCGGCGACGGGGCTGCGCGATCTCAGCAGCATTCAGTCGCTGCTGGCCTCTCCGGCACTTACCGCGCTGATCGACCTGCCCTGGGCACCGGCATTTCTGGCCCTTCTGTTCATATTCCACCCGATGATGGGGTGGTTCGCCCTAGCCGGAGGCACGGTTCTGTTCGTGCTGGCATTTGCCAGCCAGCGCACTTCGAACACGGCCATGGCCGATGCCCGCCAGCACGCCGCCCGCGCCGACAGCCGCACCGCTGACATGCGTAAATCCATCGAGACCATTCAGGGTCTTGGCATGAAAGAGCCGCTGACCAATGACTGGAGCGAGGTGCGCACCAACGCGCTGCGCAGCCGCATCCTTGCCGCCGACAAGCGCGGACGGCTGGCGGCGACAACCAAGGCCCACCGGCTGCTGTTGCAATCCGGCATTCTGGCCCTTGGGGCCTGGCTGGTCCTGCGCGGCGAACTGACTGCGGGCGCAATGATTGCCGGCTCCATCCTTCTGGGTCGGGCGCTGGCCCCGGTGGAACAGACCGTCGCACAATGGGGTGCGTTTCAGGCGGCCGCTCAGGGCTGGCGGTCATTGCGCAACATCCTGTCCACCACCCCGCCCCGCCCTTTGCCGATGCGCCTGCCCGCGCCGCAAAGCCGGATGGAGGTCAAGGGACTGGCCGTGGCCCCCGCAGGTGTGACCAAACCGTTGCTGATGGGGGTCAGTTTCGATGTGCAGCCCGGCGAAGCTGTCGCGGTCATCGGGCCGAGTGCTGCGGGCAAATCGACCCTGGCCAAGGCGCTGACCGGAGTCTGGCCGACGCGCGCCGGGGAAATCCGGCTGGGCGGGGCCGAGCTTCACCAATACGCCCCCGACCGGCTGGGACGCCTGTTGGGCTATCTGCCGCAGGACGTGGTTCTGTTCCCGGGGACGGTGGCCCAGAATGTCGCCAGGTTCGATCCCGACGCCGACCCGGACGACGTTGTCAAAGCTGCCCAGGCTGCCGGGGCGCATGACCTGATCCTGAGCCTTCCGAACGGCTATGACACGATGATCACCGACGCAGGCAGCCTTCTGTCCGGCGGTCAGCGTCAGCGTGTCGGGCTGGCACGCGCCTTGTTCGGCGATCCGGCGGTCCTGATCCTGGACGAACCAAACTCCAGCCTGGATGACAGCGGGGTCCGGTCACTGAACCAGGCCATTACGGACGCCAAGGTGGCGGGCCGGGCGGTTCTGATCATCTCGCACCGGCCATCGGCGCTGGCGCAATGCGAACGTGTGCTGCTGATCGACAAGGGCAAGATGCGCGCCTTCGGACCGCGTCAGGAAATCATGGACAAATTCGTCAGAAAAAGTCCGGCCGCCGTGCCGGTTCAACAGGAACGGAGGCTTGAACATGCCCAGTGACTGGAACGCAAAACCCTATATCGCCCAAGGTATTTGGGCATTGGTCATCGGATTGGGCGGCTTGATCGCCTGGGGAACCTATTCCACCATCAATGCAGCCGTCGTGGCGTCAGGCTATGTCGAGGTTGATCAGCGCAAGCAGGTGGTGCAACACCCCGATGGCGGTGTGGTCGCCGAGATCAACGTGCGCAACGGTGATACGATCAAGGCGGGTGAAACGATCATCCTTCTGGACGACGCCGAGCTGCGGTCTGAACAGAACATCATCCGCCACGCCTTGTTTGAAGTGCAGGCCAATATCGACCGTCTGTCTGCGGAAGCGGTTGAAGCCGCGCAGATCACCTTCCGCCCGGCGCTTGTGGCGGATGCAAAGGGCGAGCCGGACCTGCACGCCATTCTGGAGACCCAGCAAACGCTGTTTGACACGCGCCGCAAGACGCTGAGCCAGACAGACGACCAGTTGCGCGAACGGCGGGCACAATCCGAAGCGTCGATCGTGGGGCTGGAAAAACAACTGGCCGCCAACCGCAAGCAGGCCGAGTTGACCAACAACAACCTGAAGACCTTTCAGGATCTGCTGAACAAGAACCTGACTGAACGGTCGCAGGTGCTGGATCTTCAAAAGCAACTGGCCCAGATCAACGGCCTGACCGGCGAAACCGAAGCGCAGATCGCCGCCACGCGCAACGCCATCGCGGGGTATGAAATCGAACGGCTGAAGACGCGGTCAGAGCGGCAGGAAAGCGCACAGGAAGAAATCCGCAACCTGCAACCGCGCGAGGCAGAGTTGCAGGAGAAACTGCGGGCGGTCGAAACCCGCCTGTCCCGCCTGAACCTCACGGCGCCGGTCGACGGTGTGGTGTATGGCATGTCCGTCTTCACCGTCGGGTCTGTCGTCCCTGCCGGGGGCGAGGTAGCGGCGATCGTGCCAGACAACAGCCCCCTGATCGTGTCCGTGCAACTGGCCCCGACCGAAATTGACCGGATCACGGTCGGACAGGACGCCGTGTTGAAGTTCCCGGCGTTCAACGTGCGCACGACACCCGAGGTTTCGGGACAGGTCAGCCTGATCTCGGCGGATGCGATCACCGATGAACAGACCGGGCAGCGGTATTTCGCAGGCGAGGTCCAGATTGACCCCGCGGCGTTTGACCTTCTGGGCGAGAACGAGATCATCCCCGGCATGCCGGTCGAGGCGTTCATCCAGACCGGCGCACAAAGCCCGGCCTCCTATCTGTTGAAACCCTTCACGGATTATCTGGACCTGGCATTCCGCGAGGAATGAAGACGGGCGCGGATGGGTGCAAACCCGCCGCGCCTGCCCCGTTTGGCGACCGCTTTGTCGCGGTCGCCAGATCTCAACTTCATCTGGACAGCCAAGTTCGGCCCGCCGTAAAGTCACGGGGCGCCTTCCAATTGGAGATTCCGATGAAACCGATTTTCGCAACAGCCCTGATGATCAGCTTGCTGGGGGCGACGTCCGCCCTTGCCGACAACCATTGTGCCGATGGCAAGACCCTGACCCCTGATGTCCTGACCATCGCCACCGGCAACCCCGCTTATTACCCTTGGGTGATGGATGACGATCCTGCCAGCGGCGCGGGGTTCGAGGCTGCCGTTGCCTATGAGGTGGCCAAGCGCATGGGGTTTGAAAAAGAGGCCGTGGTCTGGACCCGCGCAAGTTTCGATCAATCGATCCAGCCGGGGGCGAAAGAATTTGACGTGAATCTGCAACAGTTCTCGATCACCGAAGATCGCGAAAAAGTGGTCGATTTTTCAGAACCTTACTATTCCGCCGCCATGGCGGTTCTGGTGCGGCAACCAACGATTGACGGTGGCGCCACGGCCGACATCGAGTCGCTCAAGTCCCTGAAATGGGGCGTGATGGCAGGCACCACGGCGCTGGAAACCGTGAACGCCGTGATCGCACCGCCCGACGCGCCGCTTCTTTATGATGACAATGTAAATGTGGTCGAGGCGATGAAAGCCAATCAGATCGACGCGGCCTTGTTTGACCTTCCCACTGCGCTTTACCTTAGCGCCGTGACCTTGGATGATGGGGCGCTTCTGGGGCAATTCCCTGCCGATCGCAGTGAAAACCCGGACCAGTTCGGCATCCTGATGGAAGAAGGCAGCCCGCTTAAAGCCTGTGTCGATGAGGCGCTGGCCGCCATGAAAGAGGACGGCACCCTTGCCGCGATCGAGGCTGAATGGCTGCAAGAAACCACCGGCGTTCCGCTGATCAAGTAACGACTCGACCCATGAAAACGGCAAGCGCGGGCCTTACGGCCCGCCAAATCCATGAACGAAAGGCGCGACGCCGGTCGGTGATGATCGCAACGCTGTCCACAGTTGTCGTGGTCGGGTTGATCGTCATCTTCCTGCCGATGACACCGGGCTGGGACCGGGTGCGGGCCAGCTTCTTCGACGGCGAGATTCTGGCCAAGACCTTCCCGTCGCTTCTGTCTGCCTTTCGCTGGGATGTGGCCATTTTCCTGTGGTGTACTCCGGCCATTGCGATCCTAGGCCTGTTGATCGCGCTGTGCCGCGATGCCCGTGCACCCGCCCTGTTTCCCCTGCGCATCTTCGGGGTGCTTTACACCGACATTTTTCGCGGCGTTCCCGTGATCCTGATCGTGTTTCTGATCGGCTTCGGTGTGCCCGGTCTTGGTCTGCAACGCCCATGGAACAGCCCCTATATCTGGGGGTCTCTGGCGTTGATCCTGACCTATTCCGCCTATGTGGCCGAGATCTTTCGCGCAGGCATAGAAAGCATCCATGAAAGCCAGCGCGCCGCCGCCAAATCGCTGGGTCTTTCACATGCCGACATCATGCGCTATGTCGTGCTGCCGCAGGCCATCCGCCGGGTGGTGCCGGCCAATATGAACATGCTGGTTGCATTGCAAAAAGACGTCGCACTGCTGTCCTTCATTGGCCCGGTCGAGCTTCTGCGACAAGCCGGGGTGCACAAATCCCTTCTGGCAAACTTCACGCCCTATGTGGGGGCTGCAATCATCTTTCTGGCGGTCACGATCCCCGTGACCCGCTTTGCCGATTACCTGATCGCCAAACAGAACAAGGCGCGCAGTTGATGTCCGTGTTGCGCCTGTCAAATGTCACCAAGTCCTTCGGCGCGACCCAGGTGTTGCGCGGCATTGATCTTGAGGTCAACGAGGGTGAGATGATCTGCCTGATCGGCGCGTCAGGGTCCGGGAAATCCACCCTTCTGCGCACGATCAACCTGCTTGAGCCGATTGACGAAGGCGAAATCTGGTTCGACGGGCAGGACATTTCGCTGCCCGATGTCGCCCCGCAACCCATCCGGCGCAAGATCGGACTGGTGTTTCAGAGCTTCAACCTGTTTCCACATATGACCGCCGTCGAAAACGTGCTGCTGGCGCCGTCGCGCGTGTTCAAGCGGTCCAGAAAAGACCTGCTGCCCGAGGTGACGCAACTGTTTGAGCAGTTCAACCTGAAGGACCGGATGCAAGCCTATCCGGATCAGTTGTCAGGCGGTCAACAGCAGCGCGTCGCCATCGTGCGCGCGCTGGCAATGCGGCCCCGCATCATGCTGTTTGACGAGGTGACATCGGCCTTGGACCCGGAACTGGTCAGTGAGGTGCTGGACACGCTCTTGAAGCTGAAGGCGCAGAACATGACAATGATCCTGGCCACCCATGAGATGGGGTTTGCCCGCGAAGCTGCCGACCGGGTCTGTGTGCTGGATGGGGGTAAGATCATCGAAACCGGCACCCCGGATCAGATCTTCAATGCCCCGCAAACGAAACGCGCGCAGGCTTTCCTGGCCTCGGTTCTGTGACGAGCACCCACGGCGTGTTATCGTTCATTGGCGCCCTTTCCGGCCAGTATCTTGTCACGAAACCGGTCAATGCGGGCAAAACGCGTGGCTGACTTCTTTGCCGACGTCAGATTGATCACATAGCTCCTTTGCCGTCCGGGCGTCAGCGCGTCGAAGGCAGACGCCAGGTCGGGATCTGCCGCCAGAACCTCGACCAATTCGTCGGGCAGGTCAAAACTGGCTTCGGTTTTTCGGGGCAGAACGCCGGCTTTGGCATATGATGTCGCCTCGGCAAGGTAGGATCGGATCACCTGGGCCAAGGCCGTGACCTGTGCCGGATCGGTAAACCGGATCAGGCAAGGGTTTTGGGTGTTCAGCCCCGGTTTTTCCAGGATATTCTCTGGGTCTTTCATCAACGCGGCGTTGAAGAATGTCAGGCGGAAATCACCGCGAAACGCGCCAATCAACGCGATGTTGCGACCCCCAAGCATATAGCAGGGATGCCCCCATTTCACGGTCTCGGACAGCCCGGCGCCCAGACATATGGCGCGTAGGTCGCGCAATCCGTCCGCCCAGATCCGGGTGGAGCAGTCAGGCGTGGCAAAACGCCCGCATCGCCCGCAGCCATCGACAAGATAGTCGTCCACATCGGTGATCATCCCAGACCCCTCCTAGCCGACCCGCCTGCGTTAACGCTCACGCCACCGGCCAAAAAACCTCTAGGCTACCGCAAACTCTTTACTATCGACTTGCGTGCCAGCGCGATCACGATCAGCGAAACACCGTTCGAAATCAACTCGATCGCCAGATAGACCCCCAGCACCACCGCCGCCGATTGCGGGAAGTTCGAGAAGATCATCAGGGCCAGAATGATGGACAGGGCGGCAGACGCAATCATGATCCAGCGAAAGGGGCGAAATTCGGCCCGGAACGCCAGGATCAGTCGGAACAATCCGGCCATCATCAACATAATCGCTATCGTATAGGTCAGGGCCAGCATACCTTGCAGCGGGTTCGCCAACAGACTGATTCCCAACAGAAGAAACAGCACCCCGAGCAGAAGCAGCGACAGGCGCGCGCCCCAACCCTGATCGCGAAACGCTGAGATCGCGACGATCAGACCGATCAGCACGAAAGACCAGCCGACAAGGATCTCGGCGGTCAACGACGCAGCCAGCGGATTGGCCAGTGCCAGAACCCCGCCGACAAGCGAAATGATCCCGGCGATCATCCAGAATATCCAATGTCTCATAGCTTTACCCTTTCGTGTTGAACTGATGGTCACAGAAGCCACTCGATCGGCAGCACACCCAATACGAAGATCGCCATGCGCTGGAACAGCGTCGCGCCGGGTTCATCGTCGTGCAGGATCGTTTGCCCGTTTTCGGAAGCCTCAACCCAGACCAGATCGCCATCCGCGGCAAGATCGGGCTGATAGCTGACATCCCGCACCGGGCCATCAAACCCCGCACTGACTTGCCGCGCCAGGGTCGGGCTGTCGATCAGAAATCCCATTTCACAATTCAGAATGGCAGATCGTGGATCGAAATTGAACGACCCTATGAAAACGCGCTGCTGATCCAGCGCAAAGGTCTTGGCATGCAGGCTGGCCCCTGACAGGCCGAAGGGCATGGTCTGCAGCGCCGCCTCCTGCGTCCCGCCGCCACGCAGCTTGAGCTCGTAAAGTTCGACACCGGCCTGCAACAGCCTGGTCCGGTATTTCGTGTAGCCCGCATGAACCATCAGCACATCCGTGGTGTTCAGCGCATTTGTCAGAATGCGGACATCCTTGCCGTCGTTGGAAAGCGCGGTGAACCACTTTGTACCTTCGCGCCCCGGAACGAAATACGCCGATACTAGGTCAAGCCGGTTCTCGACCGTCCCCATGATGCTGCCCAGACGCGTGATCATCAATTGGTCGCGTGTCGCCACACCCTGACTCTTGACGGGATCATCCGCCACCAGTTGCACATCCGTCCATTCCAGCGCTGCATTGCCTTGTGCAAACCTCTGGGCGCTGGCATCCGTCTGCGCCTGAAACACCTTTGCCTCATCACTGCCTTGAACATCCGCAACTCGGGCGCTGAATGCCTCGATCTCGCCCGAACCGTCGATGATGGTCTCGACCCCGAAGACCGACGGGCTGTTCCAATAGGCGTCGAATACGCGGGTGGTGTCGTCCACCACAGCTCCCACCGCCAGCACATCCATGTCGATATAGAAATTGTCGTCACCGACCTGAAAATACTCATCCCCGATATTGCGGCCGCCGATAATCGCGGCAGATCCATCCACGATCAGCGATTTGTTGTGCATCCGTCGGTTCATGCGAAAAAAGTCAAAGGAATACCCCAGATGCTTCGGGTTTCGAATGGTGGACGGATTGAAAAGGCGAATCTGAAAATTGTCCTGGGCATTCAGCGCGGCCATGAACCCGTCCAGCCCCGGCACCCCGTTGTCATCCAACAGCAACCGCACCCGGACCCCGCGCTGCGCGGCCTTGTGCAGCGCGTCAAGCATCAGGATGCCGGACACGTCGTCATGCCAGATGTAATACTGCGCATCAATCGACTGTTCGGCGGCGTTGATCAGGGCAAGCCGGCTGGCGATCGCGTCATGCCCGTTCTGAAGGGGCAGAACGCCGCTTTTGCCGGGATGAGCCGCACCGGCGCTGCTGACGCGCGCACCCAGCGCCGTAGATGTGTCGGGCGGCAAAGCGCGGCTGACAGGTCGGTCAGAGATATCCGGTAAAGGAAACACCAGCCGCGCAACGATGATGGCAATGCCCAGGACAAGGACGATCTTGGCGGCACGAACAATGAAACGTCTCATAAGGGGATGCTAGAAACACGGTTCGGTCCTGTATAGTCGAAACTTCGCGAACCCACCCCCCTTGATCACGGATCTTGTTGACGATGCTTCGCTTTTGTTCGCTCAGCCCGGGCTCAAAGGGCGTGAAAAATTCGTAGGCTCAGAGGTCGCAACCGGCGTCTCACATGCGGACAACCATTTGCCGCAATGAAATCTTCTGACCAGATCGGGGCGTAGATCACCAGCTTGGTGGCATGACCGCAGACAAAGGCGCATCTGCCCGGCTGTGAAGGTCGGTGTTTGGGTCAGGCTGCATGTCCGATACACAAGCACCCCTGCCGCATTCTGGACGAAATCGCTGACTGAATCCAAAGCAATTGACGTCGATAAAGACGCTCTGCCTGCCCCCAAATCGTTTTCCAAGTCATGGTATTTGCCCTACATCTTCCCGCATCGGTTCAGGTGGCACTTCAAACTCGATGTTTCGGGCGAACGAATGGCCGGAGTAAACCGCCATTGCGATCAACGACGGCGCAAGGCAATCGCCGATCCGGGTCACGGTTTTGATACCCGCGTCGCGCCATTGCTCTTTCATCGCGATCAGGCCATTCCAGACAGCATCATTTGGCATTCGCGAGGTCACCAGGACCAATGTCGCACACGCAATTTTCCGCGTTTCGCCGCTGTAAATGCAAGCGAGCGTTACGGCGTCGTCCGACATGCCCGTGAGTGTGAGCAGCGGCATGATCCGCACATTCTTTTCAATCAGGCGCCGCTGAATCCGGTCCTGTTCCAGCGTCCTTTCCGACCAAGGGGAGACAATGGACGACGGCGTCACGAAGATCACCTCTTTCCCGGCATCGGCCAACATCTCGGCCAGGACACTGGCCATATAAAAGCGGTCGTCGTCAAAGATGACCACCGGACCGTCCGACGCCACGGCGTTGGCCCCGTTTGTCATCAGATCATCGGGTGTGAGCACCCGGTTTTGGTCCAGAAACGGCATGGGTTTGCGATGTGCGCGGCCCATTCCATCGCGCCGCCATGTTGCACCGGTGGCAAGCGCAATATGCGGCATCTGATAGTCCAGCAGGTCTTGCGCCGTCAGGGCGCTTTCCAGATACAGCTCGGCGTTCGGGACCTGTTGAAGCTGCCATAGCCGCGTGTCGCGCACCCGCCCCCAGGCCGCCAGACCTGGAAGCGCCGCCTCAAGGGTCACGCGCCCGCCCCAGCTATTGCCCGCATCGGCCAGCATCACATCCGCGCCACGTTGGCTGAGCGCGCGGGCGGCCTCCAACCCGGCGGGGCCGCCCCCGACAATCAGCACCGGTTCGGGGTCGGCAAGCCGCGGGATGACCTCGGGATGCCAGCCGCGCCGCCATTCCTCGGCCACGGTCGGGTTTTGCGTGCAACGCATCGGGCTACTGGTATTGTCGCCCATCACGCAGATATTGCAGCCGATGCATTCGCGGATCGTTTCAATATCGCCGGTCTTGATCTTGTTGGGCAAAAACGGATCCGCAATCGAAGGTCGTGCGGCGCCGATCAGGTCCAGTTGCCCTGTCCTGATCAGACGCGCCATTGTATCCGGCGACGTATAGCGCCCCACCCCCACCACGGGTTTGGAGGTGACCGATTTCACGAAGCCGGTATATTTCTCCTGAAAGCCCTCGTCGGAAAACCGCGATGTCTGACTGTCATTTGACCAATCAGAGAGGTTCACATCCCACAGGTCCGGCTCTTCGGCCAACGCCTCGATGATATCGCGCGCCTCGCCATCATGCTGCATGCCGTCCGCGCCAAGCATCTCATCGACCGCCAGACGAACGGCGACGGCGCAGGTGTCGCCCACAGCCTCTTTGGTATCCTGAATGACCTCGCGAAACAGACGCAGGCGGTTTTCCAGCGATCCGCCATACTCATCTGTCCGATGGTTGTGCCGGGCCAGCAGAAAATGGTGAAGCAAGGTCATGTCGTGACCTGCATAGGCATAGATGATGTCGAACCCGGCCTCTTTCGCACGCTTTGCGGCTGAGACATGCCACGCCCTGAAGGCAGCAATGTCCGACTTGTCCATTTTCCGCGCCTGCACAGGATCGTCGCCGTCCACGATGGCGTCAGACGGCGCAAGCGGTGCAGCGCGCGAGTAGCGATTGGCCGAGTGCAAGCCGTTATGGGCCAACTGGATTGCCGCAAGGCTGCCGTGTTCGTGAATGGCGTCGGTCACAAGGCGCAGGGCAGGAATGTCCTCTGCCCCCCACAGCCGCGCTTGATTGGAAGGCGTCAGGTCCGAGGTTGGGTGGATTTCGGTTTCCTGCGTCGACACCACGCCCCAACCACCTTCGGCCTTGATGCCCCTCAGACGTGCCTCGGACCGCGGATAGCGATGGCCCATGCCCGTGCAATGAGGCACCTGATAGAAACGATTTGGCGAGGTGACCGGTCCGATCTTCACAGGTTCAAACAACAGATCGTATTGGGCAAGGGTGTCGTTGGATTGGCTTCGCGATTTATCTGACATCTGCTTCCACGCACTTGGTTTTACAGGCTCGGGAATAGTAGGCCCACAAGCGGCGGGCATTCAATTGGGAACATCCGTGCATGCGACATCCCGGCACCGCCAAAGCCGTTGCCCCTGCCTGAACTCCAAGCTGCAAAGCAACTGGTCAAACCAACCATTTGCCAACAGCCCCGGAAGCCGATCGGCACACCGACACGTAGCGAACGCGGCCGTCGTTCAATGCACAGACATATCCACCAACCGAAACGATCCGGGCCGCGCCTGCTCAGGGACCCGCCCCACATTACGATAACGAACTACACGGCCGTCGCTGCAGTTACGACCGCTGGAATTGGCACGATCCAGTCAGGCCCCGCCCCGTGTCTTTCCAGTACCTTGGCCACAACCGCCGCCCGAATAGCCGCCGCATGTGATGGCGGTTGCGGGCGCAACAAAGCACCGCCTCTGGCGGTTCCTTCAAGAAAGAAATCATATGGCGCGCCCGGGTCATTGACCTGCCAGTTTGATGCCACCGTGGATTGTCGGAGATCCGCAAATCCAGCCTCCTCCAACACGGGAAAGGCGATCGCGGGATCAGCATAATCATTCGCGCCGGGCCCCGGTGGCAAGGCGATGTGCGGGGCACCGTGTTGTTCAATAGCACCAAAGACATACCCAAGGGCGCTATCAACCTCTGGCCCGCACCACACCGAAAATGCCAATCGGCCACCGGGGCGGAGAACCCGGCGAGCCTCGGCCAGAACTTTCGGGGGATCGGGCACATGCGGCATCCCAAACCCGATTGTCACAGCGTCAAAGGTCTGATCCTCGAAGCAAAGCGACATTGCATCGCCTTCGACAAACTGCGCCTCCGGCACAGCGGCCCGGGCCATCTGAAGCATCGCGGGCGAGAAGTCCAAGCCCGTCACCCGTGCACCCGCCCCATGAAGACCAGCGGACACGTTTCCCTGACCGCAGCACAGGTCAAGCACATGTCTATCTGGTCCCGCCTCAACCGCCGCGACCAATGAGGGGACGACCATGTCTGCCGCCATGGCGAACACTGTCGCATAAGATCGTGCGACATCGGGTTTCGCCCATTCACGTTTTTCAAGTGCGGCGAAACTGTCCGGCTCGTGCGTCCCTGACATCCTCATTTCCCACGTGTTGCGCCTATCAAAGAGTGATCGGACAAGATGCAATGTCAATGAAATCGTCTGATGAAGCATCGCTGAACATTGCTGCGTGCAGGAAAAAAGCCGATCTCTTGTGTGGAAAAACGGGTCATCACGTTGACACCATGAAGGACTGACCTGGGTCGATCATCATTTCCGCTCGGCTTGAACATGGCCCAGCAAGTCTTTCAAATCCACTTACACCGACAGCATCTGGCGCAGAACACTATCCAGAGGCGTTACCGCAAAGTCCGGTAGCAACTGAAGAAGTCGTGTGTCGGACAAGGCATGATCCGTGGCCCACAGATATCGCATCTCGTTCATTTCGCGGGCGAATTCCCATACGGGCGCTGTCAGCGTGAAAAGCCACCAGGGGAAGCGAACAAATTTCAGCTCCTGTTCGAGGATTTGTTCCAGCCCGTCCCTGATGTCGCGCGCGGTGAGTGTGTGCCCCGCAAACGGCACGTCTTCGAACGCGCCAAGCTCGCCACGCATCTCGGCCAATGCAACCGCGGCGCGGGCCCAATCAGGTAAGAAACACATCGCCTGCAGTGTGTCGATTGCGCCGGGAACAGTCACCTTGTTGCGCTTTATCCTGCGCAGGAATACTTGGGACATCGGACAGTCTTGGTGATCGGGATCCATGAAGTTTCCCGCACGCAAGACGATCGTCTGCACACCACTGGCCGCATAGTCCTGCTCCATTCGCAGGCGGATGGCGCCCTTTTTACTGACGGGGTTGGGCGGTGTCGTTTCGGACCACAGCCCTGCCGTGTCACCGAAGTGATAGACATTTCCCGGAAGGATCACGGTTGCATGTGCGCTTTTTGCGGCGGCAATCACCTGTTTTGTGATCCTGGGAAGTGTGCCTGCCCAGTTGTGATAATTTTGCGGGTTCATCCCGTTCACAATCACGTCGCACCCTTGCGCAGCTTGGCCCATATCGTCGCGGCCACGATTGTACCGCCTGACATCCCAACCCGCCGCCTCGAACGCGCGCGCGCTGTGCCGCCCCACTTTTCCCGACGCGCCGAGGATCAAAACACGTTTTGTCATCCTAACCTCCTGTTTGATATCGGGAGGAAAGTAGTAAATTCATAAGTGGACTATAATTGCATATAAATTGAGATTTGATATTCATTTTTGAATGAAGGCAGGTGATCTCGACTGGACCTATATCCGATCCTTTTTGGCCGTTGCCGAAACAGGTTCTCTGACCGCGGCCGCCAAAAAGACGGGGCAAAGCCAACCGACACTCGGGCGCCATATCAAGGCGGCGGAAAGGGCGCTTGGCACGCAATTGTTTGTCCGGACCACGGGCGGACTGCACCTTACCGAAGCGGGGCTGAGCCTGCTGGGCCCGGCCCGGGACATGGGCAATGCATCTGCGCGTTTCGCAACCCTGGCAGCAGGCCGCGACGCGCGTCTGAGCGGAACCGTTCGTATCACCGCCAGTGTCGTCGTGTCCCACTATCTGCTGCCAGCCATTATCGCTGATCTGCGCCAGATCGAGCCGGACATCGACATCGAACTGGTTCCTTCTGACACCTCAGAGAGCCTCGTGTTCCGCGAGGCCGATATCGCCGTCCGGATGTATCGACCAACCCAACTGGACATCGTGACGCGGAAGATTTCTGACCACGCGCTGGCGTTATACGCGTCAAAAAAGCAGATCGCCCGGCAGGGAAATCCTCAGAGATTTGAAGACCTGGCAGCGATGGATTTTGTCGGATTTGACAGGTCTGACATGATCATCCGGACGATGCGGGCCCTTGGGTTTCCCGTAGATCGGAACTTTTTCGCGGTCCGGTGCGATGATCAGGCCACCTATTGGGAGCTGGTGCGCAACGGGTGCGGCGTGGGGGCGATGCAAACCATCATCGGCGACACTGATCCCTTGGTTGAACGGCTTGAATTTCAGCCTGATCTTCCCAGCCTGCCCGTCTGGCTTGCCGCACATTCAGCTTTGCACAAGACCCCGAGGGTCAAGCGCGTGTGGGACCATCTGGCCCATCACCTCGCGCGACAGTGATCGGGATCTCATGCAAAGGCCTGGGTTTCCCAGAAGCTCCCATTGCCCATTGCGGGTTCTTATCGCCGGTGCCTTTTCGGATGGACGATGCATTCCCAGCACGGGGAACCCGCGGTCCAAAGCGGTATACTGTTGCTGGCACGCACTCTGCATGACGCGAAGCCGGCATCCTAAAGCGGATCAGGCTTGAAAGCGATGTTCAGATGGATGCGGTAGGAGCTTTCGATATGGTCCTTCGCAGCCTTCTCGGCGCGATCGGGATCACGGGCGCGGATGGCATCGACGATGGCTTTGTGCTCGCGGTACAGCTCTTCGGGGCGACCTTCCGGGATATATCGCGCGCCCCGCAGCAAGGCGAGGTCATCGCTGATCGCGTTGAACGCCTTCAACAGATAGCGGTTCTTGGCGGCATAGAAGATCGCATGGTGCAGATCCCAGTTCACCTGGTTCAGCGTGCGGATATCCGCATCTTCACCATGCACGCGATCAAGGATGACCTCCATCTGCTCGATTTCCATATCTGACGCGTGCTGTGCGGCAAAGCGCGCGGCGATCCCCTCCAGTTGTTGGCGCAGCAGGTAAAGTTCGGATATTTCCATACGGTCCAGTTCGGCCACGACTGCGCCGCGCTGCGGTTCGATGGTGACGCGGCCTTCGGACTGCAGTCGGCGAATTGCCTCGCGAACCGGGGTACGGCTGATGCCGAGTCGTTTCGCGATGGACGCTTCCTTGATTCGTTCCCCCGGATGGAACTCTCCCTCGCGGATATCTTCCAGAAGCTGGCGATACACCAGTTCGGCCAACGGCACATCCGGGTTGTCGGCTACAATGGAAATTCCGTGTCCTTCCAGTTTTCTAAAGCACCTTGAAGAGCTGATGTTGCTCGTTTCAAAGCCAGCGTCGGAACCAGTTAATACAAAAATATTGAATTCTCAAAATGTTTCTGATTGTATGCATTTAAGAACATTATATCAAAAATGTGTCTGCCAACAGGAGGAAGCTGATGTTTGCCGCAATGAAATCTATTGCTTTGGGGGCTGCGATCGCAGTTGCCAGCACCACCCTTGCCATTGCACAGGATTATCCCAAGAAACCGGTCAGCATGATCGTGGCCTATTCGCCCGGTGGCGGCACCGATACCGCGGCCCGGATCATCGCGAATTACATGGAAAAGCACCTTGGTCAGCGGCTGGTTATCCGCAACAAGCCCGGTGCGGGCGGTCAGGTCGGCTTTTCGGCGCTGGCACGGGCGAAGAACGATGGTTACACCATCGGATTCATCAACATCCCGTCGATCTTTCTGGTGAAAATGCTGCGCGATGACGTGCCGTTCGAGATGTCGGATTTCGAACCGATCGGCAATATTCAGTTGGACCCGGTGGTGCTGACCGTGCCTGCCGACAGCCCGTTCGAAACATTCGCGGATTTTGCGGAAGCCGCGAAGGCAAATCCCGGCGGTTTGACCGTTGGCGGTGACGGGCCGCAATCGAACAACCAGTTGCAACTTGTCGTGGCCGAAGATGCGCTTGGCATTGACGTGAATTTCGTGCCCTTCAACGGGTCGGGTCCGGCCATCACCGCGACGCTTGGCAATCAGGTCGATGCTTCGGTGCCGTCCGCAAGTTCGGCAACCGGGCAGGTGAACGAAGGCCGTCTGCGCGCGCTCGCCGTGTTTGCCGATGCGCGGTACCCCTATCTGCCCGACGTGCCCACCATCGCCGAGGCTTCGGGGGCCGAGGTTCAGAACATCGGCGCATCCATGCGCGGTGTCGCGGTGCCCAAGGGCGTCGCGCCCGAGCAGAAAGCCGTTCTGGAAGAAGCCTTCAAGAACGTGGTCAATGACCCCGATTTCATCGCGCATATCGAACGTCTGGGCCTGCCTCTGACCTATATGACCGCCGATGAGTTTGCCGACTATCTGGCTTCGGCTGAAGAAGGTATCGGCAAATATGTCGATCTGCTGAAATAAACCAGACCGGGGGCCGTGATCATGATGACCGACCGCAACAAGGATCTTTTGTTTTGCGCTTTGGCGATTGTCGCGGCCCTTTCGGTACTGGTGGCCAGTTTCAGCTATCAATCCGCGTCGGCTTACTTTCCGCAGTTGCTGGCTGTCTTTATCGCGATGCTCGCTGTTGTGTTGGGACTTCAAAGGCTGAAAGCCCCGGCTGAGCCGGTTGAGAAGCCTGACCACGCAGACCTTCTTGGTTTTGCAAAGGTGGTCATCAGCATTCTGGCCTATACCGGCGCGATGCTGGTGGTCGGGTTTCCAATTGCGACGGTGCTGTTTCTGACGCTGATGATGCTGACCCTGGGCGAACGCCGCCTGCACCTGATCCTGCCGGTCGCGCTTGGCCTGACTGGCTTGCTCTATTTCCTGTTTTTCTGGTTCCTCGGCGTCTATCCGCCCGAGGCCATGATAACGTTCTGATCCCGTCGGTGAGATTTCCACATGCTTGAAAACCTGCTTCTTGGACTTGAGACGCTTTTGACGCCGATGGCCTTGTTCGCCGTAACCATCGGAGTGATCGGCGGAGTGGTGATCGGATCGCTGCCCGGGCTGACCAGCACGATGGGTGTGGCGCTGCTGATCCCGCTGACCTTCTCGATGCCGCCCGAAGCCGGGTTGGCGATGCTGGGCGGGATCTATCTGGCCTCGACCTATAGCGGCGCGATCAGTGCGATCATTCTGAACATTCCCGGCACACCGGCGGCGGTGGCGACCCTGCTGGACGGCCACCCCATGTCGCAACGCGGCGAAACCACCCGTGCGCTTGCCCTTGCCACCTTCGGGTCCAGCATTGGCGGTGTCCTAAGCGTCATCGCCCTGCTTTTGCTGGCGCCACCCTTGGCCGAGTTTTCGCTGCGGTTCGGGTCGCCCGAGTATTTCCTGCTGGCGGTTTTCGGCATCACCGTGATCGCGTCCCTATCGGCAGGCGCCATGTCCAAGGGGCTGATGGCAGGCGCGATGGGGCTGTTGCTCAGCACCATTGGCTCACACCCGCTGACGGGCGAGCTGCGTTTCACCTTCGGGCAACCATCGCTTTATGACGGCATTCCGATGGTGGTGTCGCTCATCGGGCTGTATTCGATCCCGGAAGTGATCTCGATGATCAGCAACCGCACAAACGTCGTGCTGCAAGCTGATGTCGCGGGCAGCAAAGGGGCGCTGTCTTACCTGGGTGAAGTGATGGCGCGCAAGGTCAACGTGCTGCGATCATCGCTGATCGGCATTATCGTGGGCATCATCCCCGGTGTCGGATGCAGTGTTGGCGGGTTTCTGTCATATGACGCCGCCAAACGCGCCTCGAAAACGAAAGAGGAATTCGGCAACGGCTCGCCCGATGGGGTGATCGCCAGCGAAACCGCGAACAACGCTGTCACCGGGGGCACGCTGATCCCGCTTTTAACACTGGGCATTCCGGGCAATCCGGTGACGGCGGTTTTGTTGGGCGGGCTGATGATCCACGGGCTGCGTCCGGGGGCCGACCTGTTCACGCTGAACGCCGATATCACCTATGGCTTCATCCTCAGCCTGCTGCTGGCGAACATCCTGTTCGTCCCGGTCGGCCTGATCTTCGCACGCTATTGCGCCAAGGTCATCATGGTCCCGCGCGAGATTCTGGCCCCTTGCATTCTGGCCTTTGCGGTGATCGGCGCTTATTCGATCCGCAGTTCGGTGGATGACATTCTGATCATGCTGGCCGTGGGCGTGATCGGCTTCGGCTTCAACTATTTCGCCGTGCCCCGCGCGCCGCTAGTGCTGGGGTTGGTCCTGGGCACCTTGGCTGAGGGCGAGTTGGCCCGGTCGCTGGCCCTGGTCAGCGGTGATGTTCCGGCGTTCCTTCTGCAACTTGTGACGCGCCCGATCTGCATTGTGCTTCTGATCCTGTGCGCCTTTGCGCTGTATCAGGGCGTAGTTCAGCACCGGCGCAATTCTCACATGCTCGACAGCTAAGAAAAACCAAAGGGAGACTTCAAAATGATCCGTAAACTGACCTGCACGACAATCGCCGGCCTTCTCGCAATGTCATCGGCGCTGACCGCACAAGAACTGACAGCCCAAGGCCCGGCAGTTCTGGACAAGGAAGGCATGCTCGAGATTTCCGGCAGCGGATTTACCGCCGATGCGCCGGTGCTTTTGCTGTTCACCACAGCAGATGGCGTGACCGCAGAAATCGGTTACGCGCTGGAACCGCAGCCGGTTGCAGACGCGGACGGGAATTGGGCGACAACCTGGTCCTATGGCCGCTTTGTCTCGAAAAAGCTGGTCGCCGCGGGTGATTTCACGCTTGCCGCCACGGATGAGGAATTGAACGAATTGGCGACCACGTCGATTACCTTCACGGAATAAACCACCACTCCAAGATCTTCCTGTCCGCCCAAGCGGGCAGGAAACTTCCCAGTTAACCAGGAAAGCTCGGAATGTCCTCTCACGCCCCTATCCGCCGCGTTGGTGATGCCAGCGCACACCATTTCTTTGGCTATTACAACAAGTCGAACTTCGATCGCGACGACAAGCGGTTGTTGGGGCAGCGGGTGGATCGCTTCACGGGGGACATCACTGGGCAAGAGACTGCGATCGTGGGCTATTTCGACCTGAGCGCCAGTGACCAATTTCACGAGGTCGGACAGACAACCACGTGGAACTGGCAGATGGGCAGCCAGTTGCAATGGGTCGGCAAAGCGAACCAGATCATCCACAACGCCCGTTGGGATGGCCCGGCGCGCGATACGCCTTACCCGGATTTCTGTTCGAAATTGGTTGACCTAGACAGCGGAACGACACGCACCCTGCCCCTGCCGGTCTATGTGCTGGCCCCGAACGGGGACTATGCGCTTTGTGTGAACTACTCGCGCTTCATGGTGACGCATAAAACCATCGGCTATCCCGCCACGCAGGCCGAGCCGGAACTGGACCTCGCCCCTGCCGATGATGGCATCTACCGTATGGACATGGCGACCGGCGGCTATCGGCTGATCCTCAGCCTTGCGCAGTTGAAGGCGCATCAGCCAAGACCGTCGATGGACAAGGCCATTCATTGGATCACCCATCTGGAGGCCAACCCATCCGGCTCGCGTTTCCTGTTTATCCACCGCTGGACCGAACGGGTCGAGGATGAGACTTGTTTCCTGCATCGCCTTTATACCGTGAACGGCGACGGCACGGATTTGCGCTTGCTTGAATGTTCAGACCACCCGCTGCCGCAACTCGCCGATGATTTTGACCCAAATGCAGTGGGAACATTCGATTATGAAAAGTCGGAATACCAGATCTCGCATCCGATGTGGAAATCAGACAGTGAGGTGATCGTCTGGGGGCCTCATGATGGGGCAATCCATTATCACCTTTATGATGACACGACCGGCGAGGCGCGGGTCATCGGGCCGGGCATCCTGACCGAAAACGGGCACATGACCTATTCGCGCGATGGCCGCTGGATTCTGTCCGACACCTATCCCGATGCCAACACGAACGAACGTATCCTGTTTCTGTTCGATACGCAGACCGACACGCGACATGATCTTGGGTCATTCTACACGCCGCCGGATCTGGGCAAGCACAACCGCTGCGACCTCCACCCGCGTTGGAGCCACGACAACAAGACGGTCTGCATCGACTCTGTCCACGAAGGCACCCGGCAAATGTATCTGGTGGATGTAACAGATATCGTATCAGGGTAGCGGCTCCTGCGGACTTGTTCCCCATCGCAATAATCCCATTCAAGTGAGCGAATTACGGGTGGTTGCACATGGCCCGCCGCCATGCTGTTTGCTGCATTTCACCTTTTTTGCAGCCAAATGGGCTTACGGCGCGTCATCTTCGGTGGCGCAGCAGGGCGTCCCGGTTCGATCGTCAAATCGGGGCAAGCCCGGTCTGTTCCGCACCGGGGTTTCAGCGTTGCGACATCACAGAATTATTCACGCCGCACTTTGTTCAGAACCGCCGATCAGGACTGATCCGTTACATCCGTGATCCACGTCCAGCTTGCGACCGCGCGCGGGAAGCCAAGTAGCCCGATGGCCAGAAACGCCGTCTGGTGCAGATCGTCGACCGGAAGATTTTCCTCCAATGCACGGCGCGCATGCGAATGCACGGCCCCTTCGGACCCGGCCCCGATGGCCAGCGCGAGCTTGACCAGCCGTTTTTCGCGCGCGCTCAGCCCACCGGTGTCGGCGATGGCGGATCCAAGGGCGGAATAGGCCGACCAGACATCGGGATGTTGTTTGGCAAGATCGCCAGCGGCACCGGGAAGATCATCAGTCATCGAAGGGTCCTTTCAGGTTTGGTTAGCCGCCCAGAGCAGACATGAAGCGTTTCACAGACGGGCGGCAGACGGTACGGGTATCAAAATCATGCCCTTTGGGTTTAGCCGAAATCGCCTGTCGCAGCAAAGCATCAAGTGCCTGTTCCCCTGCCCCAAGCGCGGGCCGAAGATCGACAGAACCTTCCTGGCCCATGCAGGTGTAAAGCCGCCCCGTGGCGCTGAGCCGCACGCGGTTGCACAGCGCGCAGAAATTACACGACATCGGCGAGATCAACCCAAGCCGACCGCCGGTCTCGGAAATACGCAGATAGCGCGCCGGACCTCCGGTGCTGTGGGCAACGGGTGACAGGGTCCACCGATTTGCCAGCGATGCCTCCAGTACATCAAGTGGCAGCAGTGTGTTGGCGCGGTTCTGACCTGTCTCGCCCATCGGCATTTCCTCGATCAGGGTCAGATCCATGCCACGGCCATGAGCAAAGCGGATCATGTCGTCCAACTCGTGCTCGAAGGCGCCACGACTGGCAATCGCGTTCAGCTTGATCTTCAGCCCGGCGGATTGCGCCGCATCCAGCCCGGTCAGCACCTTGTCCAGCGTGCCAAGCCGGGTGATCTGATGATAGCGTTCGGGGTCGAGCGTATCGAGCGAGACATTGACCCGGCGCACACCGTGCCTGACAAGCTCATCGGCATAGCGCGCAAGCTGGGTGCCGTTGGTGGTCAGGGTCAGTTCGTCCAGCGCACCGGATTTCAGGTGGCGCGACAGATCTGCCACCAGATCCATGACCCCCTTGCGCACCAGGGGCTCGCCTCCGGTCAGGCGCAGCTTGCGTACGCCACGGCGGATGAACAGATCGGACAGGCGCGCCAGATCCTCGATGCTCAGCAGGTCGCGTTTGGGCAGGAACACCATGTTTTCGGCCATGCAATAGGAGCAGCGCAGATCGCAGCGGTCGGTCAGGGACAGGCGCAGATATGTCACGGCGCGGCCGAAACTGTCGGTCAGCGCCGGCGGGGTGGCACGGGGGGTATCAAGCGGCATGACGGTTCCTTTCAATCCGGTCCAGCCAGGTCAGCACGGCGTCGGTGCGCATCGGAAGATCGCAGGCCAAGTCGCCGCCGAATTCTGCCCAGCTTTCGGCATAGGTGGGTCGCACGGCGGTCAACACCGGCACGTTCAGCGCCAAAGCTGTGCCGATCAGATCACGAAACCCGCGCCCCTCGCTTTCGCCGCGCCCGAAGCGGTTGAGGATCAGCAAATCTGCCCCGGCGTGCAACTCAGCCTCGATAAAGGCTGCGCAATCCGCAAGTGCTCCGGGGTGCAGGCGGCAGCCATGCGAGCCATTGCCGAGCGGCTGCGAGATGCGAAACACTTTGCCGGATTTCAGCGTGGTCAGGTCCATGTCAGCGCAATGACATTCACCTGTTGCGGATCCGCGGGTTTGCAGCGCGCCACGCACGATTAACCCGCGTTCCGCGAGGGTTGCAGCGATCCGCGCAAAAAACCCGTCGATATCCCCGTGGTCAAAGCGGATTGCGGCCAGCGGTCGGTGTCTCATGCTGGCGCTCCCGTGGTGTGGAATGGGTGCCAATGCAGTCTGTCGCCATGCTTGACGGCCGAAATGTCCGCCGCGACGGTTGCCAGGCCGTCGGCCCCGGTCAGCGGCAGCAGCGTGGCAGACACACCCGCGCCAAGCCGGTGCAGGATGGGCAGGCCCTGCGCGTCATAGCCCCCCAAACGCACCGGAAAGACCTCGGCCCGGCCCGGCTTGCGTTGCCAGTCGAACCCGGCGCAGGCCGGGGTGGTGGCAAAGGGCGCGGGCTCGGCTCCCGTCATGCGGGCAAGCTGCGCCGATACGAAAAGGTGAAAGCCGACATAGACGGCAAAGGGATTGCCCGGCAGCCCGGTAAAAGCCGCATCGCCCAATGTGCCGAACATGACGGGTTTGCCCGGTTTGATCGCCACGCGCCAGCCGCTGATGCGACCGCCCGCCGCGGTCAGCGCCTCGCGGATGTGATCCTTGCCGCCCATCGACACCGCACCTGACGTCACGATCAGATCAAACCGTTTGCCAAGTCCGGCGAAGTGCGCGGTCGAGGCGACGGGATCGTCCGGCAGTATGCCCAGATCGCTGATTTCGGCACCATGCTGCGCCAGCAGGGCGCAGAGCAGTGGGCGGTTGGCATCGGGGATCTGCCCCGGTCCACACGGCCCGGTTGTCACCTCTTCGCCGGTGGAAAACACGGCAACGCGCGGGCGGCGCACGACAGTGACTTGGCGCAATCCGTTAGCCGCCAGAAGACCGATATGCCGTGGTGCCATGCGCACCCCCGTGCCGAGCAACACCTCGCCCTTGGCCTGATCACTGCCCGCGCGGCGAATGTTGTCACCCAGCTTCGGTGGGCAAGAGAAATGAACCTTGTGGGATTTGTCGATGCATACCTCTCGCATGACGACAGTATCGGCCCCTTCGGGCAGCGGGGCGCCCGTATAGATGCGCATCGCCGCACCGTCAGGGAGCTTGCATGGCGCGTCGCCTGCCGCCACGGTCCCGGCAATGGGCAGGCAGCAGCGCCCCTCAAGATCGGCAAGGCGCAGTGCAAAACCGTCCATCGCCGCGTTGTCGAAAAATGGCATCGCTCGGGTGGCACGGATGGTCGTGGCGGTGGTGCGACCCAGCGCGTCGGCCAGCGGCACGGTGTCTTTATCGGTGATCGGGGTGACTTGCGCCAGGGCGCGATGCACGGCGTCAGGCACGCTCATCATATCGGTGGTATCAGAGAGGCTTTCGCAGCTGCACCCACCAGTGACAGAAGCTATCAACATCGTCCTCTCCTGAAATTTTTGTTGAGATCATCGTGGTCAGCGGGCCGGTCAGCCGGCCCGCTGCATGTTTTGCCTGCGTTCAGTTCGCGTCGGCGGCGTTCTTCATCAGGTAATCCATGACAAGTTCGCGTTCGCTTTCTTCAAGACCGGCGCGTTCGAACATGGACGGGACGATGCCTTTCCACTGCTGCCGTGTATAGTGCGTTACCTCGCGCGGGGCGTGGCAGACGGTGCAGCGTTCAAAGAACATCTTCTCGCCGGGGGACATGTCGGCGTAAAGGGCTTCGGTCAAAGCTTCCAGCCGCTCGGCCCCGACCGCTTCATCGTCGATCGCTGCGATTTCCATGTCCTCGATGATAGCCGGTTTTTCATAGGCCATGTTCGGACCTTCGGGGTCTTCACATTTGCGCATCTCAACCAGCACGGTGTTGGCCGTGGTTGCCTGTGCCAGCCCCGATGACCGCTGTGTCGAGGTCAGGAAGTTCACCAGACCCGAGTTGCAACGCCCCTTGCTGTCCAGTGACGGCCATGCCCCTTCATAAAGCGAAACCACACCCGGCATGATGTCGTCGCTGACAACAGCCCCAACGATCACCGTGCCACGGTCGTTGTACAGCTCGACCAGATCGCCATCTTCGATGCCACGATCAGCGGCGTCCTGCGTGTTGATCCGCACCGGTTCGCGGCCTTGCACCTTGTAGAGGGCGCGCAGCTTTTCGGATTGGTCCATCTGGCTGTGCAGGCGATACCACGGGTGGGGCGACACGACGTGCAACTGACCTTCTTTGGCGTTGCCGAGATATTCGTGTTTTTCCATCCAGACCGGCATGCCGGGGCAGTCGTCGATGTCCATGGCTGAAATGCCTTCCGAGAACATCTCGATCTTACCCGAATCCGTGTGCAGCGGGCTGCCTTCGGGGTCGTTGTAGAACTCACTGTGGCGGGTCCATTTGCGCGCCGCATCAGGCACTGGCATCCGGGCATAGCCCTTTTCCCAGAACTCTTCGAACGGTGTTTCTGCTGCAGCCCCCGAGGCTTCATAGGCGAGCTTGATGTGATACATCTTGTCCTCGCCGTCGGTGAATTGCGCCCACAGCCCCAGCTTGTCGGCCAGGCCTTCGAAGATTTCATAGTCGGGCAGGCTTTCGCCCACAGGCTCGATCACCTTCTTCATCGCATAGACCTTGTCGTTCGAATAGGTCCCGCCCGAGGTGATGTCGTCCTGTTCCAGCGTCGAAGCGGCGGGCAGAACGATGTCGACCCAACGGGTTGCGGCCGTCCACCAAACATCGACACAAACAATAGTCTCGACCTTCTCAAGCGCACGGATCAGGCGGTTTGTGTCCTGCTGGTGCGACATGAAGTTGTTGCCGGCGTTGAAGATCATCTTGATGTCGGGATAGGTGTTCGTGAACCCGTTATAGAAGAACTCTTTGCCCGGATTTTCCAGCGCCTCGGTGATGCGCGAAGCCGGAACGACCTTTTTGACAAAGTTGCGTCCCTGGCTCATGCCGACAGGCGTACGTGCGCCGCTTTGTGGCATGCCGCCGTTACCATAGTGCCACGAGAAGCCAATTCCCGAACCCGGTTTACCGATCTTGCCGGTCAGGGCTTGGAAGTTGACAAGCGACCAATAGGCCATTTCGCCGTGCTGCGCGCGCTGGATTGCCCACGATCCGGCAACCTGCGTGTTCGACGTGGCAAGCAGTTCGGCCAGTTCTTTGATCTTGGCTTCGTCAATGCCGGTGATGGCGGACGCCCAGGCCGGTGTTTTTGGTGTGCCGTCGTCTTCGCCCTTCACATAAGCGGTCCACTTGTCGGCGCCGACGGTGTATTTGTCCATGTATTCACGGTCTTCCAGACCGTTTTCCAGAACGTGATAGGCCATACCCAGGAACAGGGCGGTATCGGTGTTGGGGACGACCTTGACCCATTCTGCGCCAAGGTATTCGTCCGACGCCGTGCGTTGCGGGTTGATCGAGATGAACTTGACGCCTGCGTCGCGAATTTGTTCCCACGGGCCATACATGCCGTGGTCAGCCACGCGATATTCGATACGGTTGTTTTTGATGGGGTCACAACCGACCAGCACGAAAACCTCGGTGTTGTCGCGGATGACTTCCCAGGCCGTCTGACCGGAATAGACCTCCATGTCGCCGATCACGCGCGGCAGAAGCACTTGCCCGGCCCCGGCCGACCAGTCGCCAGCGGTGTTGGTGCAGCCACCGATCAGGTTGATCAGGCGACCCTGCATCACGTTGGGGCGGAACGACCCGGCGTTCGACCAGCCGCCATAGGACGAGCTGAAGATCGCTTCGTTGCCGTGGTTGGTGGCAGTGTCCAGAAGCGCCTTGGCGGTCAGGCTCCAGGCCGTGTCCCAATCGACGCGGACATATTCTTCCTTGCCGCGCAGTTCGGGTTTGGTGTCGCCGGTTTCCCAGCCTTCCAGATAGGATTTGCGGACCATCGGATAGTTGATGCGCGATTTGTCATAGGTGCGGTCCATGACGCCATAGGTCAGCATTTCTGTCGGACGGGCGTCCAGTTCCATGATCGCGTTGACGCCAACCAGTTTGCCATCGCGCACGACGGCTTCGAACGGGCCATAGTGGGTGGCGTGGAACGCGCGGTCCCGGAACGAGTTGGGGTCAAGTGCGGCAAGCGCGGTGGTTCCCATCAGATTGGCTGCTCCGAAGAAAGCGGCACCGCCCTGAAGGAAAGCGCGACGGGTGGGTGTGGTAAGTGACATAGTGAGCCTCCTTGGCTGAGAAACTTGCCCCAGTCCTAATCTCCGGCCTCCGCACGGACCTTGATACGCCGCAAAAGGGCTTGTTCGAAATTGTAAAGAAATGTAACATTCGCGGAATGTCTCAGCATATCCTCATCGTCGAAGATGATCGCGTCACCCGGATGCGCCTTGCCGCTTATCTGCGCGAACAGGGCCACCGTGTCAGCGAGGCCGAGGATGCCGAAGCGATGGAACATATCATCGCCATGGACCCGCCCGAACTTCTGCTTGTGGATGTCAATCTGGACGGCAAGGACGGGCTGACCATCACCCGTGAGCAGCGGGCCAATTCGCGGGTCGGTATCATCCTTCTGACCGCACGTGACGATCAGGTCGACAAGATCGTGGGGCTTGAAATGGGGGCCGATGATTACGTCACCAAACCCTTTGACAAGCGCGAGCTGGCCGCGCGGGTCAAGAACTTGCTGGCCCGGATCAACGATATCGGACTGGCACCCGAAGGGCCGCCCCCGATCAGCGAATTCGGGCCATGGTGCTTTGATCGCATTCGCCGCCGACTGGTCAGCCAGGCACGGGTCGAACCGCTGACCAGTATTGAATTCGGCATCCTGAAGGCGCTGACGGATTACCCCGGCGTTACGCTCAGCAGGGCGCGGATTGCTGACCTTCTGGGCCGCGGGCATCAGAAATCCAACACCCGCACAATCGACGTGGTGGTCGGTCGCCTGCGCAAAAAGATCGAGGATGACCCCGCCTGCCCCGACTGGATTCTCACGGTGCATGGTGAAGGCTATCGCTTCGTTCAGCCCTCGACCGCCGAGACATCCTGAAGCCCGGTCTGCGCAGCGGCGGTTTCGAGCATCGCGCAGGCGTCCTGCGCGGCCGTCCGGACGGCGTCTATACGGGCGGGCGTCAACGTGCCCTTGTCGCCTTCGATTTGCGCCAACTGGCTGCGCAACGCCTCCAGCCCATAATTCGACACGGCCCCTTTCAGCCGGTGAGCAAGCCTGCGCCGCGCGTCGGGATCGGCCTCTTCGATCTCGCGCAGTGCCGAAGGGATATCGCTCAGAAGATCGCGCAACACCTGCGCCGTGGTTTCGGCGCCTAGATCGCGGATATCGCCCTGCACGCATTGAAGCACTGCTTCATATCCCGGCGTTCCCATGCCCGGCCTGGACGCATTCTGCGTCGTGTCGTGTATACCTTCCAGCAGTTCAACCAACCGGCGCGGCGAGATCGGCTTGGCCAGAATACGGCTGACGCCAAGCCGGTCACGTTGCGCCTGCGTATCGTCAATCGCGCGTGCGGTCAGCGCGGCCACCACCGCATCGCTCCGAATGGGTGCCAGTTGCCGGATCACCTCTTCGCCGGACATATCCGGAAGGCCCAGATCAACAAGGATCAGGTCAAACACCTCTTCCTTAGCCGCCGCCAGCCCCGCAGCCCCGGTTTCGGCCTCGTGCACTGTGCATCCCAGCCGCTCAAGATAGCCCCGTGCCACCATACGGTTCACCGCATGATCCTCGATCACCAGCACAGATTTGCCAACATCTTCGGGCAAGGCGACGTCATGCCGCTCGATCTGGTCCGGGTCGCCGATGCAGACGGGCACACTCAGGGTAAAGCGGCTGCCCATGCCGGGCTCGCTTTCCACCGTCAGACCGCCACCCATTGCTTCGGTCAGATTGCGCGAGATCGGCAAGCCCAGCCCGGCACCTTCGGTCCAACTGCGCGCCACGTCATCTTCGCGGGAATAGGCGTCGAAGGCGCGCGCCAGGAAAGCCCGGCTCATCCCTGCGCCGGTGTCTTGCACGACGAACGACAAGACGGCCTGTTCTTCGTCTTGATCCATGGCAAAATCCACCGACAGGGTGACCGATCCTGCATCAGTGTATTTCACCGCATTGGACAAAAGGTTGGTCACGACCTGGCGGATCTTGACAACATCACCGATCACCACAGGCGGCACGGTCGGCGCCAGATCGACATTGGCCTCAAGCCCCTTTTCCCGGGCCAGGGCCGACAGATAATGGCCCAGCTGCCCGGTAAACTCGCGCGTGTCGAAATGCACCGGGTTGGCCCGGACGGACAAAGGCTCGCTCCCGGAATAGACGATGATATCGTTGCTCAGCTCCAGCAACTCCCGGGCCGAGGTCAGCGCGGTTGCGATGCGATTGCGGTGCGCGTCGCTCGTTGCCTCGGCCTGCAACAGGTCAAGCATCCCGATTACGCCATTGAGCGGCGTGCGGATTTCGTGGCTCATACGGGCCAGAAACTCTGACTTGCCGCGATTGGCGGCCTCGGCCTCGGCGCGGGCCTTGTCCGAGGCGCGCATTTCCTCGACCACCTCACCCGTGCGCGCCACAACCGCCTGCTCAAGGGATTCCTGCAATCGCGCCGCCTGCATCGCCCGCCGGCGCAGGATGTTGAGCGCCTTTTCCATGCGCCCGATCTCATCGCGCCCGGAAATGGGCACCGGCGTGCCGAACTGCCCCTGTGCCACGGCAATCACCCGGTCCGCCACGTTGCGCAGGCGCGCGACCAGTTCCTGCCGGGCATAGACCCAGGCCCAGGCGCCCAGCGCGCCCGACAACACCACCAGCGCCAGCAGCCCGTTGGCCAGACGCGCCGTCAGGGTGTTGGCCCGGTCGATCTGCGCCAGGCTCGTCTGCTGCACCTGTTGGCGGACCGTTTCTGCATGTTGCGACAACGCCTCCACCCGGCTTTGCAGCTCTGCGCTGTCGTCGGCAACGGCTTGTTTCAGCTCCATCACGCGCAACGAAAGCGCAATCAGGCCTTCGGCTTCCAACGCCTGCTCAAGCATCGCGAGCAGCCTGAGCGCCTCGTTGCGACCCGCCTCTGTCGGCATGAAAGGCACGCGTCGCAAGAACAGGGCGTGACTGCGTTCAAATTGGCCGCGTGCCTCTGCAATCTGCTCGGGTCGGGTCAGTTGTGGCACCTGCTGCAATCCCAGGCGCAGCGCCTCGGCGGCGCGCAGCAGTTCTGTCAGTCGGTCAAAGGCAAAGAAATCCTGATCCGCCAGCCGATCCAGCCGGGGGCGTGTGTCAACGCCCGGGCTGGCATGAATGTCGGCAATCCCGGCAGTGATCTTCAGTCGCGCCAGATCAAGCTCTGCCTCAAGCAGCGCGCCCAGTTCCCGACCGATATCGCTGGCTGCCTTAGTCTGCTCCCGCAATCGTGCATCAAGTTCCAGCGCCTCCTTGGCATGGCGCGACATGGTGTCGACGATGGCCAGAATGTCGGATTGCATCGGGTTGGCGGGCGGTTTGTCACTGATCCCTTCCAGGGTCTGCACGCCGTCCTGAATACCCGTGACGGTCCGTTTCAGCGCGGTGGACAGATCATCCTGTGCCGTGGCCGTATCGGCCTGGGCGAAAGACACCGCAAGCGAACGGACCACATTAGCCTCGGCCGCGATCCGCCCCGACAACGCCATCGCGGGGCTGTTTTGTTCGATCAGACGGCTGTTGGAGACGATCAGATAGCGGTTGACGCCCACCGCGGCCACGCCCACCATAAGGGCCAGAAACCCCATCAGGGAGAACACGAGCATTAGCTTCTTGTCGAAAGACTGGCGTTGCATTCCCGCAACCTACGCAAGGCGTTGGACGACTGCAATCGTGGCCATTGTCTTCGCTCTGGTGCTGACCGGGCTGCGGGCGGAGCCGGTTTCTGCCAACACCCCCCGGCAGGTCTGCGTGCTGGTGCCACATTTCAAGGATGAATACTGGCTCAGCGTCGGATACGGGCTTGAGCAGGAAGCCCGGCACCATGACATCGAACTGCTGTTTTACGAGGCTGGCGGATACCGCGCCCTCGCCACCCAGATCGCCCAGCTGAACGATTGTGCGGCCCGTGGGGTCGACGCGATCCTGATCGGCGCCGTCACCTCGGACCATGCCGAATTGCTGTCGGCCATTCGCGACGTGTCGTCCCGGGTGCCGGTTCTGGGATTGGTCAATGAGCTGCGCAGCCCTGACCTGTCGGGGCGCATCGGGGTCGATTGGCGGCAAATGGGCCTGGTTCTTGGCAGCTATCTGGCAGATCTGCACCCGGCGGACACGGTCCCGCAGCGCGCGGTGCTCGTGTCTGGCCCCGAAGAGGCAGGGTGGACCGGCCCGCTGGAACAGGGCCTGCGCGAGGGGCTGGCGACAAGCAGCATAGAGATCATCGCCGTTTTCAGTGCCGATACCGGCCTGCGTCAGCAACTGGCACTTGTGGAAGAAGCCTTTGCCACCATTCCGAAAATCGACCTTCTGATCGGCAGCGCGCCCGCCGTCGAGGCCGCAATCGGCCTGATCAGCAACACGGGCCAGAACAGTGATGTCAGGCTCGCCTCGACTTACATCAGCCACACGATCAAGCGCAGTTTGACGAATGGCCGGATCCTTGCAGTTCCGTTTGACGATCCCAGACAACAAGGCATGCTGGCGATCCGCCAATTGCTGTCTGTTCCGGGAAAAAGCCAGCACGCCGCGATGGGCCGACCGGAGATCGTGTTGGTCAGCGGTCAAGACGAGGTGACCGACAAAGTTGTACTGTCCCCGGCCGACTACTTTCCCGTTATCCAGTAAATCAGCATTCTTGCCGATCTTCGAGGATCAGGTCGATTACAGGTCACAATCAGGTTTGAACCGGCCCGCGGACGCATTGCCAACGCGTTTCGTCGGCGCCGTGGGCAAGGGTCGTGACGCCGGGCAACCCCCACTCGCAGGCCTTCATCGCAGACACCTCACCCTCACGAACCAAACGAATGAACAGGCGAAGATAACCCAAGCGGCGACCGTTAGGGGAGCGTCAGTTGCCCGTGTGCGTGCCCACAGCCGCCCTAGCCGCCCCGGTGATGGATCAGCGCCTAGGCTGATCCTGCGCGGCCCTGCCAGCCGTCTCCGAGCGCCTGCACCATATCCTGCACCATGTGCCGGAAAGCCGATGGGACGTGCCGGGCGTGCTTGCTGTAGGCATTGCTTCCCCGGCGACCACGATCAACGCCGCGTTAGCCGCCGAAGGCTTGGCCGTAGACCTGACCGAAACCGCCTTGCTTGCCGTGCCGCTCTACACCGTCACCGCGTCGGATCGTGCCCGCACCCTTGAAGTTTGCCGCAGCACCTACGCCGTCGCCGCCTGACTAACCCTCCCTAAGTGCCAAGGGCAACTAAGCCGCGTCTTCGGGCGCCGAATCTTTTTGTTCAATTTCCGCCGTGGACGCTGGCTCTGCATCGTCGGATTGCTTCGGAATAATCGGATACTCAAACGTCGGCGAGTACTTGTTCCGCCAAAGCGCGTCTTGCACCACAGCCTTAAGGCGGCGTTTCGTAGCGTCTTCTAGAAGTTCTTCCAGCTTATCTTCGGGCACGAGAACGCTGTGAGATGTTCCCAGTTCCAATGCGACCGGGCAACCATCTTCAATGTCATAATTCGAAAGGCTCGTATGCACCCACCCAATTCTGCTAGGCCAGCGGCGAAACCTAAATATATGTTCCAGATAGTCTTTTGTCGTCGGCCTTCGCCATGGATAAAGTAGGGAGATATTCGTGAGATGCACCGTATGCGGGCTAGGGTTCTGCACCGCAACGCTCACGCCATGCACATATTCGCCTTCCACTTGCTCAACAGCAAAAATCAACTTTACTCGAATTTTTGGCCGCGCCCGCGACACGTTCCATGCGAAGACCGCAGTTGAAAGCAAAGCGGCGTAGATCGCCAAGTATTTTGTTAGGTCCATCAGAACTCACTGTCGCAGGGTCCGAGCATACTCCACAATATATGGTGGAGCGCGGGGGCGAAGCAACAAGACGTAGATAGTCGCATTTGGCGGACAAAGTTAGGGTTGAAACACGATACACATGCCGAATTCATGCGTGTTTCAGCCAAAGGATTTGACGGTGATGATTGTCGCCGGGTGCGACATGCAGTCACGTCTTCGTGAGCGAAAGGCGGGGCTTTCGGTCTGTTGCAGGCCCCAAAATTCCGTGGGTAGTTCGTGGGTAGGATTGATTGAGCGCCGATTTATCCAATAAAATCAATTGGTAATGGCGGAGACGAAGGGATTCGAACCCTCGAGACGGTTTCCCGCCTACTCCCTTAGCAGGGGAGCGCCTTCGACCACTCGGCCACGTCTCCGACGACGCGTATAGCCAAGCGGGGATGGGGAATACAAGGCGAAACTTGTGCTCTTTCGAAAAAGATCGGGGCCTGCCATCTTTACATGCGCAGGATTGCTGGCTCAGCCTGTTTGTCGCGATCTCGGGTCCAGTCACGGCGCTGGCACGTGTCAGTCGCAGACACCGCAAGCGGGTTGATCGTGATTGTGCCGCGGTCGGACGGATGGCGGTACAGCTCTGAAACGCACATGGCCCAGGAAGCCTGACACGTTCGGCAAAATCTTGACCCAGTCCGGTGCACGGGGTTGACTGAGAGATGAACGGGTTAACCATCGTGCGTTTCACCCGCGCACCACACCGTGTGCGACGCTGCACGGGCCAGTGCCTGGCCCGGTCGGCTTGCCAAACAGACAGGATGCCCGATGACCGCCGAGTTCATGCTGATCACCTACACGCTGTTTCTGGCAGGGGTTCTGGCAGTGCCGATCGCATCGCGCCTGGGGCTTGGGTCGGTGCTGGGGTACCTGCTGGCCGGGATCATCATCAGCCCGTTCTTGCACGCAATGGGCGCGGATGTGGTCGCGCTTCAGCACTTCGCAGAGTTTGGCGTCGTTATGATGCTGTTCGTAGTCGGGCTTGAGATGAACCCGCGCGCCCTTTGGGACATGCGAGCGCGGATCTTCGTTCTGGGCGGGTTGCAGGTGATCGTCACAGCGGGTCTGGTCATGCTGATTGCGATGGCGTTCGGCCTGTCGCCTGCCATCGGATTGGCCATAGGGCTGGTGCTGGCCCTGTCTTCGACCGCCATCGTCAACCAAACCCTGCGCGAAAAGGGGCTGTTGCGATCTGACGGGGGGCAGGCGAGCTTCTCGGTGCTGTTGATGCAGGACATCGCGGTCATTCCGATGCTGGCCCTGATCCCCTTGCTGGCGCAGCGGGACCTGGCCACCACCTTGTCGCACGGGGCGGGTGATGCGGGCGATCACGGTGCCGGTGCATCCCATCTGAACCTCAGCCTGGTTGACGGTCTGAACGGGTGGCAGACGGCGCTGGTCACGCTGGGCGCCATCGCGGCGGTCGTATTCATCGGCATCTATCTGACAACACCCGTGTTCCGGTTCGTGGCCCGCGCCAGGTTGCGCGAGCTGTTCATCACCGCAGCATTGATGATGGTCCTGGGCATTGCGCTTTTGATGACACTTGTCGGACTGTCTCCGGCCCTGGGCACTTTTCTGGCGGGGGTCGTGATGGGTGGCAGCGCCTATCGGCATGAGTTGGAAAGCGACATCGACCCGTTCAAGGGCATTTTTCTTGGCGTCTTTTTCATCACCGTCGGGGCCAGCATTGATTTTGAATTACTGGGTCAGAACATCGCGCTGGTTCTGGGGTTGACGGTTGGGCTGATCGTCTTGAAATCCACCGTACTGATGGTGCTTGGCCGTGCTTTTCATCTGACGGGCGGTGACAAGTGGTTGTTCGGTCTGGGCCTTGCCCAAGCTGGTGAGTTCGGGTTTGTCCTGTTGACCTTCTCGGTTGCCAATGCCGTGATCCCCAAGGAAATTGCCGACCTCTTGCTGCTGGTGGTGGCGCTGTCGATGCTGCTGACACCCCTTCTGTTCATCCTTTATGACCGCGTGATCGCACCAAGATACTCGCATGAGGACCGGCGCGACGCTGATCCGATCGAGACACCGGCCCAGATCATCATCGCTGGCCACGGCCGGTTCGGCGGTATCGTGAACCGGGGGCTGCGCGCCGCCGGGTATGACACGACGGTGCTGGACTATTCGTCCGAGCAGCTTGAGATGCTGCGCCGGTTCGGAATCAGCGTACATTTCGGTGATGCCACTCGTCCCGATATGCTGCACGCCGCCGGGATCGAGGACGCGAAGATCCTTGTCATCGCGATCGACGGGAAAGAGGCGATCACCGAAATGACCCGCTATGTCTGCGCGCATCATCCGCATGTGCATGTCATTGCCCGTGCGGTCGACCGCAACCATGTCTATGACCTGTGGTCCGTGGGGTGCCGCGACGTGATCCGCGAAGTGTATGACAGCTCGCTGCGGATGACCCGTTCGGCGTTCGAGGCGCTTGGTCACGGTCGTGCCACGGCAGAACGTATGGTGGCTGAGTTCGACGCCTCGGATCGTGAAGTGATGCTCGACCTTGCCCAGCTGCATGACATCGACACGCCGACCGTTGAAAACGAAGCCTATATGAAACGGGTCGATGAGATGATGAAATCCTGGGAAGAACAGTTGGCCGGACGTGTTGTCAGGGCAACCCGCTCTGGCGAATAAACCCGGGTGCACCAGATGCATTCAGATGGTGGACGCCGCCGGATTGCGCAGATAGAAACGATGCCGGAACAGGATGGCGCGCTGCTTGCACAGTGCCGTTTACAGGGGAAACACAGTGCCACTTGAAAAGTATAAGACGATTGCGCGCAATTCTCTTTTCATGCGCGCGCTACCCGATGTGCATGTGGACGCGATCCTGTCACAAGCGACATGGCGGCATTACGAGCGTGGCGAAACACTGTTCATGCAAGAGGAGTCTGCCGATGCGATCCACATTGTCTTGGATGGCTGGGTGAAGCTCTACCGCATGACGCGCGGCGGCACCGAAGCGGTGGTGAGCGTCTTCACCCGTGGCGAAAGCTTCGGCGAGGCCGTCGCCCTGCGAAAACTGCCCTATCCGGTGTCGGGCGAGGCAGCCACCAATTGCGAGGTCATGCATATCCCGACCAATGTCATGGTTCAGCTTGTGAAACAGGATCCCGAGGTCGCCTTGTCCATCCTGTCCTCGACTTTCACACATCTGCACGGGCTGGTGACACAGCTTGAGCAGTTGAAGGCCAAGACCGCACCGCAGCGTGTGGCCGAGTTTCTGCTTGGCCTGTGCGACGGCACGCCCGACGATTGTGCGATCAAATTGCCATACGACAAGGTTCTGATCGCAGGACGTCTGGGGATGAAACCCGAAAGCCTGTCACGCGCCTTTTCGCGGCTGGGGGCGTATGGGGTGCGGATTGACAAGGCCAGCGCCATCATCAGCGATGTGCAGCAATTGCGGGACTACGCCCGCGACGACGGGTAAGACAAGGCGACCGTGGTGACATCGCACAAATCGACCTATTTTCTAGCTCGGCCCATTGATCTGCTTCTTCGAGACAATCATTCTTGATCGGGTGTCACCCCATACAAAACCCCTCTGCGCCCACCAGTTCCTGAAACCGGATCAGAGAAACCCGAAAATCAGTGGCGCAGACGCAGAGGGCCAAACACTCACAAAAGGGCATTCCAGTCGGTGAGACCAGAGACATCCAACAGTGCAATCTCTTCGCCGCTCGACAACTCTACGACCGTGTCCAAACTGGCATCACCTCCGACGTCAAGCTCGGACAATCCGGTGATGGTCACGCCGCCCTCAAGGACCAGAAGATCCTCTCCGACCGTGAAATCTTCGATGATGTCATTGCCGTCGCCGAGGCTGAAGATGAATTGGTCAGCGCCGGCTCCACCTATCATGACGTCAACTCCCGCACCCCCGGTGATGGTGTCGTTGTCCGCACCGCCATCAAGATTGTCGTCGCCGACCCCACCCAGAATCGTATCGTTCCCCAACCCGCCCTGGATCGTATCGCTGCCGGCTTGTCCGTCGATAAGGTCATCGCCAGCTTCACCAAGAAAGAAGTTATCCGCACTGCTGCCAGTGATGGAGTCGTCGGTGCCGGTGCCGCGAATTTCCTCGATATCCTTGATCAGGTCCTGATCGCCGAAACCGTCAGTCACGGTCGCAAAACCGTTTCCATCGACCACGGACATATCGACCGAGATGCCTTCGAAACCACCGTAATTCGCATCGTCATGATAGCCCAGCATCTGTTGCCCTATCGTTCCGTCGACGATGTCATCCCCCGCAAATGTGCGAATGAACTGAAAACCAAAACCGCCAGTTACGTCGTCATCGAACTCGGTGCCGCGAAGGGCTTCGATCCCGGTAAAAGTATCAGTATCCCCAAACGGATCCTTCACAGTTCCTGAGCCCTCAACGGTCGGGCTAAATGTTGCCACGATCCCGGATGTTCCGCCCTCTCCGGCGGACAGTTGATACATCAGATTGTCCCAACCATCGCCGCCGTGAATCTCATCATCACCGCCATGAGGGTCGAATGCGTCGTCATCGTCGGATCCTATGAGGTTGTCCGCGAAATTCGTGGCGTTGATCCGTTCGATATTAACCAGAGTATCCGTGTCGCCGAACGTGTCCGTCGCGGTTTGGGTGCCAAGGTTTACGGTGACGCCCTGAGACCCTCCTTCAAATGTTTCCTCCATATAGTCCGCAGCGTCCCAACCAGAATCGTCGTCAACTACTCCATCGCCGCCATCAATCAAGTCATTTCCAGCGCCTCCTGTAATCCAGTCTTCTTCTCCGCGTCCGAAAATCTGGTCGTCACCTGCATCGCCATATATATTGTCTCGTCCCTGTGTCCCGAAGATGGTTTCAGAATTTGGGGTGCCGAAGATGTCGAATCCATCCACGAACGTCCACAAAGCCAACGTCGTGTTGGAAAACACGAGGTCTTCGATATTGGTGATTACGTCGACACCGTCGCCAGTTCCCCCGACATCCGTGACCTTGTAGGTGCCGTCGCCGTTGCTTATGACGTCATAGTCGTCATTGGTCCCGCTCAGGACGATCTGGTTGAACCCTTCGCCACCATCGATCGTGTCATTCCCGGCACCGCCTTCGATCGTATCGTCACCCGCACCACCATCAATGGTGTCGTTTCCGGCCCCCCCAATCAAAAGGTCATTGCCCGCTAGACCCAGAAGCGTGTCATTCCCCGTGTCCGATTCATCGCCGCCTCGCAAAACATTGTCGTCGTCGTTGCCCGTGATGTGATCGCTGCCCTTCCCACCCGTGGCATTTTCAATGCTGATCAGGATATCAACTTCGACTTCGTCCTGTCCCGTCGGGGAGACATCACCAGTCGCAATGCCAACCGGCGTGGTCACCGAATATCCTTTCGACGACAGATAATCCCCTATTGTGCCGTTGTTTATTGTCATCGTGCCCGACCGATCCTCGGCGCGGAGATCAATCGTGACCCCATTTGTGACAGATGGGTAGGCCACTGTATCATTGCCTAGCCCACCGTCGATGATGTCATCGCCCAAACCGGCCCCGGCAATAATCGTGTCGTTTCCGGCACCGGTGCGCACGATATCGTCCCCATCGCCTATCGTGACGGTATCATCACCGGACCCCGTGGTAATGTCATCGTCGCCACTGCCTGTTGTCACGACGTTGTTGCCGTCACCCGCGTCGATTACATTGGTGCCATTGCCGGCCGTGATCGTATCGTCGCCCGAGCCCGTTTGGATATTGGTGTCAGTATCATCAGATATTGTGACCGTTTCATCTTCTGTCGAATCTGACAGGTCTATCTCGGTCACGTCCGGCGGGGCAGTGGGGTCGATCTCTACACCGTCGACAAAAACCTTCAGGCATTCAAAGCTTCGCGCCGTCAGACCCAGTGATGTGAATGTGAATGAGCGCGCGGCAGATGTATCCGAGAGCCAGTTCAGAAAGCCCGCCACATCCTCTTTCACTGAGCACTCTGCCCATTCATCCGCCGTGAACTCGAGCCTGAGTGTGTCGTGCCCCTTGCCGCCATAATATGCGTCATTGTGATACGCATTCCGAGCGTTGTCTGCTGCGACAAATACAGCGGTATCATTGCCGCGACCGCCACGCAGGACGTCTGCTCCTGCGCCGCCAATCAGAAAATCATCACCGCGCTGACCGTAGATGTAGTCGCCACCATCGCCACCGCTGATCCAATCATTGCCGCGCCCGCCGAAAACAAAGTCGTTCCCCGCGCGGGCATGAACTTCGTCATCGCCCCCAAATGTAAAAATCCAATCAGATGAGTCTGTGCCCCGGACGATGTCATTCCGAGAGCTCTTGAATATGAGTGCCATTGGAGCCTCCGTGATAAAATGCGGACGAAAAGACTCACCAAATTAGATGAACGGTTTTGGTCTGACATGAACCAGTTGGGCTAAGTTCCCTTGGTATCGCCGGTCATTTCATGCCGATCTGAACCTGCCTCGGGGTCATCTGCAAACGAACTCCCGACGGAACTGATCTTGGATTCTGGGCAAGCCGGTTCGCCATAAAGCGGTAAATCTGCTATAATCCGCGCCGATAGATCAATTTCTGGTGGAGCTGTTGCCTTCGACAGAGAATTCCTATGTCTGTAAGTCAAACTGATTTTACGCGGCTGACAAACCTGATTTTCAAAGCTGCGGTTGATCCTGGAAAGTGGCAAGATTTTCTGGACGCCCTACACCAACTGACAGGCGGTGTGCGCACCCATATGTTCGGGCAAGATGTCAGGTCGAACACCCAGTCCGGAATAAAAAGCTCTGGATACGATCCAGAAGCAGTCCGCTCTTATGCCGAGTATTATGGAACAATGAATGCCTGGGTTCCCGGTTTCATGAATCGCGCAGCAGGATCGGTCATGCACGCCGAGGAAATGTGTCCTGTGGAAGACCTCGTAAGAACCGAGTTTTACAATGATTGGGTGCGGCCCAATGGTGACATTCTGGGTGGTGGCGGTGCGGTTATTTTCAATGACAGGCGGCGCAGCTTCCTGCTGGGGGGCAACATTCGCCGACGGGATATCGAGACAAAGCAGGATCAATGGATGGCGCTCGTCGCTCGACTGGTGCCCAGCATTCAACACGCAATAGAAATAAATCAGATGATCGCAGCCAAGGTCGTCGAACAGACGGCCGTCAAGGTCTGGCTTTGGCACCCACCTTCGGTTGTCGCGATTGATGGTCAACGCCGGGTCCGTTTCGCGAATGAAGAAGCTCAAACATTAATAAACGAGGGTGCCGTGTTTTGCTGCGATCTCCGAGAGAGACTGTTTTTTCGAAGCCCGCGGCTTACACGGTTGCTTGAAAGGTTGGCAGACAGACTTGCCCGGCATGATCTAACCCTTGAAACCACGTTCAGAGCCGTCGATCGGAGGAACGGGCAAGTGTTCAGGTGTCGAACAGCAAGGCTTGCACTTCGGGATGACGCCACGATGTTTTCAGATCTCGGGCTGATCGGAAGGCCGCTTCTGATGCTGTGCATGATGCGCGATCAGCATGCTACAGATGCAAAAGGGATGTTGGTCGAGCTGTTCTCGTTGACACCCTGTGAAGCGGAGGTCGCAGAGAGTATCGCCGAAGGTCGGTCGACCCGAGAGATCGCAGAATTTCGCAAGGTCAGCATTCACACAATCCGCAACCAGCTTAAATCTGCGATGTCAAAGATGGATGTCGTTCGGCGAACAGAATTGGTTCGCAAGGTGCTGACTTCTATTTAAGAAGATTGGCTGGCAGCCCCAATCCGGTTCATTTTCCGAGATTCAATATCATGGGTAAAATATCATTTGTTCTTCACTTTTCTCAGCAAGGATCACAATAAACCCGTTTTGGCGAACAGCTTCCATCTTGGTGTGGCGCGGTGATCGAGCAAAACAGGAGGTAGCGTTCCGGTCTTCCTGTAGGTCTGAGCTACCGTTGTCCTTCGCATCCCATCCATTCCGTATGCGATCGGCTCGCGGCTGATCGACGTGACCCGGTCGCAAACAATCCGTGCGGATTGACGACACCTCAATGCCCAGAGTGCTTCATGCCGCAGCAAGCACTTGTTTCCACAAGCGGCCAATCTCTGGTGTGTTTGATGAGGTCTCGAACCGCTGGACACGCTGGCCTATCAGTTAAACCGGTTAGCCAAGATTTGTTCAGTTGACGTCATACGATCATAGCCGTTTTTCAGCGCGTCGCTCAGCAAGTTTCGGTCATTCTGCTTCACAAGGTGCGGGTGTTGCGCTAGCGCCGGTCCCTGCGGTTTCAATCGCGGGCAACCGGCGTTGAGTTGCTGTGTTGGCTGAAAGCTGTGTTACCCCTTCCCGATATCCGGTTGCTCCGACAGCACGCGATCACGGCGCATTTCTAGCCACATTGCGTTCACGACCGCAAACATCGCGGCCAGGGGCAGGCCAAGGAGCCAGGCAAAATACCACATTCTGTTTTCCTTCCGGTTAAGCGTGCTAGTAGGCGGAACTGGATTCTGTCACGTCAGCTTCGGTGACCTTCCCCCAGAGCACTTTGTAAACCCACGCCGTGTAGGCAAGGATCAAGGGCATGAAGATGACCGTCGCGACCAGCATGACGAACAAGGTCTGATGTGACGAGGAGCTGTCCCAAACGGTGAGGGACGATCTCGGATCAATCGACGACGGCAGAATGAACGGGAACATCGTCAGCCCGACCGAAGAGATCGCGCCAAAGATGCCCAGTTTGGACCAAAGCAGGGTTGAGCCTTCGCGCCCTGCTCGCATGCCCAATACGGCCATGACCATTCCGATGAGTCCCAGAGCTGGTGCAAGAGCGATCCAAGGGCGCGCGGCATAGGCTGTCAGCCAACTGTCCGTGCGCACGACCTCGGAGTAAAGCGGGTTGGACGGGCCGTTTGCCGCGATATCCGATGCGAAGGCATACCCCTCGATGCCAAAGGCCAGCCATACGCCAGCCAACACATAGCCCGCGATCGTTACAAGGCCAGAGACAGAGCCGATGGCGCGTGCGCGCGTAGCAACAACCCCTTCGGCCTTGAACGAGAGCCAGGCCGCGCCGTGGGTCACGAGCATCGCAAGGGATACGACACCTGCTAATATCGCGAAGGGGTTCAGCAACCCGAAGAACTTCGCATAGAAGGCGCCTTCATAGCGGGCGAAAAGATCTGGCGTCAGTTCGAATGGGACACCTTGCAACACATTGCCCACCGCAACACCGAAAAGCAGGGCGGGCACGGCACCACCAGCAAAGAGAGCCCAGTCCCAAGCCGTGCGCCACCGCGCGCTTTCGCGTTTGGAGCGGTATTTGAACGCGACGGGCCGCACGATCAGCGCGGCAAGAATGACAAACATTGCAAGGTAGAAACCCGAGAAGCTGACCGCGTAAAGCGGCGGCCATGCGGCGAAAATCGCGCCGCCGCCGAGGATGAACCACACCTGGTTTCCTTCCCAGACCGGGCCGACGGTGTTGATGGCCAAGCGCCGTTCCGTGTCGGTCTTGGCGACGAAGGGCAGCAATGCACCGACCCCCATGTCAAACCCATCCGTAAGTGCAAAGCCGATCAGCAGCACGCCCAGCAGCGCCCACCAGATCACGCGAAGCACGTCATAACTGATAAATTCATGCAGGATCATGGCATTTACTCCGCTGGTGTTTCGGCAAAGGGGCCTTTGCCATCGTGGGTGCGCAGGCGGTGTTCGTGCCGCGCGGTCCAGGCTTCGGTTTCCTCGACATCCTCGAACGGCCCCTTGCGGATGTATTTCAGCATCAGGCCCATTTCGACGACGAAGAGCACGGTGTAGAAAATCATGAAACCGGCCAGTGTCAGCAGCAGATCGGCGACCGACAGGTGACTGACCGAAAGCGCAGTGGGCAAGACACCGTCAACTGTCCAGGGCTGGCGGCCGTATTCTGCAACGAACCAGCCAAGCTCGGCCGCGATCCACGGTGTCGGGATGATCAGGACGGCCCCCCAGAGCGCCCAGCGCGGATAGTCTTGCCCGCGGAAGCTGGAGCGCCAGAAGAAATAGGCCATGATCGCGATGAAGCTGAAGCCCAGCCCGACCATGATACGGAAGGCCCAGAACAGCGGCCAGACCGTTGGCAACGTGTCGTTGGAGGCTTGCACGATCTGAGCCTCGGTGGCGTCACGCGGATCATCTACGTAGCGTTTGAGCAGGAAGGCATAGCCAAGATCGCCACTATGCGCCTCGAACGTGCTGCGCACATCGGGGCTGGTGGCGTCGCGTTCCTCGCGGATCGTCATCAGCGCATCATAGGCGATGATGCCCGACCGAATGCGGGTTTCGGACTCGGCAATCAGATCGTCGATGCCCGCGATATCCGTTGTGAGCGAGCGTGTTCCGATTAGCCCCATCAAATAGGGAATATGCACTGCATATTTCGTTTCTCGCGCTTCCTGATCAGGCAGGCCGATCAGCGTGAACGACGCCGGCGCCGGTTCGGTTTCCCACATGCCTTCGATCGCGGCGAGCTTCATACGCTGGGAGTGCGTTGCAGAGTATCCGGATTCATCCCCCAGAACGACGACCGAAAGTGCCGCGGCCAGACCGAACGAGGCAGCGACGGTGATGGAGCGTCGTGCCAGTTCGACGTGCCGCCCCTTCAGCAGATACCACGCCGATACGCCCAGGACGAAAACCGAAGCCGTGACATACCCTGCCGAGACCGTGTGGACGAACTTTGCCTGCGCGACCTCGTTGAACATGACCTCAAAAAAGCTTGTCATTTCCATGCGCATCGTGTCGGGGTTGAACTCGGCTCCAACCGGGTTCTGCATCCAGCCGTTTGCAATCAGGATCCACAGCGCCGAGAAGTTCGAGCCGATGGCGACAAGCCACGTCACGATGAGGTGTCCCACTTTGCTCAGCTTGTCCCATCCGAAGAAGAACAGACCGACGAATGTGGCTTCGAGGAAGAAAGCCATCAGACCTTCAAGCGCGAGCGGCGCGCCGAAAATGTCGCCGACGTAGTGGCTGAAATAGGACCAGTTCATCCCGAACTGGAATTCCATGGTGATACCCGTGGCCACGCCGATCGCGAAGTTGATGCCGAAAAGCATGCCCCAGAATTTTGTCATTTGCCGCCAGATCGGGCGATCCGTCATGACGTAAACCGTTTCCATGATCGCGACGAGCACCGCCAAGCCGAGTGTGAGCGGCACAAACAGGAAGTGATACATTGCTGTCATTGCAAACTGCAGGCGTGACAGCTCGACAATATCGAACTCCATTTCCAGTCTCCTAGATTTCTGTCCAACGTCATGCCGTTGGTGCAATTTCCGGTAGTGGGATCTGGCCGCGCAGTGGCGGTCGTCACAATATATTCGGCGCTACCGTCTTATATCTAATTTTTGAGATATATTAAAAACGGGGTGATCTGCGCTGCGGTGCAGTGTCGCAAGGATCGCCGCTTCAGGTAACATCCCACGTATCCCTGTCAGGACGCGCGAAGCTGTGGCATCGTCAAGTCCCTCAATCGGTTCATCCAAAAGTAGCAGTTTCGGCTTCCGAAGCAAAGCGCGCGCAAGTGTCAGTCGGCGCGCCTGACCGCCTGAAAGACCCGTGCCGCCCTCGCCAAGCTGTGTTTCAAGCCCGTCCCGCGCGCGCACGACATCATCAAGCGCAACAGCCGCAAGTGCGCGCCACATCTCTTCATCCTCCGTCTCGCCAGAGAGTGACAGGTTCTCGCGGATCGTCCCCGCGATCAACGCACTGCGTTGCGGCACCATCGTGACTATGTTGCGCAATTCCGCGTCAGGCCATTCCGCGACCCCTGTGCCGAGAATAAAGACGCCTTCACTGGCGGCCATACCGGCAATCTGCATCAGCAAGCTGGTCTTGCCGCCGCCGCTTGGCCCGGTCAGAACCGCCGCCTTGCCTGCTTCAAGTTGAAGCGTCAGATCCGGGGTGTCGACCGATAGAACCGGCTCATCAGGCTTGGAGTCCGGCCTGACCGCCGTTGCGGGTATCGGTCCGGGGGCTTTCCCGATCCGTTTTGCCGCACCTGCCATCCTGCCGAAGTCGGCCACACCGCGCGCAAAAGGTGGCAGGGCTTCGGCCAGCGCCAGCGCAACAAAGACGCCAATAGCGCCGGTTGCCGGGTCGAGCGCACCTTGCCCGACAAAAGCTGCCCCCACCAAAAGGGCCAGCCCCGTCACCGCCGCGGTCAGAACCGAAAGCGCGGCGATTGCGTTACGATCCGAAAGGTCAAGCGCCCGCATCATCTTGCGCGTCGAGGCATCAATCGCCAGCAGATCGGCCTCACGATCGGCAATGCGGGCGCGCAAGATCAGCGCCTGACGGTCCCGGATCATGTCGATCATGCCGCGCCGCAAGGCCTGCGATTGTGTTTCGACCTGATCCGACGGAACGATGCTTTGACGCGCCAGCCTCCAAAACACCAGAACCGCGACCGGCACATAGCCGAGCAGGACGGCAGCGGCAACTGCCCACCCGGCCAGCCATGCAAGCGCAAGAAAGACGACCAGATGCGTAAGCAACGCGGCCAGCCCGGGCAGGACAAACCTCAGAATGACACCGTCGAGCGCATCGACGTCCGAGATGATGCGGGTGAGTTCCGCCTCACCGCGCAGGCGGGCCAGTGCTCTTGCATCAAGGCCAACCTGACGGCGCAGCAATGTCACCCGCAGCGCCGCCAGTGCCCGCAGGGTCGCATCATGGGTCAGCAGCCGTTCGCCATACCGTGCAGCCGTGCGACCCAGTGCCAGAAACCGGACACCTGCCGAGGGGCGAAACACGTCAAAAGCAATGCCAACACCCGCCAGGCCAGCGATCCCCGTTGCGGTGATGAACCAGCCCGACAGACCCAGAAGTGCCGCCCCCATCAACAGAACGATCACCGAGAGGGCGGCGCCACGGATCATGGATTTGGGCTCTGCCGTCAGCAGCATACGGATGATGGGCAAAAGCGCCTTCATGACCCCACCTCTACAATGGCGTCCATCGCGCCAAAGACGGCCGGATCATGCGTCGCCACGATCAGACTGTGGCCTGCGTCTTTCAGCCGTTTCAGCGATGAAATGGCAAGCTGTGCCGTTTCGGGGTCAAGATCTGCTGTCGGCTCGTCCGCAAGGATGAGTTCGCGCCTGCTCAGAACCGCGCGAGCAATCATCAGGCGACGCGCTTCGCCACCCGATACGCCGCCACCCGTTTCACCCAGACGGGTGTCCAGCCCATCGGGCAATCGCCTGACGATCCTGTCTGCCTCTGCAAGCTCAAGGGCGTTCCGGAGCGCGGCTTCATCCGCGTCGGGGTCAAGCCAGTCGCGCAGTGTTTGATCGGCAAAATGTGGGGTTTGCGGCACCATTGCGATACGCGCGCGCCACGCGTCTGCCGTGTCCTCACCCAACGTCTTGCCACATACGGTTATGCGCCCCCGAGCGAGCGGCACAAGACCTGCAATGGCCTCAAGTGTTGTGCTTTTGCCGGCACCGCTGGGGCCGACAAGCGCGAGGGATTCACCCGTGTTCAGCTTGAAGTCCGGCAATGGCAATATCCGGTCCGAATACGCGACAGCGGCTCCGCTGACCGCGAGCGTGATCGGGCCGCGCAAAGGTGCAGTTTCGCGCGCCGTGCCCAGAAACGCCACGCGCCCGGTCGTATCAAGCTCTTCCAGTTCGGCCAACACCGACAAGCCCGCCGCGCGATCATGCCACGCTGCAGCAAGATCGCGAAAGGGCTGAAAGAACTCGGGTGCGATCAGCAAAAGAAACAGGCCTTCCCCAAGTCCAAGCTGGGCTCCCCAGCTTCCGAAGGTGATTTCCCCCAACAGCGTGAAGCCCACAAAAACCGCTACCATCGCGACACCGATGGCGCTGAAAAGTTCCAGCACAGTCGATGACAGAAAGGCCACACGCAGCACTCTCATGGTCTTGACGCGCAAGGCCTCGGCCCGTTCCTCGAAATCCGCCGACGCGCTCTCGATCGCGCCCAGCAGGCGGATGTCGAGCATCGCCGAAAGCCGGTCCATAAGCATGGCATTCATCGTGCCGACTTCGACCATCTGTCGCCGCGATGCTTCCTCGGCTGCCATACCGACCAGTGCCATGAAAACGGGGATCAACGGTCCTGCGACCAGCAACACGAGCCCTGCAACCCATGAGAACCAGAATGTCACCGCCAGCAAGACAAGGGGCAGGATCGCCACGCGCACCATGGCCACATGATACCGCGTGATCCACGGCTGAAGGAGCGGTAGCTTCTGCACGGCAAGCGCAGCGACCTCGGCCGAACTGACGTCGGCGCGCGCGCGTGCCTCGCGCGAGATGAGAGCCGCACGTTCACGCGCAATGGTCCGATCTGCGGCGTCAAAAAGGCAGGCGCCGGCCGCCCGCGTCAAGAGCGCGCGCAGGACGCCGCCCAGAGTGAAAAGCGCGGCTGCAATGCCGGTTCGGGTCATTTCACCCGTCACCCAGCCCGAAATGGCCCATGCCAGCGCACCCGCCTGCACAGGCCAGATCAGACCAGACGCAACAGACAACACACCGGCAACGCGCAACTGACGCGCCACCGGCGCAATGATCCGCGCAGTAGCAAGCCTGCGACTTGATTTCGTGTTTTGCTGCTCCGGCCTTGCCATGGTTCTGTGCTTTCCGCAGTTGCTCTGGCGTGGCGACGGGCGACTGAAACTCACACCGAAAGCACTTCCCTGACCATTTCGTATAGAGGATTGGGCGCAACCGGCACTAGCCCGTATGGCGAAAACTCTGAATTTCTCCGTTTATTGAAGCTTTGTCCTGAGGTCTGCACCCGTCATTGGCCCGAAGGTCGATTTCGCGCGTCCCGCAATGAGACGCCCCTATGATGCACTTCCAACGCTATTGCAATTGTGCGGCCAAAACTCTGTTTCGTGAACCGGTCATTTCCATCAAGCATAGCGCGAGGTTCCAACGGATGAAATTGTCGTCCAGATTGACGCGCTCGGGGCGACACACCCGATTGCGCGCTCGGATCCATGCGCGCTGTTCCGTTAACACTACGTCACCCAGTTTCGCCCGCGCAGCTTTGTAGAGCGCACCAAGACGACCGTCAGCATCTGCCAAGGCTGGATATGAACAGATTACCTCTGCGGCTGGATCAAGATCGCCGTTACAATCAAAGCTCGGCCCCTTTATGTCACTTGTCCAATCAGGCAGCCACTCGGGAAATGCGATATGTAATTCTGGTGCCCTGGACCAACTGCCCACCGCCCCCAGCAGAAGAAACCGGTTGATCGGATAGCCGCGTTCGAAATCGAGTACCCGGACCTCAATAAGGTCGGCACCGCGTCCATGTACATAAGTTCCTTCTCCTCCCGGAAAGTGAATGTTCTCGTTGAAGGTGCGCGCATACCATCGACCGTCATCACCGCGGTAGGCGCTACACTGCACTGGGCCAAGACCAGACAAGAGCCCTTCAGTGAAAAACGCGCTTGGATCGTTGCCCGGCACCAAGCGACTGACAGTTGTAATGGCGGTTGTCTTTTCTGAAACTACTTCCGGAAACCTCCCTCGCGCGAATTTCGTGGAGGCGACGGTCCAGGTTCCATCTGCGGTGAGATCTGGATTGCCAAGAGATTCCACGGATGACGCAATGCCGATCTGCATAGTACGTCCCGTGTTGGCCCGAACCAGAAAGCTGCATGCGGCGCTCGCGCCCACCCCGGTAATCTCGGTCGGGTAGTCCAAGGCAGACGTCAGAACAGTTGCTTTGATCATTGATGCCCCTATGAAACTATCAACCAAGACAAACCGTTCGTCTATTGGCCGCGTGTCAACCAGGTAACTGTCTTTCGTAAGCATTCCGAATACAAAATCAGGTGAGATTTGCCAGTTCGACATCCGCCCTGCGATCTCAGTGATCGCGGCTTGTGCCTGGCCATAGAAACTTTGTGCCATTTGCTGAGTAAGGCTGTCTGTCAATGGCGTGCCAGCCGGGATCTGAATAGCCGAAGGAATTTCAGAAAAGGGCGCGTGGAATCCAAGCACGCCGTCCACGTGAATGAAACGACTTGGCCAACTGGGCAACCCACGCATGACGATGGCGCTGCCACCAAGGAACGCAATCGCGCAGGACGAAAGACAACGGTCGCCTGGCCCGACGAATGTGGTCGCGGCAAGTGCCGATATCGTGTCCGCGATCAAAAGACCTTCGTAGAAATCGCCGCCGTCACTGTCGAACGACACGACAATGTCCTTGAACATATCGACGTTCCAATCGGGCTTTTCTTCCCGCAGCATTGCCCCCAGTCTGTCTGCATCTCCCGGCTCGATCCGACCTTCGACGCGCAGGTGTGGCATCATGGCGAATGATTTGGCATCACCTGCTGCCATGGGTTCGCCGACAGTCTGGGCCGGATAGACATACTGGAATTCGACTTCTATCGGGTCAGACCAATAGATTTTTGCCGCGAGAGCAGGTGCGACATTCAAAGCGCACATCACAATGGCAGTTATCAGCCTTGAAGCCACCGAAAACATGTTCCCTCCATCACATATTCTTCAAGTGCGATCCCAAGGCCGCCGTTACCCAGGGTGGTGCGAGTTTCATCAATCATTGGACCGTAGAGTTCGTGAAAGCTCGTAGCGTACTCGCAGATTGCATGATTGGTGGTCTTCGGATCACACTGAGCAAACATGTTGAAAACTCCCAGATTGAACGGGGGTTTCGCACAGATTGCCAAGCGGTCGAGACTATCTGTAATTTCGGCGATCGCGAGCCGAAACTCCTTTTGACCGGCTTGATCCAACTCACCGACGATCGTGTTCTCAATAAACGCCTGAATGGGAGCACTGGACGCACCATAGCCGGCTTCCTGCAAAAGACGTACGTCCTCCCAATGGGAATACCATCGGTCGTTTAGAAAGCGCCGGTTCTCGCCGAGCTGACCTTGACTGAACTCTTGCACCAACGACATTGCTGTATCAACGTGCCGATCAACCCGCGTAAGAGATAGCTCGAACACTGCGTAGGCACCTGCCAGGATAAGCGCGATAAATTGAGCCGTTTCAATATTGGCAAGGCGCTTGATGGAGCGCCGCGAGCTCGAACTCCGCTGGGTCTGCGCCGGTTTTTCGCTACTCGCACTCATTCAATCTGAGCTCCGCCACCTTGTCCTCCACGTCACCTGAAGCCCCTTTACGAGTGAACTTGGTGCCCTCTTTGGCGTCCACCACATCGTCGAACCTGTCGCGAATGCATGTAATCTGTTCCCTTGAAAGAACGACGACCACGGCTTTCATATTGACCGGAAGGTGGCCGAGCCCCGGCAAATCCCGCATCTGTTTTTCGGTGAAACGGATCACGCTGTCTTGCAGTGAATTCAGGGTGCTGGCGGAACTGATCTGACCTGGAGACGGCTTGACGACGCTGTCTTCGCAGAAGCCAACAAAAACAAGGCTCGGCCCAATGCCAACAGCATCAAGGTACATGTCTGCTTTTGCCCTTAGACACTCCGCCTGACTGAGGTAGAGCAATGGGCCGTGTGCTTCAGGCTCAATGGCAGGATCCTGTGCTGCGACAGGCCCTGACGCAGCGCCACCAAGAAGAAAGGTCAAAAAGAATGCCCTTAAAAGCCAAGAAGAAACACGCATTGTAATAGCATACCAAACGGCTGGTGAATCACAAAACTCAAAGTTGCGGCAACTATGGCAACCCAGACTGTTCCGACCTTCCGCGAGCACCGTCAAGACTCACTGCATTCTGCGGATTTCCTTGGAAAATCTTTGACCTGAGCGCGTTGGTTTAAGGCATCGCGTTGATACCTTTCAGGTGTCGAGTTCCTGCTTGGTATATTGGCTGAACCATGTTGATTATGCTCGCTACATCAATGGCTCAACACGAGTCAGGCTCACACAATTCCAGCTTGGTTCGATAAAGGTTGCCCTTCATCCGCTCGAAAAAGCAAACCGCTATCGCGGGATATCTCGACCCCAAGACCATGCGGATTGATGGGTCACGGGATACGAGATCAAGAACAGGGAGACGTCAGATGATGCCGTTGAACCTGACCGGTTGAAACCAGTCGGTGGGGGGGCACACCCGCCCCGGGGGGCTGCACCGGTCTACATCCAGGAGATCATCGCGCGCCTGAACTCCATCTTTGGTCAGGCGACGCCTAGCGAAGAGCAGATCAGCTTTGTGAACCAAAACGCGGCGATCGCCTCGAATAACGAAGTGGTCATGGCGCAGGTGGAGAATAACTCGAATGAGCAGGCTCTGAAGGAAAAACACCCGGTATTGTGGACAATTGGACTTTGGATTTCTCACCTTCACTAGCGCAGCCTTCCTTCGCGCTTGCAGCATGCATTTCGCTGCGTTGCAGTTCACCTCTCCGATGCGGTCATTCAGCCGGGCACGGTAGCGATAAACCCCAATCTCGCCTTCTCCGCGCGGTGTCAGAGCCTTCGAGAAGCAGTACGATACGCACTATGATTGTGGCCGCGCCGGCTTTTGCGAGAGTCCATAAACAACGCAGTTCACTTGACCGTCAGTGCGTTAAGGCTCAACTCCCATCGTTTCCAGTAGTGTCGCTTCCATCACCCACCAGCCACGCCGATAATCCGCCCCGGTATAATACAAATGGACCGTCCCGGTTGATGTATTGAAAAAGACCTGAGGCGCGATGATCTCATCGGTTTCCCAAGGTGGTCCAGACTGCGTCAACAACGGTTGTTCAAGGGTTTCGTAGGGCCCAAAAGGATGTCTGGCACAGCCCGCAAAAATTGCTTCTTGGGTGCTCGAAATTTCACCGGTTCTAGCTGCAATGTAACCGCCGTCCGGCATCTGCGTGATTTGACCCTCCATTCCGATTGGCGCGTCTATTTCTCGAAACCCTGTCCAACTGCGCCCGTTGTCGTCTGACTGCGCGCCCAACACCCAAACCCGGGTTACATTCTGAAAATCATCCCATCCCAGGAACGCCATCAGCAGTTTACCGTCATGATCGATGACAGATGGCGAGGTGATCACCCGAACGTTCCTGCCCGCCATGCGTCCTAGCGGCACCACCGGATCGGGAAGCACAGTGTAAGGCCCGTCAAATGCGCCCGCGACAGCAAGGTAGATTGCGGATTCGTAAGTTTCCTCGTTTGCGTAGCCGATGAAATAGATTTGATGCTCACCATCCGGTCCAAGCCGGTAGAAAGGCGTTTCCTTGGATTGCGGCATGGCGGCGCCGGTGCTGGCCCCCAGCAATGTGCCTTGCCGTTCCCATTCACCGCTTGTTGACTGGCTAGCCAGCTTTATGGACGGAAAACCGCTGTCGTCACCAGTATAGATCATACGGAGGTCATTTGATCCATCGCTGATGACATGTCCGTCAGAGGCAACTTCGTATGACCCAAGGGCAAACCGGTCCCGGAACACGGGTTCTTCGGAGCGTTCCCAGGTTCCTTCAAGGGAAGGACAATTTGCCTGTTGTGCTTGGGGTGCGGTGCATGACGCTGTGAAAAACGCCAAAGATATGACTGTGCGTATCAGCATGGTGGGTTCCCTCATTTTTCAGGTCGTCGCGTTGCGAAGCGGGCTGTGATCGTCACTGTAACGCGGTCGTGTCAAGCAGCGCCGTTCGGTCCGTCTTCACCTGCCATTCAAAAGTTTCCAGAAATCCCAGTATCCGGGCGGACAGGTCATCGTGGATCGCCTGCCGCGCACGGCCCCCAGCATCATCGCACAATGGGTCAGGTTCCCCTTCACGTGCGAGGATTTCCGCACCTTTGGCGGTGCATTGTGCCAGAAAGCTGAAGTGGCTCGCATCCGGTACGATTTCGTAGCGCGCGCTGGGGATCATCTCCGCTGCAGGGCGTGCGTAAACACCAGCAGGAACATGCGTTTCTTCGCCAAGATTGATCACCAGCATCGGGATATCAATTGTCGACAGGCTTTGCTTGGTTAGCGTGCTGACAATGCCGGGGTCGATGATCACTGCCGCCCGAATGTGTGGATCACGCAGGTCCTGCCCAGCAGGTGACAGATCCATGGCGTGCAGGTCTATGCCTCCGCGTTTCAGAAAAGCACAATCCGACATGCCCTGATCGCCATTGTCACAGAAGTTTTGCAGGGCATCCGGATCGACCCGCGCACCTGCAAGCGCCATGGCTGTGTATCCTCCAGCTGAGAAGCCCAGAGTTGCGATCCTGTCGGTGTCGATAAAAGGATACGCCTGCGGGTGCTCCACCATTTCTGCAATCACGGCAGAAATATCGGCGGGCCGTTCCCAAACGCGAACGGCGGCTTCGGCGGATGCGTTTCGGCTGGTCGTTCCAGGGTGATTGGGCAGTACAACGACGTAGCCCGCCTTGGCCAGTTTCGATGCGATCCAACCGAACTGGGTGGCATTCCCACCAGCACCGTGGGATACTAGGATCACTGGATATCGGCCCTCGGCCGAAGGGGCGTCACGCCCGGCCCGCGTGCCGTGGAAAACACCGTTGCCGCCCACAGTCACGTCACGCCTGCCCGGAGTGGCGGGATACCAGACATGGAAATCGACGGATTTGTCCCGAACGGGTGCATAAGCACTGCCATAGGTTATTCCTACAGTGCCATTATAGGCGGGAGCAGATACATATATGATCCCCCATGTGCCGAGCCCGAGTATCGCTGCAATCGCGAGTATCTTCGTCAATAACTTGAACTGTGCCATGTGAAACACTCCTGTTCTTTGTGCGGTGTCCCTACTATCTGAACCGACTTCACGAGAGTTTCGTCCTCAAACGCGTTTCAGGTCGCCCTTGAACACGTTCGAGGATAGGTTTCCGGACAGAAACTCAGCGCCGGAAACACGATATGATCTTTGTCCCGTTGCCTTTATTCGCGACGATCTGCCTGCTCTTTGTCCTTGCCTACATGCTTCGGACTCGCGATTTCACCGTGCAATCCAACGTGCTGTTTACCTTGTTGGTGGGCCTCTATGCGCTTCAGTCGTTTCTCTTGACGCTAAGATGGGGATACGCGCGCGACGAACTTGGGCCCGAAATTGCAATGCTCGCCCCCGCTCTGCCGGTCTGCGCCTACCTCGCGTACCGAACCCTGATGGAACGACTGACGTTTCGCCAGCTTTGGCCAATGGCCGTCGTGTTGATGAATTGGATTATCCTCGCCGTGTGGCCATGGCTTGCCGATGCCGCAATTCTGCTTACCTATCTCTTTTTCGGTGCGGCGATCTTGTGGAGTCTTCGCGCAAAGGGAGCGAACCTCGCGCTCGCGCGACTTGAAGAGGTCGGAAAGGCGGCAGGGGCGATGTTCATGACAGGTGTCGCGCTTATCATTTCTTCCGTCGTCGATCTGTTCGTGTTTGTCGATTTCATGCGAACGGGCGGTCAGAATGTCGGCCCCACCCTTGGCCTGATGCAAATCGGCTTCCTGTTGTGCATCGGCATTCTGGCGCTTTGGGGCCAGTCAAGCGGCGCACGTCCGCACAAGCTAGAACCCGAGATCGCAGCCCCTTCTACCACCGAAGAAGACGAAGCTATTATGGCGCGGCTTGATGATCTGCTGAATGAGCATAAATTGTACCGAGATACGGACCTCAATTTGCGGCGTTTGGCGCGACGCTTGGGGTTGCCAGATCGTCGCGTTTCGCAGGCAATCAACAGAACCCAATGCATCAGCTTGTCACAGTACATAAACGGTTTCCGGATCAGGGATGCCTGCGGGCAGTTGGCAAAAACCGATCAATCCATCCTGCAGGTTTCAATGGCAGCTGGTTTTCTGTCAAAATCGAACTTTAACCGCGAATTCCTGCGTGTCACGGGACAGACGCCGACACAATGGCGACAATCCAGGCAGTGTGAGCCCGACCCCAACGATGCACCTAGTTGAAGAGCAGCAGTTTCAGGACGGATAGGGCAATTCGAGGAAACGGACATTCACGAGTGGCGCAGCATCATGAAAACCCGAGCTTTGTCATTGAATTCATCGGCAATCTCGAAGTGACCGTTGTCGAACAGAAAAAGACACCTAGCGATCGCGATACCCGGGGCCACCGCATGGAGCGCAGAAACCACTTTGATCGGTGCCGCACTTCGAACGATTTTCGGCGATTTGCAGATTAACGGAGTTCGAGCTTGATCATCTTGTTGGTGCGTCGCCTCTTGTGCGCCTTCGTCGAATCCATACTTCCGCACACAAGAGGTTGGAAACCCAACTCAATGTCACCGCCGCAAAGTAGGCCGCGCTACTTTCATTCCCGGTGCCCGCCAGCACCGGCACCCAGACGCTGAACGTAATGAAGAAGAAGGCCAGCGAGAAACTCCGCAAAACCCATTCCCGATGTAAAGCGATGTTGCCGTTTATGATCGTCAAGTAGGCAACCAAGGTGGTTGTGAACCAACAAAAGCCTAACAGGAGGAACGATAACCTCGCAGCCAAGCTCACGTCAAAAAACATCGCATTGATCACTGCCGCGATGCTCGCAAGATAGGCACTTGAAACGTAGGCCCGACCAATCCAGCGGTGGGCTTGTTGAAATCGAATGCGGATTTGTGTGTTGAACTGGATAATCCCGGTGATCAGGGCGATACCGCCTGCCAAGGCATGTAACTGGAAAAACAGCGGCAATGCGCGACTCTTGCCAGTTTCGACAAAACCTGATCCGGCTGCGATCGCGAAGCCCCCGTAAAGCACACATGTGACCGCAAAGACGGCCCAGAGTGCACGTGCTGCGGCGCGCCACTGCATGAAATGACATTCAAGCATAAGCATTCCCTGGTCGAGCAATTCTCGGCGTTTTCTGGAATGTCGAAAGTTCCGAGACAGCGGCCCGCTCAAGACGGTCGCAAGACCCCGGTCCTCGTGGGTGATCGCTGCCGGAAACCAAATCAGTGGCCATCGACCCCGCGTAACCAAGCGACAGGATTGTGACGGCGACCCAGACGCGCTTTCTCCGAAACCGCAGGCCGATTAACGCGGCAAGGCCGAGTCCCAGACAGATTTCGAAGATCATGAAAATCCGGCCATTGTAACGTGGATCCCAGTAGGACACGGGCGAGCGGAATACCCAATCCGTGAACGGCACCCACTGAGCACGCGCATCGTCATGGTGCAGCAGGAAGTCAGTGCCGACATGCAAGAGCGCAGAGCTGGCAAAGACGAGCACGATCAATACGACCCTACGCGACAACAGACCAGGCACGAGCAAGCCCGCGAGGCTGAGGGCGATGAGAGTGAGATATGCTGGGATCGAGTTCAGCAGAATTTGCAGCGTTGTCCATGGCTCCTCCCAATAGCGATAGTGGAACACCTCGCATCCGCTGGCCCCTCGCATCCGCTCGATGACGAACATCGCCCATACATCGGCATCCGGCACCAACGCACCCAAAAGGCCAGCCAGCGCGATCGTCCGGTTTCCCGGTCTGGTGAAGACAGCGGCGCTGACCAGAAGGTGGGTTTGCGTGAACAATGTCGGCTCCGCATATTTGACAACCAAGTTGCCATCTTCTATTATGACACCCAAGTTGTCAATATGGAGCCCGGAGACCACATGACGCACAAGCAAGAAGAACTGGTCGCGCTGATCAGAGAAATCAGGACCGCATTCAACCGGCTCAAATCCGTTGCCGAAGTCCTGCATACCGATCTGGAGATCAATCCGTCGATGCGGGCGATCCTTCAGACGCTGATTAATAAGGCGCCGCAAACGGTTCCTGAAATCGCCAGGGCAAAAAGTGTCTCGCGTCAGCATGTCCAAAAGAACATGAACGCCCTTCTGCAAAAGGGTCTTGTTCATGCGCAGAACAATCCGGATCACAAGCGATCAGTGCTGTTTCTCCCCACCCTCGCGGGAAAAAAGCTGTTTGCCGAAATCCAGGCACGGGAAGAAGCACCAATGACCGAATTGGAAGAGGCTCTGGCTGCGTATGACGTTGCAGCTGCTGTTCGCTTACTGGCCTGTCTCAACAAAACGATTGAAACCATGATGGAGAAAGGAAGCTGACATGTCGCAGCAATCGAAACGGCAGGGCAAGACCTTCGGGATCGTCCTTTTCACGCTACTTTTATGGGAGATCGCGAGTCTGTGGGCCTGGAATACCTTCGCAGCGGATCTTCTGGGGCTACCGGAGATGAAATATCGCCATGCGCTTGCCCTCGGCATCCTGCTGCTTTCGGCTGGCGGGTTGCTGGCAATGCCCCGGTGGATTTCCCGGTCAGGGCGCGCGTAGTGTCCGTGAGGTCGAAAATCGTCGCACAGTTTCAACACCCATCGGGCCTGTTGGGCGGGTTGGCTGGCCGGATCATGGCGGCGCGGAAGTCGAACCGCCTTCGAAATGAAAAAACCGTCGCGTTGATGGACCTTCAGCCTGATAGCCGCGTGCTTGAAATCGGCTGCGGTCCCGGTCTGGCGCTGTCAAGATGTGCCTCTGTTGTGACGTCCGGCCGGGTGGTCGGTCTTGATCATTCAGGCGTGATGATCCGGCAGGCCAGTAGCCGATTGCAAAGTCAAGGGGTCGTCAACAGGGTGGAGTTGATAAAAGGGGGGATCGACGCGCTCGCCGGTTGGCCGCAATCCTTCGATCGCGTCTTCTCGCTAAATGTCATTCAGTTCCAGAGCGATAAGCTAGGCTTCTTTCGTGCAGCGTTCGATGTTCTGATTCCAGGTGGGCTCTGTCTGACCACCTATCAGCCGCGGCTGAACGCAGATGGTTCGGAGGCCGCGCGCCGAATGATCACCACGATCGAAGAAGCGCTTCATGCAGTCGGTTTCGAGAACATATCCAAGACCGAGATCATTGGCGGAGCCACTCCGGCGATATGTGTCGTCGGCCAGAAAAACGATCCTCACAGAAGCTGACCCACTAACAAACCAAAGGAGATTAACTATGGCACAAGTTCTTGGTATAGGCGGCTTTTTCTTCCGCTCCGAAAACTCCCATGCGCTTGCAGAATGGTACGAGACTCATCTGGGCATTCCACCAGCCCCAACTGCGCCCAACAAGCAACCCTGGATCAGCAAGCAAGGCGTTACAATCTTCTCACCTTTTCCGAAAGACAGCGACTATTTCCCCGAGGACCGGGGCTTCATGCTGAACTTCCGCGTTGCGGATCTTGATGCAATGCTCAAAGTGCTAAACGCTGCCGGGATCGAAAGCAGCGACCAAGTCGAGATGGAGGGTATTGGAAGGTTTGCGCGCATCCACGATCCGGAGGGTAATCCGATCGAACTTTGGGAACCCGTGCAAGGCTAACCAAAAAAAAATATGAGAATGAACTTCCTTGTCAGATCGCCGGATTGGCGCGGAAGCCCAAAAAATGCGGCCTCAATATGTTGAGTCACGTTGGTTGGGGTAGACTCATAGAGCTAGCGAAACCAACCGCCCTTGTTGGGCGCGATGAATATCTCGATCACCCGCGCCGCAAAAAAGTTTTCTAATCCTAATATTCGGCTTGGCCGATGAATGGCCAATCCTACCACCACACTGCGACGCTGAAATCTAGGCGTTTGCCGCGATTTTCGTGCTGCGCGCTCGCAGTGGGATATCAGCACTTCCGCTGTGGGCTCACAACTCACTACGGAGGCGGCGCATCAACGGGTCGCCGGACTATCAGTATCGCAATCATTGCCGCCCCATCGCCGACATAGACCAAGGGTATCGGCGCTGCGGAGCAGCTACTCCAGATTGGTCACACGCAGCGTTTGCAATGCTTGCACCCTGTCCAAGACCTCGGTGCAGGTCATACCTATATAAAGATTATTTAGGCATGCGCCTCAGATTGAAGACGACAGCCGTCGACCTGGACATCACGCAAAACACTTGGCATTCAAAGAAAAAAATCGCTCCACCCCGGCGTCGGCTTGGTTTGCAGTCTTGCAAAAGCGATAGCGACTTCGCTGTCGTGGGTTTTCACAAGACACAGACCTTGTTGCCAAAAGGTCATGCTGTTCGCATTGGTCAAAACTTGTGCTATCCAGACAGGTGCGCGGCTGATCAAGCGTCGTGGACGACCCTGACCGAGTATCTGCCGAGATGGACAAGCTTTCTGTCATGCACGCCTTTCGCCGCATCGTTGAACGCGGCAGTTTTGCGCGGGCGGCGGATGATCTGGGCGTTTCTGCGGCCCTTCTGAGCCGCCAGGTAAAACTGCTCGAACAGAGCTTTGGGACCACCTTGCTGACCCGGACGACTCGCTCCATGTCGCTGACCGAGGCCGGTCAGATCTACTACGACGAGGCGGCACGCATCCTCGACAACGTCGCCGCGGTTGAAAACCGCATTCGCGACGGCGCCGGGGCGGTGCGCGGTCATCTCAAGGTGAATGCCTCGACGTCTTTTGGCCAGACGGTGATCGCACCCGTCCTGCCGAGTTTTCTTGATGCCTATCCTGACCTCAGGTTGACGCTTTCTTTGGATGATCGCGTGGTGGATATGGTCGAGGGTGGGTTTGACGTTTCAATCCGCATCCGGCCGGCAATGCCGGACTCGGCGCTGGTTACGCGTAAAATCGGCCTCATGCGGCAAAGGATCTATGCGGCACCTGCCTATCTGGAACGTGCCGGAGTTCCAGGCAAGCCTGACGACATCGTGAATCATCGGGTGATCGGTTTCCTGCTTGCAGATCACCTGACCACCTGGACCTTGCACGGACCCTTGGACGCCATCACGCTTGATCTTGATCCACCTGTCCGCGTCGGCAACAGCCTTGTCCTGCGTGACCTGTTGATCGCGGGCCAAGGCATCGGTACGCTTACGGATTTCGTCTCGAACGAAGCCGTGGCGCGTGGCGAGCTTGTGCGCGTTTTGCCAGATTACGAGCTGCCGGCACCCGAGATTTTTGCTGTGACAGCGTCCCGGTTGGGAATGGATGCAAAGGTCACAGCCTTTCTTGATCATCTGCGTGCGGCCCTGCGCGGCTGACATTCTTCAACCAGCGTAAAGAATGAAGTGAAAGCCGGCCGGTTAATCCCGACCGTCCCATCCCCCATCCTCTCAGGCATCGAAACGCGAAACCTCAAGAGGATCAAATGACCCGCATTCTTGTTCTTTACTACTCCAGCTATGGCCATGTCCGCGCGCTTGCCGAAGCAGAAGCCGAAGGCGCACGCAGCATCGCTGGCACTCTAGTTGATCTGAAACGTGTGCCTGAAACGGTGCCTGACGCCGTACGCCAGAACGCTGGTTTTATCGACGACGACACGCAGATCGCGACGCTCTCTGATCTGGAAAACTATGACGCCATTATCTTCGGCACGCCCACCCTGTTTGGGATGATGGCCGGTCAGATGAAAAGCTTTCTGGATCAGGCAGGCGGCCTTTGGGCCCGCAACGCGCTGGTCGGCAAGGTGGCGGGTGTCTTTGCGTCCACCGGATCGCAGCATGGCGGGCATGAGGCGACGCTTCTGTCCACCCAAATCCCGCTTCAGCATTTCGGAATGCTGATTGCCGGGATGCCCTACACTTTCGCCGGTCAGACCACCGCCGATGGCATCGTGGGCGGCGCACCTTATGGGGCAGGCACCATTGCCGGGGCAGATGGATCGCGCGCGCCCTCCGCGATCGACCTTGCCGGCGCGCGCTTCCAAGGTGCGCACGTGGCCCGGATTGCCACGCGCCTGGCTGGCGCAAATCTGCATGAGGAGGCCGCGTGATGGCCTCGCTCACCATAGATTTTTTCCACGACGTCGTGTGCTGCTGGTGCTTCAATATCTCGTCCCGGATGCGCAGCTTGGCCGCCGAGTTCGACCTCGACATCCGGCATCGGACCTTTGTCCTGCAAGCAAGCCGCTCTGAAATGGCGTCGCGCTGGGGCAGCCCAGAGGACGCACGCGAAACCATTCTTGGGCACTGGGTGAATTGCCGCCGGGTCAGTGACCAGCCTGAGTTGGTCGACATCGTCGCCATGCGGTCCGCCCCGTTCGACTACCCACACGGATTGACCGCTGCACTGGGGTGCAAGGCGGCGGAACGGCTTGGCGGGCAGACAGCCCACTGGGACATGTTCGACCGTCTGCAACGCGCCCATTTGACCGAGGCACGTGATGTTGCCGACCCCCGGACCGTATGGGCCGTGGCACGAGAGCTCGGTTTTGAACATGCCGCCTTTGCAAGGGCTTTTCACGACCCGTCTACCACACTGGCGGTCGAGGCCGACAGGCAACACGCCCGCAAACTCCAAGTCCAATCCATCCCCACCCTCATCGTCCGCGAGACGGGCGCACGCCTTGTCAACGGACCGCGCGAAGATCTTGCGGCCCAACTGCGCGCCGCCCATCGCCTAACCGCCTGAAAGGAGACCCTGATGAACCTGTTCTTCCGCCGCACACAGGCCCGACACCGCCGCGACCTTCCATCTGGCGCAACCCGCGACCTGTCACCCCACATGATGCGCGACATCGGCCTTGAGACATGGGCTGCACACCCGCGCGACCATATTCGCCGCCTCTGGTGAGCTGATGACCCGGAGATCCACCATGACCCGCACCACCGACATTTTTCTGACCGCGCTCGCCCCCGCGATTTGGGGCAGCACCTACCTTGTCACGACAGAGGCGTTGCCTGCGGGCTATCCCGTGACGCTCGCCGCGCTGCGCGCCCTGCCCGCCGGGCTGTTGCTTCTCGCCGTCACGCGCTGCCTTCCACCGCGCGTCTGGCTTGGACGGGTCTTCCTGCTTGGCAGCTTGAACTTTGCGCTGTTCTGGGTGCTGCTGTTTGTCGCCGCCTACAGACTTCCGGGCGGGGTCGCGGCGACGCTCTGGGGACTGTGCAGGCCATGATCGTCATCGTGATGGCCCGCGGCTGGCTGGGAACCCCAATCCGGTTCGGAGCTGTGGTCGCGGCTGCAACGGGCGTCATCGGTGTCGCCCTGTTGCTGATTGGGCCAGAAGCGCACCTTGATCCCATCGGCATCGCCGCCGGACTTGGCGGGGCCGCTTCCATGGCGGCGGGCACGGTGCTCAGCCGCAAATGGCAGCCGCCCGTCCCCGCGCTCAGCTTCACGGCGTGGCAGTTGACGGCGGGTGGGCTGATCCTGCTGCCGCTCGCGCTTTTGATCGAACCTCCTTTGCCGCCGCTCACGACGACGAACCTTCTCGGCCTAAGCTGGCTTGGCCTCATTGGCGCAGCGGTGACTTATGCGATCTGGTTTCGCGGTGTGGCCCGACTTGAGCCGGGCGCTGTCTCGATGTTGGGTATGATGAGCCCCGTGACGGCGGTGATCCTTGGATGGGTCTGGTTGGAACAAGCGCTGTCACCGATGCAATTCGCCGGTGCGGTGATCGTGCTTGGGTCTGTCTGGGCGGGCCAGCGCGCGAACCGTCCACGTGCTGGCGATGCCTCGGTGCGCCCTGCCCCGACAAGGGCCAAAGCCGCCTGATTGCAACTCAAGAAAGGATCTTCAGAATGTTCAATCTTACCCTGACAAATGACGTCGCGCGGAAGGTTCGCCAGGCAGGACTGCTGTATCTCATCATCATTGTCACTGGCCTTGGCGCCGAACTTGGGCTTCGTGGTCCGCTCGTCGACTTCGAAAACGCTGCTGGCACGGCCCGTTCCATCCTCGCTGCACCGGTTCAGTTCCGGCTGGCCATCGCCGCTGACCTTTTGATGGCGCTCAGCGATGCGGGGCTTGCCGTGCTGCTCTATCTGATCTTCCGCACTGTCGCGCCGGGTCTTGCGCTCTCGGCCATGGTGTTTCGCCTGATCCAGACCGTGCTGATCGCCGCCAATCTCATGGCCTTGCAGGCCGCGTGGCTGTTTTTGGCCAGCACGGACGGTCCGGCGGATCACGCTGCCCTCGCGCTGCTGCTTCTCAACCTGCACGCGCACGGCTATGATCTGGGACTTGTCTTTTTCGGTGTGAACAGCCTGATCATGGGCGTGCTTGTCTGGCATTCAGGTCTGTTTCACCGCGCCTTTGGGGCCGGACTGGCAGTTGCCGGAGCGGTCTATCTGATCGGAAGTGGGCTGCGCTTCTTCGCTCCCGAGTTTCACGCAGGCTTCACCCCGATCTATGTCGTCACAATCCTTGCGGAAACGGCGTTTTGCGTCCGGTTGCTCCTCCAGCGGAACCCCGATTTACTGGAACTGGATCAAAACTGAACGCCGTGTCGCGCTGATTTCAAAACCGTGCAATCTATCCTATCATCACCAATCAGGAGAGATCTTATGGCTGAACGAGGCTTTACTGTCCGCGCCCTTGGTGAAATCGCCATCCGGTGCATTGATCTTGACGCGATGGTCGCGTTCTATCGCGATGTGATCGGGCTTGAACCGTTCAATGATCCGGAAAACGGCAACATCGTTTTCTTCCGTATCGCCGAGGGCTTTGGCGGCCATACCGCCGTGCTGGCCCTGTTTCGCCACGACATCGAAGGCGCAGGCCGCACCCGGGCGGGCACGTCGCCCCCTGCAACGGGTCCGGGCTCCTCGCTCCATCACATTGCACTCAGCCTGCCCTGGGAAGAGCAAGACGCGGTCATCGCCTGGTACGAGAAGCTCGGCCTGGAATATAACGTGGAAACATTTGATTGGGTCGGCTGGCGCGGCGTCTTCACATTCGACCCGGACGGCAACACCGTCGAGCTAGTCGCGAAAGAACCACGATGATCTACCCCTTTAGCAGCGGCGTCAAAGAATGCGTTCTTTGTCTGCGCAGTTGATCCTGAAGTCGCGATCAATGCAAAGCAGGGTCGCCTTCACGCATACAAGGCGAGGACATCATCGCGCCGCACTTTGCGAAAAGAATAGAAAGCAACCTCAGCAGACAATCTCACAGTCTCTGCAAGCGTCATCTTAAGCAACCATCAGGTCCGCAAGTTCCAAATCCAGCACGTCCTATTCCGGCAAACCGGCATCGCGCAGGTCGTTTAGCACGCGTTCCAGATCTGTGTCGATGACGTATTTTCCTTCATAATTATGAAGAACGTCCTGCAGAGAATACTCAGGGTCGAATTTTATTAACTGCTCAACTGCTTTGCGCGCTTCATCTCTGTCGCCCCGACACATCTGGATGATCGCCAACACGCGATATGCCATCGGCGGTATCTCGGACATGCCGTTCATGGTTTCAAGCGCATCGTCACAATTCCGCGTGTGCCATTGCACCCACGCAAGGTTCCATTTGATCCAGTCCTGGTGGAGCGGGTCCAGACGTACGACACGCAGCATCAGGTCTTCGGCCTCTTCCGCCCGTCCGCCATATGTCAGGGCTTCGGCCAGCGCGGCCATCGCGCTCGTATCGTTGGGGTTGAGCTCCAACGCCTTTCGAAAACGTGCCACCGACTTTTCAAGCTCGCCTTCCTGAATATGCATATACGCCATGGCCGTATGCGCATCATAGTATTCTGGCGCGACCTGAACGGCCTTGCGCGCATAGTTCCGCGCGGCATCCAGCTCGACGATCGGGTCTTCATCTGTCCATCCCCAGCGGTACCTGTTGATATGGACAAATGTCAGCCCGACATAGCCGTAGGGTTGCGTCGGGTCTGCCTCGACAGCCGCCAGGTTGGCCAGACGGGCCTTTTCGTTGCCCTCGGGGGTGAAGGAAAAAAGATGCTGACGTGCTTTCCAATTCAGAAGCAGGGCTGTCAGCTTCGCCTCATCCGACTTGATCGCTTTCTGACCTTCGAAATTAATCACTCGTTGGGCGACGGTCGCGACGGTTCTCTGCACGATCTCATCCTGCATCGCAAAGATATCGCCAAGGTCGCTGTTGTAGACGTGTGACCAAAGGCTCCGGCCCTCAATGGCATCAATCAGTTGAACGGTCACACGCAGCTGATTGCCGCTTTTTTGTTGACTGCCTTCCAGCAAGTAGCGAACCCCGAGCGCACGAGAGATTTTGCTGACGTCGGTGGTGCTGTCCCGAAAGCTGAAACTCGAATTTCGCGCGATGACGAAGAGTTCGGAATACCGGGACAAATCCACGATGATCCCCTCGGCGATGGCGTCGCTGAGGTAGTTGGCATCAGGGCCGACGCTCAGATCCTCGAATGCCAGGACCGCAATTGATGGCTTGGAGGGCAAAGGCAGTTCTTCTGACGACGCCTGCTGCTCCCGACCCAACACCCAGATTGCACCAAGGGCCAAAACGGCCGCTGCGATCAGGCTGAAAACCGCAAGCCTCAACCCTCCGATGCGCGCGACCCTGAAAGATCTGGCTTTCGGTTGAACCTCACCTGAAAAAGGAGAGCTCGGAACCAGCCTGTATCCCTTTTTGGGAAGCGTTTGGACGATCCTGTGATCGGCATCGTTCAGCGCCCTGCGGATGTCAGCGATGCACTGGGAAAGGCTGTCGTCAGTGACAGCCTTCTTGGCCCAAACATTCTCAAACAAATCGTCCTTTGAAACGATCTCGCCCATCCGTTCCACGAGATAGGCAAGGACTTCGGAGCTTTGATGGCGCAGATGAACCGGTTGCCCTAACCCATCCAGCAATTCCCCTGTCTGCAACGAAAAGACAAAGTCGCCAAACCGAACCTTGCCTGATGAATTCAGATCTTTTTCAGGGCTTTCTCCGGACATTTCAGCCGCCTCCATGCCCCACTAAGCCTGCGAAGACTCGCACCTTGAGGCAAGAAAATTCTCCTGCTTCCCCATTCTTTGAAAGGAAACACCATGACATTGATTTCCAAGTTCTCACCTGTTGCGGCCAGCCTGCTTTGCGCCACCACCGCTTGGTCTGCGGATTTCCAGGTCAAGCGGTCCCTTGAACTCCCATCCACAACGCCACAGGTTTGGCATCTGATCGGCGACTTCTGCGACATTGATGATTGGCACCCGAAGGTATCATCGTGTTCGCTGAAGGTCTTGGATGGGTCATTGGTCCGTGTATTGAAGACGGATACCGGTGACCAAGTGACCCAAAAGCGTATCGCTCAAGAGGAAGGATTGTCTTACACCTATAAAACGATCAGTTCCGCTTTGCCGATCGAGAAATACACGGCAACATTGTCGGTGCAGCCTGGGGAAAACCTGCTCATCGAGTGGATAGCAAACTTCTCCTCCGATGACCCTGCAATGGAACGTGTTGTGGTCGACGACATCGAAGGAGGATTGTCAGCGATAGAGAGCATCTTTGCATCGCGCTGACATTGGATACGCAGCCATCAAGAAGTCAGGCAACGGCCCGGAGAACGATGCTGCCCTGCGCTGGACCTCCCAAACTGGCCGTCGCCCCCCTAGTTTTGAAAGTTAAGTAGCGGCGATGAAATCAAGTGTCGCCTGCGCAAGGTCAACGGGCACATCTTCTTGCAGAAAATGGCCAGCATTTTGCAGAATGCGATGACGTTGACCTTCGGCACCCGGAAGGCTTTTCTGGAAGATCTTTTCACTTCCAGCCATGATCTTGTCTTCCGCGCCAAAGACCGTTAGCGCCGGGATCGGCAAGGTGCTGAGGATCTCCCATGCTGCCCGGTTGGGACCAGACGCCGGGTCATCAGGATTGTCCGGTACCAGCAGCGGGAATTGGCGTGCTCCTGCTTGATATCGCGCATCCGGAAACGGTGCATTGTAAGCTGCGACCTCGGCATCTGAGAGCTTCGACACGGTTCCGCCGCGCACGATGCGGCCCGCATTGAAGTCCTCTACGCTCTGGGAATAGTCACGCCAGCTTTGAAAGGCCGCGCCAAGTGGATGGTCGCCCGTGGGCAATGCGGTGTTGGCGATCACCAGCCGCGCGAAACGGTTGGGCATGTGCGCGAAAAGCCGCAGACCGATCAATCCGCCCCAGTCTTGGCAAACCAGCGTGATCTCGCGAAGATCCAATTGGGTGACACAATCGGTCATCCAGTCCAAATGACGCTGATAGGTATAGTCTTCACGCGCTACAGGCTTGTCCGACCGGCCGAAACCGATGAGATCAGGCGCCACCACGCGGTGGCCCGCCTGGGTGAAGGACGGGATTATATGGCGGTATAGATAACACCAAGTTGGCTCGCCATGCATGACGAGAATTGGATGTGCATCTGGAGGACCTTCATCAAGATAGTGCATCCGCAACCCGGCATTTACTGTCAAGTAAATGGGGGCAAAATCAAAATCTGCCAGATTCTGGAACCGATCGTCTGGGGTTCGCAGATATTCCATAGGGTGTCCTTTGCCTATTGAACGAGAGGCTGTGGGGTTTTCCAGAAAAAACATCAATGATCGCGGGAAAGCATAGCACAAACTCAGCTCTTAGCCGACCTATTCCGGGCTTTATGCGAGTAAGACGCTGTGGGAAGCAACGCACCTTGGCCGCGCTGGTTCGTTGCCTGTCAGAGCGGGGAAGCAACGTGCAAGTTTGGGGGTATCTGGATCGAAAGCGCTACGAGAGAGCCGGCCGTTTCTCTGCCAGTTGACGATAGATGCGAACAAATTCTTTCTGCAATCTGTCGGCAAATTCGCGTGCATCAGCTTCGACATAGCCCGCAGTCGGCACTGGCTTGCAAAACCGTATGCGGACTTCACCCGGACGCGCACGGAGTGTACCGAGTGGCATAGCGTGATGGCCTCCTTGAAAAACCACTGGGATCACGGGCACCTGAGCTCTGATCGCTATGAGACTGGCGCCGACTTTGAAACGGCCAACGCCGTCCTTTCCCGACAGTCGCCCCTCACCGCCCCAAGCAACTCTCTCGCCCTGTTTTGCTGCTAAGACCATGCGTTCCAGCAATTGATCGGTGGCTTTGCGGTTTCCCCTTGGCACCATCTCGATCGCGGCTTTCCGACAGGCTGCTCGGGCGAAAGGAAAATAGGCGTAGAGATCAGCCGCCGCGGCACGGTCGACATAAGGCCACATCGAGACACAGTAGGACGCGACATCGACAAAGGACGTCTCATTATAGCAAAGGACGCAGCCCTTCCCCGGTTCGGGAAATTCGCCATCAAGGGACACGCTGACCTGACAAGTGTCGAGAAACCGGCGGAAATGTCGGGCGAACAAATCACGCGCGTCTTCGCGGTCTTTTGCCCTGAGCGCGACCTGCGCATTTACGATTGGCGCAGCCGCCAGAAAGCGAAGTGATGCACGTCCGCCGCGCCAAAATTCCCCAATGTTTTTCGCAAAATACTTCATCTGACCGAGCGCTGTTGACCTGCTTAGTCTCGGCCAGCTTTCGGTTAGATGCAAATCTGCCGCTTTCTGCAATGCAGCATACGATCGTCGTTGGTCTGCAACAGGGCTTATTTTGTTGAAAAACTCTTTCTTGATCGAGGACTGAACTGCTGATTCAATTCCTGTAACGGGGGGAGGATCAGCCATGATGGGACCGAGACAGGAAGCGCAGGCGGCGTTATTCTATGAGTTCTCGCTGGAAGATCATGTCCCTCAAGATCACCTTTTACGTTCGATAGATCGCTTCGTCGATCTGAGCAGCATCCGCGCGCATTTGTCGGACTTTTACAGCCATACCGGGCGTCCATCAGTCGACCCCGAGCTGCTGATCCGGATGCTGCTGGTGGGTTATTGCTTTGGCATCCGCTCGGAGCGGCGGCTTTGCGAAGAGGTGCACCTGAACCTCGCCTATCGCTGGTTCTGCCGCCTCGATCTGAACGACCGCGTTCCCGACCATTCTACCTTTTCCAAGAACAGACATGGGCGCTTCCGCGAGAGTGAACTGCTGCGTCATCTGTTCGAGACGACGGTGGCACGGTGCATTGCAGAAGGTCTCGTCAGCGGTCAGCGCATGGCCATCGATGCGAGCCTGATCGAAGCGGATGCTAACAAACAGAACTCGACGCCGAAGGAGGAGTGGGATGCCGCAACCATTGAGCCGTCTGATGCGCCCCGCGCCGTACGCGAGTATCTCGATACGCTGGATGAGGCGGCATTTGGAGCCGCGAGCGAGGTGCAGCCCAAGTTCACGTCGCATTCCGACCCGGCGAGCCAATGGACGGCAGCACGCAAAGGGCCTGCATTCTTTAGCTATTCCGACAACTACCTGATCGACACGGACCACGGTGTCATTGTGGATGTCGAAGCCACACGATCCATCAGGCAGGCCGAGGTTGGATCGACCAAGACCATGCTGAAGCGGGTGAAGGAGCGGTTCGATCTGCATCCCGAACGTCTGATTGCGGACACCGCGTACGGCACCGGGCCGTTGCTTGGCTGGTTAGTGGACCGCAAGATCGCGCCGCACATTCCGGTCTTCGACAAGTCCGGGCGCAACGACGGCACCTGGACCCGTGCTGACTTCGAATGGGACGCGGAGAACGATCAATACATCTGCCCCGAGGGGCATGAGCTCAAACAGTTCCGTCGCAACTACTCAGACCCGAACCGAGGGCCGACCGGCAAGGGCACTGCTAGATATCGTGCCCTCAAAGTCAAAGAGGTCTGCCAGGTCTGTCCATCAAAGGCCAAGTGCTGCCCGAACGCCGATGCGCGCAAGATCACGCGAGAAGAAACCGAGGACGCCCGTCAGGTTGCCCGCGACATCGCCAAGACCCGCCAATACGACATCTCGATGAAGCTCAGAAAGAAAGTGGAAATGCTCTTCGCCCACCTCAAACGCATTCTTGGCTTGGGAAGGCTGCGATTGCGCGGCCCATGCGGGGCAAACGACGAATTCCTCCTCGCCGCTACCGCCCAGAACCTCCGGAAACTGGCCAAGATCTTTCCTGCACCGCAGCAAACGCAAAAACCCTGATCAGAAAGGCGCTCGCGTCCGGTTAAGAGCACCACTTTCTGCGCTAGCAACACTTTGTTTTTCCACAGAATCGGCTCTGAGCCGACATCGGTTGCGGTGCAGCATCTTGTGATAAAGTGCTCCGGTCAACGTCGGGTTGTCGTTTTGGGAGGGCATGGCGGAAAGGAGGATCAGTCATGGAAACACCAAACTTACCAGCCATTCGCGCGCGTCGCCCAACTTGGAACAAAGGTCGCGTTTTCGGTCAGAAGCGACCATTGAAACCAAAGCATGTCTGGCCAATCCGGGTACGACTTGAGCTGGCCGAGAACCATCGCGACCTCGCGCTGTTCAATATGGCCATCGACAGTAAATTGCGTGGCTGCGACCTTGTGAAGATGAAAGTTGTGGATGTGATGGCGGCTGGTCAGATCAAGGAACGCGCTTCAGTGCTGCAAAGCAAGACGCAAAAGCCAGTCCGGTTTGAGATATCTGATGGCACCCGCGCTTCCGTCGAGGAATGGGTGGAAGACGAACTGATGGCCGGATTAGAGTACTTATGGCCGGGCCGGTTCCACGAGCGCCTTCACATCTCGACCCGCCAATATGCACGGATAGTGCGAGACTGGGTAACGTCAATCGGTCTTGAAGCGAGCGCCTAAGGGACCCATTCAATGCGAAGAACCAAGGTGACGCAGATCTACAAAAAGGCTGGGAATCTTCGAGCTGTTCAGCTCCTTCTCGGACATATGAAAATGGACAGCACAGTCCGATATCTGGGTGTCGAGCTGGAGGATGCATTGGCAATCGCGGAAGCTATTGAAATATAATCATTTGGGTCGTTCGCAAGGACGGCCCGTTGTTGCCCTTCAACGTAAGGCTTCAAGCGGCGTTGCAGCATCTCCAGATCGGCCATTCGCTGCGCCTGCCAGCGATATCGCCTTCGAGCTTTCCTCGTTTGATGTGTTGCCCATCAACACTTCTGCGGGTCCGGGAAGTCGACGTGGATCCGGTTTCCGTCCGGATCGCGGATGAAGACCAGGACGATCCCCAGTGCCTCGAACGGAAAGAGCTTGTGGGCGACATTGTGCGCCTCGAGGTGGCTGATGAAGTCAGCCATGCCTTTGGCACGAAAGGCCATATGCTCCATTCGCAGGCTCTCGCCCTCCCGGTACGCCTGCGGGGATGGGTCGGCCTCGATCAGATGCACAACGCAGGTGTCGTTGAGATAGAGCCATGCGCCGGGCACCGGGAATTCGGGGCGCGGACCGCAGCGGAGCCCTAGTATCTGCTCGTACCAGGCGACCATAATGTCGAGGTTCACCGTGCGGATATTGACGTGATCGAATGCGAGAAGCGGCATGAGCGGGGTCTCCTTGTCTGTGAATCGCGGATCAGACCGCGGCCGGCTCCCCGCCGAAATGCGCCCAGAACTCGTCTCGCGCGTGGCTGCGCGGAAAGGGCGTCTCCGGCGCCCGCGCTCCCAGAAAACGGCAGAGCGGCTCCCACCCTTCCGATGGAGTGAAAACCAGAAGCCGGTCGGCAGGGATCGTGTCCCGCACCCGTTCGTTGTTGCGCCGGTAAGCGCCGACGGCGCTCTTGCGGTCGGTGCCGCCGAAAATCCCCTGGACCAGGATCTCGTCCATCGTCTCGAAGATCGCGGCGATGTGCGGTGGCAGGTCGAGGCTCTTCCGATGCTGCCAGAACTTGTTGATCGTGACCGAATAGCTGGCCCACCAGTCCTCTTCGGGTCGCTCGTTATGGATCACCTTCGCGTCCGGGAAGGCGATCGACAATTCGTGCCAGACAGCCGCGCCGGGAAAATCGACCTGGGCCTGGTAGCCCACGAAGACTTCCGCCCAGTCGACCTCCGCGCCCGTTGCGTGGGCCTGCCAGTGGGCGGGCTGTTCGGGATTGCCCATGACCTCCACCATATGGTGACAGGGTCCGAAGCCAAGCGCCTCGAGAGCCATCTTCGTCGACATGGTGCCAGTGCGTCCGAACCCGGAGCCAATGATTTTCAGGGACATTTTGCTTCTCCTCTGGTGCTGTTAATCGGTTTCGTTTTGATCTATTGTGTGAACGAAATTCATCACAAGCCAAGCGAAACGATTTCATGCACCATGAGTGAAATTCAGCTTCACCGTCTCGACCTCAACCTCCTGGTCACGTTCGAGGTGCTGATGGACGAGGGCAGCGTGGCCGGCGCCGCAGAAAAGCTGGGAAAGACGCCATCGGCCGTCAGCCACGCCTTGGCCCGGCTGCGCGCGCAAGTGGGCGATCCACTCATGGTCAAGGTCGGCGGCAGGATGCAGCCCAGCCCCTTCGCGCTCAACCTGATCGACGACGTGCGGCCGATCCTGCGCAGTATCCAGAGGGTGGTGGCACCGCCGCAGCCTTTCGACCCAGCCACCAGTACCCGCACGTTCCGGATCGCGGTGCCGGCGATCCCCAGCCTGATCAACGCGGTTTTCGCCAGGTTGTCCGATGCGGCACCCGGCGTCTCGCTCGAATGGGTGGGGCTGGGCCCGCATCTCTATGCTGCCGTCGCGGACGAGCGGATCGACCTCGCCTTTCTCGGCGCGGACAAGCCGCTGCCCGAGGGGGTTATGGAGCAAGTGATGCCACCGCTCGAACGCTACACCTTCATGCGGCGAGGCCACCCGGCGCTGGAGGACTGGAGCCGGCAGGCCTGGCTCGACTGGCCACACGTCGTCGTCGGCATGTCAGACGCAGCGCGCCAGACGGTCGAGGAGCGCATCCGGCGCGACGGGCTGAACCGGCGCATCGGGGCGCACATCCCCGAGTTCTCGGGCATCGGGCCGCTGCTGGCAGCCTCGGATATGCTGGCGACGAACGCGATGCCGTTCCTCGGCGCGGATATCAGGACTTACGGGCTCGTCTGGCGCCGCCCTCCGGTCGATCTGCCAGACATCACCTTCCGTTTCTTCTGGAGCGCTCGGCTGACCGCGGACCCCGGCAACAAATGGCTGCGCGAGACTGTCATCGGCGCCTACGAAACACTCTGCGCCGAGATTTGTGACCTCAGCCCCACCTGAAACGGGCAACAGAGCACTGAGGGCCCACTTCTCGAGAATTGCCGCTCCGGCGAAGAGTGGATGTACACTAGCGCGGCTGGCTGAAGCCCAGCGGGGTCTCTTGGGTACCGTTGTGGCCGGCCCAATGTATGTACCAGCTGCTGTTCGCAAATGATTTCTGGCATGTTCTCGGAAGTCGCTCATATGTATCCGGCCTGTTGATCGCCGCGCGGGACGTGGCCTTGTTGGGGCTACGCACGCGCCGTGGTCCAATTTGAGGCAAGGTCCAAGATGACCCAATGGGCCGTCAGACTCTATCCGATTACAAAGACTGAGAACTTTGGCAACTCGCGTTCCAACAGTCTTGAGGTCATATGTCGTGGGGCACCAACCGTAGCTAGGTTTCGCTGAGCGTATTTGGCGAACCACTGCTTTCATCGGATGTGTCGCGACGTTCTTGTTTGCGCGATGCTAATAAGTGATGGCAACCTCGTCTCTTTGCGCGTCAAACGCGGTTTTGTGTCTCAGTATACTCCAGGCCATTCGCGCCAGCTTATTGGCAAGGGCGACGGCGGCCTTGTTGCGATGCATGCGTTCGGAAGCTCGCGCCAGCCAGTCGCCAAAACTGAAGTCGGGCCAACGATGCGGTCGCATCATGATGATCTTCGCCGCTTGAACGAACAGCATCCTCAGATATCGACTGCCGCGCTTGGAGATGCACCCCAAAACAGTTCGACCGCCCGTGCTGTATTGCCTCGGAACAAGCCCGACCCAAGCTGCGAAGTCGCGACCGCGATCAAACGCCTCGCCTTCACCAATCGCCGCCACCATCGCCGTCGAGATCATTGGGCCAATTCCTGGAACCGTCATGACGTTGACGCAGTTCTCTTCGGTTCGACTGATCTCTTCGATCTCCTGCGATACCTTGTCGATCCGGTCATCCATCCACATCCAGTCGCCGTAAAGACCGATCAGGATCGACCGCATCCGAGGTGAGATCTCGTCTTTGCGCTCTTCCAGGATCGTCTCGAACGAGCTTTTCAAGGCGCGCAGTCCCTTCCGAACCGTGATGCCCTGCTCAATCAGAAAGGCGCGGATCTGATTGATGGTCGCCGTCCGGCGGGACACCAAACGCGATCTGACCCGATGCAGTGCTTGAAGATCGAGTTGATCCTGGCTCTTCTCGGACACGGTTTGCAGGTTGGGCCGAAGCGCCGCCTCGGCAATTGCCTCTGCATCGTTATAATCGTTCTTCTGACCCTTGCTGAAAGGCTTCACATAGATCGCCGGGATAATCCGGGGCTCGAAGCCCATCTCCCGCAATGTGCGGCTGACAAAATGCGCGCTCAGGCAGGCCTCCATGCCCACAATACAGCGAGGCAGCTTCTCAAAGGTCGCCACCAATGCCAATCGCTTGATCTGCTTGCGCAGAACCCGCTGTCCGGCGTGATCAAAACCAACCAAGTGGAATGTGTCTTTGCCGATATCAATGCCTATCGACATCAGCTCATCAAAGCGTTCTTCGCCATGCTACTTCTCCTATCTGCAGGTGAAATAGGCCAAGCCTAACCTGCTGGGTGAAGCAGCCGGCACATCCCATTACCGGACTTTCAGGGCCAATGCTGGATGCTGCAGTTGCAGCCCGCAAATCGGACATTCGTTTAGGCTATAGCCATGCTCTCCTCGCCGCCCGATGCCATCAATTCCATTCCGGGAACGGACCATCCTCAAAAAGATAAGCGAACAGCCGTTGAAGGTAGCCATAGAGCTCATCGTCACTCGCAAATTCAATATCGACCTTCTCTTCATATTCTAGAGCATTTAGCTGCCGCGAGATTAGGACGTGCTCAAAGTTGCGCTTCAGGCGTTCAGACCACTCGGATTTTTCTGCAGTGATCTGTCGTAATTTGTATGGGTCATATGTATTGCCTCCGCAATACAGCCCGATGTCAGACAGCCACGCTTCGGTTCTAAGATCTATGCGCGTCATCAGGTTTTCCCAATCGGAAATAATGTGACCAAAACAGGCTCCCCGTCTGGAGTCAGTTCATAGACAGCTTTTACCTGCCCACCATTAAAATCAATCGGCACAATTCCCTGCGGGTTGTTGAAACTCCCTAACCTTTTTAGCCCTTCGACTGCGCTCGTATAATCAGGGCCAAGAACATCTTCGATAGGTAGGACAACTTCAAATCGTGGTCGTCCACGACCGAACAGAGAAAATACCGCATCTCTTGAAGAACGGTACTCTGATGATCTACGAATAAACGCATCGGCAGCGACGAAATCTGCTTCGCTGGTTATTCTTGTCGCTCTGCGGCTCAGGGGGTGAATGCCGCCGGTCACGCCATCTGTCCTGTTTCCTGTCATCGGATTTAAACCACGCAGAACCCGATCCTCTAGCATCTGGCGCGTCACCGCTCCCTCATGCCGATGTGGTCCGTGCCCTTGTGCCTCCAGCTCTGCAAAACGGCTCGCAACAAGCGCATTGACCGTGCGTCGACGCGTGCCGATCATATCATCCAGCGGTGCGCTGTCAGCCCCCGTCGTCCTATTCGACCTTCCGTCGTTGAGCCGGGCCCGGGTGAAGGCATTCGAGACATACGACGGCACTTCGCCCTGCAACCGGGCCGAGGCCGCAGCGCTATTCGAGGCTCTCGACCGGCTGGGCCCTGCAAATGGCGCTACTCCGACACTCGCGATCCTATCGTCCTACACGGCACAGTGCCGCATCCTCCATGAGCGCGTGGCCTCGCGCGTCGACCTTGAGACCGGGCTCCTGAACGGCTTCGCCAGCCCCAAGGGTGACGGTGTGTTCGTTCAGACGATCGACAGCTTTCAGGGAGGCGAGGCCGACCTGGTGGTGGTGAGCACCGTGCGCAACAATCAGAAGATGGGCCGACATGCACTCGGCATCCTCGGCGACCGAAGGCGCATGAATGTTCTGCTCAGCCGTGCGAAGCACAAGCTCGTGCTCGTAACATCGACCGGCTTCCTCAAGAACGCGGTCAAATGGTCCGAACCCGGACGCGGGTCCGGACATGACCTCGAATTCCTGGCGGCGTTGCTGAGACGGATCGACCTGATGGCGGCGTCGGATGACCCGAACGCGGTTCCCACGGCGTCGATCATTGCCTGCAGTGAGGACGGGAAGGTGGTTCAATGACGCTGTTGATCCCAGCGGTCTGATATCGAGCACGTGCCATTATCGAGCGTCGATGGGGCTGGAGCCCTGTTGAAGAGGAGGTACTTCTCGCCTTGCGTGAGAGACCGGGGACGAGCGCCTAGGTGGCGGTTGAGCTTGGTATTCCCCGTCAGGTGGCAGAGGCGGCAGTGAGCCGCCTGATGCGGTTCGGGCTGATCGAGGTTCGCATCGCACCCGAGCCCGCACTTGCGATGACCGAGGCCGCGCGCGCCCACCTGCTGGCCGGCCGATCCCTACCTGAACGGGCGCAGCGCCGCGAAATGACGGTCAGCCTCGTCTTCGACAAATTGGGAGGCTCGGTGTTTCGCGGCCGCAACGTAGCACACAAACCTCTGAAACAAACTCCGAAGGGGGCGACGATCGTCGACTTTCCGGACAGCGACGAAGCAGAGACAGACTCGTCCATGGAAGAGCGGGTGCGCCATCTGTTGAGCTCGTCGCTGCGCCCCGGCGAGTTATTCGCCATTGTGCGCGCCAACCTCTCCTCGATTGAGAAGCGCTATATCCACCTTGATCTTGACCGCGCAAGGGATGGCGCCCTTCCCGAAGGGGCGAGCAGCGCCCTGCGCGCGGCAGTGCGCGAGCATCTCGCCTCCGGCCGTCTTCCGGCCGCTCGACCAAGCCAGCCGGTGCGACCGGCTTGTCTCGATACACCGATCAAGACGACTCTGGTGCCGGATCAGATCTTGTTCGGCGGTGGCGATCATCTTGCGCGTCTCGAGGAGGTCGTGGATGTAGCGCGCAGCGATGTCTTCGTGCTCTCGACCTTCGTCGCCGCGCAGGACGACGAGAAAGCCCGGCTCGGACAGGATCGCGTCTGGGCCGCCTTGGAACGCGCCGTCCGGCGTGGGGTCCGGGTTCACCTCTTCTTCGGCTCTTCTCTCAACGGTGAAGGCAAGCACACGCGGGCAATGGCAGAGCTCCAGCACCGATTACGTGCGGCGGGCGCGGGCGTCGCAACCCATCTCGAACCAGTGCATAGCCACGCAAAGATCGTCATCGCAGACGATGGGGTCGATGGTGCTCGTGCATTGCTGGGGTCCTGCAACTGGCTTCAATCGCCATTTCGCGCCCACGAGCTCTCGATCGAGCTGCGCGACGGCGCTGTAGCCCACTGCCTCGATCTCTTCGGGGCCATCACGGCAGCGGTGCCAACGGCCCGCGACTCGCGCGATGCGATGCAGGCTATGCGGACAGCATTAAGGTTGAAGCCTGGTCAGCTACTCGAATCCGCACCCACCGAAGACACGATCCCCGTAAGCCTTCGCATCCTCGCCGCATCCGATCACCTGCCGCTACTTCGCCGTGCCGCGCATGATGCGGACGAACGCCTTGTCGTGATGACGCATCGAATGGGCTCGCCCATGATCCAGAACGTCTTTGATCCGGCGCAGTTGGCGTCCGAGCGCATTGCGACCGTTCAAGCGCTTTATTCGTTGCCCTCACCGGCGAGAATGAGTGCGTCAGCGTTCCAGAGGGTTTCCTCAAAGCTCATAAGGCTGATGGGGTCCAGCGCGAGCCGCCGGTAGCTGTCCAGGTGCAAATCCGAGAGGATCGCCAACGTGCCGTGCTGGAAGGGGATGGTCAGGGGGGTCATGGCGGGCTCCTCAATGCAACATGGGCTGCTTGGCCAGCGCCTTGGCGCGGTCGAGCATCCGGGCGACGGTCCGCAGGCTGAGGCGCGCGTTCGAGACCGCACCGCAGTCGAAGACATCAACCAGAGCGGCCAGCGCCGGATCAGGAAGGCCGCGGCGGGCGCCTTCGGTGATTGCGAACTGCCGTAGCTGGTCCGGCGTCAGGTCCGGCAGGTCGAGTACGACACAGCGGCTCTGCAGGGGCTCAGGAAAACCGTGCAGGCTGTTGGCCGTCATCACCCAGTTGACCCAGGACATATCGCATTTGATCTGAAAGAACGGGCAGTCCCACCGGGCCGCCGTCATGCGTTCCAGCAGCGGCAGGAGGCCGTCGGTGAGCGTATGTCGCACACCCTTGTTCGAGTGCATTTCACCTGCCTTCTCGATCTCATCCACAATGACCAGGGGACCCGCGTGGCGGGCGCTCAGGACGGTTTGCATGAGCTTGCCGGGGCCTGCACTCCCCCATCCCTTCTGCAAGCCGACCAGAGAGAATGTCGCAGGCTCACCCGTGGCTTCGATCATCGTCGTGGGCACCGCGAGATGATGCGCCAAGCGTCGCGTCCAGTAGCTCTTGCCGATGCCGGGGGAGCCGTTCAGGACGAGCGGATTGAACCGCACGCCAGGCAACCCGTCACGAGCTGAGGCGCGCAGACCATGCCAAACCTCTTCGGTTGCGCGTGCCATCCACGGCATCTCGGCATGCAGCGCGGCGGCGATTTCATCGGCTTCGTGCTCGGACGTGACGCGGGTGACCGGCAGGCCGCCACGCAGCGGCGTCAGCCGGGCGCGGTTCTCCTCGCTCAGGTGATACATGCCGGTGGACGAATGCACCCGTTCGAGCAGCCGCGTGGCGCGGCGTTTGATGCTGCGCAGGTCGCTGTCGTTCACCAGATAGTATGGCTCCACCGCGTCCTCCTCGGTGATCTTCCCGGTCTCCAGATCGGCCACCTGCGCTTTCTGGCGGATGCGTTTGAGGAAAGTTTTCCATCGTGCCTCGACATCACGCAGCTTGGCGATGTCATCAATGAACGTGAGGTCATGAAACGGGATCGTCGTCGTGGCGCGGGTCATCGCGGAGTCCTTTCTGGGCGCAAGGCGCACCTTGCGTGACGGCCCCCGGCGCATTGGCGCTGGAGCAATTACTGATGAAAGGTTCCGGAACCCTGGGGGAACTTTTAAGGAACATCTCTGGCTTAGATCAAGACCACGGCGCGGCGACCGCTCGCTTCGGTCAGGTCACAGGCAGGCCAGGCGTCCAAATCCAGCAATGCATTGAAAACAAAAGAGAACCACCGAAAGCCAAGCTCTCGGTGGTCATTTGATCTGTGCCAAGAGGTCAAAAAACACCCCTCAATGGCCATGTTATGCTATGCTAAACAACAAATCACCAACCCAACGCAGATCACCCGCACTTCGAATGACCGCATGACGCACAGGTCATGCAGCCTTCGATCATGCGCATGTCGTATTGGCCGCAACTTGGGCAGGCGGGGCCGCGCGGGGCGTTGCCCAGGTTGATGACTTCGGCTTGCGGATCGGTTTTCAAGCCCATGCCTTCGCCTTCCAGGAAGCCCGTGGCGACCATGTGGCGCTCGATGACCCCGCCGATGGCCGCGAGGATTGACGGGATGTATTTTCCATCCATCCATGCGCCCCCACGCGGGTCGAACACGGCTTTCAGCTCTTCGACCACGAAGCTCACATCGCCACCGCGCCGGAACACGGCCGAGATCATACGGGTCAGGGCGACTGTCCAGGCGAAATGCTCCATGTTTTTCGAGTTGATGAACACCTCGAATGGGCGGCGGTGGCCGTTCAGAACCAGATCGTTCACGGTGATATAGATCGCGTGTTCGCTGTCGGGCCATTTGACCTTGTAGGTATGGCCTTCCAGCGATTGCGGGCGGTCCAGCGGCTCTGAGATATAGACGACATCTGCACCGCTATCGGCTTCGGGCGCCTTTTCGCTGTCCTCGGATACAGACAGGACAGACCCAGTCACCTCGTTCGGGCGGTAGGTCGTGCAGCCTTTGCAGCCGCTGTCCCAGGCCTCCATGTAAACGTCCTTGAACGCCTCGAAACTGATATCTTCGGGGCAGTTGATGGTCTTGGAAATCGAGCTGTCGATCCATTTCTGGGCGGCGGCCTGCATCTTCACATGATCCAACGGTGCAAGCGTCTGTGCGTTCACGAAGTAATCCGGCAACTCCTTGTCACCAAACTTGTCGCGCCACATCTGGACGGCGTAATCCACGACCTCTTCTTCCGTGCGCGAGCCGTCTTTTTGCAGCACCTTGCGGGTATAGGCATAGGCGAAAACCGGTTCGATGCCTGACGACACGTTGCCCGCATATAGGCTGATCGTGCCGGTGGGCGCGATCGAGGTCAGCAGCGCGTTGCGGATGCCATGTTCGCGGATCGCGTCGCGCACATCCTCGTCCATATGGGTGAGCGAGCCGGAGGCCAGATATTTCTCGGCATCAAACAGCGGGAACGGCCCCTTCTCTTTCGCCAAGTCCACTGACGCAAGATAGGCCGCCCGTGCGATCTGCTTCATCCAAGCCTCGGTCTGGGCCGCGGCCTCGTCCGAGCCATAGCGCAGGCCCATCATTAACAGCGCATCAGCCAGCCCTGTCACGCCCAACCCGATGCGGCGTTTCGCTTGGGCTTCCTGCCGTTGTGCCTCCAATGGGAAGCGGCTGGCGTCCACCACGTTGTCCATCATGCGCACCGCTGTCGCGACCAGTTCGGTCAACGCATCACCGTCCAGATGGGCGGCATCTTCGAACGGATCGGCCACCAGTCGTGCAAGGTTGATCGAGCCAAGAAGGCAAGCGCCATAGGGTGGCAAGGGCTGTTCGCCGCAGGGGTTCGTCGCGGCGATGGTTTCGCAATAGGCCAGGTTATTCATCTGGTTGATGCGGTCGATGAAGATCACGCCCGGTTCGGCGTAATCATAGGTCGCCTTCATGATCTTGTTCCAAAGATCGCGCGCCTCGACCGTGTGATAGATCGTATCGTCGAATTTCAGATCCCAGCTTGCGTCATCTTTCACGGCCTGCATGAAATCATCCGTGACCAGCACCGACATGTTGAACATGCGCAGACGGGCAGCGTCGGATTTGGCGGTGATGAAATCTTCGATGTCGGGATGATCGCAGCGCATGGTGGCCATCATCGCACCGCGACGCGAGCCTGCCGACATGATCGTGCGGCACATCGCGTCCCAAACGTCCATGAAGCTGAGTGGGCCAGACGCATCTGCCGCCACGCCCTTCACATCCGCGCCGCGTGGCCGGATGGTCGAGAAGTCATAGCCGATCCCGCCGCCCTGCTGCATGGTCAACGCGGCCTCTTTCAACATGTCGAAAATGCCGCCCATGCTGTCTGGGATCGTGCCCATGACGAAACAGTTGAACAGGGTCACGGAACGACCCGTCCCGGCGCCTGCGGTGATCCGGCCTGCGGGAAGAAACTTGAAATCTTCCAGCGCGTCATAGAAAGCGTTTTCCTGCTCCGGCTCGGCCTCAGACAGGGCGCGCGCGACGCGGCGCCAAGTATCCTCGACCGTCTTGTCCTCGGCCGTCCCATCGGCTTGCTTCAGCCGGTATTTCATATCCCAGATTTGTTCGGCGATGGGGGCAGCAAAACGGCTCATGCAGACGATTCCTGTGCGTGTTGGAAGGCCCTTGAGACTAGGCGATCCGGCCGGGTGAGGTCAATTGCCAAAGGACGAGATTCGGCGTAAAGTGGTAAGCTAACCACAATATCTGGGGTGAGATCGTGGCCAGCACCATAAATCTGGTAAAACTCTGCGTGGGAGCAGAGAAAGTGGAAGATCTGGAAACATGGCAGGCCGCGCGCATGGCCGAAAGCGGTCAGCCCAATCCGCGCCACGTCACGCGCATGTGGCCCAAGCGTGAAAGCGAACTCGTATCCGGCGGGTCGCTTTATTGGGTGTTCAAGGGCTTCGTGCTGGCGCGCCAACGCGTGATCCGGCTGGACGAAGTGATTGGCGAGGATGGCATCCGCCGGTGCGGCATAGTGCTGGACCCGAGTGTGATCCGCACCGAAAGCCAACCACGCCGCGCCTTTCAGGGCTGGCGCTATCTGACGCCCCAAGATGCGCCGCGCGATCTGTCCACAGGCGGTGACGCGGGTGACACGTCCCTGCCCAGTGACCTCGCCGCCGCTTTGGCCGATATCGGCATCCGCTGACCCCCTGCCCCTGCCATGCACCGGGTCTGGACACCGGCCTTTTGCCTGATAATCTCGCCCCGAATTTGAAGGAGGCCCCGATGGCGACCGGCACCAACATCCGCACTTATTTCAACGGCACATGGCATGATGGCGATGTGTACACGATGCGGGCGGCAGATCATGGGGCGTGGCTGGGCACGACCGTTTTTGATGGTGCGCGCTTTTTCGAAAGCATCCACCCGGATCTGGAACCCCACTGCGCCCGCGTGAACCGGTCCGCCGAAGCCCTGATGATCACGCCGACCGTCACAACCGCCGATATGGTCGAGATCGTGAAGGAAGGGCTGGCCGCCTATCCCAAAGACGCGGCTGTTTACATCCGGCCCATGTACTGGGCCTTGGAAGGCGGCGATCTGGGCATCGTGCCAAAAGCGGGGGCCACGGGCTTTGCCATCTCACTTGAAGAAATCCCGATGGTGCCGGAAACAGCCGCAACGACCCTGACCACCACGCGCTTTCGCCGCCCAGTGATGGAGGACGCTGTGGTCAACGCCAAAGCCGGGTGTCTTTACCCGAACAACGCGCGGATGCTGGCCGAAGCCCGCGCGAAAGGCTACGGCAACGCCTTGGTGGCTGATGCGCTGGGGAATGTGGCCGAAACCTCCTCGGCCAACGTGTTCATGGTGCGCGACGGCGAAGTGTTCACGCCCATTCCCAACGGCTGCTTTCTGGCCGGGATCACCCGCGCCCGCCACATTGCAAACATGCGTGCGGACGGGATCACAGTGCATGAAACGGTGCTGAGCTTCGATGACTTCCGCAAGGCGGACGAGGTGTTTCTGTCCGGCAACATGATGAAAGTCACGCCGGTCAGCGAGTTTGATGGCACCATGTACAACTCCGGCACGATGACGCGCCGCGTGCGCGAACTTTACTGGGACTGGGCGCATTCCAATGCGTGAGCCTTACAGGACGATCCTGACCATTGGTGTCGGATCGGTCGGGGCTGCCATCGCCTGGGCGGTCAATCTGCCAATGGGGTTCCTGCTTGGCCCCGCCCTTGTGGTGGCTTTTGCCAGCCTGCGCGGATTGGACACGGACATCGCCCCCCCCCTGCGCAACGTGATTTTCATTCTGGTCGGGATCACCGTCGGGTCGATGGTCACGCCAACCAGCATCGAGGCCGTGATCCGCTGGCCCATCGCCTTTACCATGCTGGCGGTATTAACCATTGCCACCCCCTATATCGGGCGCTGGGTGCTGACCCGCAGCATGGGGTTTGATCGCGACGAAGCCTTCCTGTCCGCCGCGCCCGGCCATCTGAGCCTTGTGGTGTCCCTGTCCGACAGCCTTGGTATCCCGGTGGCGCGCCCGGCAATCCTGGCCTCGTTCCGGGTTCTGGCGCTCAGCCTGTTCGTCCCGGTTGCCGCACGCCTGTCAGGGATCGAGCTTGGGCCCGGTCTGCCCGTGGGCCGGGCGACTGCGCCGTGGCTGATGATCGGGGCGGAACTTCTGCTGGCGCTGGCTTTGACTCCGGTCCTGATCCGGCTGCGCCTGCCTGCCCCAGTTCTTCTGGCGGCGATGATCGCGGCTGCGGCGTTTCACCTGACCGGCGTGGTGGATGGCAACCTGCCGCCCTGGGTCAGCCAAGTTGTGCTGGTGATGATGGGATGCCTGATCGGTACGCGCTTTTCGGGAGTGACCTGGCGTGAGTTGAAACGCAATTTCGCAGCGGGTGCGGTGGTCGTCGTGCTGACCGCCTCGCTTGCGGCGGCGGTTGCGATCCCAGCGGCCCATCTGTCCGGCCTGCCGGTCCTGGACATGCTGGTCGGATTTGCGCCGGGGGGGCTGGAAACGATGATCATCGTGGGCGTCGCCATGGGGGCTGACCCCAGTTTCGTGGCAGCCGCGCATGTCGGGCGACTTGTCGTGCTGGCGATCCTGATCACCGGCTATGCGACCCGCATTGCCCGTGGTGCGACGCGCTGAAAAACGTGGACAGTACCCGGCCCCTTGTGCAGACTGGCGCCGTTTCCGGAGGGCCAACATGCGCAAGTTCCTTGTGATCCTTGACGACAGTCGCGAATGTCTGAACGCCATGCGCTTCGCGGCGATGCGCGCGGCCAAGACCGGTGCCGGAGTTCAGGTTCTGTCCATCATCGCGCCAGATGAATTCAATCACTGGATCGGTGTGGGCAACATCATGCGCGAAGAGGCCCGCGAGCGGATCACCGTGCATTTCGAAGTTTACGCCAAGTGGATGCGCGACCGGCAGGGGGTGGACCCCGAACTGGTCATCCGCGAAGGCGAAGCCGTGCCCGAGATCATCGCCCAGATCAACGAAAACCCCGATATTGGGGTGCTCGTCTTGGGGGCCGGGTCGGAAAAGAACGGTCCGGGCCCGATCATCAGCCACATGATGCGGGCCTCGGCCACGCTACCAGTGCCGATGACCATCGTGCCCGGTGAAATGTCCAAGGACCGGTTGGAAGAGATCACTTGAACGGGTCCATTGGCTTGACTCTGCCCAGCGCGAGGCCCATATCAAACCTGACAAAAAAGGTGCGCCAACATGTTCATCCAGACAGAATCCACTCCGAACCCCGCGACGCTGAAATTCCTGCCCGGACAGGCGGTTCTGGGCACGGGGACGGCTGACTTCCCCACCGCGGACACTGCGGGCAGCTCTCCCTTGGCGGAACGGGTATTCAAGGTGCAGGGTGTGACCGGCGTGTTCTTCGGCGCGGATTTCGTCACCGTGACCAAGGCCGATCAGGTCGAGTGGGATCACATCAAACCCGCCATCCTTGGTGCAATCATGGAACACTACCAGTCCGGCCAACCCGTGATGGCCGGCGAAGCCAGCGCCCCCGCTGGCCATGCCGAACATGATGGCGAGGACAGCGAAATCGTCGAACAGATCAAGGAACTGCTGGACACCCGCGTGCGGCCTGCCGTGGCCCAGGACGGGGGCGACATCACATTCCACGGGTTCGATCGCGGCATTGTCTATCTGCACATGCAGGGGGCCTGCGCGGGTTGCCCGTCTTCGACGCTGACGCTGAAGATGGGGATCGAAAACCTGCTGAAGCACTATATCCCCGAGGTGGTCGAGGTGCGCCCCGTTGCCGCATGACCCTTTGATCCTGGCATTTGACACATCGGCCGCGCATTGCGCGGCCGCTTTGCTGTCGGGTGAGACGATCGTCGCATCGCGATACGAAGATATGGCACGCGGACAAGCGGAACGCCTGATGCCGCTTCTGGAAGATCTGTTGGCCGAGGCAGCGTTTTCGTGGACCGATCTTGATGCCATCGGGGTCGGGATCGGACCCGGCAATTTCACGGGCATCCGTATTTCCGTTGCCGCCGCACGGGGTCTGGCGCTGTCGCTGGACGTGCCCGCCATCGGTGTCTCGTCGCTGGATGCGCAAGCCTTCGACGCCCAGCGCCCGGTCTGGTCGCTGATCGACGCGCGGCGCGATCATGTGTACGCGCAATATCTGCGCGATGGCGCCCCTGACGATGCGCCAATGCTTCTTTCAAGCCGGGAAGTCGCCAAACTTAAAGGCGCACGGATCGGCCCGAACGCCATGGCAGACCCTGCCCCAACCATTGCCAGGATCGCAGCAAAGCGCCTTGCCGCCGCCGGGCCGACCCCGATCCCGCGCCCTGCCCCGCTCTACATCCGCGCCGCCGATGCCGCCCCGCCGCGCGACCCGGCGCCGGTTATCCTGCCCTGATCCATGTGCACACAGCCTACCCCGCTTGAGCTTGCGTCGCTTCATGCGGCGGCGTTCACCGATCAACGTCCCTGGAGCGCGGCCGAGATGCAGGCCCTGCTGTCTTCGCCGCATGTGTTCGTGGCAGGCTTGGACCAGGGGTTCGTCATGGGACGCACCGTCCTTGACGAAGCCGAACTTCTGACCATCGCAGTTGATCCCGACCATCAAGGCCACGGGATCGGCCGACAGTTGCTGTCTGCCTTCGAAGATCAGGCCAGAGCGCGCGGTGCCATCCGTGCGTTTCTTGAAGTGGCCGACGACAATACCGCGGCACGCGCATTGTATGGATCGGCGGGATGGACCGAATCTGGTCGCCGGGTGGGCTATTATGCACGTCATACGGGTGACAGCGTCGATGCCATCCTGCTGGAAAAGCAGCTTCCCTTGCGTGAACCTTCTGAATAATAGGCGTTTTCAGGGCAGGCGGCGAAACTTAATGTTGACCCCACCCTTGCCCTTTGCCCAAAATCCCGGATGATCCTATTCAGCGATCTGCTCGCAGACTTTGGGAATCGGCTGACATTCCGTCAGCGACCCCCAACACCAACAACCGGGAGTATCAACATGACCCTGATGAAGACATTTCTTGGCGCAGCGGCGTCGGTGGCCCTGACCGCCGGGGCGGCATTGGCCGACCCAGCGATCATCTTCGACCTTGGCGGCAAGTTTGACAAATCGTTCAACGAAGCCGGCTATAACGGCGCCGAGAAATGGGCGAAGGAAACAGGTGGCAGCTATCTTGAGATCGAGCTTCAGTCCGAAGCCCAGCGCGAGCAAGCCCTGCGCCGCTTTGCCGAAACCGGTGCAAACCCGGTGATCACCCTTGGCTTTGCCATGTCCGCCGCCCTGTCCGAAGTGGCCCCCGATTTCCCCGAAACCACCTTTGTGACCAATGATGGCTGGTCGGACGCACCCAACGTGCTGAATGTGGCCTTTGCCGAACACGAAGGCTCGTATCTGGCTGGGATCATGGCGGCCATGGCCTCGAAATCGGGCACCGTCGGCTTTGTGGGCGGGATGGACATTCCGCTGATCCGCAAATTCGGCTGTGGCTATGCGCAGGGTGTACTGGCAACCAACCCGGACGCCAAAATCATCTCGAACATGACCGGCACCACGCCGACCGCATGGAACGACCCGGTGAAGGGTGGCGAACTGACGAAAGCGCAGATCAGCCAGGGCGCGGACGTGATCTATGCGGCAGCAGGCGGCACCGGTCTGGGCGTGTTGCAAACAGCAGCTGACGAAGGTGTGTTGTCGATCGGTGTGGACAGCAACCAGAACTATCTGCATCCCGGAAAGGTACTGACCTCGATGGTCAAGCGGGTCGATGTATCGGTCTATGAAGCTATGATGGAAGGCGAAAACCTGAAGCCCGGCGTGCGCGTGATGGACCTGGCGCATGAGGGTGTCGGCCTTGCGATGGACGAGCATAATGCCGAACTGGTCACCGACGAAATGAAGGCCGCCGTTGAAGAGGCGAAGGCCAAGATCATCGCAGGCGAGATCACGGTCCACGACTATCAGTCGGATGACACCTGCCCCGTGATGAAGTTCTGATCCGGCAATGGCTGAGGTGAACAAAGGGGGGCAACAGGCAACTGTTGCCCCCGCCATCGAACTTCGCGGCATCTCGAAGGCCTTCGGGCCGGTGCAGGCGAACAAGGACATCTCGATTTCCGTGCAGCCGGGCACGATCCACGGGATCATCGGCGAAAACGGCGCGGGAAAATCGACGCTGATGTCCATTCTCTATGGGTTTTACAAGGCCGATGAGGGGCAGATCTTCATTCACGGCAAGGAAACCCAGATCCCTGACAGCCAGGCGGCGATTGCCGCCGGGATCGGGATGGTGTTCCAGCACTTCAAACTGGTTGAAAATTTCTCGGTGCTTGAGAATGTGATCCTTGGGGTCGAAGACGGCGCGATGTTGAAACCATCCCTCGCCAAGGCGCGCAAGTCACTGAAATCACTTGCGGAAGAATACGAACTCCACGTTGATCCGGACATGCTGATCGAAGATCTTGGCGTCGGTGTGCAGCAACGTGTCGAGATTCTGAAAGCCCTTTATCGCGAAGCCGACATTCTTATTCTGGACGAACCGACGGGCGTGTTGACCCCCGCCGAGGCCGACCACCTGTTCCGCATCCTCAACGGTCTGCGTGATCAGGGCAAGACGATCATCCTGATCACCCACAAACTGCGCGAGATCATGGAAATCACCGACACCGTGTCTGTTATGCGTCGCGGTGAAATGACCGCGACGGTCAAGACCAAAGACACCAACCCCGAGCATCTGGCCGAGCTGATGGTGGGCCGCAAGGTGCTGCTGCGTGTCGATAAAGTGCCCGCAAAGACCGGCAAAAAGGTGCTGGAGGTCGAAAACCTGCGCATGGTTGACGACCACGGCGTCGAACGTCTGAAAGGCATCTCGCTGAATGTTCGGGCCGGCGAGATTCTGGGCATTGCCGGTGTGTCCGGCAACGGCCAGTCGCAATTGCTGGAGGTTCTGGGCGGATATGCCAAAGCCACGGGCGAAATCCGCGTCAACGACGAGCCGATAGACCTGACCGGGAAGTATTCGGACGGGCGGTCGCGGCGCAGGCGCGGCATTGCGCATGTGCCCGAAGACCGGCAGGAACATGGGCTGATCATGGACTTCCCGGCCTGGCAAAACGTTGTGTTTGGCTATCATCACGCACCGGAATATCAGAAGAACAAGCTGCTGATGGATAACGCAAAAATCCTTGAAGTCGCGCAGGACAAGATGGATCGCTTCGATGTGCGCCCGCCCAATCCGCTTTTGGAGGCCAAAAGCTTCTCGGGTGGCAATCAGCAAAAGATTGTCGTCGCCCGCGAGATCGAGCGCAACCCCGACCTTCTTCTTGTCGGTCAGCCGACCCGTGGCGTGGACATCGGCGCGATCGAGTTTATCCACAAGCAGATCATTGCCTTGCGCGATGAAGGAAAGGCCGTGCTTCTTGTCTCGGTCGAATTGGAGGAGATCCTGTCCCTCAGTGACCGGATCGCGGTGATGTTCGATGGGCACATCATGGGCGAACGCCTGCCTGATCAGACCGACGAACGCGAGCTAGGCCTGATGATGGCCGGGGTCACGCAGGAAGGGGACGCAGCCTGATGCAGAAAATGCCCAAATGGGCCGATGTGGCCCTGATCCCGCTTTTAAACCTGTTGATCGCCTTTGTGCTGTCCGGGCTGGTCATCCTTGCCATCGGCGAGAACCCGATCAAGGCATTGCAAACCATGATCACCGGCGCGTTGGGGTCGACTTACGGCTGGGGCTATACGCTGTATTATGCCACCAACTTCATCTTCACGGGCTTGGCGGTGTCGATTGCCTTCAAGGCCGCGATGTTCAACATTGGCGGTGAAGGTCAAGCGATGATCGGCGGGCTGGGCGTGGCCCTCGTCTGCCTTTATATCCCGTTTCCCCACTGGTCCGTCGCCTTGCTGTTTGCGATGGCAGGCGGGGCAGTTTTCGGGGCGGCGTGGGCGTTCATTCCGGCGTATCTGCAAGCCCGCCGCGGCAGCCACGTGGTGATCACCACGATCATGTTCAACTTCATCGCCGCATCGCTTCTGAACTACGTGCTGGTCAATGTGCTGCGCCCGCAGGGCGAAATGAACCCACAGACCGCCGCGTTTCCCGAGGCAACCCACCTGCCCACGCTGCACGAGGTTCTGGCGCCCATCGGGATCAGCTTCTCGAAATCGGCACCGGTGAATGTCTCGTTATTCGTGGCGCTGGCAGCTTGCGTAATCGTGTATCTTCTGATGTGGCGGTCGCGATTGGGATATGAGATCCGGGCTTTCGGCCTGTCACAGGATGCTTCCGTCTATGCCGGCATTTCGCCTTTCAAGATCATCATGGTGGCGATGCTGCTGAGCGGCGGACTGTCGGGCATGATGTCAATCAACAACACTATGGGCGAGGCGGAGCGTCTTGTCCTGAACTCGGTCGAAGGGGCGGGCTTCATCGGCATCGCCGTGGCGCTGATGGGTCGCAACCACCCGTTCGGTGTCTTGCTGGCGGCGCTGTTGTTCGGGTTTCTGTATCAGGGTGGCAGCGAATTGTCGCTTTGGACGAAAATCCCGCGCGAACTGGTTACCGTCATTCAGGCGCTGGTGATCCTGTTCACCGGGGCGCTGGACAACATGGTCCGGGGGCCGGTGGAACGCATCTTCATCCGGGCTGCGAAACGGGGGGCGAACTGATGGATTTCCTGACGATCATCCAAATCTCCGACAGCGCCCTGCGCCTGGCCACGCCCCTTTTGCTGGCCTGTCTTGCCGGGTTGTTTTCTGAACGGGCCGGTATTTTCGACATCGGGCTTGAAGGCAAGATCCTCGCCTCGGCCTTTTTCTCGGCCGCGGTCGCGGCCGCGACCGGATCGGTCTGGCTGGGGCTGTTGGCAGGTGTCGCATCGTCTATCGCGTTCTCGGGCGTGCACGGTCTTGCCTCGATCACCTTTCAGGGCAACCAGTTGATTTCAGGCGTTGCGCTGAATTTCTTTGCATCGGGCATCACGATCCTGATCGGCACCGCCTGGTTCGGTTTGGGGGGGCGCACGCCCAGCCTGTCCGGCGGGCAACGTTTTTCTCCGGTCGAGCTTCCCTTTGCCAATGCGGTGGCCGATGTGCCGATCCTTGGGCCGATCTACTCTGACCTTCTGTCGGGTCACACGATCCTTGTCTATGTGGCGCTTCTGATGGTGCCTCTGTCGTGGTTTGTTCTGTATCGCACCCGCTTCGGCCTGCGCCTGCGTGCCGTCGGGGAAAACCCGGCTGCGGTCGATACGGCGGGTGTGTCGGTGATCCGACTGCGCTATGCGGCGATGCTGATCGCGGGAACTCTATGTGGTCTTGCCGGTGTTTATCTTGCAACCGGGCTGGCCGCCGGTTTCGTCAAGGAAATGAGCGCGGGGCGCGGCTATATCGCGCTGGCGGCGCTGATCTTTGCCCGCTGGCGGCCCTGGCATGCGCTCTATGCCACACTTCTGTTCGGGCTGCTCGAGGCTATCGCCAACCGGTATCAGAACATCGACCTTGGCACTTTCGTCATCCCCGTTCAGTTCATGCAGGCCCTGCCCTATATCCTGACCGTTATCATTCTGGCAGGCTTCGGCGGCACCGCCGTGGCACCGAAAGCAGGGGGGCAACCATATGTCAAAGAACGCTGAGGCGCTGGTCCGCCAGGTGCGCGACCTTGCCGGGGCAGAACCGGTCGAGGTTGGGCTGGTGCTCGGCTCGGGCCTGGGGCATCTGGCCGAAACGGTCGATGGGGTGTCGATCCCTTATGATCAGCTGGATGGATTTCCACAGGCCCATGTGTCTGGCCACAACCCGAAGCTGGTGATCGGACAGCTTGAAGACACGCGCGTCGCCGTGTTCGGGGGCCGGTCGCATTACTATGAAAACGGCAAGGCGGATGCGATGCGCCTGCCGCTGGAGCTTCTGAAAGAACTTGGGGCGGATCGCCTGATCCTGACCAATGCGGCAGGGTCCATGCGGCTCGACATTCCGCCGGGCGAATTGATGCTGATTTCGGATCACATCAACTTCTCGGGGCTGAACCCGTTGACCGGAGAAGCATCAGACGCGCGGTTTGTTCCCATGGGCGGCGCTTATGACGCCGACATGCAAAGTGCATTTTCCGCGATCGCCAAGGAAGAGGGTATCACCCTGACCCCCGGTATCTATGCCTGGTATTCCGGCCCCTCGTTTGAAACACCCGCCGAGATCCGCGCCATTCGCACCCTGGGGGCGGATGCGGTCGGCATGTCCACCGTGCCCGAGGTGATTCTGGCGCGCTTCCTCGGGCTTCGCGTCGCCGCCTTTTCGACCATCACCAACATGGCACAAGGCCTGTCGGACGAGGCGATCAGCCACGAACACACCAAGGCAATGGCGCCACTTGGCGCTGAAAAGCTGGAAAAACTGGTTCGGCGCTACTTAACACGTGACTAACCCCCGCGTCTTGGGCCAATAAGGTTACACGTCGCCAACACGCCAACACACCGCCAGCCCAGAGTTTTTCAATGCAGATTTACCTGCCAATCGCCGAGGTTTCCGTAAACGCGTTTCTGCTGTTGGGACTTGGGGGGATCGTGGGTGTTCTGTCGGGCATGTTCGGCGTGGGCGGCGGATTTCTGATGACGCCTTTGCTGTTCTTCATCGGCATCCCCCCTGCCGTGGCGGTGGCCACTGAAGCCAACCAGATCGTCGCCAGTTCGTTTTCGGGCGTGTTGGCGCATCTGAAGCGCAAGACGGTGGATCTGCGGATGGGGGTGGTGCTGCTGATCGGCGGCCTGATCGGGGCTGCCTTGGGCGTGCAACTGTTCAATACTCTAAAGGCCATCGGACAGGTCGATCTGCTGGTCAAGCTGTCCTATGTCGTCTTTCTTGGCATCATCGGGTCGCTGATGTTCGTCGAAAGCCTGCGGGCGCTGATGAAGACACGCGGTGGCACCGTGGTGCCGACACGGCGCAAGCATACCTGGGTCCACAACCTGCCCTTCAAGATGAAGTTCCGCACGTCGGGGCTCTATATCTCGGTCATTCCGCCCATTTTGGTGGGGGTGCTGGTTGGTATTCTGGCCGCCATCATGGGTGTGGGTGGCGGGTTTATCATGGTGCCCGCGATGATCTATCTGCTGGGGATGCCCACCAAGGTGGTCGTCGGGACCTCGCTGTTCCAGATCATCTTCGTGACCGCCTTCACCACGCTTCTGCATGCCACGACCAACTTCACCGTCGATATGGGCCTGGCGGTTCTTTTGCTGATCGGTGGGGTCGTGGGGGCGCAGATCGGTGCGCGTATCGGTGTGAAACTGAAGGCCGAGCAATTGCGCGTTCTTTTGGCGCTGATGGTGCTGGTGGTCTGTGGCAAGCTGGCGTTGGACCTGTTGATCCAGCCCGCCGAGCTTTATGAAATCGGCGCGAAGGGAGGGAACTAGTGCTGCGACTGATCGCCCTTCTGACCTTGGTCCTGTGTGCCGCCCTGCCCGCGCAGGCCGAAAAGGTGGTCGCCGGGCTGAGCCAGAACCGGGTTTCGATCACCGCAACATTTGTGGGATCCGAGATCCTGATCTTTGGCGCGGTCAAACGCGACGCACCCCCGCCCAGCGACAGCCCGCTTCAGGTGATTGTCGTGGTGGAAGGTCCGGCGCATCCTGTGACGGTGCGCAAGAAGGATCGGCGCTTCGGCATCTGGATCAATACAGACGCGATCGAACTGGCTGCTGCGCCCAGTTTCTATGCGGTTGCGACCTCGGCCCCATTGACGGAAACCCTGTCGATTCTGGACGACCTGAAACACGTGATCTCGCTTGAGCGGTCGATCCGCATCAGCGACAACCCTTTCACCAACGAAGACCCGCGTGATTTCACCCGTGCCCTGATCCGTATCCGCGAGAAATCGGGGCTCTACAAGTTGATGGAAAACAGCGTGACCTTGCAGGAAGAGACGCTGTTTGACACACGCATCGCCCTGCCATCCAACCTGACCGAAGGCGATTATCGCACACGGATCTATCTGACCCGCGAAGGCAGCGTGGCATCCCAGTATGAAACGGTCATCAACGTGCAGAAGGTCGGGCTGGAACGCTGGATCTTCAACCTCGCCCATGAACAGCCGCTGGTCTATGGCATCCTGTCCCTGGTGATCGCGATTGCCGCCGGATGGGGGGCATCGGCCCTGTTCCGCGTGATCCTGCGCACCTGAACCGACCGGGTCAGGCCGCGCCTTCCTCTGGCGCGGCCAGGGTCAATTCAACAGGTTTTGCGGCTAGGTCACGGGTCGACAACGCGGCTTCGGGCCGAGCCATGGCATAGCGTTTGACCCAATGCAGACGAGTCTCGGCCCGCGTGATCGCGACATAGGCCAGACGTTTCCAAAGGGGCAACCCGGCTTCGGTGCGCCCAGCGCGCGACGCGGCCCAGATGTCAGGCGCGAACACCTGCACTTCAGGCCATTGAGACCCTTGCGCCTTGTGTATGGTCACCGCCGCGCCGTGCAGGAAAGCCGCGCCCATATGGGCGGCATAGGGGATGAACGGCTCTTCCTCGTCCGGCCTTTCAATCTTGATGATCGAGGCGGCGGACAGTTGCGGATCCTCTGCCCCCAACACGTGCAGCCGCGAAAACCCGGGGCGTTTGCCGGGGCCCAGATAGATACACTGCGCGCCCTTGATCAGGCCACGGGCCTCAAGATCAATGCGTTTCTTGCGATGCTTCAACGGCAGCTCGATCCCGTCACAGATCAACGGCTCGCCCGGCATCAACTCGTGTTCGGGCGCACCAAACGCCCCCCGGAACGCCGTGATCAGACGCACCCGCGTCACATTGCGCCAGACCAGAACCGGGGACCGCGCCATCAGGTCTGCATTCACCCGAGGTGCGACCACCACGCGATCGTCCTTCTGCGCGGCCTCGTCGATCATGCGTTCGAAGGATGCGAAATCGAGCGTGTCGTCCGCCAGGGCATGGGCGAGGTCCAGAATGGGGTTATCCTGTTCCTGCCGGTGAATGCGATGCAACACCATCTTGCGATTATCGCCCAAACGATCGAACACCATCTCGCCCGATTGCCCCACGGGGGCCAGCTGCGCGGGGTCGCCAAACAGGACCAGCGTCGGAAAGATCTCGCGCAAGTCATTGAATTGCTTTTCATCCAGCATCGAGCTTTCGTCGACGAACCCGATGTCCAACGGATCGTCGCGCCGCTTCCAGCCGGTGATGAAATCCGACCCCCGCAACCCCGCCGCTGCCAAGGCACCGGGAATGGATTTCTGCGCCTGATAGAAGGCGTGCGCCCGGTCCAGCGCGGCATCGGTCAGCCCTTCGATGGCCGGGCGCTCTCCGTTGCCAGCGAGCCATTCGGCGATCTTTTCGTATTCCGGGTCATAGACAGGGGTGTACAGAATGCGGTGGATCGTGGTCGCGGGGACGCCACGGTTGCGCAACACACTGGCGGCCTTGTTGGTCGGGGCCAGAATGGCCAGGGTCCGGCGATCCTTGCGCCGCTTGCCTTCCCAGTCGCCGGACACGACCTCGACCCCGGCGTCTTCCAACGCGCGATAGAGTTCGGCCAGCAACATGGTCTTGCCGGATCCCGCCTTGCCGACGACCGCCATCACCTGTGACGTGCCGTCGGACAATGGCGTCAGCAGCGCATCATCCAAATCGACGCCCGCTCCGCGCAGCATCTCGGCCACGCGGTCATGGGCATCGGCCTGGTCATCAGAAAAGGTCAGGTGCGCGCCAGTTGTCATGGCGCGACCCTACCCTGCGCTCTGATGCGGCGCCAGCGTCTATGGCGCCGATCAGTCTGATAATCACTTATGCACTTGCCGAAATCGCGCCGGGTGTCGCAACCCGCTGGCCAAGACCCAGCGAATAGCGCAGCCAGTTCTTGCTGGTTTCGCGATCCACGCCGACACGTTCAAGTGTGGGCGCAAAAGCGGCCTCGTTCATCGACCAAAGGCCGACACCGATACGGTCCTTGCCTTCACCCGCGGTTCCGATGACCTCGGGCTCAAGCCCCATCAGGCGATAGATGCGTTCCATCCGCGGATCGAACACGCCGACATAGTGGCGCAGTTTGAAGGCGGCCATCAACTCGCCCGCACCAAGCGCCAGGGCGGCCGAGGCCCGACGGTCTGCACCAGGGGCAAGGCAAAAGCGAGTGCATTCCCAGATCAGCGGGCTTTCGATATGCACCCCATCCGTCAGATGGTCGAAATGGTCGTTGACCATAGTCTGCCCCACCGTAGGTAGAAAGCGCATCGAGCCGCCATGGCGACCATCGGCCTGTTCCCAGATCACGTAAAGAGGGTTCATGTCGTCATATTCGTCCCGCTCGTGGCCTGCATCGTCAACGTGGACGTCCCAGCCCAACCGACGGGAAAACTGTTCCGCACGATCGCGAAACATGGTGTCTGCAAGCAGAGGGAAGTTGTTCAAATCATTACCATAGAGATAGCGCAGCATCGGTTTGGCTCCTTTGTCCGATAAGTTAGCCAAATGATGGTCGCCTCATGGTTAAAATAAGGCAAATATCTTAAGTGTTTTAGATGTATTTTATACGATGATGATTCCCGTCGACAACGCGCGCGCTACCGCATGGGTTGTATTCATCGCACCGAGTTTGTGACGCGCCGATTCGATATACACCCTTAAAGTGTGCTCGGAAATGTTCATTTCCGCCGCTGATTGCGCGCGGTTCATCCCCTTTGCCAAACAGGTCATCGCGGTCAGTTCACGCGGCGACAATGTCGGGGATTGCACATCCTGCCCCCATTTTTCAAACTCCAGCGCCTTTTTGTTCAGCTCATGCGAAATGATCATCAGATCGCGTGTGTGTTCATCAACGAAGGTTTCCCATGCGTCATCTTCGGCGGTCGCATTCATGGTAAAAAGCGCGAATTGGCCATTGGGGCCTCGGATCGGAATCGTGAAGCCCTGGTTGCCCAGACCATGGTCCATCGCATCCTGAAACATCTCGCGTGCCGCCTTTGACGACCAGTCCAGAGACTTCCAGATTACCGGCGTAAACCTTTGAAAACACCCGAAAATTACCGGATCAATTCGCAGATAGTCTTTTTCCAGATACCGGTCGACCCATTCGGCGCTATAGGTGCCCGCCCCGAAGCGTTCACCGACGGAATTCACCCAGTGATACACCGTGTGCAAAACGTCATAATGATCCCGCAGAGCCTCGGTGACGGCTTGCAAGTCTTCAAGCGAGTTCGCCGCCTGCAACGTAGAGACAAGGTCTTCCAACCGGTTTTTCATAGTCGCGCGCGTTCTCCGTCTCTTGACGTGAGGCGGAGGCGATTTCTGTCATGGCAATTAGTCGCGCGTCATCCAGCTGGTCAGCCGTGACGTTCAAACCATTTTTCACCGCGTAAGCCTTCAGGTCAGTAAGAACATCAATGATCCATTCATCAGACATGTAAAGCCTCGATCTCTCCAGTTGGGTAAACAACCTTCGCATGTGTTTTCACACCCCGGTATTCCCCCATTTGACCTCCCCATAAATGGGGAGGGCATTTCGCGTAACATATTGATCTTTTGATTCACCGACCAAGTGGTCGGTTTTTCGTCAAAGTGATTCGCGCGCGTTTCAGGTGAAGTGTCTCAAATCGCGACAAAAAAAGCCCCCCACCCCAAAGGGGCAGAGGGCCGGTTTTTAGCGAGCGTCCAGCTTATTTCGGGCCAGCCTCAAGCGCGTCTTCGAACGTGCGCAGACCGGTCTTTGGCGCCTGAACCAGCACGGCCATGTTGCCGGGCTTGTGTTCATTTCGCAACATCTTCAAATGCGCATCCGGGATCTCGGCCCAGGGGAACACTTCGGACATGCAGGGGTCGATTCGACGTTCAACCATCATCCGGTTGGCCGATGCCGCCTGCTTCAGATGCGCAAAGTGGCTGCCCTGGATCCGTTTCTGATGCATCCAAAGGTAACGCACATCAAAGGTGCAGTTGAACCCGGTGGTGCCGGCACAGATCACGACCATTCCGCCTTTTTTGCAGACGAAGGTCGACACCGGGAACGTGGCTTCACCGGGATGCTCGAACACCATGTCCACATTGTTGCCCTTGCCAGTGATGTCCCAAATGGCCTTGCCAAACTTGCGCACCTCTTTGAACCACGCGGCATATTCGGGCGAGTTCACTTTCGGCAGTTGCCCCCAGCAGTCAAAGTCCTTGCGGTTGATCACGCCTTTCGCGCCAAGAGACATGACAAACTCGCGCTTGTCTTCTTCCGAGATCACCCCGATGGCATTCGCTCCGGCGGCATTGATCAGCTGGATCGCAAAGGACCCCAGACCGCCCGATGCCCCCCAGACCAGCACGTTCTGGCCCGGCTTCAGCTCGTGTGGGGCGTGGCCGAACAGCATCCGGTAGGCCGTGGCCAACGTCAGCGTGTAGCACGCACTCTCTTCCCATGTCAGGTGGCGCGGGCGCGGCAGAAGCTGCTGTGCCTGCACCTTTGTGAACTGAGCGAATGACCCGTCGGGGGTTTCATAGCCCCAGATCCGCTGGCTGGGCGAAAACATCGGATCGCCGCCATTGCATTCCTCGTCATCGCCGTCATCCTGGTTGCAGTGGATGACCACCTCGTCGCCCACTTTCCAGGTCTTCACCTTGTCGCCCACCGCCCAGACGATGCCCGACGCGTCAGAACCCGCGATGTGATAATCCGCGCCATGTACGTCGAACATGCTGATCGGAACGCCGAGGCCTGCCCAGATGCCGTTGTAGTTCACGCCCGCGGCCATCACCAGAACCAGCACTTCGTGGCTGTCCAGCTTGGGGGTGTCTACGACCTCGACCTGCATGGCCTTGTCCGGTTCACCCTGGCGTTCGCGCCGGATGGCCCAGGCGTACATCTGTTTCGGCACGTGGCCCATCGGGGGCATTTCACCGATTTCGTACAGGTCCTTTTTCGGGGCATCGTAATCAGCGATGCTGGGTTGTGTATCCAAAGCCATCGGGGCCTCCTTCTGTTGCGCGTTGTCCGATTCTGTTGCCGCAATGCAGAAATGCGGCTGCTAGTGCAGCATTACGTGCCACCCCGCAAGATTGCAACAACAATCGGTCATTTTTTGTAATTTTATGTCGCGCCAGAATTTCGAAGCGCCCGCATCAATCAGGCAATACAGCCGCATCCGCAACCTCGGCCGGACTGAGGTCCGAGATCTGGACCGTCGTGATCTGATCCGACAGATGGGCGATGGAGTTGGCATAGAAGGACAGGATCAGGCGGTCAGGCTTGTTCACGTAATATGTGGCCTGTGCACCCTCACCCGCTTCGGTGACCAGCTTGCGCAGGGTCAGAAGTCGTATCCCGACCTCGGCGGCATAGCGCATGTCGCTGCGCGGCAAATGCACATGTGCTCCATTCGCTTCCATGTCCGATACCAGCGAGGCAAAGCGGGCTTCAATGTCGGCGCGGGTAATGCCGTCCTGTGCCAGCAGGATCGCCGCCACAACGGGCACAGGCAGAACCGGAACCACATCGCGAATACGCGACATCAGTTCGTGGCCGAGATCTTCCAACGAATCGTCGGCCACATGGCCTTCAAGATAGTCGTTCAACGACAAGGGCGTGCCAAAGGACACGCTGGCATACCCGAAACGGTGGAATTTTCCCGTCAGCCGCTGCCACAGGTGGCGCCCGATGTGACGGGCAACATATTTGAAGCGCAACCCGAAACGCCGGTTGCCCATGATGTCAGCCTTGACCAGCACCCGGTCTTCCAGCACCCGGTCATAGTTCATGGCGACCGGCACAAAGACCACGTTGCGGTTCACCGCCGGGTCGAAATCCTGCACCAGATAGCTGAGCAACCCCAGTTTCGGCTCGCCCACCGTTCCGTTCAGGCTCAACCCGCCTTCGGGGAACATCGCCTGTGTCACGCCACCATCCGTTGCCAGACGCACATAGCGCGACAGAACTTTTCGATACAGCGCGTTGCGGCTTTTGCGGCGGATGAAATAAGCCCCCATGGACCGGATCAACATGCGCAACGGCCAGACGCGCGCCCATTCTCCGACCGCATAGGACAGATGCGATCGTTCCGCCGCCAGCCACGTGACCAGCACGTAATCCATGTTCGACCGGTGGTTCATCACAAAGACGATGGTCGATTCCGGGTCGATCTCTTTCAAGCGGGCTTCATCAAATGCGCCAAGGCGAACGCGATAGAACGACCGGCTGAGGAGCTTGGCCACCCCGATCCCGAACCCGAAATAGGCAGTCGCTGAAAACCGCGGCACAATCTCGCGCGCATAGCGTTGCGCGGTTTCAAAGGCCACCTGTTCCGGCACGCCGGATTTGCGCGCGTGTTCGGAAATCGCCTTTGCCACTTCGGGGTCATAAGACAGTCGCTGCACCATGTCATAGCGACGCGCCAGCTTGAACGGCTCGATGGGACGTTCCAACTTTTGGTTCAGCCGCTCGACCGCGCGTTCCAGACGTTTGCGAAAAAACCAGCGGACAGAAGGAAACAGGAAATGAGACGCGAACGTCACCGTCGCAAAAGCCAGAATCAGGACAAGAAGCCAAAGGGGCAATTCAATGGAGCGCGTCATGGCGATACGTTTTCAGGAAAAGACAACAAGGTAAAGACGCCGTGTGATGGTCAAAATGCCTCCATTCGACGGATAATTTGACCCGCCCGAAGCCGGGAAACCCGCGAAACCGGCCTGGTCGGCAGCGCCACGCACGTCGCGTAATTTTCTTCCCGTGAATTTCGCCCTTGCGTAATAATCTTTCGTCTGCGAAAAATGCTGCAGCGCAACAAAACGATGAGTCTCTGTCATGTCCAGCCAAAACCCGACCCGCCCCTGGCTCTTTCGCACCTATGCCGGTCATTCGACGGCGAAAGCCTCGAACGCGCTGTATCGGACAAACCTGTCCAAGGGGCAAACGGGTCTGTCCGTGGCCTTCGATTTGCCGACACAGACGGGCTATGACAGCGATCACAAACTGTCGCGCGGCGAAGTGGGGAAGGTGGGCGTGCCACTGGGCCACCTGGGCGACATGCGCACCCTGTTTGCCGATATTCCATTGGAACAGATGAACACCTCGATGACCATCAATGCGACAGCGCCGTGGTTGCTTGCGCTTTATATCGCGGCCGCCGAGGAACAGGGTGCCGACATTTCCAAGCTGCAAGGCACGGTGCAGAACGACATCATCAAGGAATACCTGTCGCGCGGCACCTATGTCTGCCCGCCAGAGCCATCCCTGCGCATGATCACCGACGTCGCCGCCTATACCCGCGAGCATCTGCCCAAGTGGAACCCGATGAACGTGTGCTCCTATCATTTGCAAGAGGCCGGCGCGACGCCCGAGGAAGAACTGGCCTTCGCGCTGGCCACCGCCATTGCCGTGCTGGACGACTTGAAGGACAAAGTCCCGGCAGATGCCTTCCCCGCCATGGTCGGGCGCATCAGTTTCTTCGTGAACGCTGGCATCCGGTTCGTGACCGAAATGTGCAAGATGCGCGCCTTTGTCGAGCTGTGGGATGAAATCACCCGCGAGCGTTATGGCGTCGAAGACCCAAAATTCCGCCGCTTCCGCTATGGCGTTCAGGTGAACAGCCTTGGCCTGACCGAGCAGCAGCCGGAAAACAACGTCTATCGCATCCTGATCGAGATGCTGGCGGTCACTCTATCGAAAAACGCCCGCGCCCGCGCGGTGCAGCTTCCCGCCTGGAACGAGGCTCTTGGCCTGCCGCGTCCCTGGGATCAGCAATGGTCGCTGAGGATGCAGCAGATTCTGGCGTATGAAACCGATCTTCTGGAATATGACGACCTGTTTGACGAAAACCCCGCCGTAGAGCGCAAAGTGGCCGAGTTGAAAGACGGCGCGCGTGCCGAACTGGCCCAGATCGACGGGATGGGCGGCGCCGTGGCGGCCATTGAATACATGAAATCGCGACTGGTGGAATCGAACGCCCGGCGGATCAACAAGATCGAAGCGGGCGAGACAACAGTTGTCGGCGTGAACCGCTGGACCGAAGCGGCCGAAAGCCCGCTGACCGCCGGGGATGGTGCGATCATGGTGGCTGACAAACAGGCCGAAGCAGATCAGATCGCACGCCTTGAACAATGGCGCGCCGATCGCGACGCGGCTGCGGTGCAACAGGCGCTGGAAAACCTGCGCGCCGCCGCCAGATCCGGTGACAATATCATGCCGCCGTCAATCTCGGCGGCGAAAGCGGGTGTGACAACGGGCGAATGGGGCGAGGTCATGCGCCAGACTTTTGGCCAGTATCGCGCGCCCACCGGCGTGTCGAAAAACCCGTCCAACCGCACCGAAGGGCTGGACGAGATCCGCGCCCGCGTCGATGCCGTGTCCGATGCCCTTGGCCGTCGCCTGACCTTTCTGGTGGGCAAGCCCGGTCTGGACGGCCATTCCAACGGGGCCGAACAAATCGCCGCCCGCGCGCGCGATTGCGGCATGGACATCACCTATGAAGGCATCCGCCTGACGCCCGAAGAACTGGTGGCCTCCGCGCTGGACACCAAGGCGCATGTGGTCGGCTTGTCGATCCTGTCGGGCAGCCACATCCCGCTGCTTGAGGAACTGATCGAGCGGATGCGCGACGCTGGACTGGGCCATATCCCAGTGGTCGCGGGCGGGATCATTCCGGACGAGGACGCCGAACGCCTGCGCGCGATGGGGGTTGCGAAGGTCTATACGCCCAAGGATTTCGAACTGAACACGATCATGGAAGACATCGTGACGCTGGTCGCGCCAAACTCTGTGGCGGCCGAGTAACGGTCAGTCGTCCAGCCCGGTCAGCTTCTCGATCAATTGATCGTAAGTATAGCTTTGCGCGATCCGGCCCATGTCGCCTTCGCGAAACCGGGCGTCCATCGGCAAACAACCGATGCCACAGATCTGGCTTGCCACCATATCGGTCGTGTCGATGTACCATAGCCGCCCGCCGGGCGTGGCAACCCACCCGTCAACACCTTCCATCTCGTCGGTTTCCATGTCGTCACCTGACGGCACCTCGTTGGCGTACCGGGTCGAAAATGCACCATGGGTGTGATAAGATGCGATCACTGTGACCAACTCGGTCGGATCGCGGGACATGCAGTTGCCCTTTCCCCCGCGCATGGCCTTGGACGCGACCAGCCTGCCAGACTTGTCATAGCCGATATAGCCGCAATACTCGCGATCTGCCCGGATCGAGATCGGCTGGAGCTTTGCAAACACCTTCTTCACCAAGGCAAGTTCGCCCGGCTCTTGCGCCCAGGCAGGAAGTGGGAGGATAAAGAGAGCCAAGAACAGCGCGCGCATCTGAGATTCCGGTTTCATATGCGTGACTTTATCCACAGGAGACAGCTATGACCATCCACATCGGTGCCGCACCCGGCCAGATCGCAGAAACCGTCCTGATGCCGGGCGACCCCTATCGTGCCCGCTGGGCGGCGGAAAACTTCCTGGACGGCGCGGAACTGGTCAACGAGGTGCGCGGCATGCTGGGTTTTACCGGCACCTACAAGGGCAACCGCGTCACCATCCAGGGGTCGGGCATGGGGATGCCCAGCCTGTCGATCTATGCCAACGAACTGATCCGTGATTACGGTGCCAAGACCCTGATCCGTGTGGGATCCATCGGGGGGATGCAGCCGCAGGTGAAGGTGCGGGACGTGATCATCGCGATGACCTGCACAACGGTCGGCACCCCGTCGAACACCATTTTCCGCGAGCTGAATTATTCGCCCTGTGCCGATTATGGGCTGCTGGAAGCCGCCGTGGCCGCCACCCGCAATCGCGGGGTCGGGCTGCATGTGGGCGGGATCTACAGCTCGGACACGTTCTATGACGAACGCCCCGATCTGACCGAACAGATGACCCGCCACGGCATTCTGGGGGTCGAGATGGAGGCAGCCGAGCTCTACACCCTCGCCGCCCGCCACGGTGTGCGGGCGCTTGGGATCATGACCGTGTCCGATCACCTGCAAACCGGCGAGGCCCTGCCATCCGACCAACGCGAAAAGACCTTCGGCGACATGATCGAGATCGCGCTGGAAGCGGCTTTCGCCTGAGCCTTGATCAAACCCCATGCGACCGGTCATAGCCGTTCACCGGCGGCTGTGACCAATCCTTCAACGCGCGCTTGGCCGGAGCGAACACCTCAACCAACAGCGGGTAACAGGCGGCGGTGTCCGAGCTGTGCTCGGACGAGCAATCGCCCCCGGGGCAGGCGCTGAGCGCGCCCAGGAGGTCGATCTCGGCAAAGAACTCCAGATAATCGCCGGGGCGCACCGGGCTCGCCTTCATGAAATATTGCCCCGTGTCACGGGTGAAGCCGGTGCACATGAAGACATTCAGAACATCATGGATATGCGGTTCTGCATCACCTGTGGGGCAGTCCAGATAATCTGCCAGTGCACGAGTCAGGTTGGAATGGCAGCAATGGTGATATTGCCCACCTGCCAGCAGGTTGTGGGTGTAGGGGTCGCAGCGTGTGCCGATCACGTCATGCACAGAGCCGCCGAATTCATCGAATCCATACCAATCCAACGTGTCGTCAGTGATCGTTGCGATGGGGCGCAAGAAGGGGTGACTTGACCAAATCCGATCTGAAACGGACAAATGCGTACCGTGCAACGCCCTGGTCTTGCCTGAATAGAACCTTTCGGCCAGATCATGCGGATTCCACAGATTCAAATCACCGACCTGCGGCCCCTCGACCGAGGTGATCCGAAAAAAGTGGCCTGCCGGCACCTGAAACACCTTGGCATCGCGCGGTGGCACCATGATTTCGGCCGTTTTTTCGACGCTGCCACGTGCCGCTTGATAAAGCGCCATATCCGGCACCGGCAGGCCGTCGGTCGGATAGCAGATGACCGGCGCGCCAGCGCGCCGATCAGCAGCGTCCGGTGGCGGCGTGTGGGTGGGAGCTTTCGGCTTCATCGCGGATCACCTCGCATTTCATTCATTTGACCACGGTCCGATTGCGCGCCCAAGACCGCAACCGGCCAAGCCCTGATTGACAACCCCCGGTCAGATTGCCATCTGATACGCGGGCCAAAGGGGGGCTGCATGAAACTAGCCTATGTCATTGCACCCGGTCGGGGCAAAACGAACTTGTTGCTTGCCGGTGTCGCGGACGCACTGGCACGGCGCGGCGTGTCGCTCTGCGGCACGGTGCAACTGGACACCGAACGCGCCGAAGATCACCACTGCGACATGGACGTGCTGGTTCTGCCAGACGGCCCAAAGATCCGCATCAGCCAGTTTCTGGGTGCCAATGCCCGCGGCTGCAAACTCAACCCCGAGGCGCTGGAAACGGCCGTGGCCCAGACCGAGCAACGCCTGCAAGCGGGCGCCGATCTGCTGATCGTCAACAAATTCGGCAAACAGGAGGCCGAAGGGCGCGGTTTTCGCGAAGCTGTGGGCGAAGCCCTGGCGCGCGACATTCCCGCGATCATCGGCGTCTCGGAAGGGTCGCGCGAGGCGTTCATGGACTTCGTCGGCGAGGCCGAGCAACTGCCGCCTGAACACGACGCTGTCATGGCCTGGGCGCTGGAGGCGATGCGATGAACCGGCGCACGGCCCGCCCTTGCCCGACCAGCAGGGCTTGACCCCATGGCCCATATGCCATCCGACCCGCAGCATCAGACCTATGACGTCATCATCATCGGCGGGGCCATGATGGGGTCATCCGTGGCGTGGTGGCTCAGCCAATCCGCCGAGTTTCAGGGGCGAGTTCTGGTTGTCGAACGCGACCCCAGCTTCGCGCAAAGCTCGACCGCGCACACCAATTCCTGCATCCGCCAGCAGTTCAGCGAGGCGCTGAACGTCCGCATCTCGCAGTTCACCGCAGAGTTCATCAAAAACCTGCGTGTGAACATGGGGAACGACCCGCGGGTCGAAGACCTGCACATTCAGGATTTCGGTTATCTATATCTGGCCGATAGCGAACAGATCGCCGACACCTTGCGCGGCGCATATGCCTTGCAGCGCAGTCTTGGGGCTGGAACGCGCCTTTTGACACGGGACGAGATTGCCGCGGCGTTTCCGTTCTATCAGTTGGACGACATCCTGCTTGGCAGTCACGGCATCCGTGACGAAGGGTATTGGGATGGGGGGGCGTTGTTCGACTGGTTCCGGCGCAAAGCCTTAGCGGCGGGTGTTGAATATGTGCATGCCGAAGTCACAGGTATCGAGCGCACACCGTCTCAGGTGACCTCGGTCACGCTTGGTTCCGGTCAACGCCTGTCCTGCGGCCATCTGGTTAACGCGACGGGCCCACGCGCGGGTCACGTCGCGCAACTGGCGGGTCTTTCGATCCCCGTCGAACCCAGAAAACGCTTCACCTGGATTGTGAAGGCGGCACTTCCGCTTGACCGGGAATTGCCGCTGACCATCGACCCGTCGGGTGTGCACATGCGTCAGGATGGGCCGGAAACCTATATGATCGGCGCGCGACCCGGCCCTGACCTGGCCGTAGACCCAACCGATTTCCATATGGACCATAACCTGTGGGAAAGCCATGTCTGGCCCATCGTCGCGACCCGCATCCCGCAGTTTGAACAGTTGAAGATCGTCACCGAATGGGCAGGGCATTATGCGTTCAACACGCTGGATCAGAATGCCATTCTCGGACCGCACACCGATTTGCGGAACTTCCATTTCATCAACGGCTTTTCCGGTCACGGGTTGCAACAAGCGCCTGCGATGGGACGCGGGCTGGCCGAGTTGATCACGACCGGCCGCTTTCAGACCATGGATCTGACTGCCTTTGGATATGACCGGATCCCGGCAGGGCGTCCGTTCGGAGAGCGCGCGGTGATCTGAGCTTCAGCCGCGATGCGCGCCATCAGCCAGCGTTTTCACGAAAGCCAGCACATCTTCCACGGATTCTCCCGCCGCGATTTTCGACACGATGGCGCTGCCCACCACGGTGCCGTCTGCCACGCTGGCAATCGCCTGCGCCTTCTCGGGCGTGTTGACGCCGAAGCCGACGATCACCGGAATGTCGGTCGCGGCCTTGATCCGCGCGACCTCTGGCCCGACATTGGCTGCCTGTGCCTCGGTCGCGCCGGTGACGCCGGTGACAGACACGTAATACACAAAGCCCGAGGTGTTCTGCAGCACCTTCGGCAGCCGTTTGTCATCGGTGGTCGGGGTGGCCAGGCGGATGAAGTTCAGGCCCGCCATCTGCGCCGGGATGCACAGCTCGTCATCTTCCTCGGGGGGCAGATCGACGACGATCAACCCGTCAACGCCCGCTGCCTTCGCGTCGGCAAGAAACCTGTCCACGCCCCGGCTGTAGATCGGGTTGTAATACCCCATCAGCACAATCGGAGTCGTGTCGTCGCCCTTGCGAAACTCGGCAGCCATATCCAGCGTCTTTTGCAGGGTCATACCGCCTTCCAGCGCACGTTGACCCGCAAGCTGAATGGTCGGCCCGTCCGCCATCGGGTCGGTAAAGGGCACGCCCAGTTCGATGATGTCCACACCCGCCGCGGGCAGCCCCTTCATCACCTCAAGCGACGTGGCCATGTCGGGATCGCCGCCCATGATGTAGCTGACAAACGCCTTCTGGCCCCTTTCGGCCAAGGCTGCAAACTTCGCATCAATCCGGGTCATCATCGGTCCTTTATCAAGTTCAGAACCGATGTGCCGAATACGGGCGGGAAAATCAATGGGTCACGCGTAATCGCTGTCGGCCATGATCATCCAGCGCACCCCGAACTTGTCGGTCAGCGTGCCAAAAAGTGGTGTCCAGAACATCTCGCTCAACGGCATCCGAACGTCACCCCCATCTGCCAGAGCGTCAAAGACGCGTTTGGTCTCGGCCTCGTCCGGCAGGGAGATACAGACATTGCAGCCCTCCATTGCGGGTGTCTCGCCGCTGGGGTCATCGCTGGCAAACAGCATCCCATCCCCGATGGCGACGCTGGCATGCATCACGGCATCGTCCGGCACGCCGGGCATCTGGTTTCGATCTTCTTCTGGCATGTCCTTGAACGACATGATCTCGGGGGCTTTGCCGAAAATCTCGCCGTAACGGGTCACGGCTTCGCGGCAGGTATCTTTGAAAAACACGTAAGGAATAGGTTGCATTGCACTTCTCCTGTGTTGCGCGCCTTCCCAGTTCACCACGCTTGCGCCCAACCTGTCAAAGCCCTAGAAGGCCCCGAACACCGCAGGAAAGGGTCTGACATGGGTTTCAAGATGGGCATCGTGGGTCTGCCGAATGTCGGTAAATCGACCCTTTTCAACGCATTGACCAAGACGGCTGCGGCACAGGCGGCGAACTTCCCGTTCTGCACCATTGAGCCGAATGTGGGCGAGGTGAACGTGCCGGATGCACGGCTGGACAAACTGGCCGCTATTGCGGGATCGAAAGAGATCATCCCGACACGGATGACCTTCGTTGATATCGCCGGTCTGGTGAAAGGCGCGTCGAAGGGCGAAGGACTGGGCAACCAGTTTCTGGCCAATATTCGCGAGGTGGACGCCATTGCCCATGTGCTGCGCTGCTTTGACGACGGCGACGTGACCCATGTGGAAGGCCGCGTGAACCCGGTTGAGGACGCAGAGGTGATCGAAACCGAATTGATGCTGGCCGATCTGGAAAGCATCGAGAAGCGGCTTCAGAACATCGTGCGCAAGGTGCGCGGGGGCGACAAGGAAGCGGTGCAGCAGGAACGTCTGATGCGCGCGGCCCAAGAGGCGCTTGAAGCTGGCCGCCCCGCCCGCACCGTCGAGGTGGACGACGAAGACCGCAAGGTCTGGAACATGCTGCAACTTCTGACCACCAAGAAGATCCTATATGTCTGCAACGTCGATGAAAGCGACGCGGCCAGCGGCAACGCCTATTCCGAGGCCGTCGAAAAGATGGCTGCCGAACAAGGCGCGGCGTCGGTCGTGATTTCCGCCAAGATCGAGGAAGAGATCAGCCAGCTTGATGCCGATGACATGGAAATGTTTCTTGAGGAACTGGGGCTAAAAGAAGCCGGGCTGGATCGCCTGATCCGTGCTGGATACGAGCTTTTGCATCTGGAAACCTATTTCACCGTCGGTCCGAAAGAGGCGCGCGCCTGGACCATCCGCCAAGGCACCCGCGCCCCGCAAGCCGCTGGTGTCATCCACGGCGATTTCGAACGTGGCTTCATCCGGGCCGAAACCATTGCCTATGACGACTACGTGGCCTTGGGCGGCGAGGCCGGGGCCAAGGAAGCAGGCAAGATGCGCGCTGAAGGCAAAAGCTATCAGGTGAAGGACGGCGACGTGCTTCATTTCCTGTTCAACGCCTGACGAATACCAATCGGACAGCGAAAAGCCGGGCCACCCCGAGCCCGGCTTTTCTGTGAGCGCGTGGGACAACGCGCTCTGGGAGAGACCATTACCCGGTCAGATGGCTGATTGATCCGCGTCCGTTGATGCAGAACGTCTTTTTATGTGGTTTGCGAAGCCAAAAACAGAAACCACGATGAAAAACACCTGAACCGTCAACGCCGCGACATTGAAATGCTGCGTCAAGCTCAGCGCGACGAAACTGGCAGCCGAAAACTGCAAGGCATAATAACAGGTCGCCTTGCTTGTCAGGACATCAAAGGCGATCAACATATAGGTGGTGCAATATATTGCCGCCCCCAGCAATCCGACCATTTCCCAACCGTCCAGCAAGCTGACATGTGTCATTGTCCTACCACCCGATGCAAAGTCTTAAAAAAATAATTAGGTTATTGAAAAGGCCTAAAGAAAACTGGCATTTACAAGCGACGAAATGTGCCGCGGTGCCTGACCTGAATTCATGTTTCGCCAAATCGGAGCGTTAATCAATGCCGCGGCCCGCGAATTGACGCATAATTCACGCCCTTCGAACCGGGGGTTCACGCAGCGCGGAACATTGCCGGAACACTGGCTGTCTCGAATGACCATGAAATGTGGAAACGTGGTGCGGTCGGTGGGACTCGAACCCACACGAGTGTTACCTCACAGCGACCTCAACGCTGCGCGTCTACCAATTCCGCCACGACCGCAAGCCCGGGCTAGGTGAGGCGCTTCATAGCGAAGGGCATTGGGGTTGTGAAGTCCAAAAAAGCGCAGGCTGACCGGAAAGCCGCACCCGGATCGGGATGCGTTTTGACAATGGGGCGACAGGGTGCCAAATGGTACCCATGAAAGCCCCGCCTGATATGCCCCCCGTCCACTGGGAAACCGCCGACAGCCCGGTCGAATACGAAGCCGCTGTCGCCCGCATGGAAGCCCATGCCGATGCCATGGCACGCGGCGAGGCGGGCGAGCTGATCTGGCTGCTGGAACATCCCCCGCTTTACACCGCGGGCACCTCGGCCGACCCCAGGGATCTGGTGGCGCCCGATCGTTTTCCGGTGCACCCGTCAAAGCGTGGCGGGCAGTATACCTATCACGGGCCGGGACAGCGTGTGGCCTATGTCATGCTGGACGTCGGCAAGCGCGGACGAGATGTGCGCGCCTTCGTCAACGCGCTGGAAGAATGGGTGATCGACACACTTGCCGAGTTTAACGTGACCGGCGAACGTCGCGACGGGCGCGTCGGTGTCTGGGTGGTGCGCACCGACAAGCCCCTGACCGCCACCGGCCGACCGCCCGAGGACAAGATCGCCGCCATCGGCGTGCGCCTGCGCAAGTGGATCAGCTTTCACGGCATCTCGATCAATGTTGAACCGGATCTTGAGCATTTTTCGGGCATCGTGCCCTGTGGAATTTCCGAGCATGGCGTAACCAGCCTTGTCGATCTGGGGTTGCCGGTCACGATAGAGGATGTGGACATTGCCCTGCGCCGGTGTTTTGATAGAAACTTCGGTCCGGTCGGCGAAAAATAGCCGGTCTGGCCCCAATTTGCCCTGCGACAGCGCGCCCCCTTTCATTCGGGCTGTTAAAAATGCAGGGTCCGCGTGACATTGACGCATAACGCGTGAAACAGACCTAAAAAGAGGACCAATATGAAGACGATTCTCTCTTCCGCCGCCATGATCATTGCCCTGTCGGGCACCGCTTTTGCCGAAGGCGACGTTGCCGCCGGCGAAAAAGACTTCAAGAAATGCAAATCCTGCCACGCGATTGTCGATGACAGCGGCGAAGCCCTGTTCAAAGGTGGCAAGACCGGCCCGAACCTTTACGGTATTGTCGGTCGTCAGGCTGGCACCGTTGAAGATTTCAAATACGGCGATTCGATTGTGGCCGCCGGCGAAGCCGGTCTGGTGTGGACCGAAGAAACCCTGATCGAATACATCAAGGATCCCAAGGCGTTCCTGAAGGAACAGACCGGCGATTCCGCTGCCAAGTCGAAAATGACCTTCAAGTGGGGCAAGCCCGAGGACATCGTGGCCTTCCTTGCGACCTTCTCGTCGGACGCCTCGGGCGAAGGTGAAGCTGCCGAAGGTGAAGCCGCTGAAGGTGAAGCAACGGAAAGCGATTCGACCACCACCAACTAAGGCGCGTTGACACGACCGCCAAATGGTGCTGAAACGCTGCGCCCCGCCCGGTAAACACCGGCGCGGGGCGTTTTTTTTGCCATTTGCACCAATGCGACATTGCCCGCGCTTCCACCTCATATTACACACGTTAAAAAGCCGGGTGAGGTGACGCCTCCCCCCGGTCACGTTAACCCTAAAGGGAGGGAAGCATGGCGGACGCAGCCATCCACGACCATGACCACCACGATGATCGCGGGTTCTTTACCCGGTGGTTCATGTCGACCAACCACAAAGACATCGGGATCCTGTATCTGTTCCTGGCCGGTCTGACCGGCTTCATCTCGGTCTGTTTCACCGTCTATATGCGGCTGGAGCTGATGGACCCCGGCGTTCAGTATATGTGCCTGGAAGGTGCGCGTTTCATTGCTGACGCATCGGCCGAATGTACGCCGAACGGTCACCTTTGGAACGTTATGATCACCTATCACGGTGTCCTCATGATGTTCTTTGTCGTCATCCCGGCCTTGTTTGGCGGGTTTGGCAACTATTTCATGCCGTTGCAGATCGGTGCACCGGATATGTCCTTCCCCCGGATGAACAACCTGTCGTTCTGGCTGTATGCCACGGGCGTTGCGCTTGGCGTGGCCTCGCTGCTGGCTCCGGGTGGCAATGACCAGCTTGGCTCTGGCGTTGGTTGGGTCTTGTATCCGCCCCTGTCCACGACCGAGGGCGGCTATTCCATGGACCTCGCGATCTTCGCCGTGCACGTTTCGGGCGCGTCGTCGATCCTGGGCGCGATCAACATCATCACCACCTTCCTGAACATGCGTGCCCCCGGCATGACGCTGTTCAAGGTGCCGCTGTTTGCCTGGTCGATCTTCGTGACCGCATGGCTGATCCTTCTGTCGCTGCCGGTTCTGGCAGGCGCGATCACCATGCTGTTGATCGACCGCAACTTCGGCGGGACGTTCTTTGACCCGTCCGGTGGCGGCGATCCGGTTCTGTATCAGCACATCCTGTGGTTCTTCGGCCACCCCGAGGTGTATATCGTGATCCTGCCCGGCTTTGGCCTGATCAGCCACGTGATCGGCACGTTCGCCCGCAAACCGATCTTCGGCTACATGCCGATGGTCTGGGCGCTGATCGCCATTGGCTTCATCGGTTTCGTCGTCTGGGCACACCACATGTACACCGTGGGCATGTCGCTGACCCAGCAGTCGTACTTCATGCTGGCCACGATGGTCATTGCGGTGCCGACGGGCGTCAAGATCTTCTCGTGGATCGCGACGCTCTGGGGCGGCTCGATCGAGTTCAAGACCCCGATGCTGTTCGCCTTCGGCTTCCTGTTCCTGTTCACCGTGGGCGGTGTGACGGGCGTCGTGCTGTCGCAAGCGGGCGTCGACCGCGTCTATCACGACACCTACTATGTTGTGGCGCACTTCCACTATGTGATGTCGATCGGTGCCGTGATGTGTATCTTTGCCGGGATCTATTACTGGATCGGCAAGATGTCCGGTCGTCAGTACCCTGAACTGGCCGGCAAGATCCACTTCTGGACCTTCTTCATCGGTGTGAACCTGACCTTCTTCCCGCAGCACTTCCTGGGTCGTCAAGGCATGCCGCGTCGTTACATCGACTATCCGGAAGCGTTCGCCTACTGGAACAAGATCAGCTCCTACGGTGCGTTCCTGTCCTTCGCGTCCTTCGTGTTCTTCATCGGCATCGTGTTCTACACGCTGTTCAAAGGCAAACGCGTGACCGAGAACAACTATTGGAACGAATACGCGGATACGCTGGAATGGACCCTGCCCAGCCCGCCGCCCGAGCATACGTTCGAAACCCTGCCCAAGCAGGAAGAGTGGGACAAAGGTCATTCGCACTAAGCGGACCACAGAAACACCAAAGGCCCGGACAAGTGTTCGGGCCTTTTCTTTTACGCAGGCGATGCAGGGGTGCGCTACTTGACGGTGGGCAGGGTCAGTTCAAATCGCTCATGCCCCCACCCTTCAGCGCTGGTCCGTGCCCGGATCCAGATCGTTTCCGCCGCCTTCGGCAGGGACACGCCGGACAGGCTTCGGGTGAACGGCTGCTCGTTCACATGCGGGTGGTGCAGCACGCGAGTGCCCAACGTATCCCCGGCGGCATTTTCGATCCGCCAGCCATCGGCATAATCGTCCCATCCGGTTTCATCGTGGGCAATCGTGACCGAAATATGCCAACCTGCATCGGAACGTGTTGCCGTTGCACCGATGATCTCGGCGTCATGGGCGACCGCCGGGGTCGCGGCACAGATAAGGCCGATCCACAAATGCCGCATGGCACACTCCTTTGCCTAGACAGGTCGGCAGTGTGCCCTGCCGTCGCGTCGTGGGCCAATCACGTCTCGGCGAGGAACCGGGCCATCGTTGCTGGTTCCGGCTTTTTGGCTTGCGTCCCTTCGGCCCTGTGGTTTTCATAGGTATCCTGAAACGACGGAAAAAACCCGCGCCAATGCCGTATGAATGGATGCCAACCGATGCCCCCGGTGCCCCGAAGGCCGAACTGCATCTGTGGCCCTTCCGTTCGCTGCCCCGCCGCGGGTTCGTCTGGATCATGGGGCTGGGATTCTCACTGATGCTGATCCCGCTGCTGGCGCTGCTGGGCACTGTCACGCTGTGGTGGCTGCTGCCGTTTGCCCTGGGCGCCATGGGCGCGTTGTGGTTTTTTATCGAAAAAAGCTACAAGGATGGCGAGATCTTGGAAGAGCTGCTGATCTGGCCGGATCACATGACCCTGACTCGCCACGGCCCGGGCGGAAAGGTTCAGGAATGGCAGGCAAACACCTATTGGGTGACGGTCGAGATGCACAAGACCGGTGGCCCGGTGCCCAACTATGTCACCCTGAAAGGCAACAACCGCGAGGTGGAAATCGGCGCCTTCCTGTCCGAAAAAGAGCGGCCCAGATTATACGAGGAATTGAGCGAGGCGTTGCTGCGGGCCAAATCAATCGGCTAAGCGTCACGTCCACAACGGCAACACGGTTCAAAGCGGGCGTTCGTAATACCGGATCAGGTGATCCAGATAGGGTGTTTCCTGATGATAGGGTGCGCATTCCCGAAACCCCAGCTTTTCATAGAGGCTTGATGCTTCGACCAGCGCCCGCCCAGTATCAAGGCGGGCCGTCTTATGACCGTCCTTCCGCGCCTGATCCATTAAAGCCACGGTCAGCGCCTTGCCTGCACCCAGCCCCCGCGCCTCTTCGGTGACAAATACCCGCTGGATTTCGGCGACACCCTCCCCCAGAGCGCGCATCATTCCGCAGCCAACAGGTTTTCCATCCCGATAGGCCAGAAGCAAATCGCCATGCGGGCGGGCGTGGATCTGTTCGAACTTTGCCACAAGCTCGTCGATCTTGTCCGGGTCATATTTTTTCCGGATGTTGTCCCGTTCCTCGGGTGATCGTTCCAGCAGGAATGAAATATACCCAAGGACAAGCGACCCGACGGTCAGGGCATCCTGTGGAAATCTGGCGCGTTCGATGGTCAGCATGATGTGCCTTTCCGTCCGATGAGTGCCACCCATAGAACACGAAACGGCAACGAAAGTCCCACCCCTTGGGGAATGACGGGGTCAGCCCAGCTTTTCCTTTACCATTGGCCCGACTTTGCCAAAATCCATCCGGCCCGTGAACTTCGCCTTCAAAGCCCCCATTACTTTGCCCATGTCGCGGATGCTGTCAGCCCCCACTTCCGCAATCGCATCGGCGACGGCGGCGTCGGTTTCCTCGTCCGACAGCTGTTTCGGCAGAAAATCCTCGATCACCTTGATCTCGGACCGCTCCTTTTCAGCCAGTTCAAGCCGCCCGCCTTCTTCATAGGCGCGAGCACTTTCCTGGCGCTGTTTCACCATCTTGCCCAGGATCGCCAGGACATCTGCATCCGTCACCTCGGCCTCTTCGCCCGTGCCGCGCATCGCGATGTCTCGATCCTTGATGGCTGCGCTGATCAACCGAAGCGTCGACAAACGCTCTGCGTCCTTGTTTTTCATGGCCTTTTTCAGGGCGTCATTCACCTGGCTACGCATGTCCATGTGTACATCCATTTGCTGTGACCGTTACGAAGCTCGCAACTTAGCGAAAAGACCGATGGCATTCAACCGGGCGGATTTCGGGCTAAGCTATTGTAAAAATTGGATATGTAAAATTGGCCACCCGGCACCCAGCCCCTTGACCCGGCTGGCCTGCACAACTAGTTTCGCGCCAATTTGTCGATCGGGAGTCGCCCTATGTCCGCTGCCACCGCCCAAGACCCACAAGCCGAAAAACCCACCGCCTGTCTGGCCCTTGCCGATGGCACCATATTTTATGGTCAGGGGTTCGGCGCGACGGGCACCACCACCGCCGAGCTGTGTTTCAACACCGCGATGACGGGGTATCAGGAAATCATGACCGACCCGTCCTATGCGGGGCAAGTCGTCACGTTCACCTTCCCGCATATCGGCAATGTCGGCGTGAACCCCGAGGATGACGAAACCGGCGATCCGGTTGCTGCGGGCATGGTGGTCAAATGGGATCCGACCGAGCCGTCGAACTGGCGCGCGAGCGAGCGGCTGGTCGACTGGCTGCAAAAAAGAGGCAGGATCGGTATCGGGGGCGTGGACACCCGCCGTCTGACCCGCGCGATCCGCCATCAAGGGGCGCCCCACGTCGCCATCGCCCACGATCCCGACGGAAATTTCGACATAGAGACTTTGATCGCGGAAGCCCGCAGCTTCGCCGGGCTTGAGGGGCTGGATCTGGCCAAAGAGGTCACTTGCGCGCAAAGCTACAAGTGGGATGAGATGCGGTGGGCTTGGCCTGATGGTTATCCCAAGCAGGACAACCCCCGTCACAAGGTGGTCGCGCTGGACTACGGGGCGAAACGGAACATCCTGCGCTGCCTGGCCTCGGCTGGTTGTGATGTGACCGTTCTGCCTGCGACCGCCACAGCGGACGAGGTTCTGGCGCTGAACCCGGACGGCGTGTTCCTGTCTAACGGGCCGGGCGACCCTGCAGCGACGGGGGAATATGCTGTTCCGATGATCAAGACCATCCTCGACACCACCGACCTGCCCATCTTTGGCATTTGCCTTGGGCACCAGATGCTTGCGCTGGCGCTTGGGGCGCGAACCATCAAGATGAATCACGGCCACCATGGCGCAAACCACCCGGTGAAGGACAAGGAAACCGGCAAAGTCGAGATCACTTCGATGAACCACGGGTTCGCCGTGGACACCGCCAGCCTGCCCGATGGGGTGGTCGAAACGCATGTGTCGCTGTTTGACGGGTCGAACTGCGGGTTGCGCATGAAAGACCGGCCGGTGTTCTCGGTGCAATACCACCCCGAGGCCAGCCCAGGCCCGATGGACAGCTATTACCTGTTTGAACGGTTTTCGCAGGCGATGGCCGGTCGCGGCTGAACCGTCAAGAACACCTGAAAATACATGCAGCGCCCTCCTTTGGTTAACCCGTCGTTAACCAGAAGGAGGGCATGGTCCTTTGGTCTGACAGTCCAAAGAGCACATAGATGCCGACCGCCAAGCTGCGCCTTGTTGAACCCGATCCGATTTCCCCGACGCGGGCCGTGGCCCCTGCGACCCGGCCTGCACAGCCGCGCGCACGCAAGCCGCTGGGCCAAGTGCTTGTCGAAATGGGGGCGCTCAACCCGGACAACCTGGCCATGGCGCTGTCGCTTCAGGCGCGAGAGGATGCGCGGTTCGGCGATATTCTTCTGACCCAGGGCTGGGTGCGCGAGGCTGATCTTTATGCCGGGCTGGCGCGGCAATACGGGTGTCAGATTGCAGACCTGCATCGCGAACCGCCGGATGTGCGCCTGATCGACCAGTTGGGACCAGTCTTCTGCATCCGAAACGGGATCGTGCCGTGGAAATCGGTGGGCGGGGCGACAATTGTCATCTGCTCGCGCCCGGATGACTTTGCCCGCCTGTCACGCGACTTTCCCGCAAGCTGGGGGCGTTGCTTCCTGGCGATCGCCCCGGAAGGCGACATTCAGAACGCGTTGGTGTCGATGCGTCACAGATCGCTGGCGATACAGGCAGAAACGCGCGTTTCCGACGCAGAAAGCTGTCGCGGCTGGCGTGCAGGTTCGGTTGCGCGCTTTGCAGCGGCGCTTGTGATCGGCCTTTGCGCCGTGTTCGTCGTATCAACTTTCGCGGGCTTCCTGACACTGGTGATCTGGGCGGTGCTGACCCTGCTTCTGAACTCGACGCTCAAGGGCATTGCGGCGTTTCAATACTGGCGCGCAGATCCGCCTCCGTCATCTGCCGCGCTTGAAAGCTCTGCCAGGCACGGATTTCTGAAATTGCCCACCGTGTCCATCCTCGTGCCGCTTTACAAAGAGCGCGAGATCGCCGGGCGTCTTGTGAAACGGCTGGCGCGGCTTGATTATCCGAAAGAGCTTCTGGATGTCTGTCTGGTGGTGGAAGAGGATGACGAACTCACCCAGCACACCCTGGCGCAAGCAGACCTGCCCCGATGGATGCGGCAGATCGTTGTGCCGCGTGGCGTGGTGAAAACGAAACCGAGGGCGATGAACTTCGCGCTGGATTTCTGTCGCGGATCGGTGATCGGAGTCTACGACGCCGAAGACGCCCCGGACCCCGATCAGATCCACAAAGTGGTGCGACGGTTTGCCGAACGCGGGGCCGAGGTTGCGTGTTTGCAAGGACGGCTAGGATTTTACAACGCCCGCACCAATTGGCTAAGCCGGTGCTTCACGGTCGAATATGCGACCTGGTGGGGGATTGTCCTGCCCGGCGTGGAACGGGCAGGTTTTGCCATCCCGTTAGGTGGCACCACCCTGTTTTTTCGGCGCGAGGCACTGGAGGATCTGGACCGGTGGGACGCGCATAACGTCACCGAGGATGCCGATCTGGGCATTCGATTGGCCCGGCACGGTTATCGGACCGAGTTGATCGACACGCTGACTGAAGAAGAAGCAAATTGCCGCGTCTGGCCGTGGATCAAGCAACGCTCGCGCTGGATCAAGGGTTACGCCATGACCTATGGCGTCCACATGCGCCATCCCCGCAGGCTGTGGCGCGATCTGGGCGGGTGGAAATTCCTGGGCTTCCAGATCCTGTTTCTGGGCAGCCTGTCGCAGTTTCTTCTGGCACCGATCCTGTGGACCTTCTGGGCCTTTCCCCTTGGTCTGCCCCATCCGCTGCGCGGCGTGATGCCGGGCGAGCTTCTGATCACGCTTGGCGCGGTCTTCATGGCGACCGAGCTTCTGACGATCACCGTGGGCATCCAGGCGGTCAGCAATGCCAAGCTGCGCTGGCTCAGGTTCTGGGTGCCGACCCTGCATTTCTATTACCCGCTGGCATCCCTTGCTGCGATGAAAGGGTTCATCGAGATCGTGACCAAGCCCTTTTATTGGGACAAGACCCAGCATGGAAAGTTCGATGAGGTCGGGGTTGACGGGGTCACTCCCCCGCCAGTGAATCCAGCTTGATCCGCGTTTCAAACGCCTTTGAGATGTGAGTTTTCAGGGCGGACTGTGCCGCAGCCTGATCGCGCGCCTCGATCGCGGTGACAATCGCATCATGTTCTGCAATCGCTTTTTCGCTGCGCCCTTCTGCGGCCAGGGATGTGGTGGCCAGAAGCGCCATCGTGCGGTGGACAAGGTCCAGTTGCTGCACAAGGTATCGGTTGTGCGACGCCAGATGCAGCTGTTTGTGAAACCGACGATTTGATCGCGACAATGCCGCCGGATCGGACAGGCGTTTGCGGTCGTCGTCGACCATTTCACGTAATACGCTGATTTCCTCGGGCGTCGCGTGTTGGGCGGCCAGCGATGCTGCCAGACCTTCCAGCGCCGATCGCACCACATAGAGCTCGGCCAGTTGATTATGGCTCAGCGAGGCAACGATCAGGCTGCGCCCGTCCCGCGTCAGCAGCGACTGGGTTTCAAGCCGTTGCAAAGCCTCGCGGATGGGGGTGCGCGACACGCCGAACCGCTCGGCCAATTCGCTTTCCACCAATCTGTCGCCCGGTTTGTATGTGCCCGTATCAATCGCTTCGAGGATCAGCTCGTAAGCGTCCTTTTGTCCCTGTTTAACGTCTGCCACCTTGTCCTCGTTCATGGTTCGGGCATTTTGTTGCGTTACCTAACCACGCGCGTCGGGTCAAAGCAAACACGAACCGGCAAACATACTGTCGCAGCCTGCCCGATAATGCGCGTATCCCCTTCCCTTGCGCCGTCAGGAAAGATAGCGTCGCGCCATGGTGAAAGATCAGTTTTCTCATGTCAGCGCCTGGGTCTTCGACCTGGACAACACGCTGTATCCGCCGCATGCGCGCCTGTTCGACCAGATCGAGATCCGCATGACCAACTGGGTGATGCAGGAACTGGGCGTCGACCGCCATGAGGCGGACCGGCTGCGTCAGCATTATTGGAAGACCTATGGCACGACTTTGGCGGGTCTGATGCGCGAACATGGCGTCGACCCGGCGCCTTATCTGCATGATGTGCACGACATCTCGATGGAGCATCTTGAGGTTGACCCGGCGCTGGCCGATCACATCCGCTCGCTGCCGGGGCGCAAGATCGTCTATACCAACGGATCGGCCCCTTACGCCGAACGGGTGCTGGCGGCAAGGGGGCTGGCGGGGCTGTTTGACGCGATCTATGGGGTCGAGCATGCAAATTTTCACCCCAAACCCGACCGCGCGGCCTTTGACGCGGTGTTCGCCCGTGACGGGCTGACGCCCGAGGTCGCCGCCATGTTCGAAGACGACCCGCGCAATCTGGCAGTGCCGCATGATCTGGGTATGCGCACGGTGCATGTGGCCCCGGCCGCCGCCCCTGCCGTGCACATACACCATCACACCGACAACCTGACCACCTTCTTGCGCCAGCTTGTCGATGCCGCCTGCCCTGATGATACCAAGGACTGATCCATGACCATGACAGAGCATCGTGCGGACATCTTCATCTCGGGCGGCGGCATCGCCGGACAGGTGGCCGCCGCGGCCTTTGCCGAGGCCGGTTTCACCGTTGTCATGGCGGATCCCTTCACCCCTGTCGTGACCGCCGATGACGACAGGTCCGATCTGCGCTCGACCGCGTTCCTGCAACCCGCAAGGCGCTTGTTCGACCGGATTGGGATTTGGTCGCTTCTGGCCGATCACGCGAAGCCGCTGAACCAACTGGCGGTGATCGACACGATCGGCTGGCCACCCGAAATCCGCGACCGCCGGGTGTTTCAGTCGGATGACATGGGGGACGAGCCGTTTGGCTGGAACCTGATGAACTGGGTGGTACGGCGCGAGATCTGGGGCTATCTGCAAGACCAACCACGGATAACACTCTTGTACGGCACCGGATTCCGGGCGCTTGTGCAGCGCACCGGCGAGATCATCGTGACACTGACCAATGGTGACATCGTTCGGGCGCGGATGGGGATTGCGGCGGATGGCAAGTTTTCCCCATTGCGCGAAGCTGCGGGCATTTCGGTTTCGACCACGCGGTACGGGCAGAAATCCCTGGCCTTCACCGTCACGCATGAGTTGCCGCACGACAACATCTCGACCGAGATCTATAACGAAGGTGGCCCGTTCACCATCGTTCCGCTGCCGGATATTGACGGGCAAAATGCCTCGGCGATTGTGTGGATGAACAAAGGGCCGCGCGCGGTGGAACTGATGAACATGCCAGTGCCCGAGTTCGAAGAGGTGATGCTGGCCCGATCGACAGGTCTGCTGGGCCGGATGCATCTGCAAGGCAACCGTTCGATCTGGCCGATCATCACCCAGACCGCAGATCAGTTGACCGCAGGTCGCGTGGCCGTGGTTGCTGAAGCCGCGCACGCCCTGCCGCCCATCGGGGCGCAGGGGTTGAACACCTCGCTGAACGATGTGATCGCGCTGTTGGATCTGGCCGAAGGCGCACCGCACACGCTGGGCGATCCGCAAATGATGCAAGCCTATGAGCAATCACGCGCCGGGGACATTGCACGGCGGGCACGCGTGATTGACCTGTTCAACCGCGTGACCCGATCAGGCGACGGGATCATGCAGGCGGTGCGTCTGATCGGGCTGAAGGCCGTCCATGACGTGGCGCCCATGCGCAAACGGGTGATGCGGGCGGGGCTTGGTCCGAAATAGCTGCACTGCGGCATGCCGCCGCACTGCCGGAATGTCGCATTCCGTTCGGTTCACCGGTGAAGGATACCCCTATCACGCAGCGAACAGGAGTGATCGAAATGACAAGCGAACAAACCCCCGAACAGAAAGCCGCCGAGGCGCGCGCCGAAAAGATCACGTTCGGCATTTTCGGCGCGATTGTGCTGGCACTGGTGCTGGGTTTCGTGACCATGGGCCTGACCGGGGTCGGTCTGGTCGCGGTTGCCACGGTTCCGGTGATCTATGTGCTTCTGGTCCTGATGGCGGGCGGCAAGGGCTGACGCCCGCGCATCTGGTGTCACAGGACTTTTGACAGCACCTCGTCCAGGCGGGCGACGCTGGCATCCACATCGTACAGCTTGTCGAGCCCGAACAGACCCAGCCGGAAGCTGGAGTAATCGTCACCCTCGTCGCACATCAGGGGCACGCCCGCGGCGATCTGCACGCCTTCCGCGGCAAAGGGTTTGCCCGCCTTGATGTCTGGATCGGATGTGTAGGACACGACGACACCGGGGGCGGTGAACCCCTCGGCTGCCACCGATTTCACACCTTTTGACGCCAGCAATGCGCGCACCCGGCGGCCTTGTTCCCATTGTGCCTGTTCAAGTTTTTCGAAACCGTAGGCCTTGGTTTCCAGCATGGTATCACGGAAGGCGCGCAGAGCGTCGGTGGGCATGGTGGCGTGATAGGCGTGACCGCCGCCCTCATACGCTTCCATGATCGCCAGCCACTTGCCCAGATCGACCGCGAACGAGGTCGACGTGGACGCCTTCGCCAGATCGCGCGCGGTCTCGTTCATCATCACCAGCCCGGCAGAGGGCTGCGCCGACCACCCCTTTTGCGGGGCCGAGATCAGAACATCGACCCCGGTCGCCTTCATATCAACCCAGGCACAGCCCGACGCGATGCAGTCCAACACGAAGATGCCACCCACGGCATGCACGGCATCTGCCACGGCTTTCAGGTAGTCATCCGGCAGGATCATGCCGCTGGCGGTTTCCACATGCGGTGCGAAAACCACGTCGGGGCGCTCATCCTTGATGCGGGCGACAACTTCGTCAATCGGGGCAGGTGCGAAGGGGGCGTCAGGGGTGTTGCCGACGCGACGGGCCTTCATCACGGTTTCGTCGGACGGGATCGATCCCATCTCGAAAATCTGGGACCAACGGAAGGAGAAAAAACCGTTACGTATGACCATCACCCGCTTGCCGTTGGCAAACTGGCGGGCGACTGCTTCCATCGCATAGGTGCCGCCACCGGGCACGACCGCGACGGCGTCGGCGTTGTACACCTCTTTCAACGTGGCCGAGATGTCGTTCATGACGCCTTGGAACGCTTTGGACATGTGGTTGAGCGACCGGTCGGTGAACACGACCGAAAACTCAAGCATTCCGTCCGGGTCGATGTCAGGCAAAAGGGCTTTCATTGCAGGCTCCGCTTCAAGGATCTAGATCGCACTCACCGTGACTCAAATCAGATCGGTTTGGAAGGCGTCAAATCGGGCCGGGACGTCGTTCCTCGGACAAAAGGACGTTCGCTTCCACATCCCCCACGCCCGGCAACGTCATGATCCGGCGCCTGAGCACGCGTTCGAAATCGGCAATGTCCCGGGCCACCACGCGCAGGCGATAATCATACATGCCCAGCACGTGTTCTACGGTCTGCACCTCGGGAATGGCGGACACGGCGCGTTCGAAATCCTCAAGGCTGACCCGTCCTTTGGTGGCAAGCTTGACGCCCAGAAAGACGGCCACACCAAAGCCCAGCGCCTCGCGATCCAGATCCAGCCGCCGCCCGGCAATGACACCGTTGTCGGTCAGCCGCTTAATCCGCCGCCATGTCGCGGGTTGGCTTAGTCCAACGTCCCGCCCCAACGCCCCGGCCGACCTCGTGGCATCTTGCGACAGGGCGCGCAGCAGGGCGCGGTCGATTTCGTCCAGTTCGATCACAGCGGCAAAGCCTCGTCCGATTTGATGCGGGCAACATGCATCAATGCCTCGATATCCGCGATATGGGGAAGTGACAGCAATTGGTCGCGATAGATCGCCTGATAATGCGCCATATCGCGGGCGATGACGGACAGGCGCAGGTCAACGCGGCCAAGGAAGGTCTGAATCTCGATCACCTCGCGTATCTCTCGCGCCGCCGCGATGAAATCATCGAAAGCCCGGGGCTGGGTCTTGTCCAGTGTGATGCGCAGGCTGACTTCGACCGTGTAGCCCAGCGCCCGCCAGTTGATGACGGCGCGCGGGCCGCGCAGGATGTTCTGGTCTCGCAAGCGTTCAATGCGGCGCGACAGGCGCGCGGAGGAGATGCCCGTCAGGTCCGCCAGATCCGGCAAGGCCAAGGACGGGTCCGCCTGCATTTGTCTCAGGATGCGTCTGTCCGTGTCATCAAGCATGATTTTGTCATTATCACTGCAATTCGTGAATTAAAACAATCAATATAGCCGTCTAAACCGTCGCGTTCCATCTCGCCAACACAGGGGATCGCCCTATGATGCCCTTCAGAACAACCATATGGAAGGAGCGCCGAACATGCGCGTCTATTACGATCGCGATTGCGACATCAACCTGATCAAGGACAAAAAAGTAGCCATTCTGGGTTATGGCAGCCAAGGCCACGCCCACGCGCTGAACCTGCGCGATTCGGGTGCAAAGAATGTTGTCGTCGCCCTGCGCGAAGGGTCGAAATCCGCCAAGAAGGCGCAGTCCGAAGGGCTTGAGGTCATGGGCATCGCCGAAGCGGCGGCCTGGTGTGACCTGATCATGTTCACCATGCCCGACGAACTGCAAGCCGAGACCTACAAGAAATACGTGCATGACAACATCAAGCCCGGCGCCGCGATTGCGTTCGCCCACGGATTGAACGTGCATTTCGGCCTGATCGAGCCGAAAGAAGGCGTGGACGTTATCATGATGGCCCCCAAAGGCCCCGGCCACACCGTGCGCGGCGAATATCAAAAAGGCGGCGGCGTGCCCTGCCTTGTTGCCGTGGACACCGACGCGACCGGCAAGGCACTGGAAATCGGCCTGTCCTATTGCTCGGCCATCGGTGGCGGGCGTTCGGGCATCATCGAGACGAACTTCCGCGAGGAATGCGAAACCGATCTGTTCGGTGAACAAGCCGTTCTGTGCGGCGGCATCGTCGAACTGATCCGCTGCGGTTTTGAAACGCTGGTCGAAGCAGGCTACGCGCCGGAAATGGCGTATTTCGAGTGTCTGCACGAAACCAAACTTATCGTGGATCTGATCTATGAAGGCGGGATTGCCAACATGGATTACTCGATCTCGAACACGGCGGAATACGGTCAATACGTCACCGGCCCGCGCATCCTGCCCTATGAGGCGACCAAGAAGGCGATGAAAGAGACGCTGGCAGACATCCAATCGGGCAAATTCGTGCGTGATTTCATGCTGGAAAACGCCGTGGGTCAGCCGACGATCAAAGCCTCGCGCCGCCACAATGACGAACACCAGATCGAAGTCGTCGGCAAGAAGCTGCGTGACATGATGCCGTGGATTTCGGCAGGCAAACTGGTCGATCAGGAAAAGAACTAAGACTGGCGACAGTCACCGAAAGGGCGGTCCAAGCGGCCGCCCTTTTTCGTCGCTCACTCTGCGAAAGCTCCTGCATAGCAGGTGCCGAGCACTCTGTCCCACCCACCATCATAGCTGCCGCGACGGGTGTCGGCATCGTCCCCCCAGATCTCCCACCCGGAATGGGTCAGTGTCACGCGGGTTGTGCCGTCATCCAGCCCTTCAAATTCCACATCGACCCGCGTCGGCGCGTCCGCGGTGTTGCCGGGATGCCATGTCATGGCGAACTTGCGTCCAGCCTCAAACTCCAACACTTTTCCCCAATCGCTGCGGCTGCCATCAAACATCGTCTCATAGACCGCACCACCGACATGCGGTTCGATGGTGACGGCCAGTGCCGCCTTGCCCTGCCCCGCCGACACCGCGTGCAGCCCCAGAGGCCACCATGATGTTGTGCGGTTCACGAATACATCGAATGCGTGATCAGGGTCGCAGGCCACCGTCACTGTTTTCACAATAGGATCAGTCATCTAAACCGTTGCCTCCGTTGATTTCATCAGCAAATCCATCCATGACTTTGTCCCAATAGCGATCCAGCCACGCCCGCAACTGCGCAAGCCCGTCCGGGCGCGCTGCATAGATATGGCGCGTGCCTTCCACCCGGCACAGGACAAGCCCGGCATCGGACAGAACCTTCAGATGTTGCGAGACCGCAGGACGGCTGATCGGCAGAGTCTTCGCCAAGGCACCGACCGGCTGCGGTGATTGGGCAATCGTCTCGAAAATCCTGCGCCGGGTCGGATCAGCCAGTGCTGAAAGTGATTCTTGGTAAGTCATTACTTACCGTAATCCATGACTTACCAAAAAGCAATAATCGCGGATGACACGTGCTGCCTGTCGGGATATTCCGGCAGGATGACTGACACTCCAACATCCCGCGACTGGGGCGGTGTCATATCTCTGGGCCTGATCTGGGGCGCGACCTTCATGGTCGTGTCTATCGCACTTGAGGGTTATGGCCCGGTGACCGTCGCCACCGCACGCACCACGCTGGGAGCCGTGGCGCTTTTGTGCGTCATGGCCGCATCTGGGCGCAGCCTGCCCCGCCCCGACGGCAGGCTTTGGGCCTATATCGCGCTGATCGGGCTTTTGTCGACGGCATTGCCCTTTGTCCTGCTGAGCTGGGGCCAGCAATATGTGCCCTCGGCCTTTGCCGGGCTGTCGATGGCGGCCATTCCCCTGATGGTTCTGCCGCTGGCGCATTTCTTTTCGGACGAGCCGTTGAACCTGCGCAAGTTCATTGGTGTGTCGCTGGGTTTCAGCGGCGCCTTGATGCTGATCGGTCCGGGGCTGGCGCAGCTTGGCCGGGGGGCCGAGCCGCTGGCGCAACTGGCCTGTATTGCCGCGGCCCTGTGTTATTCGGTCGCTTCGGTTTTCACGCGGCGCTGCCCGCCGGTCGATCCGGTCACGCTTGCGGCGCTGACGCTGGTCGTGGGGTCTGTCACGCTGCTGCCGATCATGCTGATCACGGAAGGTGTTCCGGGCTGGGCCGGGCCCAGATCCGGGTGGGCGATCATCGTTTTGGGTCTGGTCCCGACCGCACTTGCCACCTTGCTGCGGGTGTCGATCATCCGAAGCGCCGGATCGGTGTTCATGACACTGGTCAACTACCAGGTGCCTATCTGGTCGATGGTGTTCGGCGCCTGGGTCTTGTCTGAAGCCCTGCCGCTGCGGTTCTTTATTGCCTTGGCGATGATCCTGACGGGGCTGGCCATCAGCCAGTGGGTCAGTCTGAGCAAGATGCTGCGCGGTGGCCGAGCCTCAGCCCGCTGATGCGACCGTTTCAACCTCGGCCACGATGTCGTCCACAACCTGCATCAGCAGCGCATCATCCTCGCATTCGGCCATGACCCGGATCAAGGGTTCAGTGCCCGATTTGCGGATCAGCAACCGCCCCTGCCCGTTCAGCTTGGTTTCGGCCTCGGAAATGACGGCTTTCACGCTGTCGGATTCAAGCGGCGTTTGCCCGGCGGAATAGCGCACGTTTTTCAGAAGCTGCGGCACGGTGTCGAACACCTTGCACAGCTCGGACGCAGGCTTGCCGGTTTCGATCATGCAGGCCAGAAACTGGATCCCCGCCAGCAGCCCGTCGCCGGTCGTGGCAAAGTCGGTCATCACGATATGGCCCGACTGCTCACCCCCAAGGTTATAGCCGCCCGCGCGCATCGCCTCGACCACGTGGCGGTCGCCGACCTTGGTGCGCAAAAGCTCCAAACCCTGTGCCGCCATGAACCGTTCCAGCCCAAGATTCGACATCACCGTCGCCACCAGTTTGCCGCCCTTCAGGCGACCCTCGTTCGCCCAGTGACTGGCGAACAGACCCATGATCTGATCACCGTCTGCCACCTGACCCTTCTCGTCGATGATCATGATCCGGTCGGCGTCCCCATCCAGACAGATGCCCAGATTCGCGCCGGTTTCGACAACGGTGCGCGCGGCCAGCGCGGTGTCGGTCGACCCGCAGCCTTTATTGATGTTGGTGCCGTCTGGCGAAACGCCGACCGGCACGATCTCGGCCCCCAGTTCCCACAGGGTTTCGGGCGCGGTGCGATAGGCCGCCCCGTTGGCGCAGTCGATCACGACCTTGATGCCGGTCAGGCGCTTGTTCTCGGGGAAGGTGGTTTTCAAATACTCGGTATAGCGCATACGCCCTTCGTCGATCCGCTTGGCGCGGCCGATATTCTGCGGCTGCACCGGGTCCACACCCACATGGACCAGACGCTCGATCTCGGCTTCGTCCTCATCGGACAGTTTGAACCCATCAGGGCCGAAAAACTTGATCCCGTTGTCATGGAACGGGTTGTGCGAGGCCGAGATCATGATCCCCAGATCAGCGCGCATCGAATGAGTCAGCCGCCCGACCGCCGGGGTCGGTACCGGGCCAAGCAACAGCACATTCATGCCGGTCGAGGTCAGCCCAGCCGTCAGCGCGTTTTCCAGCATATAGCCTGACAAGCGGGTGTCCTTGCCGATCACCACGCGGTGGCCGTTCGATCCGTCACGGCGAAAATGCCGACCCGCCGCCGCGCCCAGTTTCAACGCCATATCTGCGGTCATTGGCCAGGTATTGGCCAATCCGCGCACCCCGTCGGTTCCGAATAGCTTCTCAACCACTGCTCTGCTCTCTTTCCATCATTGCCTGTTGCAGGCGAATGGCCTGCCGGGTCTCGTAGGTGTCATGGACCCGCAGGATCTGTGCCCCGTGTTGAATGCCGTGCAAGGCGACCGCCAGCGATCCGGCCATTCGATCTTTTGCATCTGCGGCCTGCCCGATGGAACCGATGAACCGCTTGCGCGACACGCCCAACAGGATCGGCAGACCCAGATCATGTAACAGCGACAAGTTTCTGAGCAAAGTCACATTGTGTTCCAGAGTTTTACCAAACCCGATGCCCGGGTCGGTCACAATCCGCTCACGCACGATGCCCCGGCTTTGGGCAAAGGCGATGCGATCTTCAAGAAAATCCATCACCTCAAACAGCACATCGTCATAGCGTGGGTCGTCCTGCATTGTCTCAGGTTGCCCTTGCGCATGCATCAGGCAGACCGGCACATCGCGTTCTGCAACCAGATCAGCCAGTTCCGGATCAAAGGCAAAGGCCGCCACGTCATTGACCATATCCGCTCCGGCATCCAGCGCGGCCTCGGCCACACGGGCTTTGCGCGTGTCGATCGAGATTGGCGTGGTGATCCCGGCCTCACGGATCGCGGCGATCGCGCGGGCGGTGCGGCGGATTTCTTCATCTATCGGCACCTCGGATGCGCCGGGGCGCGTGCTTTCCCCACCGATATCGAGAATATCAGCCTCGTTTGCCATCTGTCGGGCACGAGTGACGGCCGTCGCCAACGTGGCATGGTCGCCCCCGTCCGAGAAACTGTCCGGCGTCACGTTCAGAACGCCCATGATGCGGGGCCGGTCCAGCGACACGCCACAGAGGGACGGTCGAGGCGCGGTCAACCGCGCGCGGTCCGGTTCGGCGCAATCGGCAAGGGCAACCTGCGCGACCGGTTCGTCCCGGCGACGTGACAGCACCATATCGCACCACACATCCGCCGACCCGGCCAGTGACGGCCCAGTATAAGGCGCACCGATGCGCGCGATGGCTTGCAGGCGCGCGGTCACGGCAGATCCTTCAGAACACACGCGCCCTGCCCCACGACAGCAAAACCCTGCGCCCCCAAACCCTCGGCCAACCACCGGGCCAGAATCTGCGGGTCACTGTCACCCGGTCCGTCCACCGCATCCAGCACCAGCTTCGATGGTGCCCAAACGCTGATCTGGTTGTTTTTCATGCCCCAATCCAACTCGGTCCGTGTGCCCACAACGACACAACGCGGGTCGATGGCCGACAGCCGCCAGGCGTTTTGTTCGATTTCCAACAGGTCGATATGACGCTGCGCCTCCGCATTGGCCGCTTGCGGGCAACGTATGTGTGCCGGCCCGACACACAGCACGAAGGCGCGAGGATCGCTGTCGAGCCGGTCCAGAAATCGGGGAAGCTGGGGGTCCGTGAAGGCGTCGTTTCCAAGCAAGAAAACCTGCAAGTCGGGGGCCGTTCCAGTGTCGCGCTGCATGGACGGATTGTCACGAACGCGCATGATCTCAACCCCAAGCTTGCCGGGGCCGCGATCCAGTTTTTCGATCCGAACGAAAACGCGAAGTGGTTGTGGTTCTGCCAATATCCGTTCGGCAATTCGTTCTGCCAAAGTTTCAAGCAGGTTCAGACGTTCCGCCGCAAGCTCGGCCGTGATTGCTTCGGTGATCGCGTCATAGGACAGGATGTCATCGACATCGTCAGTCTGCGCTCCATCGCTCGGGGCGACCTCGACCACCACACTGAAGCTGAGCCGCTGGGTTGTGTCACGTTCGGATTGAAACGCCCCGATTTCGACCTCGACCACATGATCGCGCACCGATATGCGATCTGGCGTCACCGCATTGCTCTGCGCTGCCATGGCGCGCTGCTCCAATGGTCCAAAGGCGGCACTGGTGTCGTCTGTCATCGTGACCCTCATCCAAGATGCGGTCACATTGCCCTTTTTAAGGCCCCGATTGCCAGCGCAAAACGACGCAATCCCCAGCCTGCGCCGCCAATCTAGCGATAGAACCGATGCACCCCGATGCTGGCGGTTCGGGTCAGACGCCCGGCCCAACGCGGCTTGACAGCCGTGGTGTGGTAATGTGTGGCGCCCGAGGTCAACGTCCGGTCGATGCCGTCCAGGATCGCATGGGCCACCTTGCCCAGCCGGGCAAACGCGGCGGGTTCATTGATCACCTCGGGCCGCCCGTCGCAGGTGAAGGTGAACTGACAGGCATATTTGCGGCCCGTGCCCTGATGGATCACACCGCATACGGTATTGGGATAGCGTGGATGTTCGACCCGGTTCATAATGACCTCGGCCACCGCGAACTGACCCTTGATCGTTTCGCCACGCGCCTCGAAATACAAGGCTTCGGTCAGGCATTGCCATTCGGCATCCTGACGGGGCTTGGGCAATGTCGCCAACCATTTGGACGAATATTTCGTCGCCAGAACCTCGTTCGCGGCGTTTGCCTTTCGTGGTGTCGGCAAGGCACTGAGCGCCGCAATACGGTCGTCGTTCATCGCCCCAAGGGCCGTGCGGTCATGCAGCAAAAGCGCGCCGAACGGATTTGTGGTGCCCTCGGCAACGGCAACGGTCGACAGGGTCATTGGCGCCGCAGCAAGGCAAAAGCCCAGCGCCACCTTCTGAAGAAGCTGGAACATTCGTCATCCCCCCACACCGGATACGTTTGATTTCAGGGCGTCTGGGTAGCGAAAAAAGCGGCTTTGGTCCAGTCAGACAGGATGTCACAGAACGCGAACGGTTCGGGCAAGCGGCGCGAGCGGCGCCAGACCCTCGCTAAAAATCTTTCTTTATCAGACCTCTAAGTCAAAATCACGCGCTTGCCCCTCAAGCGCAAGATGGGCTGCCGCCAATCGGGCAATCGGCACCCGGAAGGGCGAACAAGACACATAGTCAAAGCCCGCATCACGACAGAATCGGATTGATTCCGGGTTGCCGCCATGCTCGCCACAGATCGACAGGGTCAGATCATGATTGGCATCGCGTCCCCGTGTCGCTCCCATTTTCAGAAGCTCGCCCACCCCGTCGGCATCCAGCATGTGAAAGGGATCTTCCTCGTAAACGCCCTGCGCCACGTATTCGCCCATGAAGCGCCCGGCATCGTCGCGCGACAGGCCATAGGTCATCTGGGTCAGGTCATTGGTGCCGAACGACATGAAGGCGGCGTGCTGGGCGATCTCACCCGCACGCAAAGCTGCACGGGGCGTTTCGACCATCACTCCCAACCGATAGGTGAAATCCGACCCGGTTTCGATGCGCACCTCGGCGGCCACTGCATCAACCCGCGCTTTCACCATCTCGACCTCGCGCTTGGCGGATACCAACGGAATCATGATCTCGGGCACGACAGGATCGCCGGATTTCGACGCCTCGACTGTGGCTTCGAAAATGGCGCGGGCCTGCATGTCATAGATTTCAGGCACAGTGATGCCCAAACGCACCCCGCGCATCCCCAGCATCGGGTTGAACTCCCGCAACCCGTCCACCCGGCGTTCGACATCACGCAGGTGCAGATCAAGTGCCTCGGCCAGTTCGCGCAAACCTTCGCGCCCATGTGGCAGAAACTCGTGCAGCGGTGGGTCGAACAGACGGATGCACACCGGCAAGCCCTGCATGATCTCGAACAATTCGGTGAAATCGGCGCGCTGCATCGGCAACAGGCGATCCAGCGCCGCGCGGCGATCTTCGGCGTGATCGGCAAAGATCATCTCGCGCATGGCCAGAAGGCGATCGTCGTCGATAAACATATGCTCGGTGCGGCACAAACCAATCCCTTCGGCGGCGAACATCCTTGCGTTGCGCGCGTCGGGCGGTGTGTCGGCATTGGCGCGCACGCCGATGTCGCGGAACTCGTCCACCCAGCCCATCAGCGTCTGAAACCCTTCGCCCAGCTCGGGTGGCAGCATGTTGACCGCACCGGCATAGGCTACGCCCAGCGCGCCATCAATGCTGATCACATCCCCTTCGGCAAACTCGCGCCCGTCCCCGGCGATCAGTTTGCGCTGCTTGCGATCCAGCGACAGGTCTTGCGCCCCCACCACACAGGGCAGACCCAGACCGCGCGCGATCACCGCTGCGTGGCTGGTGATGCCCCCCCGAACGGTCAGGATACCCTTGGCCGCATGCATCCCGCGAATGTCCTCGGGGCTGGTTTCGCTGCGCACCAGAACACAGTTTTCCCCCTGCGCCGCCATCGCCTGTGCGGCGCGCGCGTTGAACACGATCTTTCCCGTCGCGGCCCCCGGACTGGCGGCAATGCCCTTGGCAAAACGATCCCGCTTGTCGTTCGGGTCGAACTGGCTGTGCAACAATTCGCTAAGTGCACGCGGTGGAATGCGTAACACGGCCTCTTCCCGGCTGATGATCCCGTCATTGGCCAATGACACGGCGATACGCACATTGGCACGCTCGCTGCGCTGCACCCGCACGGCATCGAGGATGAACAGCTCTTCGTTGTCGATGGTGAACTCGATCTCCATCTCTTCGCGCAGGCGCGTCCGGCACAAATCGCCATATTTCAGAAGGTTGGCGAAGTTTTCCGGCAGCACTTCCTCGATCGAGCGCCCACGCGGGTCTTTCGTCAGATACATGACGTCGCGATCCTCGGCATCACTCAGCGCATCCCGCCCCTGGCTTTTGCACAGATAGCGACCGCGGATTTCCTGATACCCGGTCTGCCCGTTGACGAACTGGATGACCCCCGAGCCACAGGTGCTCTGCCCGACGCCCAGCGCCATTTTCTGAACCACCAGCCCAAGCCCCGCATCCGCAGGCGCCCCTTTCGCCTGCCGCAGCAGGCGCGCGGTCGTTCCTTCCCATGCGCGTGCCATCGAGCGAAGGATTTCGGCCAGTTGCTCTTTCGGGTCTTGCGGAAAATAGCTTTCGGTTTCTTCCTCATAAAGCGCAAGCGCGGCGCGCAGGGCGTCCGGAGATGAAGTCGAGAAGGCTTCGAACTCGTCCGGGTCCAGACGGCCGACATGCACGGCATAGGATTGGATGAACCGCAGATACAGCGCGTTGGCCGCTGTTTCTCCATGCGTTTTCGTCAGTTTGGCATGCACCGCGTCGTTCATGCCGATATTCAGGATGGCGCCGGGACCGCCCCAATCCGGGTCCTCCGATGACGGGCGCACCGAAACCAGCGGGTCCGACCCGAACAACGCCAGCATTGCCCCCAAATCGGGCATGTCGCCAGCCGAGATGCCGTGGACGGCATCAAAGCTCAGCGCGACCGTGCGCGGCACCGGCATGTCCAGCCGGATCAGGCGTTGCAGGCACTTCGCCCGTCCGCCGTGGCGCGCATTTTCTATCGCCGCTGTTGGCGTGATCTCAGTAAAGCTCATGGCCCCGCCTTTTTCTGCACCGCAGCACCGCAGTTACACGTCACCATAGCGCGCGCGGCGCATGGCACAAGGGCTACGTTGGATGCGATGTTCTGGCAAGAACCATGGCTTGAACAAGCCCTATGCCCGGATGGCCCCGTATCAACCCTCGATCCGGGACAGGTCTGCAACACCCGCGCAGATCATGCGGATACGGGACAGAAGGTTCAGCCGATTGCGGCGCACGACCTGATTGTCGGTGTTGATCTGAACGGCTTCAAAAAACGCATCAATCGGCGCGCGCAAATCCGCCATCGCGTGCATGGCGGCGGCAAAATCCTCGTCCTCCATCGCCGGTTTGATCGCGGCTTCGGCGTTGTCCAGCGCGGCAAAAAGCGCCGTTTCCTCGTCCGCTTCGGCGAATTTCACATCGGCGCCATAGGAGTATTCCACGCCGTCCTTTTCTTCGGCCTGTGCCAGAATGTTGCTGGCGCGTTTGACCCCTTGCAGCAGGTTCTCACCGTCATCAGTGGTCAGGAAAGTGCTCAGCGCCTCGGCACGCTTCACCAGCAAGGTCAGGTCGTCATTCTTCGGCATCGCAAGACAGGCGTCGATCACATCGTGACGAATGCCCTTGTCGCGGAGATAGACCTTCAGGCGGTCATGAAAAAAGCCCAACAGGTCGCGCGATGTATCGGGCAGGTTGTCCTTGATCTGTTCCAGATGCTTGGACAGATCACCGTCGAAATGATCCAGAACCGCTCGGATCGCCGCGCCAAAAACGCCGTGGTCGGCAATCTCGCTGTCCAGGTCATGCAAAAGCGCATCACGCACCGACCCGTTTTCGTTCAGGGCGATCTGATGGCGCAGCAGTTGCGCATCGAAAAGCTGATCAAGCGCAAGGCGCAGGTTGTTGTCCAAAACCAGCCGGATCACCCCAAGCGCCGCGCGACGCAGGGCAAACGGGTCTTTCGACCCGGTGGGCTTTTCATCAATCGCCCAGAACCCGGTCAGCGTATCCAGCTTGTCGGCCAGCGCCACGGCGACGGACACAGGCGCAGACGGCACGTCATCTGATGGGCCCAGTGGCGAATAGTGTTCGACCGCCGCAGTCGCGACCTCAACCGGATACCCTGCGGGGGCGGCATAATATTTGCCCATCAAGCCCTGAAGCTCGGGGAATTCATAAACCATCTCGGACGACAGATCGGCCTTGGCCCAGCGGGCGGCTTTCTCGGCCAGATCGGGATCGGCGCCAACGGATGGCGCGATGGCGCGCGCCAGTTGGGCGATCCGCTCGATCCGTTCGCCCTGCGTGCCCAGCTTGTTGTGGAATGTGACGTTTGACAGGCTGTCCAGCCACGCCTGCCCGCCGGTTTCCGCCACGCGCAAGTCGTTCTCCCAAAAGAACTTGGCGTCAGCCAGACGGGCCGACAGCACCTTTTGGTTGCCCGCCAGAATGGTTGCGCCGTGATCGGCAGTGTCGCGGTTGGCGACGGTCACGAACTTCTCGATCAAGCCTGTTTTTGGGTTCTTCACCGAGAAGAACTTCTGGTGTTCGCGCATCGAGGTTTGCAGAACCTCGGGCGGCAGCGGGATGAATTCGTCGGCGATGTCACCCATCAGGACCACGGGCCATTCAACCAGCCCGGCCACCTCGGCCAGCAGTCCCTGATCCTCGACGATTTCCAACCCCTGAGCGAAGGCGGCATTCTGCGCTTCGGCCCAGATATGATCGGCGCGTTCGTCCGGCGACAGGATCACCTTGGCGGCTTTCAGCTTGGCCTCGTAATCGGCGAAGCCCGTCACGGCGAAACGGCCCGGCGCCATGAACCGATGCCCTTCGGTGGTGTCGCCTGCGGTGATGCCGTCGACCTCAAACGGCACAACACTGGCCCCGGTTTCATCCGACAGGATGCACAGGATCGAATGCAACGGGCGCACCCAGCGCAAGCTGCCCGCCCCCCAGCGCATCGACTTGGGCCAGGGGAAGTTGCGGATCGTGGTCTCCAGCACCTCGGCGATGATCTCGGCGGCGGGGCGGCCTTTCTTTTGGATCAGCGCAAAGTAAACCGGGCCTTTCGGCGTGTCGCGTTCTTCCAACTGCTCACGGGTCAGGCCAGCGCCGCGCAAGAACCCTTCGATCGCCTTCTCGGGCGCGCCGACTTTCGGCCCCTTGCGTTCTTCACGCGTGTCGGGCGATTTGTCCAACAGCCCTTCGACCGCCAGCGTCAGGCGGCGGGGCGTAGACCGCGCGGCGGCACCGGCATAGGTCAACCCAGCCTCGACCAACCCGTCGGTCACGAGTTTTTTCAGATCTTCCGCGGCGCGTTTCTGCATCCGCGCGGGAATCTCTTCGGAAAACAGTTCAATCAGCAGGTCGGGCATATCGTTCACTCGCTGTATTTTTCGTTCAGCTGGTGCCAGGTGTAACCCCGGCCATCAGGGAAGATCGCGACGACACGGTCCACCCCGTCCTGAATATCGCGTTCGCCCAGAAAGGCGATGGCGTCCCCGGTTTCCAGCGCAGCGCCGATCTGGCTGGCGTCAAAACAGTCGAACCAGCCAGGCGCAGTCAGGGGCGTGGCGTTTTCGTAGGTCTCGAACGTTTCGGTCAGCATCGCAAGGCTCATCTTGGTGGTGAAGCAGCCCCGGAACCGAAGCGGAGAGCTGTCCGCGTCAATCCCCTGAAAGCTGTCATAGAGCACGATTTCGGGTTCACCCGTCACAACATTCGTCATGCGCAGCTCGGTGTTCAGCGACACGTCGTCGTAGAACGCGTAAAGCTGCAACCAATAGATCGCTATACCTGCGACAAGTGCTGTTACCACGATGAATATCCCGATGATCCTGCCGCTCACGCCGCGTCCTCGTCCGTCCAGCCGCCCGCGCGGGTTTGCACGAAGGCATCCGCACACAGCTTGGCCAGCGCGCGCACCCGCCCGATATAGGCCTGACGTTCAGTGACCGAAATCACACCGCGTGCATCCAGCAGGTTGAACAGGTGGCTGGCCTTGATGCACTGGTCATAGGCGGGATGCGCCATGACGATGCGTTTGCCGGTTTTTGGGTCCACATGCGCCTGATCAAGGATGGATTTGCATTCCGCTTCAGCCTCTTCAAACTGCTTCAACAGAACATCCGTATTGGCGATATCGAAGTTCCAGCGGGCGTATTCTTCTTCGGTCTGTTTGAACACATCGCCATAGCTCAGCGGGATCGGCGCGGAAGGGTCGTTGAACGGCATGTCCATCACGTGATCGACCCCAAGGATATACATCGCCAGACGCTCAAGCCCATAGGTCAACTCGCCCGAAACCGGGTGGCAGTCATACCCGCCGACCTGCTGGAAATAGGTGAACTGGCTGACTTCCATACCGTCGCACCAAACCTCCCATCCCAGCCCCCAGGCGCCAAGCGTGGGGCTTTCCCAATCGTCTTCGACGAAGCGGATGTCGTGCAGGTCCATGTCGATGCCGATGGCCTGAAGCGACCCAAGATACAGCTCTTGCAGGTTGGGTGGGCTGGGTTTGATCAGCACCTGATACTGATAATAATGCTGCAACCGGTTCGGGTTTTCACCATAGCGCCCGTCCGTCGGGCGGCGCGAGGGCTGGACATAGGCCGCGGCCCAGGATTGCGAGCCAAGTGACCGCAACGTGGTCGCCGGGTGGAAGGTGCCTGCGCCGACTTCCATGTCATAGGGTTGCAGCATCGCACAGCCCTGCCCGGCCCAATAGGTCTGAAGCCGCAGGATGATCTCTTGAAAGCTCTTTGGACGCGTGTCGCTCATTGCCCTGGCCTTGCCCATCTGGTCGTTCTCTGAATGTCAGCCTTCAATACGGCCTGCCCCCCACAGGGTCAACGCGTGAAAACCGTTGTTTCCGTGGGCGATTGCGGGCCAAGCATCCGTGATCGTCAGGATTCGCGCGAAAATTGAGGAAGCCGCTGGACCCGCTGCACGAAACTGTCATATTGCGACCCTGTTATTGACCATGTCCGGGGCAAACGTGTTATCTGCCCAGGACATTTTCCAGCCACGCCGCAAAGGCCACGAGGATTCATGACAAAACGCATTGCTGTTGCCCTTTACACCACGGTTGCGATCAGCCTGACCGGCCTGCCTGCTGCGGCTCAAACATCCGCGACAGCCGCCACCGGCGTACAGGCCGAGAACCTCTACTGGATCCAGATCGAGGCGCAGCCAACCTTGTCCGAGGCCGAGGCCCGCGCGCGCGTCTATGCCGCACGGCTCGACGGCGTGAACGGGTTTCGCATCGGGGGCAACTGGTACGGGATCATCCTTGGCCCCTATACCGAGGCCGCGGCGAATATCCAGCTTCGGTCGCTGAAAAACGCCCGACTGATCCCGCGTGACAGCTTCATCACATTCTCGAACAAACTGCGACAGCAGTTCTGGCCCGTCGGGGCCAATACGCTCAACACCAGCCCGCTTGAGGCATCGGACACCCCCGATCCGGCCACGGAACAGACGCCCCCCCCCGCCGAAGGCGATCAGCTTGCATCCGTGGCGCAACCGGACGCCACCGCGCCGGTCCTGACCGCCCCGGAACCGACACGCGACGAAACCCGGCGCGAGGCGCTGGACAGTGAACGGCTGCTGGACCGCGACGCGCGCAAGGCATTGCAGGTCGCGCTGCAATGGGAAGGGTACTACACCTCGGCGATTGACGGGGCGTTTGGGGCAGGCACCCGCCGGTCGATGGCGGCCTGGCAGACCGATCGTGGTTATGACCCGACCGGTGTTCTGACCACCCGCCAGCGCGACGAGGTTCTGACCGCGTTCCAGACTGTCATCGCCTCGCTGGGCCTGCGCCCCTACGAGGATGCACAGGCCGGCATTTCGGTCGCCATCCCCGCCGCGATGGTCGAGTTTTCCCGCTACGAAGCCCCGTTCGTCCATTTCGACAGCAAGGATGACAGCGGTGTGCGTGTGGTGCTGATCAGCCAGACCGGCGATCAGGATACGCTTTATGGCCTTTATGACATCCTTCAATCGCTTGAGATCGTGCCGGTCGATGGACCGCGCAAACGCAAGAAAAACGCGTTCACGATCGAAGGCGCGGATGGCAAGATCACATCCTACACGCAAGCCGAACTGGTGGACGGAACCGTCAAGGGCTTTACCCTGATCTGGCCTGTGGGGGACGAGAAGCGTCGCAACAAGGTCTTGCAGGACATGAAGGCCAGCTTCACCTCGCTCGGGTCGCAGGCGCTGGCCGATAATGCAGGGTTGGACGCGGCCACCCAAAGTCTTGATCTGCTGTCCGGGCTTGAAATTCGGCGACCCGCAATGTCGCGCTCGGGCTTCTATGTCGATGCCAAGGGCACCGTCCTGACCACCGCCGAGGCAGTCGCGGGATGCACGCGCATCACCCTGAACGAGGATTATGTGGCGGAAGTCACGGCAGTGGACGATGCCCGTGGCCTGGCGCTTCTGACCCCGCAAGACCCGCTGGCCCCGCTGGCCCATGCAGCCTTCCTGGCGGTTGATCCGCGCCTGAAATCCGATGTTGCGGTCGCAGGCTACAGCTATGAAGGGCGGCTGAATGCACCCAGCCTGACCTATGGCAACCTGTCGGAACTGACGGGTCTGAATGGCGAAGCCGAACTGAACCGCCTGACGCTGGCCGCGCTTCCCGGCGATGCCGGTGGCCCGGTGCTGGATGCAGGTGGCGCCGTGATGGGGATGCTGTTGCCAAACCAGGCGTCGAAAGGCCGCAGCCTGCCCGAAGATGTCAGCTTCGCCCTTGATGCCGCGTCTGTCACAACGTTTCTGGCCGAACACGGCATCACCCCGGATGCCACCGAAGCCAGTGCCACGCTTGATCCCGTTGATCTGAGCGCGCGCGCGGCGGACATGACCGTTCTGGTCAGTTGCTGGAAATAGGCAGTCATCTCATGGGTCGGCCCGCAGGATCACGCGGGCAATCCTAGCCGCGCCAGAACGTCATTGTGAACAGGACATAGACGGCCATCAGTTCCAGCCGGCCGATCAACATGGTGATGGCCAGGATCCACTTGGCGGTATCGTTCAGGCTGCCGAAGTTCCCTGCCGGTCCGATGATGTCCCCCAGTCCGGGTCCGATATTCGCCACCGCTGTCGCCGCCCCGGAAACCGAGGTCGTGAAATCAAGGCCCGTCATGCCCAAGAGCACGGCGACGATCCCCAGCGTCACCACGAAAAACACGAAGAACGCCATGACGGATGACAGGACGTCATCATCCACACGACGCCCGGCATAGCGCGGGGTGAACATTCCGTGGGGGGAATGGATCGACCGGATCTGCGCCTTGATCGACGAGAACAGAAGCTGATAGCGGAACACCTTGATCGAACAGGCAGTCGATCCCGCACAGCCGCCGATCAGGCCCAGAAAGAAGAAAACGACCACCGGAAACGCGCCCCACAACTGGTAATCGACGCTGGAGTAACCGGTGCCGCTGATGATCGAGGTGACATTGAAAATCCCCTCGCGAAACCCGTGTTCCAGATGGTCGCCGTTGGCGACAAGACGATAGATGGTCATCATGATTGTGATCGTCAGGATGATGATCAGATACACATGAATTTGCGTATCCCGCAGGATCGGCCGCGCGGTGCCGCTGAGCAGTTGGATATAGCGCACGAAGGGCAGGCTTGCCAGGATCATGAACACCGCAGCAACATATTCCGGCACCCCCTGAAAGGCCCCGAACGAGGCATCGGTGGACGAAAAACCGCCGGTCGAAAGCGTTGTCATTGCATGATAGATCGCCTCGTATGGCGGCAGGCCAACGGCCGCATAAAGCACGGCGCAGGCGATGGTCAGGACAAGATAGATCTGGCTGATCCGCCCGGCGATCTGGGCCGCGCGGGGCAGAACCTTGCCCATCGTATCAAACGCCTCGGAGCGGAAAATCTGCATCCCGCCCACTCGCAGTTCTGGCAGGAATACCATCGCCACGACGATGATCCCGATACCGCCATACCACTGCATGAGCGCCCGCCAGAACAAAAGGCCCTTGGGCATGTCGTCCAGGCCCGACAGCACGGTTGCGCCGGTGGTGGTCAGGCCTGACATCGCCTCGAAAAACGCATCGACCGGGCGCACGGCCACATCCGACAACACGAACGGCAACGCACCGAAGATGGGCAGCGCCAACCAGACACCGGTGGTCAGAAGAAAGGTCTGCTGGATCGACAAGCCTTTGCCGACACCATTGGCCGTGGCCAGCGCCATCGACCCGCCCACCATCGTCGTGATGACCGCACTTTCCAGAAAAACCGCCCAGTCCGCACTGCCGTAGTATAAATCGACCCCCATCGGGATCACCATCGTGACCCCCAGGGCGGCAACCAAAAGGCCGGTGACATATACGACAGGGCGCAGATCGAACATGGCGCAGGGTTGGCCCCGCGCAGACAAACTGTCAAGGATCAGTTCGCGTCCGAGTTGGCCTTGCGACCCGGGTGTGCCTGATCCGTCAGAACTTCGGGCGTGTGGTTAACCCACGTGAAACAAGGTCGAAAACAGCTTGGGATCAAGGCTCTCGGCCTCGAATGTTTCGCCTTCGGTTAGGATCGACACCGCATCATGGCTGTGCAGGCTTTCCTGGTGGCTGGCCACGATGCGGAAATCCCCGATCCGCGCATCTTTTTGCAGGTGGTCGCAGAACAGCCGGGCGGCGTCTTCGACAAAGATCGGGTTCGCGGCATTCAACTCGGCAAAGGCCTGTTCATCTTCGCGTTTCACCATCACCTGCGTTTCCGTCGGCACGGCGGCGCGACACAGGTCAATCAGATCCTCAAACCACAGCGTGTGGTTGGGCTGGTGAATTTTTTCGACCGAAATCCGCGCGACCGACCGTTGCGAATGCGGAGTGGCCAGTTGCCCGCGCATCTGGCGCGCGTGTTCGGACAGCTCCAGCGAACAAGGACAGGTCGAGGAATAGACATAGTCCAGATGCATGAACTTGCGCCGCTTGCCACGATGTTCGACCAATTCCAGCGCAATATCGTAAAACTGATAGCCTGACAGGCCAGACCGCAGGCTTTCCACCCGTGCGGGGTAGGAAAAGCGCATTTCGATGCGGGCGTCCAGGCTTTCCAGATCGGTCTTGTAATCGTCCAGCGCAGACTCGATCACATCGAAACTGAAGGTCTTTTCCGCATGGGCATAGAAGCTGCGCATGATACGCGACATGTTGATGCCCTTCTTGCCCGCCTCAAGGCTGACCGTGCCCGTGACCGAGGTTTCCAAGGTCACATCCGCCCCGTCGCGGGTGTGGTACCGGATCGGCAGGCGGAAGTTGGAAATACCGACATGCTGGATATGCCGCCTGGCCCCCTGAATCAGGCTGGCCGGGCCGTTTTGAAGGTCGGGCATCGACGCCTTGTAGGCCGCATCAGGTGTGAAGTTCGCCGGGTAATCGCGGCTGAGGTCAGGATAATTCGGCAGCTCCGTCCCCGGCAGAAGCCGTGCGATGGCCGGGTCCAGCCGCGCCACTTCGACCGGGTCGGCCTGGGCCGCCCAATCGCGCAACAGCGTCAGCGCCTCGCGCGCGGTGTCCGTGTCAGGGGTCGCCCCCCGCTTGCGCTTCATCTGGTTCATCTCGGACCCTCCGATCCTGTCGCACCCTTACAACATAAGTGTGTGACAGGAAATCTCCAAACGCGATGCGCGGGATGCGACCAATCAGGCGGCGTTTAGGGCCTGTATCAGATCCGCAATCAGATCCTGCGTATCCTCAAGCCCGACAGACAGACGCAGCAGGCCGGGGGTAATCCCCAGCATCGCTTTCTGTTCGTCAGGCAAGCGTTGGTGGGTCGTTGTCGCCGGGTGGGTAATGATGGATTTCGCGTCACCAAGGTTGTTCGAAATCACGATTATCTCAAGCGCATTGAGGAACCGGAACGCAGCCTCTTTCCCGCCCGCAAGCTCCAGCGCCAGTACGGTTCCTGCCCCGCCGACCATCTGGCGTTCAGCCAGCGCCCGGTCAGGGTGACTGTCCAACAGCGGATGCACCACGCGCGCCAGCTTGTCATGGCCTTCCATTGCGCGCGCAATCTCTAGCGCCGATGCGGCCTGTGCCTTCACGCGCAAGTCCAGCGTTTCCAGACCCTTCAGCATGACCCAAGCGTTAAACGGGCTCATCGCGCCGCCAGTGTGTTTCAGATAGGGTTCCAGGGTCTTGCGAATATAGTCCTGCGTGCCCAGCACGACGCCGCCAAGACACCGCCCCTGCCCGTCTACGTGTTTGGTCGTCGAATAAACGACCACATCGGCGCCCTGGTCTATGGCGCGGCTGAACACCGGGGTCGCGAACACGTTGTCCACGATCACCAGCGCGCCCACTTCATGCGCAATTTTTGCGACGCCTTCGATGTCGATCACCTCAAGCGCCGGATTGGACACGCTTTCAAAAAAGCAGACCGCCGTATCGCTGCGCACAGCCGCACGCCAGGCGTCAAGGTCGGTGCCGTCCACCAATGTGATCTCGACCCCGTATCGCGCAAGGATATCTTCAAGGACGTAAAGGCACGACCCGAACAATGCCCGCCCGGCGACAACGTGATCGCCGGCCTTCAGAACAGACATCAACGCACCGCTGACCGCAGCCATGCCCGACGCCGTGGCAAACGCATCTTCGGCCCCTTCCAGCGCGGCCATCCGATCTTCAAACATCGCCACGGTCGGGTTGCCATAACGGGCATAGATAAACTCGTCCCGGCTGCTTTCGATGAACCGGGCTTCGGCCTGTTCGGCGCTGTCATATACGAAGCCCTGCGTCAGAAAGATCGCCTCGCTGACCTCGTTGTACTGGCTGCGACGTGTGCCGCCATGCACGGCTGTCGTCCGTTTCGACCAACCCGTCTTTGCGTCTGTCATCTGCGCCGTCCCTTCGCACAAAAAAACCCCCACCGCGATCCGAGCGTCGGGGGCTGTGTCGCAGGCGCCACGCCCGCAAGGTCCCTGACCTCTTTAGCGGTTTATTTTACGTGGCCCGCAATCCGGTGAACAAATCGCCACGCGAAAGCGTTACTGCCTGCGACGTTTTGGGTCAAGGGGGCAAGGGGTTTCGGCGCACCGGATCGTGACCACACACACCTGCCAGCGGTGTTGCCATTCGCGCGCCACCTGTCATCCTGCCCGCAACAAAAAAGGAGTCACCCGATGCCCAAACCCATTGAGCTTTACTACTGGCCCACGCCGAACGGCTGGAAAATCTCGATCGCGCTTGAGGAAATGGAACTGCCCTATGAGGTGAAACTGGTGAACATCGGGGCGGGCGATCAGTTCGACCCAGACTTCCTGAAGATCGCGCCCAACAACCGGATGCCTGCGATTATCGACCCAGACGGGCCAGATGGTGCGCCAATCTCGATCTTCGAATCCGGTGCGATCTTGCAATACCTGGCGCGCAAGACCGGCACGTTCTACGGCGAGACCGAGCGGGAACGGATCGCCGTGGATCAATGGCTGATGTGGCAGATGGGCGGGCTGGGGCCCATGGCCGGACAGGCGCACCACTTCCTGAAATACGCACCGTCGATGGAGCCACCCAACGACCTGCCCTATGCCAAGGACCGCTATCGTGCTGAAACCGCGCGGCTTTATAGCGTGATGGACCGACAGCTTGCGGACAACCGTTATCTTGCCGGCGATTTCTACTCCATCGCCGATATGGCCTGCTGGGGGTGGGCATCGCTGTGGGAAGGACAAGAGCAGACGCTGGACGACAAGCCCAACCTGGCCCGGTGGCTGGAGGAGGTGGGCGCGCGTCCCGCCGTTCAACGCGGTCGCGCGCTCGCGTCAGACCAACGCGGCAATCTGCAAACCGACAAGAAGGCGCAGGAGGTGCTGTTCAAAAGATAAGCGCGGCCGAGAGCACGGCGTCAGCCTTCGCTGGCGTCCTCTTCCGTGCCGAAGCGTTTGAACAACCCGGCTTGCGTCATGAAAAACGCAAACATGGCCAGAGGCAGGCCGAAGGTCTTGAAGTTGACCCAGGCGTCAGTGGACATGCTGCGCCAGATCACCTCGTTCGCAAGCGCAAGACCCAGAAAGAACAGCGCCAACCGTTTGGTCAGGATCATCCAGCCCTCGCGTTGCAACGGCAGCGCGCGGTCCATCACAGCCTCAAGATAGCTGGTGCCGCGCATCAGCCCGAAACCCAGTATCCCCGCAAACAAGGCGTAGATCATCGTCGGCTTCATCTTGAAGAACCGTTCGTCATTGAACCAGATCGACATGCCGCCGAAGGCGACGACCAGCACCAGCGTCACGATCTGCATTTTTGACAGGTGGCCCGTGATCTTCCACATCGCCAAGGTGGCCAGCGCCAGCACCGGAATGAACAGCGCCGTCACCGCGACAAAGCCGGAATATTCGGTGCCTGCAACCAGAAAGGTGCGATCTTTCAGGAGCGTATAGGCCACGAAAAACAGAATAATCGGCCCGTATTCTAGCGTCGCCCTGACGGCGGGTGTTGCCTGCTTATCTTGCATGGTGCCTCCTTATGCGCCCATTTCGACTATCACGGCGCCCGCCGCGATCAAAGCCATCATCGTCAGACGACGCGGCCCGACCTTCTCTTTCAGCACAAGCCAGCCGATCAGCGCGGCAAACACGGTCGAGGTTTCGCGCAGCACCGCCGCTTCGCCCACATTGTCCAGCCGGGTTGCCAGCATGATCGAGCCGAAGCTGAAATAGGCAACAAAGGCCCCAAGCACACCGCGCCCCATCAGGGGGCCAAGGGCTGGGCGGTTCATCATGTTCCACCAGCGCAGGCCCGCGATGATCGGCATGAAAAACCCGTCGATGAAGAAAAACCATGCCAAGAAGGTGAAGGGGTTGGCGGTCGCGCGGATGCCATAGGCGTCATAGGTGGTATAGGCCGCGACGAATAAACCCGTCACGACTGCCATCGCCAGCGCCGGTTTCAGTTGATCGCGCCCCATTTGCCAATGGCGCAGGTTATAGACCGCCAGCGCGAAAATCCCGGCCACCAGCGTCGCGACGCCAACCCACTGCACCGACGTAAAATGCTCCCCGAACAAAAGCCCCGCGCCAATGACGGTGAACAACGGCCCGGTGCCGCGCACGACCGGATAGACAACTGTGTAAGACCCCAAGGCATAGGTATAGCTCTGCGCGAGCTTGTAGCCGACATGGATCAAGAACACGATGGCGAAGATCGGCCACATATGCGGTTCGGGCTTTGGCACAACGAACAACGCGAATGGTGCCGCGATCAGCCCATAGGACAGATCAATCGCGCCGCGCGACAGCCACGGGTCATGACGCCCCTTCTGCAACGCGCCAAACAGCGCGTGCAGGAACGCCGCCGACAGCGCAAGGATCAGCGCAAGCTGGCGGCCCGCATCGGTGCCTTCCAGGGACACAAGCCAATCGCTCATCCGTCAGGTCCGATCAGTGATGCCGATCAGGGCGCGGGCGAAGTCTTCGGGATCGAAGGGGGCCAGGTCGTCGATCTGCTCGCCCACGCCAATCGCGTGGATGGGCAGGGCGAATTTATCAGCCAGCGCGACCAGCACGCCACCCTTGGCGGTGCCATCGAGCTTGGTCATGACAAGCCCGGACACATCGGCGAGTTTCTGGAACGTTTCGACCTGTGACAGGGCGTTTTGCCCCGTGGTCGCGTCCAGCACCAACACTGTGTTATGCGGCGCGGTCTCGTCCTTTTTCTTGATGACGCGCACGATCTTGGCCAATTCTTCCATCAGATCAGCGCGGTTTTGCAAGCGGCCCGCGGTGTCGATCATCAGAAGGTCGGCGCCGTCCGCCTCGGCCTGCGTCATCGCGTCAAAGGCCAAGGACGCGGGGTCGGACCCTTCGGGCGCGGTCAGGACCGGCACGCCCGCGCGTTCGCCCCAGACTTGCAATTGTTCGACCGCGGCGGCACGGAATGTATCACCAGCGGCAATCACGACCTTCTTGCCGGCCGCCGTGAACTGGCTGGCCAGCTTGCCGATGGTGGTCGTCTTGCCCGCACCGTTCACACCGACGATCAAGACGACCTGCGGGCGTTTGGGATAAAGCGGCATTGGGACCGCGACCGGCTCCATGATACGGGTGACTTCGGCCGCCAGAACCGATTTGATCTCGTCCACCGACAGTTTCTTGCCGAAATAGCTTTCCGAGATATTGGCCGTCACGCGCATCGCCGTGTCAACGCCCATGTCTGAGGTGATCATCAAATCCTCAAGGCTTTCCAGCATGTCGTCGTCGACGGTGCGCCGGACGACCGTCCTGGCCTCGCGCCGCCCAAACATGCGGCCCAGAAGGCCGGGTTTGGCAGTGGGCTCCGGTGCGCTTTCGACCAGAGCCTCGACCGGCGCGGCAAGTGGTTCGGGTTCGGGTTCGGGTTCGGGTTCGGGTTCGGGTTCGGGTTCGGGTGAAAGCTCCTCGACCTCAACCACTTCCGCAACAGGCTCAGGCTCAGGCTCAGGCTCAGGCTCAGGCTCAGGCTCAGGCTCAGGCTCAGGCTCAGGCTCAGGCTCAGGCTCAGGAATCACATCTGGCGCATCCTGCGTTGTGTCAACGGGGGCGGATGCGTCAACTTCGGTGGACGCAGCAGCCTTGGCAGAATCCTCGACCAGTTCTTCTTCGCCGCCATCTTCGACGATCGCCTCAAGCCCTTCTTCCAGCTTGGATGACGATTTGAACAGCCGTTCCTTGAGTTTCGAGAAAAAAGCCATGTGCGCCCTCTTGATCGCTTTCTATCCACCTAAGCCACATGGGTGGCGGATGGAAGGGGGCAGCGAGGGGTCAGGCTTGCAACCCACCCCAAAGGATCAACGCCTGCCCCGTAATATAGAACGCCCAGATCGAGTATCCAGCCTTCAGCCGGTGATGGTGCGTGTCCGACATCCGAAACAGGTTGATGGCAAGGATCACATCCGAGAGGATAAACAACCCTGCGCCAACCACAGTCCATCCGAACGGCAATGTCAGCGCAGACAGGCCCATCGTGCCGATGATCACCACATAGATGCGCACAGGCCATTGCAGATGCCCGGTATGCGTGGCCAACCAAAGTTCGGTCGACACCATCAGGGCCACAAGAATGATCGCGGCAACAGGCGCTGTGGAAAACGCATCCCAGATTTGTGCATCCGAGATGCCCAAAAGATGCAAAATATATGCCAGATGGGCCAACGCGAAAGCGGACAATCCATACAAAAACGGCGCGTCCCCATCGCGCGAAAGGCCGAAATCCCCCAGCGCGGACAGAAACAACCCTGCCACAAGGAAGGGTCCCAGACCCGCCAGATGAGCGGCAAGGGCAAAGGCCAGCAGAGGAATGGTTTTGATGGCAGACCGCCCCCAAGTCGGTTGTGACGAGGTCAGGGGGAAGTATGCGGCGGCAAAACTCAGACCCATAAGGATCGGCAGGTAGATCATAACTTCTTCCTTGCACCAGAGCCGTTAACAACAGGTGATTGCCATTGGCACAACACATGCCTGCCCGGGCGCACGGGTCAAGCGTGACGTTGGAAGAACCGCTTCGTTGGTCGCGTCAAATCTCGTCCGGAAAGTGCTTCATGGTCATCAGGATGGGATTTGGCGCCGCCTGCCCCAGCCCACAGATCGAAGCATCCTGCATCACGGTGCACAGTTCACTCAGCAAGCCTTGATCCCAGTGGTCCGCCTGCATCAGCTTCACAGCTTTCTCACAGCCCGACCGACACGGTGTGCATTGTCCACAGCTTTCATCTTCGAAGAACCGCAGCATATTCAGGGCGGCGTCACGTGCACTGTCCTTGTACGAAAGGACCACGACAGCGGCGGACCCAATGAAGGTGCCATGCGGCTGAAGTGTATCGAAATCCAGCGGGATGTCGTCCATCGACGCAGGCAACAGGCCCGAGGACGGGCCGCCCGGTTGATAAGCCTTGAAGCTGTGCCCCTCGGCCATCCCGCCACAGGCGTCGATCAGGTCGCGGATCGTGGACCCGGCAGGCAGCAGATGCACCCCGGGATTGGCCACGCGCCCCGACACCGAATAGGATCGCAACCCTTTGCGCCCGTTCTTCTCGACCGACGACAGAACCTCGCCCCCTTCGCGCAGGATGCGCGTCACCCAGTGCAGGGTTTCGACGTTATGCACCAAGGTCGGGCGGTCAAAGATGCCCACCTGCGCCACGAAAGGCGGGCGGTGGCGGGGCAGGCCGCGCTTGCCCTCGATCGACTCGATCATCGCGCTTTCTTCGCCGCAGATGTAAGCCCCGGCCCCGCGTCGCAGATCGATATAGCCCGGAGTGATCAGCCCCGCGTCTTCCAGCGCCGCAATCTCGCGTCGCAGGATTTCCAGCACCGCCGGGTATTCGTCGCGCATATAGATAAAGCAGGTCTCGGCCTCGACCGCCCAGGCGGCGATCAACATGCCTTCCAGCATCAGATGTGGGGTGCGTTCCAGATAGTAACGGTCCTTGAACGTGCCCGGCTCGCCCTCGTCACCGTTAACGGCCAGATAACGGGGGCCGTCATTGGCACGTACAAAGCCCCATTTCTTGCCCGACGGAAACCCGGCCCCGCCAAGACCGCGCAGACCGGCGTCCAGCACTTGCGTCTGCACGGCCTCCCAATCGCCACCCGCGCGCAGGTCTTCCAGCGTCGCGTAACCGCCTGCGGCGCGATAGGCGGCCAAATCTTCGTAGTCGGGCAGTTTGGTGTGCGTGTCACCCGCCGCAATCGCCGCCTGCACCTTTTCAGGCGTGGCATGGTCGATGTGATTGTGGCCCAGTTCCAGCACCGGAGCGGTATCACATCGGCCCATGCAGGGCGCACGCACCACGCGAACCTGATCCGCGTCCAGCCCGTCTTTCAGCGCCTTTTGCAACGCCTCAGCCCCGGCCAGTTCACACGACAGGCTGTCACAGACACGAATGGTCAATGCGGGCGGTGGTGTCTCGCCTTCGCGCACCACGTCGAAATGGGCATAGAAACTGGCGACCTCGTAGACCTCGGCCTGGCTCATCTTCATCTCGTTTGCCAGCGCGCGCAGATGGGCGGCAGACAGATGGCCGTGGGCGTCCTGGATCAGATGCAGAAACTCGATCAACAGATCACGGCGGCGCGGACGGTCGCCCAGCAGCGCCTGAATGTCCTCAAGCGCGGCGGGGTCGACCTGCCGACCTTTCGGCTTGCGCCGTCCCTTGCCCTTGCCAGATTTCCAGATGCCTTTTTTCTCGTCCAACGCCATTGCGATCCCCGATCATACATTGCCCCCACAATAAACGGCGCCCCCAACCTGACGCCATCCAAAAGCGACATAGATATGGCGGATTGCGCATCGCGTCCGTTTCCCTGATATTTTATTCACGCCCACCCCGGGCCAACAAGCGGAGCGCATATGTCCGGACAACCAACCCATCCCCTCAGGGTTTTTGCGATTGCCAGCCTGACCCCCGTGGTGCTGATCGCACTGGCGGCGATATTCGGAGGCTGCTTTGCGGCGGTGGCCCTGATTTACATGACGCTTCTGGTCTATGGTCTGGATGCAGTGATCGCGCGGATCACGCCCCCGCTGGACGAAGAGGATACCGCCCAAGGCGCGGACCGCTTGTCTGCCCTGTTGGCGTTGAGCCATTTCGGATTGCTTGGACTTGTCGTCTTTTCGCTGGGGGGTGGCATGCAGCACAGTCTTGCCGCCACCGCCTGCACCTTTCTTGCCGCGGGGCTGTTCTTTGGTCAGGTCTCGAACGCCAACGCGCACGAGTTGATCCACCGCAGCGACCGCGCGCTGCGCAGCCTTGGCAGATGGGTCTATATCTCGCTTCTGTTTGGGCATCATGCCTCTGCCCACCCCAAGGTGCATCACCGCTGGGTGGCGACCCCGGACGACCCCAACACCGCGCAAGAGGGCGAAAGTTTCTATGATTTCGCACCGCGCGCCTGGATTGGGTCCTTCGTGGCGGGGTACGAGATGGAAAAACAAGACCTTGTGCGACGCCAGCGGTGGGGGATGCACCCTTACTACATCTATGTCGCAGGGGCAATTGTGATGATGGTTGCGGCGCTTTGGATCGGCGGCATAGGTGGCTTTCTGGTCTATCTTCTGTTGTGCCTGCATGCGCAGATGCAGCTGCTCTTGTCAGATTACGTCCAGCATTATGGCCTGCTCAGGGACAAGCGCCCGGACGGGGACTTCGCCCCCGTCGGAGTCGAGCACAGCTGGAACGCGCCGCACTGGTTTTCATCGCACATGATGCTGAACGCGCCGCGCCATTCCGACCATCACGACCATCCAATGCGGCGCTATCCCGCGCTGTCCCTGCCCGACGCCCAAACGGCGCCCATCCTGCCCTATTCCCTGCCCATGATGGCCACCATCGCCCTGATCCCGCCGCTTTGGGACCGGGTGATGGGTCGCGCCCTGCGCAAATGGCGCAGCCGGAGCGCCCCGCAGGCCGAGATGGCAACCACGCACAGCTGAAATCGGGAACGAATGGGTGGGTTTCCCCGTTGGACCTGTGATGCACTGCGATAGGATTGATCTGAACAACGACCGAAACCGAAAAAAGCTGCGCGACGGACGTTCGCGCGAGATGGACACCAAACGCCCCGGGCGAACCACCCCACCGCATTCCGTCAACAAACCCATAGCGATAGCGGGCAGACGACCCTATATTGATTTCGAAACGGTGAGCAGGAAAGGCTTCCGATTGTCTGAGAATGGACTACAAAAGACCGCTTTTTTCGTGCTCGTCGCGCTGATCCTCTATGTCTCGATCACGGGGGGCGCGTGATGTCACAGCGTTATGGCGGCGAGTTCAGCCCGAAATCGTCTGATCGCAACTCGGACACGCGGCAGGATGGCGGACCGGTCGAACGCTCGCCCTATCACGGCAAAACCCGCTCGCGCGCCGGTGGGCGTGTGAACCTGTTGTTTCTGGCCCCGCTGCCGCTGGCCTTTCTGGCGTTCTTTCGCGACCCCGGCGACCTGATCCTGCGTCTGTTGGCGTTCGGGGCATTGATCGGGGCTGCTTGGCTGACGCGCGAAGGCATTCTGGCTCAGGAAGAATACGACGCGCGCAAGATCGCCCGCCGTCCCGCCATTCCGCGCAAGCTGTTTGGCTCGGCCATGACGGGGATCGGTCTGTTTCTGGCGGGCTCGGTCGATGGCTCGCCGATTATCGCGGCTGCACTTGGACTGCTGGGGGTCGGCCTGCATGCGTTTTCGTTCGGGCTGGACCCGATGCGCGACAAGGGGATGGAGGATGTGGACACCTTCCAGACCGACCGCGTGGCCCGCGCCGTGACCGAAGCCGAAAAACATCTGCGCGCCATGAAGGACGCCATCAACCGGACCAAGGATCGCCGCCTTGAAGGGCGTGTGGATCGCTTCATCGCGACCGCCCGCGATATGTTCCGCACCGTCGAGGATGATCCGCGCGACCTGACGGCGGCCCGCAAGTATCTGGGGGTCTATCTGCTGGGTGCGCGTGACGCGACGACCAAGTTCGTGGACATTCATATGCGTGATCCAAGCGGCACCGCCCGCGCCGAATATGAAACCCTGCTGGATGATCTTGAGGCGAATTTCGCCGCCCGTACCCGGCAGTTTCTGAACGACAACCGCACTGACCTTGATGTCGAAATCGAGGTTCTGCGCGAACGACTGGCACGCGAAGGCGTGCGAACCGAGTAACTTGTGAGGATTTTCAAATGACCAATACGACACGTCAAAAGGCCGAAGCGGCCCTGAAGGATATTGAAGAAGTGACCGCCGTCGTGCTGCCGGAACCCTCAAGCGCGCTGGTGCCGCTGGAAAAGGCGAACAAGAAAGTCAGTGCCGAGATTGAAAAGCGCATGGCCGAGATCGACATGGAAAACACCCAGTCGATCATCGAATTCGGATCCGCCGCCCAGGCCGAATTGCAGGTGATCAGCCAGGACATGCTGGCCGGGGTGCGCAACAAGGATGTCGGCCCCGCCGGTGACAGCTTGCGCAATATCGTGACCACGATCCGCGGCTTTTCGATCAGCGAGTTGGACATGCGGCGCGAACGCAGCTGGTGGGAAAAACTGCTGGGCCGCATGGCTCCTGCCGCGAAATTCATGGCTCGGTACGAGGATGTTCAGGGACAGATCGACAAGATCACCGACAATCTTCTGGGCCATGAACACGCGCTTCTGAAGGACATCAAATCGCTGGACAAGCTCTATGAAAAAACGCTGGAGTTCTATGACGAACTGGCGCTCTACATCTCGGCGGGCGAGGCCAAGCTGGCCGAATTGGATGACACCGTCATCCCCGCCAAGGAAGCCGAGGTCGCCGACGCGCCCGAGGACCAGGGCGTGATCAAGGCCCAGGAATTGCGTGACCTGCGCGCTGCGCGCGATGATCTGGAGCGCCGAGTGCATGATCTGAAACTGACGCGACAGGTGACGATGCAGTCACTGCCGTCGATCCGGTTGGTGCAGGAAAACGACAAGTCGCTGGTGACAAAGATCAACTCGACGCTCGTGAACACTGTTCCCCTGTGGGAAACGCAACTGGCGCAGGCCGTGACCATCCAAAGGTCGTCGGAAGCTGCGCGCGCCGTCAAGGACGCCACCGATCTGACCAACGAATTGCTGACCGCCAATGCCGAAAACCTGCAAGAAGCCAACCGCATGGTGCGCAAGGAAATGGAACGTGGGGTCTTTGACATCGAGGCGGTGAAATCCGCCAATGCGACTCTGATCGCCACGATCGAGGAAAGCCTGGCCATCGCCGATGAAGGCAAAGCCAAACGCGCCGCCGCCGAGGAAGAACTGATCAAGATGGAGGCCGAGTTGAAGGACACTCTGGCCGCCGCCACATCGCGCGGCACCGCATCGGCGCACAACATGGCAAGCTCGGTGCCACAGGCATGAACAGGATTGGGAAAGGGACGCAATGCGGCGACACCCCCTGACACTGGCAACCGGAGCCCTGGCGGCAACGCTGGCGCTGTCGGCGTGCCAATCGGCTGGTCCCGTTGGGGCTGGCCTGTCCACCTCTCCTACACCGAAGCCAAGGGCGGTATCGGCCAATCTGGTGCCCAGTGCGGAAAGCCTGGCATTGGTCAACTATTACGCCAGTGTGCAGCGCAGCTTGTTGACCCAGGGCCTGCTTCGCACCGATGGCGGCGGCGCGGATGTGCCGTTCAGCGCGGCGATGCTGGCCCGCAACTTTGAACGCATCGCCTTCTTTCAGGAATACTCGCAAGCGGGCGGGCGTCTGGTTGCGCGTGAAAATGCCTCGCGTCTGACGCGCTGGGAAAAACCGGTGCGGGTCTCGGTGCATTTCGGCTTGGCCACACCTGATGACAAGAAGATGCGTGACCGTGCGGTCCTGTCCCGGTATGTCCGCCGCCTGGCCCGGGTCACTGGACATCCGATCAGCATGACCAACGGGGAGGGCAATTTCCGCGTCTACATCCTGAACGAGGACGAGCGCAAAGCCTTCGGGTCAGAGCTGCGCAGGATCGTGCCCGGCATCAGCGCGCTGAGCCAGCGGGCGGTCATCAACATGCCGCGCGACACCTATTGCCTGGTCTTTGGGCGTGACCCGGAAAACAATGGTCGGTTTGAACAAGCCGTGGCGGTCATCCGCAGCGAGCATCCGGACCTGATGCGCACCTCGTGCATTCACGAAGAGGTCGCGCAGGGGTTGGGCCTGTCCAATGACAGCCCGCAAGCCCGCCCGTCGATTTTCAACGACGACGAGGAGTTCGGCCTTTTGACCACGCATGATGAAAACCTGCTTCGCATGCTATACGACGACCGGCTCAGGCCGAACATGACGGCGGAGGAAGCCCGCCCGATCATCAAACAGATCGCTGCCGAACTGACCGGCGGCGCAGTGTGACCCACACCCAATAAGGGAGCGTAACTATGGGAATTCTTGATTTTCTGACGGGCGAGTTCATCGACGTCATTCACTGGGTGGATGACACCCGCGACACGATGGTTTGGCGTTTCGAACGGGAAGGCCACGAGATCAAGTATGGCGCCAAGCTGACCGTCCGCGAGGGGCAGGCCGCCGTGTTTGTCCATGAAGGGCAGTTGGCCGATGTGTTCACCCCCGGCCTTTACATGCTTGAAACCAACAACATGCCGATCCTGACCACGATCAATCACTGGGATCATGGCTTCAAGTCTCCGTTCAAGTCCGAGATTTATTTCGTCAACACGACCCGGTTCAATGACCTGAAATGGGGCACCAAAAACCCCATCATGCTGCGCGACCCCGAATTTGGGCCGACCCGCATCCGCGCCTTCGGCACCTATAGCGTGCGCGTGTCGGACCCGGCCAGGTTCCTGGTCGAAATCGTCGGCACGGACGGCGAGTTCACGATGGACGAGATCAGCTATCAGATCCGCAACATCATCGTGCAGGCCTTCAGCCGTGTGATTGCGGGTGCGGGTATCCCGGTTCTGGACATGGCCGCCAACACAGCCGATCTAGGGGCCCTGATCGCCTCCGAAATTTCGGGCATCGTGGCAGAATACGGGCTGATCATTCCCGAGTTCTATATCGAAAACATCTCGCTGCCCCCTGCGGTCGAAGCGGCGTTGGACAAGCGCACTTCGATGGGGGTTGCGGGCGATCTTGGGGCGTTCACGCAGTATTCGGCGGCAGAGGCCATGACCGCTGCGGCGCAAAACCCGTCGGGTGGCGGCGGCATGGGTGCGGGGCTTGGCATGGGTCTGGGCATGGCGATGGCCGGACAAATGGCGCAGAGCGGGCCATGGGGCGCCGCCCCTGCCCCCACCGTGCCGCAGACGCCCCCGCCGCCTCCGGTTGAAAAGGTTTGGCATGTCGCCGATGGCGGTGAAACAAAGGGGCCGTTTTCCAAGGCCGCTTTGGGCCGCATGGCAGCGTCTGGAGGTCTGACGCGTGACACTTATGTTTGGACACCCGGGCAGGATGGCTGGATGCGGGCCGACGAGGTGGCGGAACTGGCACAGCTTTTCACCGTCATGCCACCCCCGCCGCCCGGCACCTGATTGCCCCGGCGGCGCACGCGCCGCTCGCTCTTCTCAACCGCCTGAAAGACGAGGCTGCCCCGGATGGCTTATCCGCGTGAAGACACTCAAGCGCCGCTGGAAGAGCACCGCTTCCCTTGCGACCAATGCGGGGCGGATTTGCGCTTCGATCCCGAACGGAACCTGTTGACCTGCGACCATTGCGGCAATCAGCAGCCGATCGAGGACCGGCCCGCCGCAGTCCCTGTCATCCGCGAGCTTGATCTGAAACGCGCCTTGTCCCAGCAATTGCCGGACACCGAGACCGAGGTCACGCGGATTGTGACCTGCCCCAACTGCGCGGCCCTGATCGAGTTTGATGGCGACACCCATGCCACTGAATGCCCGTTCTGCGCCACACCCGTTGTGACCGACACCGGCACCCATCGAAGGTTCAAGCCCAAGGGGCTTGCCCCGTTCGAAATCCGCGAACGCGACGCCCATAAGGCCATGACCGACTGGCTGGGGCAGCTCTGGTTCGCGCCAAACGGGTTGCGTGAATATGCCCGAAAAGGGCGGCGCATGACCGGGATCTATGTGCCCTACTGGACCTTCGATGCCGACACCCGCACGACCTATAGCGGTCAGCGCGGGACGGTACATGAACGTGTGCGCACGGTCACGGTCAACGGAGAAAGACGGCAGAAACGTTCGCAAACGGTCAGGTGGCAATCGGTTTCAGGGCGTGTCGCGCGGGTTTTTGACGATGTTCTTGTGCTGGCCTCTCGCGGATTGCCAAAGACATATACCGACGCGCTGGAGCCGTGGGACTTGTCGCGGCTGGAACCGTATCGACCCGAATACCTCGCGGGATTCCAGGCCGAAGGCTACACCGTCGATCTGGAGCAGGGGTTCTCGGAAGCCCGCGATTTCATGAACCGCATCATCCTGCGGGATGTTAAATTTGACATCGGCGGGGATCGCCAGCGCGTGACCTCGATGGACACGAAGATGTCAGATGTCACGTTCAAGCACATCCTCTTGCCGGTCTGGCTGGCGGCCTACAAGTATCGCGGCAAAACCTATCGCTTCGTGGTGAACGGGCAGAACGGGCGTGTGCAGGGCGAGCGGCCATATTCGGCGTTGAAGATCGCGATGGCGGTCATTTTGGGGCTGATCGCCGCCGGGATCATCGGCTATGTGTCGGCCCAAAGCCAATAGGGACAGACCATGCAATATGATGATTTCAACGCGCTGCTGGGCGCCCGGCATTCCTGCCGTGGGTTCAAGCCTGACCCCGTGCCGGCTGAGTACATCACGCAAATCCTGACCGCCGCCCAGAAGGTGCCAAGCTGGTGCAACGCGCAACCCTGGCAGGTCGACATCACGGTCGGTGCGGAAACTGATCGGTTGCGCAAGGCGCTTTATGACCATGCGATGATCGCGCCCCAAACCCCCGATGTGGGCTGGCCCAGCGCCTATACCGGCGCGCATCAATCCCGGCGCAAGCGGTGTGGCTTGCAGTTGTATGATGCCGTAGGCGTAGCGCGCGGCGACAGGCAGGCCTCGGCCAGACAGATGCTGGAAAACTTCCACCTGTTCGGCGCACCCTGCTTTGCGCTGCTGACTGCCCCGGCCGAGCTTGGCCCTTATGCCTATCTGGATTGCGGCGGGTTCATCACCGGCTTCGCCCTTGCCGCCACGTCGCTTGGCATCGCCTCGATCCCGCAGGCGGCGGTGGCGGCCTATGCCCCATTCCTGCGCGATTGGTTCAGCCTGCCCGACGATCGGGTGATCCTGTGCGGGATCTCGTTCGGTTATGGTGATGACACACATCCCGCAAATCAATTTCGCACCGCCCGCGCACCGTTGGCTGAATGGGTGCGCCTGCACGGAGAAGAGGACCAATCATGAAAGCCCTGATCCAACGCGTCAGCGAAGCCGCCGTTCACGTGGATGGCAACCTGATCGGTCAAACCGGGCCGGGGTTGATGATCCTTGTCTGCGCCATGGAGGGCGATAGTGACACCAACGCCGACGCACTGGCCGCCAAGGTCGCGAAACTGCGCATCTTCAAGGACGACGCCGGAAAAATGAACCGATCGCTGCTGGACACAGGCGGCAGCGCGCTGGTGGTCAGCCAGTTCACATTGGCCGCAGACACCTCGCGCGGGAACCGTCCGGGGTTTTCCACCGCCGCCCCGCCTGCCGAGGGCGAACGGCTCTACAACCGTTTCGCGGGCGCCCTGCGCAGGCTTGGCATCAGCACCGAACAGGGCCAGTTCGGGGCGGATATGAAGGTCTCGCTGGTGAATGACGGGCCGGTGACGATCTGGATGGAAGTGTAGGCGCACACGGTTTCAGTAGCCTGCCTCACGATCCACAAGATGCAAAAGCGGCTCGCCGGCCTCGGACCGGCGGATGTTTTCCGCCACCACGCGGGCGGCGGAAGACGGGCGGGTGTCGGCGGCGATATGCGGCGTGACCGTCACATTCGGATGGGTCCAGAAAGGATGATCGTCGGGCAAGGGTTCGACCCGGAACACATCAAGCGTGGCATGGGCGACCTGCCCGCTGCCCAGCGCGACAAGCAACGCCTGATCGTCGATCAGCGGTCCGCGCCCGGGATTGATGACCACCGCCCCCTTGGGCAGCCAGCCCAAACGCTCGGCGTTCAGAATATTCTCGGTCGCCTGGGTCTTGGGCAGAAGCAACACCACGATTTCGGCCTGCGCCAGCACTGTCCGCAACCCCTCGTCCCCGCTGTGACAGTCGATGCCCGCGATGTCCTTCGGGCGGCGGCTCCAGCCACAGACCTTGAAATTCAACGCCCGCAGCGCCTGCGCGGCCGCACAGCCCAGCGCGCCAAGCCCCAGCACCGCCACCGTCCGGTCCCGCGCGAGCGGTGGTGCGGGTTGGTGCCAGATCGGGTCGGTCCGGTGGATATACTGATCCAGCCCCAGATGGTGACGCAGAACCTGGCCCGTGACCCATTCGGTCATGCCTTCGGTCAATCCGTCATCAACCATGCGCGTATAGGGCTGGGTCAAGGTTGGGTTCCCCACCACCTTTTCGACCCCCGCCCACAGGCCCAGCACGGCTTTGGCACCAGTGAAGGGCGAGAAATCCTGCACCTTCCCATTGGGCGCATAAACGATGTAGTCGACCTGCGCCGGGGGCAGGTCGCAGGACAGGGTTGCGTCCAACCCATGTTCCGCCAACGCCTCGGTCAGCGCGACCTCATAGACCGGCCACAGCTTTTCGTTGCCAGCATAAAGGACGTTCACGCTCATCTTTTCTGCCTGGCCCGATGCACATGCGCGCTTTGCACCAGTCCGAAACCCACCAGCAAAACCAGCATCGCCGACCCGCCATAGCTGACCAATGGCAAGGGCACGCCCACCACCGGGGCAAGGCCCATGACCATCGACATGTTCACCGCGAAGAACAGAAAGAACGTCACCGCCACCCCAAGGATCAAAAGCGAGCTGAACCGGTCCTTGTTCTGCAGCGCAGATGCTATGCAAAAGGCAAGGATCAGCACGTAGAGCGCCAGAAGGGATACGCCACCAACGAACCCAAGCTCTTCCGCCAGCGTTGTGAAGATGAAGTCGGTCTGTTTTTCCGGCAGGAAGTTCAGGCGCGACTGCGTGCCCTGCATGAAACCCCGCCCGGTCCAGCCCCCCGACCCCAGCGCGATCTTGGACTGGGTGATGTGATAGCCCGCCCCCAAGGGGTCAGACGACGGGTCCAGAAACGTGTCGATGCGGCGGTATTGATAGTCTTTCAGCAACTGCCAGTCGGTCCCGCGCGACATGAAGACGGACGTGACCAGCCCGACCCCGGCGGCGATCACCGCCCCGAAATACCACAGACTGACCCCGGCCAGAAACATGATCGCCCCACCCCCGGCCAACAGCAGGATCGAGGTGCCGAGATCGGGCTGCTTGAGCACCAGCGCCGTGGGCAGGAGGATCAGGATGATCGGCAACAGAACCCAGAACGGACGCGACACTTTCTTGATGTCCAGCCAGTCGTAATAGGCCGCGAGGATCATCACCAGCGTGATTTTTGACAGTTCGGAGGGTTGCAGACGCATGAACCCCAGATCGATCCAGCGTTGTGCGCCCATGCCGGTGGCGCCGATGAATTCAACCAGGATCAGAAGGATAAGAGACAGAATGTATCCCAGCCCCGCCATGTTCCGCCAAAACCAGATCGGCACCATTGCGATGGCGAACATCAGGGCCATGCCCAAGGCAAACCGCTTCATCTGCGCCGCGGCCCACGGCTCCATGCTGCCACCGGCGACAGAATAGAGCATCAAGAAGCCCATCGCCGCCACTGCCGTCAGAAGCAACACAAGGAACCAATTGATATACAACACCTTGCGCAGTCCGGCCGGCACGACCTTTACGTTATATTCCAGATAGCTCATGCCTGATCGCTTTGTTCGGTGAAACGTTCTGCGGGCGGGCGGCTCAGCATCTCCTCGATATCGCGCTGGCGCGACCGGATGGTACCGCGCTGGCTGGACGGATAGGCCTCCAGCGGCGGTTCACCCTCATAGACAGTTTGCAGCAGAATATCGCGCGCAATCGGGGCGGCTGCCTTGGACCCTCCGCCGCCATGCTCAACCACCACGGACACCGCATAACGCGGTGCTTCGGCAGGGGCGTAGCAGACAAACAACGCGTGGTCGCGCCGGTTCCACGGCAGGTCTTCGTTGCGGGTGACACCGCGCGCGCGTTCGGCCTTGGTGATGTTGCGGACCTGACTTGTGCCGGTCTTGCCGGCCATGCGCAGCCCTTCGGCCACGATCTTCGAACGCCCGGCAGTGCCGCGCTTGGCGTTCACCACCTCGTACATCCCTTGCCGGATGTATCGCAGTTTTTCGGCACTTATGCCCAGCGGACCACCGTTCATCACCGGTTGCTCCACCCCGTTGATGGCACGCACAAGCCGAGGGGAAATCGCCTGACCGGTCGCAATCCGGGCGGTCATCACCGCCAATTGCAAGGGCGAGGCCAGCACGAACCCTTGTCCGATTCCCGCATTCAGACTGTCCCCGATGACCCAATCCGCGCCGCGGGCTTCTCTTTTCCAGGCTTTGTCGGGAACAAGCCCCTGCGCGACCGCCGACAGGGGCAGGTCGTGCCGATCCCCCAGACCAAGGCGACGCGCCATCGCCGCAATCTTCTCGATCCCGACGCGCTGCGCGACTTCGTAGTAATAGATGTCGCAGCTTTCACGCAGGCTTTTCACCAGATCGACCTTACCGTGCCCGACGCGCTTCCAACAGTGGAACCGTCGCTTGTGCACCTCGACATGGCCAAAGCATTTCACGGTTTCGCCAACGTTGATCACGCCTTCTTCCAGCGCGGCCAGTGCCGTGACCATCTTGAAGGTCGACCCCGGCGGATAGGTGCCCTGCGCCGGTTTTGCGGCCAGCGGTCGATACGGATCTTCCAGAAGCGCCTTGTAATCCGACCCTGAAATGCCGCGCACGAACTTGTTGGGGTCAAAGGACGGTGTCGACCCGATGGCAAGCACGTCACCGGTTTGCGTGTCCATCACGACCGCCGCCGCGCTTTCGCCTGCCATCCGGGCCTGAACATAGGCCTGAAGGTCGGCATCAACCGTCAGCTGGATATTGTCCCCCGCCTGCCCTTCCTCGCGCCCCAGTTCGCGCATTTCGCGCCCGACGGCGTTCACTTCGACCTCGCGCGTGCCGGCTGAGCCGCGCAGAGACAGCTCCAGCTTGGCCTCGACCCCGCTTTTACCGATCTGGAACCGTGGAATTTGCAACAGCGGGTCCGGGTCTTCCAGCTTGCTCAGGTCATAATCTGACACCGGCCCGACATAGCCGACCACATGCGCGAAATCGGACGCGCGGGGATAGATGCGCGACAGACCGACCTCGGGCGTGATGCCGGGCAGGACGGGGGCATTGATCGCCACCTCGGCCACGTCTTCCCAGGCTACACGATCCGCAATCGTGACCGGCACGAAAGAACTGCGCCGCTTCATTTCGGACAGGATCCGCGCGACCTCGTCATCCTCGATCCAGACGATTTTACGCAGCCGTGCCAACACCTTGGCCGGATCGCCCGCGTCCTCACGCACCAATACGATACGATAATTCTGTTCGTTTCCCGCGATCAGCTTTCCATTGCGGTCATGGATCATGCCACGGGCAGGCGGGATCAGTTGGAACTTGATGCGATTTTCTTCGGCAAGTGTGCGGTATTCCTCGGTCTGGTCGACCTGCATGAAGCGCATCCGCCCCACCAGCAACGCGGCGAACGAGACCTGCAACCCCCCCAGAACAAGCCCCCGCCGGGTGATGCCCCGGGCGCTTTTCTCGGTATCAATCGGTGATCGCTTCATGACGCCTGCCTTGTAATTGCATCGTCGCCGGGTTGCAGTTTTTCCACACCCAGCAGAAAGACCGATACGAACACCACCAGCGGATAGGCCAAGGCCGTCGAAATCAACTGCAACAGCTCACGACCGAAGGGCACCTGACCCACAAAGAACACTGCCAACAAGATACGCTGCCCCACCAGCATTGCAAACAGGGTCATGGCGACAAGCCCCCATTCGACAAGGAAATGCCGCTCGCGCAGACCGGATTCGCGACGGCGCAAGAACTCGGACCCGGCCACGACCATCAGGGGCCAGACGCCGGGCACGCGCAGCAACAGCATGTCCATCAGAAAAAACAGGATCGCCACCAGCAGAACCGGCACATAGTCAGGGCGGCGCAGCACCCAGGCAAAGGTAAAAGCCAACAGGATATCGGGGCCGGGAAACCGCCCCGGCGTCAGGTCGATCGGCAATAGGCGTGCGAACAAGACCACCGCTGCAATGAGGACAAGCGCCAGTGAAAACAGCCAGCGCATCAAGGTCAGGTGGTCGGTCATCCGCCTGTCCCCTCGGTCGCCGGGGCCTCGGTCTGTGCATCTTCTTCGGTGGTCTCGGGTGCAGGGTCCGGCAGCGGCGGCAATGCAGGCGTCGACACGATCAGCGCCCCGTCATCATCCACCTTTTCGCCGGGGTGGCTTCGCAGCACCCGCAGAAACTCCAGACGTTCGTAATCGGCAGACAGGCGCACCCGCAACCTGCGGTCCGTGCCCATCGCCACATGCCCCACCAGAAGCCCTGCGGGAAACACGCCCCCATCGCCCGAGGACACGACACGGTCGCCGGGGCGCACTTTTTCGGGGGATTCCAGAAACTCGATCGGTGGCGCGGCCGAGTTGTCGCCCACAAGCAGCGCCGTCTGACCCGAGGGCTGCACCATGATCGGGACCCGGCTGTTGCTGTCGGTCAACAGGATCACACGGCTTGTTTTCTGCCCGACGCCCGAGATACGTCCCGCAAGGCCCAGCCCGTCCGTCGTGGCCCAACCGTCGATGATCCCGTCCCGCGCGCCGATGTTCAGAAGCACCGACTGCCGGAAGGGCGACCCGCTGTCGGTCAGCACAACACCCGTGACATAGGACAGTTGCGCATCCAGCCGCACGTTGTTCAGGTTCAGAAGCTGCGCGTTTTCCTGCTCCAGTTGCAGCGCGGCCTCTTTCCAGGCTTTCATCTGCTGCAATTCGCGGCGAAGCTCTTGATTTTGCTCATAGATGCGCTGGTAGGATTGAAAATCCTCGATCATACCAACCATCTTGGTGACGGGCACCAGCGCCCAGTCGAAGCTGGGCACGACCCGGTCGACCAGATTGGCACGGAAACGTTCCACGCGCGGGCTGTCGATGCGCCAGACCAGGAAGATCAGGAACAGGCACAGCATCAGAATGCCCACCATCAGCCGGCGCAGCGGACGGGCATAGATGTCGCTCTGATTGCTCTTCTTTGCCAATATGGCCTCCGGTCACACCAGACGAGACCAGCCCCAACCGGACGGGGCGGGCCTGTCAGCTGTCGTAGTCGATGACGTGGCGCAGTTGCTTTTCGAACTCCAGCGCCTTGCCGGTGCCCAGCGCCACGCAGTTCAGGCTTTCATCCGCGACCGAGATCGACAGGCCGGTCTGTTCGCGCAGAGCAAGATCCAGCTCGCCCAGAAGCGCGCCACCGCCGGTCAGCATCACGCCACGATCCACGATATCCGCTGCCAGATCGGGCGGGGTGGCTTCCAGCGCGGTCATGACCGCTTCGCAAATTTGCTGCACGGGTTCGGCCAGCGCCTCGGCCACCTGAGCCTGAGAAATCTCGGTTTCCTTGGGCACGCCGTTCAACAGGTCGCGGCCCCGGATCTTCAGCGACGCACCACGCCCGTCATCGGGCATCCGGGCCGTGCCGATCGAGGTCTTGATTCGCTCTGCCGTGGTTTCACCCACCAGGATGTTCTGCTGACGACGCAAATAGTTGATGATCGCATCATCCATCCGGTCGCCACCCACGCGCACCGAGCGCGCATAGACGATGTCGCCCAGCGACATCACGGCAACCTCGGTCGTGCCGCCGCCGATATCAACGACCATGTTGCCGGTCGGATCGGTGATCGGCATCCCGGCCCCGATGGCTGCGGCAATCGGTTCGGCAACCAGCCCAGCCTTGCGCGCACCTGCCGAGATCACGGATTGGCGAATGGCGCGTTTTTCAACGGGGGTGGCACCATGGGGAACGCAAACGATAATCTTCGGCTTCGAAAAGGTCGTGCGCTTGTGCACCTTGCGGATGAAATGCTTGATCATCTCTTCCGCGCTGTCGAAATCGGCGATCACACCTTCGCGCATGGGGCGGATGGCCTCGATCGAGCCGGGGGTGCGGCCCAGCATCAGCTTGGCATCTTCGCCCACGGCCAGCACCTTCTTGACACCGTCCTTGACATGGTAGGCAACGACCGAAGGTTCGTTCAGGACAATTCCCTTGCCCTTCACGTAAACCAGCGTGTTCGCCGTCCCAAGGTCAATTGCCATGTCCGACGAAAACAAACTCGAAAACCCAGCCATCAATGCCTACCCCGTTTGAATACCCTTGCCGTCCGCGATTCCCGCCCGGGTGCAGACCGAAGGATATATACGGGGCAGCAGGCGCAGGTGAAAGCCCTAATACACCCGTTCAAGCGGCTTATCGCTTAGCTGGAAAAGGGAAATCAGCCATGAAACGGGCCGATTTTGCCGATCTGGTGCCGATCTAGCCATGGGTTGGCCAGGCCCGGTGTTCATCATCAATTACAAAGACATGGGCATGTTCGCGCCCGTGGGTCTGATGTGCTTTCATATGCGGATGGTCCGGCGGCAGATCCGGATGACTGTGTTCAATCACGCGATCACCATGCGCGGGCCAAAGCCGCATGGCCGCGAAAACACCCATCGCCCCAAGGACTGCCAGCACCAGCAACACCGCCGTCAGGCCCGCATATCGCCCCATCCAGCCGGCCAGCGGATAGGTGATCATCCAACACGCATGTGACAGCGCAAACTGGGCGGCAAATATCGCGGGTCGATCCTCGGCATGGGCGGAAATGCGCAAAAGCCGTCCCGACGGGGTCAGGATCGCAGAGTAGAAAGCCCCGATCAGCGACCAGAAGGTCAGAAACAGCCACCAGGGCGGCAGCGACCTGCCCCAGATGATGGCCGCGAAGATAAAGGCCAGGCTTGTCAGCGCAATCGCCGCTGGCAACATGACATCGCGTTCGCGCACCCGTCCGAGAAGCCGGGGCAACAGGATCGCGGCCAGCATCGACCCGCCCCCGAACGCTGCCATGGCAACCCCCAGCGCGCGTTCGCCCAAACCATAGTCTGACCGGATCAGCACAACGGTGTTCACCAAAACGAAAGCCCCGATGGCGGCGGCGGTCAGGTTCAACGCCAACAATCCGCGAAGGCGTGGCGTGGCCAGATAGATGCGACTGCCTCGGGTCAGGCGTTCTGAAAACGGTCGTGTCTCGGTCGTTCCGGCAAATGGTGGCAAGTCACACCGCGCCACCAGAGCAGCCGAGATCAAGAACCCGACAACCGTCCCGGTAAATAACCCATGGAACGAGATCACCAGAAGCAGAAGCGCCGCCAGCGTGGGGCTGAGCAGGTTTTCAAGGTCATAAGCCAGGCGCGACAGGGACAAGGCCTGAGTATAATCTTCCTCGTCCGTCAGGATATCGGGGATCGTCGCCTGAAAGACCGGCGTGAAACTGGCCGATGCGGTCTGCAACACGAAGATCAGCGCATAGATCTGCCAGACTTCGGTCACGAAAGGAAGCGCCAGCGCCACCCCTGCGCGCGCCAGATCGGCCCCGATCAACACCGCCTTGCGCGGCAGGTGTACGAGGCTGGCCGCCAGCACCGGCGACAGGCCGACATAGGCAACCATCTTGATCGTGAACGCCGTGCCCAGAACCGCACCGGCGGCATCACCCGCCAGATCATAAGCCAGAAGACCCAGCGCGATGGTCATCAACCCGGTGCCCAGCAAAGCCACCACCTGCGCGGTGAACAGCGTGGCATAGGTGCGGTTGGACAGGGCGCGTATCATACGGGCGAGTGTATCCCCGCCCGCATGCCGGTCAATCTGTCAAACGCCTTCGGGCTTGGTTTTTTCGCGCCGCACCAGCAAGTTGTTCAGGGCGTTCACATAGGCCTTGGCCGAGGCCACAACCGTGTCCGTGTCGGATGATTGGCCGGTGACGATCTTGCCGTTCTCTTCCATCCTCACAGACACTGTGGCCTGTGCATCAGTCCCTTCGGTCACGGCGTGCACCTGATAAAGCTGCAGCGTCGCGTCATGCGGAAACAGATGCTGGATCGCGTTGAACGTCGCATCTACAGGCCCATCCCCGGTTGCGGTTTTCTGGTGGTCCGTGCCGTCAATCTCCAGCGTCAGATCGGCGGATTGAGGCGCCTCGGTCCCGCAGATCACGCGCAGGAATTTCACCTGTATGCGGTCATTCTCGGCATCCGTTCCGTCACGCATCAAGGCGATCAGGTCGTCGTCGAACACCTCTTTCTTGCGGTCGGCCAGTTCCTTGAAGCGCACGAACACGTCTTTCAACTGGTTGTCGCCCACGTCAAAGCCCAACTGGTTCAGCCGGTCACGCAGGGCGGCGCGGCCCGAATGCTTTCCCAACACTAGGCTGGTTTCGGACAGACCCACATCTTCGGGGCGCATGATTTCGAACGTCTCGGCGTTTTTCAGCATTCCGTCCTGATGGATGCCGCTTTCATGGGCAAAGGCGTTCTTGCCGACGATGGCCTTGTTGTACTGCACGGCAAAGCCAGATACCTGCGCCACGCGGCGCGAGATGTTCATGATTTTCTTCGTATCAACGCCAGTAGACCACGGCATGATATCGTTGCGCACCTTCAAGGCCATCACGACCTCTTCCAGCGCGGTGTTGCCCGCGCGCTCGCCCAGACCATTGATGGTGCATTCAATCTGGCGCGCACCGGCCTCGACCGCCGCCAGCGCGTTCGCGGTCGCCATGCCCAGATCGTTGTGACAGTGGGTGGCAAACGTCACTTCATCCGCGCCAGGCACCTTTTCGATCAGCATCCGGATCAGATCGGCACTTTCGCGCGGCGCGGTATAGCCCACCGTGTCGGGAATGTTGATTGTGGTCGCACCAGCCTTGATCGCAATCTCGATCACGCGGCACAGATAATCATGCTCGGTCCGGGTGGCGTCCATCGCAGACCATTGCACGTCATCGGTCAGGTTGCGGGCGTGGGTGACGGTTTCGTGGATCAGATCCGCCATCTCGTCTTTCGACAGGTTTGGGATCTCGCGATGCAGGGGCGAGGTGCCGATGAAGGTGTGAATGCGCGGCTTGGCGGCATGGCGCACCGCTTCGGCGCAGCGGTCGATATCTTTGAAATTTGCGCGGCTCAGCCCGCAAATAACTGAGCTCTTTGACCGCTTCGCGATCTCGCTGACTGCCGCAAAATCACCGTCCGAGGCGATCGGAAACCCGGCTTCGATGATGTCGACGCCCATGTCGTCCAGCATCTCGGCAATTTCCAGTTTCTCGTCATGGGTCATGGTCGCGCCGGGGCTTTGTTCGCCGTCACGCAAGGTTGTGTCGAAAATCAACACGTGATCCGATGTGGTGGTCATAGTCATGTCTTTCAGTAGAAGTGTCTTAGCCTTGGTGGCCCAACGCGGGGCCGGTTCGTGGCGCGTATGGCGGTTCCCCTGAGCGGTCGCGCCAAAACGGCACGCTCAGAGGCGGCTAAGAAGAAGCAGAAGGCCCAGCGCGGGGCGGTGTGCGATATGTTTCTGCGATACCATGGGCGCGACTATAGGGCGGTTTCGGCCGAGATAAAGCCCTTTTTTCGGGCAATCTGAGACTATTTGCAGGGCCGGGCTTAGTTGGTTGCGGCATCCGAACTGGCCGCAGCGGCATCCGCCCCCGCGGCGCTGTCCAGCGCCGGCGCGGGAGAGGTGCTTGCGGTCCCGGCGATGACGCCGTCTTCCCAGGTGCCCTCTTCCTGACTGCCGTCGGCGCGGGTCACGACCCCGTTTCCGTGGCGTTTGCCCTTCTGGAACCCGCCCTGATAGCGATCGCCATTGGCATAGATTGCGACGCCCTGCCCGTGAAACAGCCCCGACAGCCATTCGCCGTCATAGGAAAATCCATCCGTCCCGGTATAGGTGCCCTTGCCTTCGCGCAATCCGCCGACAAAGCTGCCCTCGTATACCGCACCATCGGCAAAGACCGAACGGCCCTGCCCATGCGGCTGCCCGGCCTGCCATTCCCCGGTATAGGTGGTGCCATCGGCTGTCGTCAGACTGCCGTGCCCGTCATAGAGCGCGTCTTTGAACATCCCGTCATAGACGGTGCCGTTGGTGTAGCGGGCAACCCCCTTGCCTTCGATCACCCCGGCTTTCCATTCCCCTTCATAGGTGTTGCCATCGGGATAGGTGATCGTGCCGGTGCCGTCGGCCAGACCATCGCGAAACTGCCCTTCATACACCGAGCCATCGGGATATGTCACCTTGCCCGCGCCCTGTATGACACCGGCCACCCAACTGCCTTCGTAACGATAGCCATCAGCCCCTTCGAACACGCCCTGCCCGTGGCGCTTGTCGTTTTCGAAACTGCCTTCATAGCGGTCGCCATTGGCGTATTCGACCACGCCTTGCCCCTGACGGGCACCCGCTTCGAAATTGCCGGAATAGATGTCGCCATTGGCCTGTTTCAGGATACCTTCACCCTGCATCTGGCCCTTTTCCCAGGTGCCATCGAAAATCATTCCATCAGCCTGCGTCAGGACGCCTGTACCATGGCGTTCGCCTGCGCGCATCTCACCGTCATAGGTGGACCCATCCGCATAGGTCGAGATGCCGCGCCCTTCTTTCACGCCAGCAACCCAGTCGCCTTCATAGATATAACCGGTCGGGCTTTGCAGCCGCCCCTGCCCGTGATGCATGGCGTTGCGGAACCCACCCTCGTATTTGATGCCATTGGCATAGATCGCAAGGCCCGATCCATTGATCTTGCCATCCACCCAGTCACCTTCGAAGGTCGATCCGTCGGCAAAGGTGATCTTGCCAAAGCCCTCGGGTTTGCCCTTGGCGAAGCTGCCTTCATAAATCGACCCGTTGGGGAAACGCGCGACACCCTGGCCGACGATCTCGCCCTCGATGAACTCGCCGGTATATTCGTAGCCCGTGGGCAATTGCAGCGTGCCCATCCCGTGTTGCACGCCCCCTTTGAACGTCCCCTCGTACACCGCGCCATCTTCGTATTGCTTGGTCTCGACCTGCGCCATGACCGGCGTCGCCCCCAGCGCCAGACCCAAGACGACACCACGAATACCTGTGCGAAGGGGATCCATGTCCAACCTCTTTCAATGAGTGTTATTTTTCGCGCTTCAACCCACGCAAACCCGTCGCAAGACTAAGCGAGCCGTTGTCCCGAAACAACGGTTTTCCCACGCATGGTCTTTATCCCGCACGCAAACCTGCTACATCTGTGCGCAGGATCAAACCTGGCAGAGAATGCCGGGCCAGAAGGATACGCGCGATGAGTGACCATTTCCGCCTGACGCTGGCGCAGTTGAACCCGACCGTCGGCGCCCTGACAGCCAATGCAGAAAAGGCGCGCAAGGCATGGGCCCAGGCGAAATCCGCCGACAGCGATCTGGTCGCCCTGCCCGAGGCTTTCATCACCGGCTATCAGACCCAGGACCTGGTCATGCGCCCACAGTTTTTTCGCGACGCAATGGACGCGGTTGAGCAGCTTGCCGCCGATTGCGCCGATGGTCCCGCGATGGGCATTGGTGGTCCGTATTTCGACGGCACCAATCTGTTCAATGCGTACTACATCCTGCATGGCGGCAAGGTGGCTGCGCGCATTCTGAAACAGCGCCTGCCCAACTTCACCGTGTTTGACGAAAAACGGCAATTCACATCCGCCGATCCGCAAGGCCCGGTGGGCATGGGGCCGATCCGTATCGGCATCCCCATTTGCGAAGACGCATGGCATGGCGAAGACGTCTGCGAAACGCTGGCCGAAAGCGGGGCCGAGTTGCTGCTGATCCCAAACGGGTCCCCCTATTACCGGCGCAAGTTCGATGTGCGGGTGAACCACATGGTGGCGCGGGTCGTCGAAACCGGACTGCCGCTGATCTATCTGAACATGGTGGGCGGCCAGGACGATCAGGTGTTCGATGGCGGATCTTTCGCCCTGAACCCTGGCGGAGAGCTGGCCATGCGTATGACCACCTTTGACGAGGACATTCGCCATATCGACCTGAACCGCACCGACGATGGCTGGCGCATCACCCCCGGCCCCATCGCCGTGCATGGGGATGAATGGGAACAGGATTACCGCGCCATGGTCGAAAGCCTGCGCGACTATATGCGCAAGACCGGGTTCAAAAAGGTGCTGCTTGGCCTGTCCGGCGGGATCGACAGCGCGATAGTCGCGACCATTGCCGTCGATGCGCTGGGGCCAGAGAATGTGCGCTGCGTGATGCTGCCATCGGAATACACCTCGCAGTCGTCTTTGGACGATGCCAAGGATATCGCGACCCGACTTGGCTGCTCCTATGACATCGTCCCGATCCGCGAAGGCCGCGACGCAATCACCAAGACGCTTGCCCCATTATTCGAGGGCACGGAACCCGACGTGACCGAAGAAAACATCCAATCCCGCCTGCGGGGTCTTCTGCTGATGGCGCTTTCCAACAAGTTCGGCTCAATGCTTCTGACCACCGGCAACAAGTCCGAGGTCGCTGTGGGTTATGCCACGATCTATGGCGACATGGCGGGCGGCTACAACCCGATCAAGGATCTGTACAAGACCCGCGTGTTCGAACAATGCCGCTGGCGCAATGCCAATCACCGCGACTGGATGAACGGCCCCGAGGGCGAGGTCATCCCGGTCTCGATCATCGACAAACCCCCATCTGCGGAGTTGCGCCCCGACCAGAAGGACGAAGACAGCCTGCCGCCTTACGAAGTGCTGGACGCGATCCTTGAGGGGCTGATCGACGACGAGAAATCGGTGGCCGAACTGGTGGCGGAAGGGTTCGACCGGGCGACGGTCAAGAAGGTCGAGCATCTGATCTTCATCTCGGAATACAAACGCTTCCAATCCGCACCGGGCACACGCCTGACCATGCGCAGTTTCTGGCTTGACCGCCGCTATCCGATCGTGAATCGCTGGCGGGACGAAAGCTGATCGCCCCGCTGCGCATGTCTCAGCCCATCAAAAGCTGATAGCTGTGTGGGACATAGTGGAAGCCTGCGTCCCGCGCCTCGACATAGCCAAGCGCCGGGAAGGGCATGTGGTATCCGATAAAGGGCATCTTCTCGGCTGCCAGCATTCCCAGCAGCGACCGGCGAGTTGCGGCGGCGGCCTCTTTGTCGCGGTCGAACTTCACCTCCCAATCCGGATAGGCGAGCGACCAGACATAATGGTTAGCGAAATCCGCCGCGATCAGCAGCGAGCTCCCGTCGCTCTCCAGCCGATAAGCCATGTGGCCGGGGGTATGGCCAAACGCCTCGACCGCTTCGATGCCGGATGCAACCGTGTCACCGCCGTTGATCATGGTTGTCTGGTCCGCAAGCGGAGCCACTTTCGCGTCGAACCCCTCGTTGCCCGCTGCCGCCCAATGGTCAAACTCCACCGCGCCGGTGACATAACGGGCATTGGGGAAGGTCACGCCGCCATCCCCGGACAAGCCGCCGATATGGTCGCCATGCATATGGGTGATCACGACGATATCCACCTGATCCGGCGTGTACCCTGCATCAGCCAGCGCCGCTGTGATACCCTTTTCGTTCAGGCCGGTATCAAACAGCACAAGCTCTGACCCGGTGTTCACCACGGTCGGTGTAAAGAAAAACTGCGCAGCATCGGTCGGGATATGTGCAGTTTCCGAGGCTGCCGCGAACTCCTCTGCGCTGACATTCATGCCAAAGATGCTTTGCGGGTCTTCGACCGTGCGGTTGCCTGCCAACAGGGTCGTTACCTCGAACCCGCCCAGCTTGACGGTCTGCGATGCGGTGCTGGACAAGCCTGTTTGCGGGGCCATCGCACGCGCAGGTCCAGCAGCAAGCCCTGCCAGCGGTGCGGCGGCGCCCGCCATCAACAGATGTCGGCGCGACAGATAGGGAACAGAGAAAGATTTCATGAGTGACCTCCGGAAAGAGCAGATTTTGATGAAATTCAGACCTGCACTATACTTCGATTTCCGATCGAAAAGGACAGCGTCACGCAATCGTGACAGCTTCAACACAACGGCATGGCATGAGCACACAGGAAAACAAGACACGCCCGACCGGTCAGGCCGTCACCCGCTTCATCGCCGCGGTCAAGCCCGAACCGAAACGCAAGGACGCCGAGACGCTTGATCGGTTGTTTCGTCAGGTGACAGGGTTCGACCCCGTCATGTGGGGCCCGTCCATCATCGGCTATGGCCGCTATCACTACCGCTATGACAGTGGGCGTGAAGGGGAGTTTCTGGCCACCGGCTTTTCACCCCGCAAGGCGCGTCACTCGATCTATATCATTCCGGGATATGCGGATTACGGTGATATTCTGGCGCGGCTTGGCAAACACAAGATGGGCAAGTCCTGCCTTTACGTAAACAAGCTCGCGGATATTGATCTGGATGTCCTGGCCGAGTTGATCCGGGCAGGCTTGCACGATCTGGACAAGAAATGGCCCGTGCAGCCCGTTTGATCATTCCCACCAGCGGTCAATTTGGGCGATATCCGCGTCCGACCACCCGAAATGGTGTGCAAACTCGTGGACAACGATATGCCCGACCAGTTCTGCCAGCGACACATCCCCGCGCGACGCCCACTCGTCAAGGATTGGCCTGCGAAACAGCGTGACCGTGTCCGGGGCGAAGGGTTGGTCGGACACGGATTTCTGTGTCAGCGGAATCCCCTCGTAAACGGCGGTCAGTTCGAACGGGTCTTCGATCTCCATCTCGGACAACAACACGGCGTTCGGCATGTTTTCGACCCGGATCGCGACCTCCAGCGCCTTTTCGACAAAGGCAGGTGGCAGGCGCATCCGGGCGTCATGGGCCAGCGCCTCGATATCTGCGATGGAAGGGGCGTATTTGCGAGTCATACCGGATTATATGGACAAATCCGGGCCAGTATGAAAGAGGGACGAGCCAAGGAGACCTGACCCATGACCACCACCCGCTTTGCCCCCTCGCCCACCGGCTATATCCATGTTGGCAATCTGCGCACCGCGCTGTTCAACTATCTGATCGCTGCCAAGTCGGGCGGGCAATTCATCCTGCGTCTGGATGATACCGACCCGGAACGCTCCAAGCAGGAATACGCGGATGCCATCAAAGAGGATCTGGAATGGCTGGGCCTGACCTGGGACCGGGTCGAGAAGCAGTCCGACCGGTTGGATCGGTACGAAGCCGCCGCGCAAGAGCTGCGCGACATGGGGCGGTTTTACGAATGTTTCGAGACCCCAACCGAGCTGGACCTTAAGCGCAAGAAGCAACTGAACATGGGCAAGCCTCCGGTCTATGACCGCTCGGCGCTGGCGCTGTCGGACGATGAAAAGGACAAGCTGCGCGAAGAACGCGGGCAAGGCCACTGGCGGTTCAAGCTGGATCATGAACGGATCAACTGGACCGACGGCATTCTGGGCGACATCTCGATTGATGCGGCGTCGGTGTCCGACCCCGTGCTGATCCGAGGCGACGGGCAGTTTCTTTATACGCTTGCGTCGGTTTGCGACGACATTGATTTCGGCATCACCGACGTGGTGCGCGGGTCCGACCACGTCACCAACACAGCCACGCAAATTCAGATCATCGAGGCGTTGGGTGGCAAGGTTCCGACATTCGCTCACCACTCGCTTCTGACCGGCCCGCAAGGCGAGGCGCTGTCGAAGCGCCTTGGCACGCTGGCAATTCGTGATCTGCGCGAACGCGGTGTGCAACCGATGGCCCTGCTGAGCCTTCTGGCGCGGCTGGGGTCGTCACAACCGGTTGAACTGCGCAACTCGCTGGAGGAAATCGTTGAAGGGTTCGACCTATCCACCTTCGGCTCTGCGCCCACCAAGTTTGATGTAGAAGACCTGTTGCCGCTGACCGCCCGGTATCTGTCACAGCTTCCGGCAACTGCCGTCGCGGACACGCTGGACGATCTTGGCGTGCCTGCCGAACAGGCAGATGCCTTCTGGTCCGTCGCGCGTGAAAATATCACGACACTGGGCGATCTCGAAGGCTGGTGGACCCTGTGCCGTGACGGGGCGGACCCTGTGATTGACGAAGAGGACCGCGAATTCGTCGCCACCGCGATGGGGCTTCTGCCGGACGGACCATACAACGCCGACAGCTGGTCAAGCTGGACCGCCGCCGTGAAAGAGGCCACCGGCCGCAAGGGTCGCGGGTTGTTCATGCCGCTGCGCAAGGCCCTGACCGGAATGGATCACGGCCCGGACATGTCTGCGCTTCTGCCGCTGATGCAGGTGATCCGCGCGAAGGGCTGATCCTTTACACCGGATCGGTGCGGCGGGCTTGGGTTTTTCCCTCTGGCCCGGCGCGCCGCACTCCTCCATGCTATCAAAGCGTGACAGGAGATTACCAATGGCCCAACCCCAAACGGCAAGCGACGCGCAGGCGAAGTTCCTGTCGGGCAGCCTGTTGCGACATATCACGGTGATGTCGCTGACCGCTTCGGTCGGTCTGATGGCGATCTTTCTTGTCGACCTCGTGGACATGATCTTCATCTCGTGGCTGGGCCGGGATGAGCTGGCGGCGGCCGTGGGCTATGCCGGCGCTATCCTGTTTTTCACGACCTCCTTCGGCATTGGCATGTCCATCGCGGCCGGTGCCCTTGTGGCGCGGGCGCTGGGGCAAGGCGACCGACAGACCGCAAAACGCCGCGCGGCGACCGCGCTCCTGTACGGGGTCGTGATCGGAAGCGCCTTCGCAGCCCTTGTCTGGTGGTTCGTACCGGAACTGGCAGCTCTGTTGGGCGCGTCCGGCGACACGCTGGTACTGGCAACCGGGTATCTGAGGATCATCCTGCCCAGCCTGCCTGTCCTGATCGTCGGCATGGTCGGCGGGGCAATCCTGCGTGCACATGGCGATGCCCGACGCGCGATGATGGCGACGATCTGGGGCGGATTGGTAAACGCGGTGCTGGACCCGATCCTGATCTTCGGTCTGGACCTCGAACTGACCGGTGCGGCCCTTGCCTCGGTTTGTGCGCGTATCACAATTGCGATCATGTCGATCTATCCCGTGCTGCGTCATCATGGCGGGTTGGACCGCCCCCGATCGGTCGACTTCAAGGTCGATTTCACAGCCATCATGACCATTGCCCTGCCGGCGATCCTGACCCAGTTCGCCACACCTGTCGGTCAGGCCTATGTCACCCGCGCCATGGCCGAGTTTGGCGAAGACGCCGTGGCGGGCATGGCCATCGTGGGGCGTCTGGTGCCGGTCTCGTTTGCCGTTATTTTTGCGCTGTCAGGGGCCATTGGTCCGATTGTCGGCCAGAATTTCGGGGCGGGGCGGCTGGACCGTGTGCGTCGCACCATTCGTGACGGGTTGGTGTTCACCCTGTGCGTATCGGTCGCCGTCAGCGCCATCCTGTTTGTCCTGCGCGCGCCGATTGCCGATCTGTTCAACGCCGAAGGGCTGGCCCGCGACCTGGTCTATCTGTTCTGTGGTCCACTGGCGCTGGCGTGGTTTTTCAACGGCGTGATCTTCGTCACCAATGCCAGTTTCAACAACCTGGGCCATCCCTTCTATTCGACCTGGGTAAACTGGGGTCGGCAGACGCTGGGTACGATCCCGTTGGTCATCCTGGGGGCTGCCTATTGGGGCGCTCCGGGGGTGCTGATCGGGCAGGCTGCTGGCGGATTGATCTTCGCCGCGATCGCGCTCTTGCTGTCGGCGCGCGTGTTGCGCATGGCAGAGCGTGGGGAATGCGAGGCAGATGCCCACCCGTACCAGCGGCAAACCCGACAGATATCGCTATTTGGGCTGCGCCGATAGGCGGGACAGACCTGCATCGACGATCTGCCGCTCTTCCTCGGTCAGCGTCTGCGCGCGTGGATAGATCGGCGCGACACGGTCGTTCAGAATGGGCGCGTGCCAGCCATCAGTGGTTTCGAAGAAATGCGTGACGCCGGGCAAACCGAACTCGGCCAGGTACCCCTGAACCACAACGTCGATATAACTAAGCAGCACCGGATTGTCGTTCGTTGGCGGCTGATGCTTGCCGTCCTCGATGGCATAGATGGCCACGTCGGCTGTTTCGACGCCATGTTGCACCTCGGGTCCAAGCGGGACGCGCCTGTAAGCGCGCTCTCGGTGGTCCAGTGCTGCCCAATCTGCGCCAGGGACCGAGGCTATCATCCCCTCGATGTAATCCTCGCGATCCGGAACCGCAGTCAGATAACAAAGCTTGCGCAGCGGTGACCGTCGCCACGCGCGCCGCCACCCCGTCACCCGCGCGGGTTGCGCGTTCTCAAACGCATGGGTGCGGCGGTTCACAAGCGAGCCATAGCCGAAGAAAAACGGATCCTGCATGACCCTACCCTGCCGTGGCATGCAGTTGTGTTCAACCTCTTGCCGAAATCGGTGCAGACGGATAACGTATCGCCATCGCATCGGGAGAATCTGGCGAAAGCTGGTGCCGAAGGAGCAACCGCCCCGGTAAACTCTCAGGCCCACGGACCGATGCGGCGCACAGGACTCTGGAGAGAGGCACACAGATGCCCGCCGAAGGGATAACGATCTCAGGCGACACGGACAGAGGGGGCATCACTGGACGCCGAGGCGTCTGAAAGATGCCGGGCGCATGGCTTTCATGACTTACCGGTAGCAATTGGAGGAATGGCCATGGGTGCAGCCCAGGACGATCTGAAACGGACGGGTCTTTACGACCTGCATCTGGAGCTTGGTGCCAAGATGGTACCGTTTGCCGGTTACGAAATGCCCGTACAATACCCGCTGGGTGTGATGAAAGAACACCTGCACACGCGGTCGGCGGCGGGACTGTTCGATGTCAGCCATATGGGTCAGGTGATCCTGCGCGGTGACAATCCCGCCCTGTCGCTGGAACGGATTGTGCCGCAATCCATCGTGCCGCTTGCGGAAGGGCGGCAACGCTATGCCATGTTTACGAATGATGATGGCGGCATTCTGGATGACCTGATGGTCGCGAACCGGGGCGACCACCTGTTTTTGGTCGTGAACGCCGGGTGCAAGGACGCCGACATCGCCCATATGCGCGCCCGCCTGACCGATTGCGAGATTGAGGTGATTGAGGACCGCGCCCTTCTGGCCCTGCAAGGCCCTGCCGCCGAAGCCGCGCTTTCGCGTCTTGTGCCGTCGGCCAGGGACATGAAGTTCATGGATGTCGCCGTGGTCGACAGCGACTATGGCGAGCTGTGGCTGTCCCGCTCGGGCTATACCGGCGAAGATGGTTATGAAATCTCGGTGCCCGACGCCCACGCCGACGCCTTCACCCGCGCCCTTCTGGCGATGGACGAGGTTGAACCGATCGGCCTTGGCGCCCGCGACAGCTTGCGGCTTGAGGCGGGGCTGTGCCTTTACGGAAATGATATCGACACCTCGACCACGCCGGTCGAGGCCGCGCTGGAATGGGCCATTCAGAAGGCGCGCCGCAAAGGGGGCGAGCGTGAAGGCGGCTTCCCCGGTGATACGCGCATCCTGTCGCAGCTTGAAAACGGCGCAGACCGCCGCCGCGTTGGCCTGTTGCCTGATGGCCGTGCGCCAATGCGGGCGGGAACTCAGCTTTATGCCTCGGCCGAGGCGGACACACCGATTGGCCATGTCACGTCAGGCGCATTCGGCCCCTCGATCGAGCGGCCCATGTCGATGGGCTATGTCACCACGGATCACGCCGAAATCGGCACCACGCTTTACGGCGATGTGCGCGGCAAGCGCCAGCCCGTCACGGTCGCGGAGACACCCTTCCGCCCCGCCACCTTCAAACGTTGACCCTATATTTCCAGCAGGAGACACAAGATGAAATATACCGAAGAACACGAATGGCTGCGCGAAGAAGACGGCGTTTACGTGGTGGGCATCACCACCCACGCGGCTGAGCAACTTGGCGACGTTGTCTTTGTCGAACTGCCCGAAGTGGGCGACACAGTCTCCAAGGATGACGAAATCGTCGTGATCGAAAGCGTCAAGGCCGCGTCCGACATCCTCAGTCCGCTGGATGGCGAGATTACCGAGGTGAACGAAGCCATCGTCGATGAACCCACCAAGGTCAATGAAGACGCCGAAGGCGAAGCGTGGTTCTTCAAGATCAAGGCGTCCGACACCAGCCCGTTGGACGACTACATGGACGAAGCCGGATACAAGAAATTCATCGGCTGATCCACAGGCCACGCGCCATCAAACACAGGGTCAGGGGCCAACACGGCCCTTGCCATTCCCCTTTGCCCGCCCCCCGTACGGAGAAACGCAATGTCGTTCACGCCCACCGGTTACAAACCCTATGATTTCGCCAACCGCCGCCATATCGGCCCCTCGCCCACTGAGATGGACGAGATGTTCAAGACCATCGGCGTGAAGGATCTGGACGAGTTGATCGACCAGACCATGCCGAAGAGCATTCGCCAGAAGGAACCTTTGGACTGGGGTCCGGCGCTGTCGGAACGCGAGGCGCTGCACAAGATGCGGTACACGGCGGCACGCAACAAGGTCATGCGGTCCTTGTTGGGTCAAGGTTATCACGGGACAGTGACGCCCCCGGCAATCCAACGCAACATTCTGGAAAACCCCGCTTGGTACACCGCCTACACACCCTATCAGCCCGAGATTTCGCAGGGCCGGCTTGAGGCGCTGTTGAACTTTCAGACGATGATTTCAGACCTGACCGGGCTTGAGATTGCGAACGCCTCGCTTCTTGATGAAGCGACGGCCTGCGCCGAGGCGATGACCATGGGCCAGCGCATCGCCAAGTCGAAAGCCACAAAGTTCTTTGTGGACGAAGGCTGTCATCCGCAAAACATCGCCGTGATGAAAACCCGTGCCGAGCCGTTGGGGATCGAAATTGTCATCGGCGACCCCGAAAAAGATCTGGCTGCAGACGAGGTGTTCGGCGCGATTTTCCAATACCCCGGCACCTATGGCCGGGTCAGTGACTTCACGGACCAAATCACCGCCCTGCACGAGGCAAAGGCGGTTGGCATCGTATCCGCCGACCCGCTGGCGCTGACCGTACTGAAAGAACCGGGCGCAATGGGGGCTGATATCGCGGTCGGCTCGTCGCAGCGCTTTGGCGTGCCGATGGGCTTCGGCGGCCCGCACGCCGCCTATATGGCGACCGCTGACAAGCACAAACGCGCCATGCCGGGTCGCCTGATCGGCGTGTCGATTGATGCGCGCGGCAATCAGGCCTATCGCCTGTCGCTGCAGACCCGCGAACAACATATCCGCCGCGAAAAAGCGACCTCGAACGTCTGCACTGCGCAGGCGCTTCTGGCCGTGATGGCGGGTTTCTACGCCGTGTTCCACGGCCCCGAAGGCTTGAAAGCCATCGCGCAAGACGTGCATCTGAAAACCGTGCGTCTGGCCAAAGGGCTTGAGGATGCGGGCTTCACCATCACTTCGAAGCACTTCTTCGACACGATCACCGTCCATGTGGGCGCGCTGCAGAACACCGTGCTGAAATCGGCCCGCGAGGAAGGTATCAACCTGCGCCCGGTGGACAGTGAATATGTCGGCATCACGCTGGACGAAGCCACCCGCCCTGCTGTGATCGAAGGGGTCTGGCGTGCCTTTGGCATCACCCGCGGCTATGACGACAGCGACAACGAATATCGCCTGCCGGATGCCAGCCTGCGCACGTCAGATTACCTGACCCACCCCGTGTTCCACATGAACCGGGCCGAGACCGAGATGATGCGCTATATGCGTCGTCTGGCCGATCGCGATCTGGCTCTTGATCGCGCCATGATTCCGCTGGGCTCTTGCACGATGAAGCTGAACGCGGCGGCGGAAATGATGCCCGTGACGTGGCGCGAGTTCGCCTATATCCACCCGATGGCGCCGGAAAACCAGGTCGAAGGCTATGCCGAGATGATCGAGGATCTGAAGCAGAAGCTGTGCCTGATCACCGGCTATGACGATATGTCGATGCAGCCAAACTCGGGCGCGCAGGGTGAATATGCGGGGCTCCTGACCATTCAGGCCTATCACAAGGCCCAAGGCCAGGGGGACCGCAATGTCTGCCTGATCCCGATTTCCGCGCATGGCACGAACCCTGCCTCGGCCCATATGGTTAACATGGATGTGGTGGTCGTGAAGTCCGCTGAAAACGGGGATATCGACCTTGATGATTTCCGCGCCAAGGCCGAAGCCGCGGGCGACAAGCTGGCGGCGTGCATGATCACTTATCCGTCCACCCACGGCGTGTTCGAAGAAACCGTGCGCGAGGTTTGCCAGATCACCCATGACCACGGCGGGCAGGTCTATATCGACGGGGCGAACCTGAACGCGATGGTTGGCTTGTCGAAACCCGGCGAGATCGGCGGGGATGTCAGCCACCTGAACCTGCACAAAACCTTCGCCATTCCACATGGCGGTGGCGGCCCCGGCATGGGTCCGATTGGTGTGAAGGCTCACCTTGCCCCGCACCTGCCCGGCAACGGTTTGGTGGGCGAAGAAGGCGCCGTGTCCGCCGCGCCCTTCGGATCGGGCTCGATCCTGCCGATCAGCTGGGCTTATGTCCTGATGATGGGCGGTGACGGGCTGACACAGGCGACCAAGGTGGCGATCCTGAACGGCAACTATATCGCGACCCGCCTGAAAGGGGCGTTCGACGTGCTGTTCACGGGCAAAAACGGTCGCGTGGCGCATGAATGCATCATCGACACCCGCCCCTATGCCGACAGCGCGGGCGTGACCGTGGATGACATTGCCAAACGTCTGATCGACAACGGCTTCCACGCACCGACGATGAGCTGGCCGGTGGCCGGCACGCTGATGATCGAACCCACCGAGTCGGAAACCAAGGCCGAACTGGATCGCTTCTGCGACGCGATGCTTGCCATCCGCGAGGAAATCCGCGAGATCGAAGAGGGCAAGATCGACCCGGAAAACAACCCGCTGAAGAACGCGCCCCACACCTATGTGGACCTCGTTGGCGAATGGGACCGCCCCTATACCCGCGAACAAGGGTGCTTCCCGGCAGGCAGCTTCCGGGTGGACAAGTATTGGTCGCCGGTAAACCGCGTGGACAACGCCTATGGCGACCGGCATCTGGTCTGCACCTGCCCGCCTTTGTCAGATTACACCGACGAAAGCTAAGCGGCGTTTAACGAATGAGAACGGGCAGTGGAGCAATTCACCGCCCGTTTTTCTTTACACCTTGAATGTTCAGCCCACATTGCGATCGCCTGAACCGAGGGGTGGGCGAGTAGCGCCCGCCCCGTGGGGGCGGTTCGGGTGCTGTCCGTGCAAACACGGACAGACCAAGGTTTCTTATGCCTTTGACCGCTCCAACATCCCGAACAAGTCACGCGGATCATCAGGGTCGGCCAACATATCAAGCTGGGTGAAAAACTCTGTCCCCTCAATCGCTTTCGAGATGTAGCGCAGGGCCGAGAAATCCTCGATCGCGAAGCCCACGCTGTCAAACAGGGTGATCTCTTTGTCCGATCTCCGTCCCACGGCCTGCCCGGTGATCACCTGCCACATCTCGGTGATCGGGTGATCTTTCTCCAATTGCTGAATCTCGCCTTCGACCCACGTTTGTTCAGGATACTCCACAAAGATTTTCGATCGCAGAAGAATGTCGCGGTGCAGCTCGGTCTTGCCGGGGCAGTCGCCTCCGATGGCGTTGATATGCACCCCCTCGCCGATCATGTTGTCGGTCAGGATCGTTGCATATTGCTTGTCGGCGGTGCAGGTGGTGATGATCTGCGCGCCTTCCATGCTTTCCTCGCCGGTCTTACACGGCACGACGGTCAAGCCGGACCCTTGCAGGTTGCGCGCGCATTTCTCGGTCGCGGCAGGGTCGATGTCGTAAAGCCGCACCGCGTCGATGCCGCAGATCGCTTTGAAAGCAAGGCATTGGAATTCAGACTGTGCGCCATTGCCGATCATCGCCATCGTGGTCGCGCCTTTGGGCGCCAGATGTTTCGCCACCATCGCCGAGGTCGCCGCGGTGCGCAGGGCGGTCAGCACCGTCATTTCACTGAGCAATTTCGGATAGCCGCTGTTCACATCCGCGAGCAGTCCAAAGGCGGTGACGGTCTGCAGCCCTTCCTTGGTGTTCTTCGGGTGGCCGTTCACGTATTTGAACCCATACATCTCACCGTCCGAAGTGGGCATAAGCTCGATCACCCCAACGTCAGAATGGCTGGCGACGCGGGGGGTTTTGTCAAACAGATCCCACCGTTTGAAGTCGGCTTCGATTTCGTCGGCAAGGTCAACCAGCACCTTTTCGATGCCGATATGGTGGACAAGTCCCATCATGTTTTCGACCGACACGAAGGGCACATAAGCAAGTTCAGAGGGCAGAGGCGGCATTGGGCGTCCTTTCGAAGATCAATAGCTTTGGGTGCGGCGGTCAAGCACACGGCGGCCGAACAGGCTGGCGGTCAGGTCCACCATCAGGCGCGCGGTGCGGCCGCGATCATCCAGAAACGGGTTCAGTTCGACCAGATCCAGCGACGTGACAAGACCGCTGTCGTGCAGCATCTCCATGATGTGATGGGCCTCGCGGAAGGTGGCGCCGCCGGGAACCGTGGTGCCGACAGCGGGCGCAATGTCGGGTTCGATGAAATCCACATCAAGGCTGACATGCAAAAGCCCGTCAGCCGCCGCGACCTGATCCAGAAACGGAAGCAGCAGCTTGGCGATGCCGTGTTCGTCAATCGCCCGCATGTCATACGCAAGCGCGTCCGAGGCTTGCAGCAAATCCCGCTCCATCCCGTCCACGGACCTGAGACCGATCATGCAGACATTTCGCGATTCCAGCGGCGCGGGCAAGGGTTTGCCAAGTATGTCGGGAAACCCCTCCAATCCGCAGGCGAAGGCCACGGGCATGCCATGGATATTGCCGCTGGGGGACGAGGCCGGAACATTGAAATCGGAATGCGCGTCCAGCCACAGCACGAATTGCGGGCGCCCCAGTTCGGCAGCGGCGGCGACATGGCCGGTAACGGTGCCCATCGACAGGGCGTGATCCCCACCCAGATAGATCGGCAGCACATCCTGTTTCGCCAGATCATAGGCATGACGATGCAGGCTGCGCGCCCAGCCCGCAACCTGTGGCAGGAGTTTCAGATGCGTGTATTCGGTTTCAAGCGCGTCGACCTCGTCGCGTTGCGCATCGCCCAGATCGACCACCTCGTGCCCCAGTGACGCCAGTTCCTCGGCAAGACCGGCGGTGCGATAGGCCGCAGGCCCCATGATGCAGCCGCGACGACCCGCGCCTTCCTCGATCGGTGCACCAAGCAGATGGATGTTGGTCATTGGGCCTCTCCTTCAGGTGTGGATCGCGGCAAGGTTAGTCATGGCAGCGCATCAGGGTCAGCGCATCAGGGTGTGGGTGATCATAGCATAGGCAGGATTTCACTAATAATGAGCAAATTGCTCATTATCTTTTAAATGTATTGTCATTTTGATAGGGTTGCTTATCACTGCCTCATGCATATCTTTGATGACCTCGACCGCAACCTGATCGCCATTCTGCGCGAGGACGGACGCGCCCCAATCTCGAAACTGGCTGAGATTCTTGGTGTCTCGCGCGCCACGGTGCAGGCGCGGCTTGATCGGTTGCTGGACACCGGTGCGGTGTTGGGATTCACCATCCGCGCGCGGCAGGACCACGGGCCGGATGGCGTTCACGCCATCATGATGATCGAAGTGTCCGGCAAATCCGCCACGGCAGTGATCAAGCGCCTGCGCGGCCTGCCGGAACTGCGCAGCCTGCATTCCACCAACGGAAAATGGGATCTGGTGGCGCAACTGACGGCCGACAACCTGACCCATTTCGACCGCATCCTGCACGATGTGCGGATGGTCGAAGGCATCACCAACAGCGAAACGAGTATCTTGCTGAGCACCGTCTGACCCCTTGACGCAAACCTGCACCGGCATCATATGCTGTCCAATGAATGTAATGGAGCGCCCCATGTCCTCTTCCGCAAAAATGACCTGCCTTGATTGTGGCAGCGTAAATCGTGTCCCGACCGACAAGCTGACCGCCGGCCCCAAATGCGGCACCTGTGGGGCGAAACTGTTCGATGGCAGGGTGCGCGAGCTGGATCCGGCCACCCTGTCGAAAGCCGCACGAAACGACGACACGCCGCTTCTGGTGGATTTCTGGGCGCCCTGGTGTGGCCCCTGCCGTATGATGGCCCCGGCATTTGCGCAAGCCGCGCAGAGCATGGCGACAGACGTGCGGTTCGCCAAGATCAACACGCAGGAACATCCAAACGTTTCGGCAAAGAACAACATACGCGGCATTCCGGCCCTGATCCTGTATCAGAACGGCAAGGAAATCGCGCGTCATGCCGGGGCGATCCCCGCCAACGCGATCGAGGCTTTCGCGCGCACGCATATCAAAACGTAAGCCCGCCAATATTTCCTGACTATTTTTGTCGGAACCACTTTACGATATCTTGATCCGGCATTAGAACGGGGCGCAATTCCAAGGAGCTTGCGATGCGCGCCCCGGCAATCCTGGCCTTCATTCTGTTCGGCTGCCACATGGCACATGCCAAGGACGCCCCGCCATGGGGCGAGCCGCACCTGTCACCCAGCCCGCGCACCCAGGCAGAACAAGACCGTATCCGATCCACGCTAGGGGCCAATCCACGCGGCCTTTCGGCATATGAGACACGCCCAGCCGGCGCCGCCACCTCGATGTCCCCATCTGCACGGGCGCCATTCTCTGACCCTGTGATCGGGCTGACGGCAGACCAGAAGCTGGATTTCAGGCTGGGCGAGGCGCTGTTTGAGAAACTTTGGGTGCAAGGCCCTGCCTCGACCATCTCGTCCGACGGGCTTGGCCCGCTTTACAATGCCCGCGCCTGTTCGGCTTGCCACCTGAACGACGGGCGGGGCTATCCCCCGGCACATCCCGACGACACGACTCCCGGTCTGGTTCTGCGCCTGTCGCAGATCGGGGCAGACGGCAAGACGCACCCCGACCCCCAGTATGGCTTTCAGATACAGGATCATGCGACTTCCGGGCAGATCGCCGAAGGGTCGCTTGCGATCACCTATGCCCCGCAGGTGACACGATTTGCGGATGGGACGCACATCGACCTCCACACTCCGACATACAGCGTTGTCAACCCGTCTTCCGGCCCCATTGATGAAAGCACCCTGACCTCGCCCCGCGTCGCGCCGCCGATGATCGGGCTGGGGTTGCTTGAAGCGATCCCCGAAACAGACATTCTGAAGAATGCAGACCCCGATGACGCTGACAATGACGGCATCTCGGGGCGCCCCAACCGTGTCTGGTCGCGCGAGTTCGATCAGTGGATGCTGGGCCGGTTCGGCCACAAGGCGGGCAACCCCACCATTCGCCAACAAACAGCCGAGGCGGCGCATGGCGACATCGGCCTGTCCAGCACCCTTTTCCCAGCCCATTATGGCGATTGCACCCCGAAACAGACAGACTGCCGGGCCGCGCGCAATGGCAACTCTGCCCAGCAAGACAATCAGGAGCTTGGCGACACGGCGCTGGACCTGATGGCCTTTTATGCCGCGAACCTTGCGGTGCCTGTGCGCATAATGGCACAGGTACCACAGGTGCTGCGCGGCAAATCGCTGTTTCACGATGCTGGTTGCGCCGCCTGCCACACCCCGGCCTTCGTCACCCATCGCCTGCCCGATGATCCCGCCCGTTCGTTCCAACTGATCTGGCCTTACTCCGACCTGCTTTTGCACGATATGGGGGACGGATTGGCAGATCACCGCCCGGAAGGTCAGGCGTCAGGCCGGGAATGGCGCACGGCCCCTTTGTGGGGCCTGGGCAGCACGGAACGGGTTGGCGGGCGGAAGGGCTTTCTTCATGATGGACGCGCACGCTCGGTGCTGGAGGCCATCATGTGGCACGGGGGCGAAGCCACCGCCGCCCGTGAAAAGGTGCGCCTGCTGGACGTTGAAGATCGTGCGGCGTTGATTGCATTTCTGGAGTCGCTATGAGAACCCTTGCCACCCTCATGTCCGCCTGCCTGCTGCCCGGGATGCTCTGGGCGGCCGATCCGCAAACCGCCACCAATCCCGCCGTCGATCATGTCGCTCTGACCGATCAGGTGCTTGTGGTTCTGGACGATCAGTTCAGCGCCTTTCGTGATGACACCGCCCGCTTGTCCAAGGTCGCGCAGGCGTTCTGCGACGGCACCGCCAACCGGCAACAGGTGACGCAGGCGCTTGCCGCAGCATGGAATGCCTGGGCGCCGCTGGATGCCTATCAGTTCGGCCCGATCGAAACGCAGGCCGCCGCGCTGACGGTCAATTTCTTTCCCGACAAGAAGAATTTCGTCGGACGCGCGGTTGCCGAACTGTTGAAGCGACCAGCACAGGAACAGGCGGATCCGGAAACGGTTGCAGCAGCCAGCGCCGGCGCGCAGGGGCTGCCGGCACTGGAGCGTTTGCTGTTTGACGATGTTCAAACCTGCCCGGCGCTGATCGGCGTGTCGGGCAACCTGGCCCGGATCGGCGCGGCCCTTCATGACGGATGGTTCGCCCCCGAAGGGTGGGCCGATCTGGTCCGGGATGCTGGGGCTGACAACCCGGTCTATCTGTCCCATCAGGAGTTTACGCGCCAGATCTTCACGGCGCTGGATTTCTCGATCCTGCGTCTGCGTGAACACCGGATCGGACGCCCCCTTGGCACCTATGAACGCAGCTTCCCCACACGGGCCGAAGCATGGCGGTCGGGCGTCACCAACGACATCATGATTGCCCAGCTTGACGGCTTGATCGCGATGGTTGACGACGGTTTTTCCGATGCGGTTCCCGACGCGACACGGGCCGAGATCGTGAAAATCGCGCGGGATGTTCAGGCGCGTATCCACGCCATTGGTGCGCCGCTGTCCGAGGCGCTGGATGATCCGCAAACGCGCATCCGGGTCGAGGCTTTGCAACCCATGTTGGACCATCTGAAATCCCGCCTTGACCAGCAAATCGGAGAAAGCCTGGGCGTCGATGCCGGGTTCAGCGCCGGAGACGGAGATTGATGGGATGAAGCGACGCCGTTTTCTTGCAGGGGCGTCGGCCAGCCTTGGGCTGAGCGGATGGGCGACAGGGTCCTGGGCTGCCGCCGGGGCGCCCGATTTCATCACGGCGGGAAACCGCGCCGACAAAACCTCGTGGTTGGTGGGGCTGACACGCGCTGGCGATGTGGTGTTCCAGATCGCCCTTCCCAGCCGGGGTCATGCAGCAGCCATTCATCCGCATATGGCGCAGGCGGTCGCTTTTGCGCGTCGTCCGGGTCGTTTTGCCGTGGTCATTGACTGCACCGATGGCCGCGAACTTGCGCGATTGACGACACCCGCCGGACGGCATTTCTATGGCCATGGTGCTTTCTCGGCCGATGGCAAGCACCTGCTCACGACCGAGAATGATTATGACACCCCCGCGGGTGTGCTGGGCATCTGGGACGCATCCGACGGCTTTCGTCGGGAGGGCGAGGTGTCGTCAGGTGGGATTGGCCCGCATGACATCCTGCGCCTGCCGGATGAGGGATTTGCCATCGCCAATGGCGGCATCCAGACACATCCGGACATGGAGCGCGCCAAGCTGAACCTGCCGACCATGCGCACCAATCTGACCTATTTGAACGTCGAAGGCGCGATCGTGGACCAAGTTGAACTGACCGGCGCGATGCATCAGAACTCGATCCGCCATATCGCGCTGGACGGCACCGGCGCGGTGGTGGCCGCGCTGCAATGGCAGGGGGCACCAGGGAAAGATGTGCCGCTGGTGCTGCGACACCGCCGCGGTGACGACCCGACCTTCCTGCCGCATCCCGATCAGACCCGCCTGAAAAACTATGCCGGGTCCGTTGCCGTTTGTCCGCAGACCGGAGACATCGCCGTTACCGGACCGAAGGGCAGCACCGTGATCTATTTCGACGCAACGGGCCAGCCAAGCGGGTCAACCCAACATGGCACTGCCTCAGGGGTTGCGCCCGCGCCGCAGGGCGGATTGATGATCACCCGGGACGGCGGTTTGGTCCATCGCGCCAACGGGGTCGAGACCCTGATCCCCGTCGAAGGGGGCTGGGCATGGGACAATCACCTGATCGCGCGTCAGTCCAGATAGGTCCAGCTGTCAGCGCCATCGAAATGCCGAACTGGGATCGCAGCCAGATCATCGGGTGGCACCATGCGAAGGTTCAGCGCAAAGCGATCCTGGTCAGCGTTCTTGCCCGGTGCCCAATGCGTGACGCAGCCACAGGTCATGCAGGCACAGAAATCCAGCATGTGATCGCCCCAGCTATAGCGCGTCAGGTGGTCAGCACCCGTCAAAATCGAACCTTCGCTAGGCGGACAATGGGTCCATAGCGCGGAATATCTTCTACAAATCGAACAATTGCACGATACGACGTATTTTGGGCGGGCAACTTCGAATGTCACGGCGCCACAATGGCAGGAACCTTTGAGCTTCTCTGGCATGGCGTATCCTCCTGATCAAAACTGACACAATGAAAAAGGCCCCGCAATCGCAGGGCCTTTCCTTGGATGGTGTTGCACTTATCCGTCCTTGCGGATCGTCTCGTTCTTAGGATCATAGGGGCTGTCGACCGTGATCTCTGCATCCCAGAGCTTGTCGAACATCTTGACCTTCAGCTTGGTGCCCGGCACCGCCAGTTCAGGGCGCACATAGCCCATCCCGATGGATTTGCCGAACGCGACCGAGTAGCCGCCCGAGGTCAGGCGACCCACCTTGGTATCCCCGTCATACAGCGCCTCGCGGCCCCACGGGTCGGCGTCGTTCGGCCCGTCGATCAAAAGCGTCACGCATTTCGACCGGATACCGGTTTCCAGCATTGCCTCTTTGCCGTGGAAGTCTTTTTCCAGGTCGATAAAACGCGGCAGGTCGGCCTCTTGCGGGGTGGCATCTCGGCCCAGTTCCGTACCGAAGGCGCGATAGGATTTTTCCTGCCTAAGCCAGTTTTGCGCCCGCGCGCCGACCAGTTTCATGCCGTGCTTTTCGCCCGCCGCCATCAGCAAATCCCAGAGGTAGTTCTGCATCTCGATCGGGTGATGAAGCTCCCACCCTAATTCACCCGTATAAGCCACGCGGATCGCGTTCACCGGGCACATGCCCAGCTCGATCTGGCGCGCGGACAGCCACGGGAACCGTTTGTTCGACAGCGCGGTGGCCGGATCAGCATCCTTGATCACCTCGTTCAACACATCGCGCGATTTGGGGCCAGCGATGGCGAAAACACCCCATTGGGTGGTGACATCCTGAATTTCGATATAGCCGAACTCGTCCATCTTATCCTCGGCGGCCTTGCGCAGGAAATCGGCGTCATATTCCGTCCAGGCGCCCGCCGACACGAGGTAATATTCGTGCTCTTTCATCCGCACGATGGTGTATTCGGTGCGCGTCGTGCCCGCATCGGTCAGCGCATAGGTCAGGTTGATGCGACCAACCTTGGGCAGTTTGTTGCAGGTGAACCAGTCCAGAAACGCAGTCGCGCCCGGCCCTTTGACCACATGCTTGGTGAAGGCGGTGGCGTCGATCAGGCCGACCCCTTCGCGGATCGCCTTGGCTTCGTCCACCGCGTATTGCCACCAGCCGCCCCGGCGGAAGCTGCGCGCGTCGTGATCGAAATTCTCGGGCGCATCCAGCGGACCATAGTAGTTCGGGCGTTCCCACCCGTTCACCCAGCCGAACTGTGCGCCCTTTTCCTTCTGCCGGTCATAGGCGGGCGAGGTGCGCAGGGGCCGACAGGCCGGGCGCTCTTCGTCCGGGTGGTGCAGGATATAGACATGCTCATAGCATTCTTCGTTCTTGCGCGCGGCAAACTCGGTCGTCATCCAGCTTTGCGTGTATCGTTTCGGGTCCAGCGACGCCATGTCGATTTCGGCCTCGCCATCGACCATCATCTGGGCAAGATAGTAACCCGTGCCACCCGCCGCCGTGATGCCGAAGCTGAACCCTTCGGCCAGCCACATATTGCGCAGGCTCGGCGCCGGGCCGACCAGCGGGTTGCCATCGGGGGTGTAGCAGATCGGTCCGTTGAAATCGTCCTTAAGCCCGCTGTCGGCGCAGGACGGCACGCGTTCCGCCATCGCCATGTATTGGTCCGCGATCCGGTCCAGATCAAGCGGGAACAGGTCTGCGCGAAAACTGTCCGTTACGCCGTATTCAAACCGAGCCGGAGCGCCGTGTTCATAAATGCCAAGGATCCAGCCGCCACGTTCTTCGCGGGCATAGGATTCGTTGTCTGCATCGCGCACAACCGGATGCTCCGGGTTGCCGGCTGCGCGCCATTTGACCAGCTCGGGGTCCTGGTCCATCACGATGAAGGTGTGTTCGACCGGGATGGCGGGCATCTTGATGCCCAGCATCCTGGCGGTTCGCTGCGCGTGGTTGCCCGATGCAGTCACGACATGTTCGGCGGTGATCACCACCTGTTCGTCCGACGCCACAAGGTTGCCGCCCTTTTCCACCATCTTGGTGCAGGTCACTTCCCAATGGGTGCCGTTCCAGTGAAACGCGTCCGCCTGCATCTTGCGCACGATCTCGACCCCGCGTTGACGCGCGCCCTTGGCCATCGCCTGCGTCACATCTGCGGGGTTAATGTAGCCATCCGTGCTGTGATAGAGCGCGCCCTTCAGGTCCGAGGTTTCGATCAGCGGCCAGCGGGTCTTGATCTCGTCCGGGGTCAGCCATTCATAGGGTATGCCCACCGTTTCGGCGGTCGAGGCATAGAGCATGAACTCGTCCATACGCTCCTGCGTTTGCGCCATGCGCAGGTTGCCCACCACGGCAAACCCGGCGTTCAGACCGGTTTCTTCCTCCAGGGTCTTGTAGAACTTGACGGAATAATCGTGGATATGGGTCGTCGCGTAGGACATGTTGAACAGGGGCAGAAGCCCCGCCGCATGCCAGGTCGAGCCCGACGTCAGCTCGTCGCGTTCCAGCAACATCACATCGTCCCAACCCGCCTTGGCAAGGTGATAGGCGATCGAGGTGCCAACAGCACCACCGCCGACGACAAGGGCTTTGACTTGGGTTTTCATGGGGCGACTCCCTTCGGGCTTATGCGTTGCATCATACATGGCGCACGGTCAGCAAACGTGCCAAGCCAGCCCGACCTTTGCCTGCGGAAAAACGACATCGGGACCGTATTCAGCGCCCCAGCGCCTCGCCCAGCCGGGTGACGGGCAGAACGGGGCCGATCAGCGCCGCCAATTCGGCGCGGCGCGGGTTGGTCGGGTCAAACAGCGTCATGCACATGTAATCCTCGACCATAGCCGCCTGCGCCTCGAACCCATAGGACAGATAGGCGCCAGCCTCTCGCCCCGGCCAAAAGTAGGGATCACCCGGTCGCAAGCTTTCAGCCCCCGACCGGAAAGGCGTGTATCCGGTGCGGTCGCGGTTCTGCCACTGCCAGACATGCACAAGTTCGTGCATCATCAATAGGGCGTGCGGCATGGGCAGGCTGTTGGGCCAGCCTTCGAACATATCGTCGCGATAAAGGTCGCGTTTCAGAAACACCTGATTCCACAGGACAAAGCCTGCCGGGAACTCGATCCTGCGCACAGGCTGGGGCACGCGGTCGCACACGCCCTTGGGCAGCTTGCGCGCGTCCTGTCTGGGGGCGTCGGCTGGTATCGGATCAGGGTTCGGCAATGGCAGCACGCCAATCCCGGCCCGCACACGCACCTTGTCGGTGTCCAGACTGTCGCCGAACACCAGTTGCGACATCTCGACCTCGGTGTCCGACAGGGGACGCGCGCAGGCGGTCAGCACCACCAACAGCCCCACCCCCAGGATCAGACGTGCGATCATGTTATACCCGTGAACCTAAAGCATCCCCGGCACGACCTGATCGGGCGGGCGGTGGCCGTCGGCGAACGTCTTGATGTTGATCAGCACCTTCTCACCCATCTCGATCCGCCCCTCGACCGTGGCCGACCCCATATGCGGCAGCGCCACCACGTTGGGCAGGTCGCGCAGGCGTGGATTGATCTCGTTCCCGTGCTCATAGACATCCAGCCCGGCACCTGCGATCTCGCCCGCGCGCAGCATCCGGGTCAGGGCGTTTTCGTCAATCACCTCGCCGCGCGAGGTGTTCACGATCACCGCCTCGGGCTTCATCAGCTTCAGACGGCGCGCATTCATCAAGTGGAAGGTCGATGGCGTGTGCGGGCAGTTGATCGACAGCACGTCCATCCGCGCCACCATCTGGTCAAGGCTCTCCCAATAGGTGGCTTCCAACTGCTCCTCAATCTTCGGGTGCACACGCTTGCGGTTGTGGTAATGCACCTGCATTCCGAACGCCCGCGCACGGGCCGCGACAGCCTGACCGATCCGGCCCATGCCAAGAATGCCCACGCGCCGCCCCTGAATGCGGTGGCCCAGCATCGCGGTGGGCGACCAGCCAGGCCATTCGCCCGTCGCCATCAAACGAATCCCTTCCGGGAACCGCCGGGTGACGGCCAGGATCAGCGCAATCGCCATGTCTGCAGTGTCATCGGCCGAAACCCCGGCGGTGTTCGAGACCAGGATACCACGCTGCCGCGCCGACCCCACGTCGATGTGGTCGACCCCGGCACCGTAATTGGCGATCAGACGCAGCCTGTCACCCGCGCCCGCCAGCATGTTCGCGTCGATCTGGTCATTGATAGTCGGGACCAGCACATCGCAGCGTGTCATTGCGTCGGCCAGTTCGGATCGGGTCATCGGCGTGTCATCATCCCGAAGCTCGACATCGAAAAGTTCTTTCATCCGGGTCTCGACGACCTCGGGCAACCGTCGCGTGACAACAACACTCAGACGTTCAGCGGCCATGCCTGCCCTCCCTTTGGCTTTTCTTTTGCGCGTCTCAATGACAAAGTGACAAGGAACGAGGCAAGGTACAAGCACCGCCGGAACGCAAACGAAAGAAAATTGCGCGGGCGTCGGTGTGACACAGGAAATGAGGGCGGAAATGCGGTGTTCCAGCAGGCTGGCAGTGGTGGCGATCGCCATTATTGCAGTGCTTTTTACGCACCTTCCCACGGCACAGGCCGAACAGGCGTCGCAAAAACGCGGCTCTGTCACCAATCTGCCGATTCCCCGCTTTGTTTCGCTGAAAACCTCGGAAGGGAACGTGCGGCGCGGTCCGTCCCTGCGCCATCGCATCGACTGGGTGTTCAAACACCCCGGTATGCCGTTGGAAATCATCGGAGAGTTCGGGCATTGGCGACAGGTGCGTGACCGTGACGGCGTTGGCGGATGGGTGCATTATTCGCTTTTGTCGGGGGTGCGCACAGCAATTGTCGATTTCGACCTCAGCCCGCTTTACAACCGCGCCGATACAGAAAGCCAGATCGACGCCTATCTTGAGGCCGGCGTCATCGCGCGGCTTGAAAGTTGCGGCCTTGACTGGTGCCGGGTCAAGGCTGACGGCATCCGCGGCTGGACGCTGAAATCGAACCTCTGGGGTGTCCGCCCCAACGAAGTGATCGACTGACCGGCCCGACCACCCTTGCGCCCAACATGACCGCTGGGTAAGCCGGGAACATGACGGACGAGCGCATCAGACTGAACCTTTCCGCTGGAATCGCCTCGGCCCTGGTGGCAGTGACCCTGGTGGCGCTGAAGCTGTGGGCCTTGGGACAGACGCAGTCACTGTCGGTGGCCGCGTCGCTGGCCGACAGCGCAATGGATCTGATGGTATCCCTGGGAGCACTGGCCGCGATCTGGTATGCCGCGCGGCCCGCCGATGATGACCACGCCTTCGGGCATTCCGCGGCCGAGGATCTGGCCGCCCTGGGGCAGAGCCTGTTCATCATGGCTTCGGCCGGGGTGATCACATGGGCGGCCATCGCCCGGATGCTGTCGGGTGAACCTGCACCGATCATGGCCCATCAGCGCGGCATTGCCGTCATGGTCATCTCGATTGTCCTGACCGCCGCGTTGGTCCTGTGGCAAAGGCGAGTGGCGGCGCGCACCGGGTCGGCGGTCGTCAAGGCCGACAGCCTGCATTACCTGGGCGACCTGATCCCGAACATCGGCGCGATCCTGTCGCTTTGGGCAGCCGCGCTGTTCGGGATGGAGGTGATTGACAGCGTCGTCGCCATCGGGGCTGCGATCATGCTGGTTATCGGGGCGCTGCGCATTTTCAAGACCGCGTGGGACGGGTTGATGGACCATGCCGCAGACCCGGACCTTGTGGCCGGGGTCGAGGAGATCGCCCGCACCCACCCCGGCGTGCACGGCTTTCACGACCTCAAGACCCGGCGATCGGGTTCGATCACCTTCGTGAACATGCATATCGAGCTGGACGGCACGCAAAGCCTAAATGACGCCCATGCGATCGGCGCCAGCCTGCGCCGGGCGATCCTGCATGCCTATCCCGACACGGATGTGATGATCCACAAGGACCCGGTCGGGGTAACACCGCACCCCGACGACCCTTCACGCCGGGACGCTTAACCTCAGGCGGTGGCCAGACCCCGCCCTTTCAGCAATGCATCGACACCGGGCAGCCGCCCGCGGAACGCGGTATAAAGGTCTTCGGCGTCGACCGATCCGCCTTTCGACAGGATGTGGTCCTCAAGCTTTCTGGCCATTGCGGGGTCAAACGCATCGCCGGTTTCCTTGAACGCCTCGAACGCATCGGCATCCATCACTTCGGACCACATGTAGCTGTAGTAGCCGGACGAATAGCCGTCGCCCGCAAAGACATGCGCAAAATGGGGTGTGGCGTGACGCATGTTGATGGCGGGCGGCATCCCGATCCGCTCCAGCGTCGCCGCTTGCGCCGCCATCGCGTCGTCTGGCGCGGGACCATCGTGGAAATCAAGATCCACCAGCGCCGAGGACAGAAACTCGACGGTCTGAAACCCCATGTCATGGGTCGAAGCTGCCAACAGGCGCTGCAACAACGCCTTCGGCATCGGTTCGCCGGTCTTGGCGTGCGTGGCAAACTTGCCCAGCACCTCGGGCACTTCCAACCAGTGTTCGTAAAGCTGGCTGGGCAGTTCCACGAAATCGCGCGCCACCGATGTGCCCGAGATCGACGGATAGGTCACGTCCGACAGCATCTGGTGCAGCGCATGCCCAAATTCGTGAAACAACGTGCGGGCGTCATCCCAGGACAAAAGCGCGGACTGGCCCGGTTCGGGTTTGGCGAAGTTGCAGACATTCACGACCACTGGCCGAATATCACCCGCCAGTTTTTGCTGGCTGCGGATCGCCGAACACCATGCACCCGATCGTTTCGATCCACGCGCAAAGTAATCACCGATGAACACCGCCAAGTGTTTTCCGTTCCGCGTGACCTCCCACGCGCGGGCGTCGGGATGATAAAGCGGCACGTCAAGCGCGGCAAAGTTCAACCCGAACAAGCGGTGAGCGGTGTCAAACGCGGCGTCGATCATCCGGTCGAGTTGCAGGAAGGGCTTGATTTCGGCCTCGTCCAGATCATGTTCAGCCTCGCGCCGCCGTTCCGCGTAATAGTGCCAATCCCATGGCTCCAGATCGCCGTTGTGACCGTCGGCATGCAGCATTTCTGTCATTTTGGCGGCATCTGCTTCGGCGGCTTTGCGGGCCGGTTCCCAGACCTGCATCAGCAGGTCGCGCACCCGGTCAGGATGGCCGGCCATCTCGGTTTCCAGCTTGAATTGCGCGAAACTGTCATAACCCAGAAGCCGCGCGCGTTCCTCGCGCAGAGCCAGCGTTTCGGTGGCAATCGCACGGTTGTCGGTGTCGCCGCCATTCGCCCCACGCGCGGTATAGGCCATGTAAGCCGCCCTGCGCAGATCGCGCCGAGGCGAATGCTGCAAGAATGGCGTGATGACAGACCGCGATAGTGTGATCGCAGGGCCATCGCATCCTTTGTCGGCACCGGCCGCACGGGCGGCGTTGATGACGAAATCAGGCAGGCCTTGCAGATCATCCTCGTCCAGCGGCAGGAACCAGGACCGTTCATCGGACAGCAGGTTCTGGGTGAACTTGGTCCCAAGACTTGCCAGCTGCTCTTGCACGTCTTTCAGCCGGTCGCGATCACTGCCTTGCAGCCTGGCCCCCGAACGCACGAAACGGCGGCGCGTCAGCATCAGCACACGGGCTTGTTCATCCGTCAGATCCAACGTGTCGCGGGCTTGCCACAATGCCTCGACGCGCGCGAACAGGGTCTCGTTCATCATCACTTCGGACGAAAACGCGGCCAATCGAGGGGAAAACTTGCGCTGCAACGCTTCCCGCGCGGGCGTGCTGTCGGCACCAGCGACGTTGTAGAACACGCCCAAAACCCGATCCAGCGCGGCATCGGACAGCTCCAACGCCTCGATCGTGTTGGCGAAGGTTGGGGCGGCTTTGGCGTCGGTGATCGCGGCGATCGCGGCGCGTGTCTGATCCAGCGCGGCATCGAAGGCAGGTTCAAAATCCGCATCCTGGATGTCATCGAAGGGCGGCAGGTTGAACGGGGTGTCCCAGCGGGCCAGAAGCGGATTGGTCATCGGCAAGTCTCCTTTGCAGGGAAGCTATGCTTCACGATGCAGGATTACCACCCGTCCCGGCAGCCTTTCGCCTGTTCAGTCCTGATCAAGATCGCGACGGAAGGTGTCGCAGTCCAAATCACCGATCTGCGAAGTGCCGGTGCGGATGAACCCCACCTTTTCCAACACCCGTTTCGACGCGATATTGTCGCGCAGCACACGCGCCTCAAGCGCCCAGATACCCCGGTCGCAGGCCTCTTGGCAGATCAGGGCAACGGCGCGCGTGGCGATGCCCTGCCCGCAATGAGCCCGCCCGATGCGATAGCCCAGTTGCGCGACCCCATTTTCCAAAGCCGTCACATTCACCCGGCCGACAATCCGACCGCCGATTTTCAGCAGAAACATCATCTCGCCTGCCTTCACCTGCTCGCGGATCAGGTCGGTCAGGGTGTCGAGCTTCCAATAGATATCCGGCCTTGGCCCGACCTGTGTTTCGAACCAGTCACGGTTCTTGCGCTCGAACGCGAACAGGCCCGGCGCGTCACCTACGCCAAGCGGAGCAAGTTCCAGATCAGCCACAGCAGGGGCACCCGTCGCGTTTGGCGGTGCGAATGACCCGCGTTTCGGCATACATCGCGTCATAGATCAGCATTCGCCCGCGCAAGCCCTCGCCCGCGCCGGTGATCTCTTTGATCGCTTCGGTCGCCATGATCGCACCGATGATGCCGGGCAAGGGCCCGACCACGCCCGCCTCGGCGCAGTTGGGGGCAAGCCCCGGTGCCGGGGCCTTGGCAAAAATGCATTGATAACAAGGCGCACCATGGGCCGGGTCGAAAGTGGAAACCTGACCTTCCCACTGGCTGAGCGCCCCGCCAATCATCGGGATGCCAAGTTTTGCCGCCACCCGGTTGACCAGATAACGGGTTTCGAAATTGTCCGTGCCTTCCAGAACGAGGTCGTAATCGCGCATCAGGTCCTCTGCGATCTCATCCGTCAGACGACGTTGGTATGGCCGCACGTTGATCGCGGGGTTCTGTGCCTTCATTGCGGCTTCGGCGGAAAAGACCTTGGGCACGCCGATATCGGCATCCCGGTGGATGACTTGCCGTTGCAGGTTGGAATTGTCGACCACATCGTCGTCGATCACGCCGATGGTGCCCACACCTGCCGCCGCCAGATACAAAAGCACGGGCGAGCCAAGCCCACCTGCCCCCACCACAAGGACACGCGCGTTTTTCAGGGCCACCTGCCCCGGCCCTCCGATTTCGCGCAGCACTATGTGGCGGGCGTATCGGTTCAGTTCGGTATCCGTGAACGGGCCGTCTTGCGTTTTTGCCACAGGCACGCTTGGCGCGCGGGCTTTCATCCACGCCAGCCCGCGCCCGTAAAGCGCGCCCAGCGCAATCACGGCAAACAGCACAGCCCACGAGGTGAAGTTGCCGCCCAGCGCCTGACGTATGCCCGCGCCTTCCGGCAGAACAAGATGGCTGATCAGAACCACAAGCGCCAGAAGCGCGGTCAACTGCCAGCGGCGCGCAACGGACAAGCCGCCAAAACTGCCGCCCACCCAGATCACTGCCGCCCAGATCAGAACCCAGATCACCTTTGCCCCCGATTATCCACGCCCGGTCGAACCAAACCCGCCCGCGCCGCGCGTCGTGTCGGACAGGTTGTCGGCCAGGGCATAGTTCGCCTGCACCACCGGGGCAATCACCGCCTGCGCAATGCGATCTCCGTGACCAATGACGAATGGCGCATCCCCAAGATTGATCAGGATCACCCCAAGCGGGCCGCGATAGTCACTGTCGATGGTGCCGGGCGCATTCGCCAGCGTGATGCCGTGCTTCGCGGCCAGCCCCGAACGCGGGCGTATCTGCATTTCAAACCCGTCGGGAATTTCAACGCGTAGGCCCGTTGGCACGATGCGCCGCTCCATCGGGGCAAGCGTCCAGCCGGCTTTGCGATCCGCATCCGGCAAGTTCGCGCGCAGGTCTGCCCCGGCCGAGCCAGAGGTTTCATAGCAGGGCAGGGAAACGGCCGGGTCGGCGTCGGGTTCCCGCAAGACGTTGATGGTCGGCATTAGGTGTCACCCCCGATCTCGTCGGCAATTCGGGCAGCGAGTTGTCGTGCCACGTCATCCTTTCCCATACGCGGCCAGTCGTCAGCACCTTGGTCTGTTATCAACGTCACCGCGTTTTCTGACCCTCCCATAATGCCGGTTTCCGGGCTGACATCATTGGCGACGATCCAGTCACAGCCCTTGCGGTCCCGTTTGGAGGTGGCGTGGTCGACCACGTCATGGGTTTCGGCGGCGAAGCCGACAACAAGGGCGGGGCGACCTTTCTCCATCTGGCTCACGGTGGCCAGGATGTCGGGGTTTTCGGCGAACTCCAACACCGGCAAACTGCCCTTCTGATCTTTCTTGATTTTCTTGTCCGATGCGGATGCCACCCGCCAATCCGCCACCGCGGCGGCAAACACCGCAGCATCTGCGGGCAATGCGGCCTGAACGGCGTCCAGCATCTGTTGCGCCGTCTGCACCCTGACCACCGTCACCCCGCCGGGGGGCGGCACGTCAGCAGGACCGGTGACAAACGTCACATTCGCCCCAAGGGCCGACAACGCGCGCGCCAGAGCTGTGCCCTGTGCGCCTGACGAACGGTTGGCGATATAGCGCACCGGATCAATCGGTTCATGGGTGGGGCCGGATGTGACAAGCACGTGCTTGCCCTTCAACGGGCCGTCCATCAGGGCAGCTTCAACAGCGGCCACGATGTCCAGCGGTTCTGACATCCGGCCGGGGCCAAACTCTCCACACGCCATGGCCCCGTCGGTCGGCCCGACAAAAAGCACACCATCCTCTTTCAGCGTGGCGACGTTGCGCTGGTTTGCCGGATGCTCCCACATCCGCACATTCATCGCGGGGGCCACCAGAACGCGCTTGTCCGTCGCCATCAAAAGGGTCGAGGCCAGATCATTGGCCAGCCCGCCCGCCATCTTGCCCAGAAGATCGGCGGTCGCCGGGGCCACGACCACCAGATCGGCGGCGCGGCTGAGTTCGATATGGCCCATCTCGGCCTCGTCCGTCAGATCAAAGAGGTCGGTGTATACCTTCTGCGCCGCCAGACCGGACGCCGACAGGGGCGTGACAAATTCCTGCCCTGCACGGGTCAGAACGGGCGTCACCTCGGCCCCACGTTCGCGCAGACGACGGATCAGATCCAGCGCCTTGAAGGCCGCGATGCCGCCGCCGATGATCAGAAGAATATGTTTGCCAGCCAGCATGGACGCCCCCGGTTTTGGTTCTTCAAACAGTTACGGGACCAACGCGGATGGATCAATGGGCAGGACGATACACGGTCACTTGAAAGTGTCGCACGGGTCGGGACGATCTACGGCGGGGGCATCATAGACAAGGTCATATCCGCCTTCGGGAACCTGCCCGTCCTCGGCCTGGCCGATGCTTTTGACCACAAGTGCCGGGCGCGCCTGCCCCAGCATGGCCGGGACCCCCCAATCCTTGCGGGCATGTCCATTGCCGGTGATGATGATCACCGGCTTTCCTGTGGAGTCGAGCGCATCCAGCGCCGCCTTGGCCAGCGTGGCATCGCGCAGGCGCTGCACCTCGATCATGCCGCCCAGTGCGACGCGTGGAATCGCCTCGCAATGGGCGAAGAACTGAAGCTCGATCCGTTGGTCGTGCTGATCCCCGGGCAGAGGTTGGTCCAACCCAAACAGCGCCGAATCCCCGTCAAAATGTGCCGCCACGCCGTCAGTGTAACTCGCCCGGGCCACCTCACGCGACACGGCAGCCCCAAAGATCGCGGCATCCGAGGCGGTGAAGATCGGCAGATACATCTCGAAATCGGGCCAGCCGGCCTTTTCCCACGCGGAGCCAAAACCCGCCATGTCCCGGGTCATGTCGGTCACCTGATCAGGTGTCAGCATCTCAAGCACAAGGGCTTTGGGCTGCAAGGCCGCGACGATCTGTGCCTGGACCGCATGATGGGCGGGATTGTCGTGGGTTTCCCCGATCACCACCACATCCGCCGTCGCAAGCCCTGCCAGATCATCGGCACTGGGGCCGCGTTCAAGGGCATGCGCGATGGACGGGATCACTAGCGTGACAAGGGCAGCGACAAGTCTCATGCCCCAAGGCTATGTCCGGCGACCCGGTGCCTCAAGTGCTTTCGGCTTGGCGGACCCTGTGTCGCAGTGCTAGGCAAATGCCATGGTGCTTTCGCTTCCTCCTCTGACGCTCGTTCTGGGCGGTGCGGCTTCCGGCAAATCGGACTATGCGGAACGGCTGGCCGCAGCGACCGGGCGTCCGATGCTTTATGTTGCCACCGCGCAGGCCCATGATGGCGAGATGTCCGCCAAGATCGCGCGCCATCAGGCGCGACGCGGTGCGGGCTGGCGCACGGTCGAGGCCCCGCTCGACGCCACCCCAGCCCTGACCACCGCTGACAGCGCCGAGGTCATCCTGTTCGACTGCGCCACCATGTGGCTGTCCAACCATCTGCTTTCTGGCGCATTTCTGCCAGATGCCGAGACCGGTTTGATCGCCGCGCTGTCCAACTGCACCGCGCCGGTCGTCATCGTATCAAACGAGGTTGGTGCAGGCATCGTGCCGGACAATGCACTTGCCCGTCAGTTTCGCCAAGCCCAGGGCGAATTGAACCAACGCCTTGCCCAGCGGGCCGATCTGGTTGTGACGGTGATGGCAGGCCTGCCAATGACCCTGAAAGGCCAACTGCCGGACGACGCCCCATGAACACGCCGGTCAGTTGGTGGTGGGTGCGGCATGGACCGACCCACGCAAAAAGCATGGTGGGCTGGCGCGACCTGCCCGCAGACTTGTCGGACACCGCTGCGCTGTCGCGCCTGTCCGATGCGCTTCCGGAACCTGCGGCCCTCGTATCGTCGGACCTGTCGCGCGCTGTGGCAACGGCAGATGCTTTGGCAAACAGGCGCCTGCGCCTGCCCCACCAGCGTGACCTGCGCGAGTTCAACTTTGGCGATTGGGACGGGCTGCACTGGAACGAGGTTGCCACCCGAGACCCGGACCTGTCGCGTGCCTTCTGGGAAGATCCCGGCCCACACCAAGCCCCGAATGGAGAAAGCTGGCACCAGCTTGCGACGCGGGTTTCTGCGACAGTTGACCGGGTGACATCCGACGGTCATCGCCATGTGATTGCCGTGGCGCATTTCGGGGTGATCCTGACCCAGATCGCACGGGCGGGAAACATGACGCCCTATGCGGCGCTGGGACATAAGATCGACAACCTGTCAGTGACGCGGCTGGATTGGGATGGGCGGCTCTGGTCCGTCCATTCAATCAATCACCGGCCCTGACAACCGACGGCGACGCTCGGTTTGCCGGCTTTGGTTAACCATTCAGTAACCACGACCGGCTAGGCTTTCAGGGACACAAAACAGGATCGGTGATGGTTGCGCGGATAAACACGGTCGCATTCGAAGGCATTCGCGCCCGGCTGGTCGAGGTGCAATGCGCCCTGTCACCCGGATTGCCGGGTTTCTCGATCGTCGGTCTGCCCGACAAGGCGGTGTCCGAGGCACGTGAACGCGTGCGCGCGGCGCTGTCCTCCATGTCCGTTGCCTTGCCGCCGCGCAAGATCGTCATCAACCTGTCGCCCGCCGACATCCCCAAGGAAGGCTCGCATTTCGACCTGCCGATTGCCATGGCCCTGCTGGCTGAAGCCGGGATTCTTGCACATGAAGACATTGCGGACGTGGTTGCGTTGGGTGAATTGGCGCTGGACGGCACATTGCTGCCTGTGACCGGCGCCTTGCCCGCGGCACTCGCCGCTGCCGAAAAGGAAATGTCGATGTTTTGCCCCCGGGATTGCGGGGCCGAAGCGGCATGGATCGGAGCCACCAAGGTGCACGCCGCCCCTTCGCTTGCTGCGGTCTTGCAGCATTTCACCGGGCAGACCCCGCTGAACGTGGCCGAACCCGGCAAGGTCACATCCGAAACGACCACCAAAGACCTGCGCGATGTCAAAGGACAGGAACGCGCCAAACGCGCCCTGGAAATTGCGGCAGCCGGGCGCCATCACCTGTTACTGGTCGGGCCACCCGGATCCGGCAAATCCATGTTGGCGGCCCGGTTGCCCGGCATTTTGCCATCCATGTCCCCTGCCGAGGCGCTTGAAACCTCGATGATCCATTCCGTCTCTGGCCTGTTGGACGGGGGTGGTATTTCGCAGTCACGCCCCTTCCGCGCCCCGCATCACACGGCCTCGATGGCGGCGATCGTGGGTGGAGGGCGCGGTGCAAAACCGGGCGAGATCAGCTTGGCCCATAACGGTGTTCTGTTCATGGATGAATTTCCCGAGTTCAGCCGACAGGTGCTTGAAACCCTGCGTCAACCGCTGGAAACCGGCGATGTGACTGTGGCGCGGGCGAATGCGCATGTGCGCTATCCCAGCCGGTTTCTGCTGATCGCTGCGGCCAACCCGTGCAAATGCGGGCACCTGACCGATCCCGGCCGGGCCTGCAACCGTGCGCCCCTGTGTGGCGAGGATTACATGCAACGTATCTCTGGCCCGCTATTGGATCGGTTTGACATGCGGGTCGAGGTGCCGCCGGTCACCTTCCAGGATCTGGATCTGCCCGCCAATGGCGAGCCCTCCGTCAACGTAGCCCAGCGTGTGACTCAGGCCCGCGCCATTCAGGCTGACCGTTACGCCGGGCTCAGCGATGTCACCACGAATGCGGATATCGAAGGAAAGACCCTGACCGAACATGCCAGCCCGGATCAGGACGGGCGCGAGACACTGCTGAAAGCGTCCGAACGGTTCGGATTGTCCGCGCGTGGGTATCACCGCGTGTTGCGAGTTGCGCGCACCATTGCAGATCTGGCCGAAGAACCGCAGGTCACCCGCAAGCATGTGGCCGAGGCGCTGAGCTTTCGTCTTGTGTCCCACCGCGAAACTGTTGGGTGATGAACTCGGCCACGCGCCGCAACGCCTGGCGGGCTTCGGGCACACAGCCATCCAGGATCACCCAAACATGCGGCGCGTCGGGCCATTCATCAAGAACGACCTGACCACCCGCCGCGCGCAGACGCTCGGCCATACGCAGGCTTTCGTCGCGCAGGATCTCGGTCGTCGAGAACTGGAGGAATGCAGGCGGAGGTGACCGGAAGCTATGCAGAATGGGCGAGGCGCCTTCATCCTCGGCCGCTTGTCCTCTCAAATAATGTTTAACGATGAGGTCGCGTCGCTCGGAAGGTAGGACCGGGTCTCTGGACAGATTGTCCCGGAAAGATGGCGAGGTGAAACGCAAGTCAACCACCGGTGAAAACGCAAAGACAGCGCGTGGTGCAGGCAGTTGCTCTTCAATCCGGGCCAGAACGGAAAAAACCAGCCCGCCACCGGCACTGTCGCCTCCGATGATGATGTTTCGCGGGTCATAACCTGTGTCCAGCAAAGCCGCGTAGGCTGCCACGCAATCATCCAGACCTGCCGGGAACGGATATTCGGGCGCCTTGCGATAATCCGGCGCGCACACCCGTATCCCGGTCAGCCATGACAGACGTGCCAACATTTTGCGATGGGTGCGGGGCGATCCCGCGACAAACCCGCCGCCATGCAGATACAGGATCACCCGGTCGGAAGGGGTTGGCCGCGTGGCGGGACGGGTCTCGACCCAAAGGACACCGAGGGTATTCGCAAGCGTCGCGTCCCGATACCACGCCAATGGGGGCGCACGAAGGATCCAGTCGCTTGCATGTTCGAACTCGCGCCGGGCGCGCGGTATGTCGTGAATATGGCGCAGCCGGGATTTGACAATCAAGCGCCCGCAAAACCGGGCCGTTGCAAGTTGCCAGCTCACATGCGACGCGCCTCGATCGCCTGCCAGATCTTTTCGGCGACGTTCACGCCGTCGAACCTCTCCAACTCCTGAATACCAGTGGGCGAGGTCACGTTGATCTCGGTCAGATAATCGCCAATCACGTCGATTCCGACGAATACTTGGCCCTTTTCACGCAGAAGCGGCCCGATGGCGTTGCAGATTTCGCGGTCACGTGCCGTCAGGCCGACCTGTTCAGGGCGACCGCCCACATGCATGTTGGATCGGGTCTCGCCCGCAGCGGGCACCCGATTGATCGCGCCGACCGGCTCGCCGTCGACCAGAATGATGCGTTTGTCGCCATTTGACACGTCGGGCAGGAACTTCTGCGCGATCAGCGGCTCGCGGTTGATGCCCGCAAACAGCTCGTGCAACGAGGCAAGGTTGCGGTCGTTCACGTCCAGCCGGAACACACCGGCCCCTCCGTTGCCATAAAGCGGTTTCAGAATGATGTCGCCATGCGCATCCTTGAAGGATTTCAGCGTGGCGAAATCGCGCGCGATCATTGTGGGGGGCGTCAGGTCCGGAAATTCCAGCACCAAGAGTTTTTCGGGATAATTGCGCACCCAGAACGGATCGTTCACAACCATCGTGGCCGGATGGATCATGTCCAGGATATGTGTCGTGGTGATATACCCCATGTCGAAAGGCGGATCCTGCCGCAGCCAGACAACATCAAAATCCCTGAGATCGACAATGGTGCGATCACCCAGCGAAAAATGATTGCCCGCCTCGCGCCGTACGGTCAGGGGCCAGCCCTGCGCAGAGACCGTGCCTTCCCGATAGCTCAGATGATCCGGGGTGTAGTAGAACAGCGAATGTCCGCGCGCCTGTGCCTCTTCCGCGATCCGAAAGGTGCTGTCCGCATCAATGTTGATGTGGTCGATGGGATCCATCTGGATGGCGACTTTCAGCGACATGACACACTCCTGCTTTGGTTTCCCCTACATGGGACAGCCGGGCGGAATGCGCAATGGGCTTCAATATGCCAAAGCGTTCTCGATGATATCGGTGGCACCCTGCGCGTTCACCAGAGCCACGTCAAAGCGACAAGGCGTCATCTGCCCTTTCGGCTCGCGTTCAAGATATTCGCAGGCGGTGGCATGGATGCGCTCCAACTGCGCCCGGGTGATCCGCTGGGCTGCGCGCATGAAATCACGAGATTTCTTGACCTCGACAAACACCACTGTGTCGCCATCGCGCGCGATCAGATCAACCTCGCCATAGGTGCCACGCCAGCGGCGCGCTTCGACATGTTGGCCCCGGCAGTCATAGTCGCGCGCCACAATATCTTCGGCAGCCTGTCCTGACAGATAGGAAACCAGCCCGCTCATCTTTTCGTCCCAAGCTCAAGTGCGGCCTGATAAACCTTGCGTCGCGGCAGGCCCAGCGCCTGCGACACCGCATTGACCGCGTCTTTCATCGACATATCCTGCATGGCCTTGATCAACATATCCTCCATCGCGCCCGCGTCCTGAACATCGCCCGGACGATCCAGCACAAAAACCACTTCGCCCTTGATCGGTGTGTCCGCCAACTGCTGCGCAAGGTCCGAAACAGTTCCGCGTTTTACCTCTTCGAATTTCTTGGTCAGTTCGCGACAGATCGCGGCCTGACGGTTATCTGCCCCAGAGGAACACAATTCAGCTAACAATTTCTGAACACGTTTGGCGCTTTCAAAAAACACAAGCGTTGCTGGCAGCGGAAGCAATTCGGAAAGCCATGTTGCCCGCGCGCCTTTGGCAGCCGGTGGGAAGCCGGCAAACAGGAACCTGTCGGTGGGCAGGCCCGACAAGCTGAGCGCGGCCAGGGTCGCGGACGCACCGGGCAGCGCGGTCACATGCTGGCCGTTTTCGGCCAGATCGCGCGCCAGCGCAAAACCCGGATCGGCGATCAGGGGGCTGCCGGCTTCGCTGGCATAGGCAACCGATTTGCCCGCTGCGATCAGCTTGCCGATGCCTGCCCGCGCGGCGTCTCCCGAATGATCGTGATAGGGGATCATCTTCCGTCCGTTCAGGGCGATGCCGTGAATATCCATCAACTTGCGCGTGGTTCGCGTGTCTTCGGCGGCAATCACATCCGCCGAAGCCAGAACATCCAGCGCCCTGAGCGTGATGTCGCGTGCATTTCCGATCGGCGTCGCCACAAGATAGAGGCCCGGATCAAGCTGGGTGTTTTGGGGTTTCACACTGGACCTGCCGATTGTTGCGTCTATGATATGTCCGTCTGCATCGGCCGTTCGGTGCCGTGTCTGGGAAAGGATTATCGTATGTTCTCTGTTTTCGTCCGCACCCGCAAGGCGATCGGTCTGCTGTTTGCCATTTTGGGACTCACCGCGCTTGCCGCCTGTGGCGTTCAGGGCCCCCAGGTCGGACAGAACATCAACCCCGGAAAACCTGTCCCTGTGGCGCTTCTGGTGCCCGGCGGGTCGGGGTCGGCGAATGATGCGAACCTTGCTGTTTCGCTTGAAAATGCAGCCCGTATGGCGATGGCAGAGCTGTCGGGGGTCGAGATCGAACTGCGCGTCTACAATACCGGCGGCAGCCCGAATCAAGCGGCCGCAATGGCCACCAAGGCGGTGAATGACGGCGCCAAGATCATCCTTGGCCCGGTCTTCGCACAAAGCGCAAACGCGGCAGGCGTTGCGGTGGCGCGGCGCAATGTCAACGTGCTGAGCTTCTCGAACAACACCGGTATTGCGGGCGGCAATGTCTTCGTGCTGGGCAACACGTTCGAAAACGTTGCAAACCGACTGGTGCGTTACGCCGCGCGCAATCGCAAGGGGCGCATCATGATCCTGCACGGCAACGATCAGGCCGAGGTTCAGGGAAGCCAGGCCATTCAGGCGGCGATCTCGAACTCCAGTGCGACACTGGCCGGAACCGCATCGTTCGAGCTGTCGCAGAACGGCATTATCAACGCGATGCCAACGATCAGTTCCAAGGTCAAAAGCTCGGGCGCGCAGTCGGTGTTCTTCACGTCGGGCACCTCGGGCGCGCTGCCCTTCCTGGCCGGTCTTCTGCCTGAAAACGGCGTCAGCCCTGCCACCACCCAGTTCATCGGCCTGCAACGCTGGGACATCCCGTCAAACGCGCTGGCCCTGCCCGGCGTTCAGGGCGGCTGGTTTGCCATGCCCGATCCCGGATTGTCCAGCCGTTTCGCCAGCCGCTATCAGGCGCGCTATGGAGCCTCGCCCCACCCGATTGCGGGGCTTGCCTATGATGGCATTGCCGCGATTGGCGCGCTTGCGAAATCTGGTCGCGCAAACGCCCTGACCTCGACCGCGCTGACCCAGTCGCAAGGGTTCGTGGGCGTCAACGGCATCTTCCGCCTGCGCCCCAACGGCACCAACGAACGCGGTCTGGCCGTCGCGCAAATTCAGAACAATCAGGTCGTCGTGATCGACCCTGCGCCCAGAAGTTTCGGCGGTGCCGGGTTCTGAGCCGGACCGGGACGCCTTCGCCCCGGTCCCCGATCTGATTTGCCCTCCGCAAGACATCATTGATGGCGATGCGTTGTGGGCAGACCTGCAACCAGAGTTCGACGACGCCCCGGACGCGGCGGCCGTACGCGCCGCAACCGTGACCCGGTTGAGAAGCGCCATGAAAACCGGGCGCGAAGCCATCGCAAACGCCTTGACCGAACACCCGCGCACGGCCTATCCCGCGATTGCGTCCTATGCCTATCTGACGGATGGTATCGTCACGCTGATCTATCGGGTGGCGGTCGAGCAGTTGCACCCCTTGGCAAATCCCACCGCATCCGAACGGATCGCGCTGCTTGCCGTGGGGGGCTATGGCCGGGGCGAAATGGCGCCCCAATCCGATGTCGACCTGCTGTTCCTGACGCCGTACAAAATCACGCCCTGGGCGGAAAGCGTCATTGAAAGCATGCTTTACATGCTGTGGGACTTGCGGCTGAAGGTGGGCCACGCCTCGCGCACGATCAACGATTGCCTGCGACTGGGTGAAGAGGATTTCACGATACGCACCGCCCTTCTGGAACAGCGTCACGTCTGCGGCGATGCCGACCTGGCCCGGCAACTGGATGACGAGCTGTGGAACAAACTGTTCAAGCACACGCTGGCGGAGTTCATCGAAGCCAAGCTGACCGAACGCGACACGCGGCACGAAAAGCAGGGTGATCAGCGGTTCATGGTCGAACCCAATGTCAAGGAGGGCAAGGGCGGACTGCGCGATCTGCAAACGCTGTTCTGGGTCGCCAAGTATCAGCACCGTGTCAGAGAACCCCAGGACCTTGTGTCAAAAGGAGTGTTCACCGAAGACGAGTTCGACACCTTTCGTGACGCCGAGGAATTCCTGTGGGCAGTTCGCTGTCAGTTGCACCTCGTCACCAATCGTCCGGCGGATCAGTTGACCTTCGACCTTCAGGTCGAAGTGGCCGACCGGCTTGGGTTCAAGGACACCGAAGCGCGGCGCGGGGTCGAACATTTCATGCAGGCCTATTTCCGCCATGCCACCCAGGTCGGTGATCTGACCCGCATCGTGCTGAGTGCGCTTGAGGCCGAACAGTTGAAAGAAGCCCCGGCCCTGCTGCGCCTGTTCAAGCGCCGCAAGCGGCTGAAACCGGGATACCGCGAGAAACACGGCCGTCTGGACGTGGTCAGCGAAACCGATTTCCTGTCCGACAAGCTGAACCTGCTGCGCCTGTTCGAAGAGGGTTTGCGCACGGGCATGCTGATCCACCCCGACGTGATGCGCCTGGTATCGGCCAATCTGGACCTGATCGACGACGATATGCGCAACAACAAGGAAGCCAACCGGATCTTCCTTGATCTTTTGCTCAAACACGGCAATCCGGAGCGTGCGTTGCGCCGGATGAACGAAGTGGGCGTGCTGGCCGCTTTCATCCCCGAATTTGAACCGATCAAGGCGATGATGCAGTTCAATATGTATCATTCCTATACGGTGGACGAGCACACGATTCAGGTGATTTCGAATTTCGCCCAGATCGAACGGCGCGAACTGGACGACGAGTTGCCGATATCGACCGAGATCCTGAAGCGGGGGATCAATCGTAAGGTTCTGATGGTGGCCATGCTGTTGCACGACATCGGCAAGGGCCAGCCGCAGGACCATTCCATCCTCGGGGCGCAGATCGCCCGCAGGGTTGCCCCCCGGCTGGGCTTGAATGCCAAGGACAGCGCGACCGTGGAATGGCTGGTCCGCTATCACCTTCTGATGTCGGACATGGCGCAGAAACGCGATATCGCCGATCCGCGCACCGTCCGTGATTTCGCCAAGGCGGTAAAAACGATGCGGCGGCTGGAGCTTCTGACGGTGCTGACGGTTTGCGACATTCGCGGTGTCGGGCCGAACACCTGGAACAACTGGAAGGCCACGCTGATCCGCACACTTTACAACCAGACACAACGCGCGCTGGAAGACGGGATGGAGGACTTGAATCGCGCCACCCGTGGTGCCGAGGCGAAGCGCGCCCTGCGGCAGGAGCTGTCAGACTGGAGTGCGAAAGACCTGCGCGCCGAAACCGCCCGCCACTATGACAGCTATTGGCAAGGGCTGCATGTCACCGCGCACAAGGTTTTCGCCAATCTTCTGCGCGACATCAAGGATGACGAGGTGCGCATCGACATCTATGAGGATGAAGAACGCGACGTGACGCGCGTCTATTTCGCGCTGGCCGATCACCCCGGCATCTTTTCGCGGATCGCGGGTGCGCTGACGGCGGTGCGGGCCAATATCGTGGATGCGCGGACCTATACCTCGAAAGACGGGTATGCGACGGCGTGTTTCTGGGTGCAGGATGCCGACGGGCACCCGTTCGATGTGGCGCGCAAGGAACGCATCGAAAAGATGCTCCATCGGCTCTTGAAAGGCGAGGTGATTGCGACCGAAGCCAACGCCAATAGCGAGAAGCTGAAAAAGCGCGAGCGGGTGTTCAAGGTGCCCACCCACATCACCTTCGACAATGACGGATCTGAAATCTATACGATCATCGAGGTCGACACGCGCGACCGCCCCGGCCTGCTGCATGACCTGACCCGGACACTGGCAAATGCAAATATCTATATCGCCTCGGCGGTGATTGCGACCTATGGCGAACAGGTGGTGGACTCGTTCTATGTCAAGGATATGTTCGGGCTGAAGATCATGGCCGAACACAAGAAACTGCAACTCGAAGCCAAACTGCGGCAGGCGATCGAGCAAACGGCCGAAAGGGCAACGGCATAATGGCATCCAGACTGGCGCGTGGCTTCATGACCGTGGGGGGCTGGACCATGGCCAGCCGCATACTTGGTTTCGTGCGGGATATCATGATCGGGGCCTTCCTGGGATCGTCTGCAGTGGCCGAGGCTTTTCTGATCGCCTTTTCGCTGCCCAACATGTTCCGCCGCTTCTTTGCCGAAGGCACGTTGAACGTGGCTTTCGTGCCCATGTTCGCCAAGAAGCACGAAGGCGGCGAAGGCGCGATGGAGTTTGCGCGTGACGCGATGTCGGGGCTGGCGTTCATTCTGGTGATCTTCACCATCATCGCGCAAATATTCATGCCCGCGCTTGTCTATGCCATGGCATCGGGCTTTGCCGAAGACAACCGCTTCGATATGGCCGTTACCTATGGGCGCATTGCGTTTCCCTATATCCTGTTCATCTCGATTGCCGCGCTTTTGTCGGGCGTTCTGAACGCCACTGGGCGCTTCATGGCGGCGGCGGCGGCGCCCGTGCTTCTGAACGTGATCTTCATTACGGCCATGTTCGTGGCCGATAGCCTTGACATGAACATCGGTGACGCGCTGGCATGGACGGTTCCGGTCGCCGGGATGGCGCAGGTGGCGCTGGTCTGGGTCGCGGCCAGCCGCGCGGGCTATCGCCTGCTGCCGCGCCGGCCGCATATGACACCCGAACTGAAGCGCCTGTTCATCATCGCAGCCCCTGCCGCCCTGGCCGGAGGGGTGACGCAGATCAACCTTCTGGTGGGCCGTCAGGTCGCCAGCTTCTTCGATGGGGCGGTGGCATGGCTTTACTATGCAGACCGTCTGTATCAATTGCCGCTGGGTGTCGTCGGCATCGCCATCGGCATCGTGCTCTTGCCCGAACTGTCGCGCAACCTGCGGTCAGGCGACAATCTGGCCGGGCGCAATGCATTGAGCCGCGCGGGCGAGCTGTCGCTTGCACTGACCTTCCCTGCGGCTGTGGCCCTGATGGTGGTGCCCACGCAACTGGTCGAAGTGCTGTTTCAACGCGGCGCGTTCTCGGCGGATGACACGGCATCGACCGCGCTTGCCACGGCGATCTATGGCGCGGGCCTGCCTGCCTTCGTGCTGCAAAAGGTGCTCGCCTCGGTCTATTTCGCGCGGGAAAACACCCGCACACCGTTCCATTTCGCGATTGTCGGGATGATCGTCAACCTTGTGGTCGCCGTCGGGCTGAGTTACTGGATCGGCTTCATCGCCGCCGCCATCGGCACCACGGTGGCAGGCTGGGCGATCACCGGGCTGACCTGGATCGGAGCAGCCCGCATGGGCGAAGACACACGCTTTGACGCCCGGTTCTGGCGCCGCTTCTGGCGGCTGGCCGCTGCCAGTTGGGCCATGGGTGCCTTGTTGTGGGTTCTGGTTGTGATCATGGGGCCGATGTTCGGCATCCCCGGTCTGAAGATTGTGGCACTGGTGGTTCTGGTCGTCAGCGGCATCGTCGCCTATGGCCTGCTGGGCCAGTGGTTCGGCGCCTTCCGTCTGTCCGAGATCAAGGCCACGTTCCGCAGGGGATAAGACCCCTAACGCGCACGCAACCGAGCCAGCACCCGCGACCAGCCGCCGGGGCTGACCAGAAACGACAGACTGAAGCCCGCGGCAAAGCCCGCAATCTCGGACACCCAGTTCAACCCGGCCCCGAACAGCAACCCAAAGATCAGTTGCAACAGCATCAGGAAGGCGATGATGCGAAAGGCCGAAAGCTGATTGCCACCCGTTGCGGCCAGATTGGTCCATAGCAGGAACGTGTATGCCCCGATCAGGCCATAGACCGCGGGAAAGCCCCCGAACAGGATCACCGGCGTATCCCACAGCACCCAATAGGCCAAAGCCCCCGCAATCGACGCCCCGAAATAGACCACCAGAAAGGCGAGCGGCGAAAACACCTCGCCCACCATCTTGCCCAGCGCCAGCAGAAACACGAGCACGAACAGAAGATGGGTGAAGCTAAGATGCAGGAAAGGATAGGTAAAGAACCGGGCCAGATCGCGCAGGGTGAAGCTGCTGGTCTCAATCATCTTGGCAAACAGCGGTTCATAGAACCCCCATTCCTCGATCATCGAAATGCGCCAACCAGCAGCCTGCGGCCCACCGATGAAACCGCGGCTGCCTGCTGCGAACACAAGCTCGATCCCCACCAGAAACACCGCCAGCGCGATCACCACCGGCGGCAGTGGGTTTACGGGGCTTTCTTCGCGGTAACTGCTCATATCGCGCTCTCCTTCGCCACTTCTGTGCGGGCCTTTCTTGACGGCCTTTGCCCACATGGGTAAGCGACGAGGGATCAGAAATCCAGACGGAGTGATACTATGACCAATCACACGCCACGCGTCTTCTCGGGCGTCAAGCCTTCGGGCGGGCTGCAATTGGGCAACTACCTTGGGGCCATAAAGCGATTTGTGGACATGCAAGGACAGGATTTCGAGGCAGTTTATTGCGTCGTTGATCTGCACGCGATCACCGTCTGGCAGGACCCCAAAGAGCTGAAGGATGCCACCCGCGAGGTCACGGCAGGCTATCTTGCCGCCGGGATTGATCCGTCGAAGTCTGTGTTGTTCAACCAGAGCCAGGTGCCCGCCCATGCCGAGTTGGCCTGGCTGTTCAACTGTGTCGCGCGTGTGGGCTGGATGAACCGCATGACCCAGTTCAAGGACAAGGCCGGCAAGAACGCCGAAAAGGTCTCGCTTGGTCTTTATGCATATCCGGCGCTGATGGCGGCTGACATTCTGCTCTATCACGCCACCCACGTTCCCGTGGGCGAGGATCAAAAGCAGCATGTGGAGCTGACGCGCGACATCGCCGCCAAGTTCAACCACGATTTCGGTGCCGAGGATTTCTTTCCACTGCCTGAGCCGATTATCGAAGGGCCAGCAACGCGGGTGATGAACCTGCGCGATGGGTCTAAGAAAATGTCCAAATCGGGGGAAAGCGACATGGAACGCATCAACATGACCGATGATGCCGACACCATTGCCAAGAAGTTCAAGAAGGCACGCACCGACCCCGACCCCCTGCCCGACACGCTTGAGGGCCTTAAAGGTCGTCCCGAGGCGCGCAACCTTGTGGATATCTATGCAGGCCTGTCCGAAACTTCGCCCGAAGCGGTCATTGCCGAGTTTGCAGGCGCTGGTTGGGGCAAGTTCAAGCCGGCATTGGCCGATCTGGCCGTCGCGAAACTGGGTCCGATTTCCCAGGAAATGGCCCGGTTGATGAACGACAAGGCCGAGATTGACCGCGTATTGGCACAGGGCGCCGAACGTGCCGAAGCGATTGCGCTGCCGATCCTTGACCGAACCTATGACATCATGGGGTTCCTGCGGTCCCGTCGGGGCTGAGGCGGGCACAGACACTGCCTCTACGAACGGCAAAGGGCGCGGCATGATCCGCGCCCTTTGGCGTTCCGGGCGTTCTGCGCTAGGCTGACAATCAACAGCCAGAAGGAGCGCGCCATGAAACGGAAGGAATACTCGGGTCAGGACATCACCGTCGGCTTCGATCTTGGGCGATGCATTCATTCGCGAAACTGTTTCCTGCAACTGCCCAAGGTGTTTGACCCCAACCAGCGCCCCTGGGTGCAACCAGAGCAGGCCACGGTTGAGGACGTCGCCGCCGTGGTCCGCGCCTGCCCCTCGGGCGCGTTGACCTATCGTCGCAAGGACGGCCGGAACGAACAGCCGCCACAGATCAACAAAGTGGCCGTTCTTGAAAACGGACCATTGGTCATGGCCGGTGATCTGTCGGTTGAGGGAGGCGAAACGCAGACCCGCGTGGCCCTGTGCCGTTGCGGGCTGTCGAAAAACAAGCCCTATTGTGACAACAGCCATGTGGATGCAGGTTTCGTCACGACCGGCGAGCCCGCACCCAAAGTCCCACCGTCAAAAGACGCGCAAGAGGGCGCTGTTAATGTGGACCGGCAACCCGACGGCCCCTTGAAGGTCGCCGGGAATATCGAATTGTGCACCGGCACGGGCAAACGCATTGCAAAGCTGGGCATGGCCTATCTGTGTCGCTGTGGCCAGTCAAAAAACAAGCCGTTTTGTGACGGTAGCCACAAAGACGCCGGGTTCAAAGACTCGGCAGAGTGACGGTTCCGCATCGGCAAGGGGGGGGGGGGCTTGTATTGTTATAACATTACTTTATCTGTCCCTTCATGTCACAAATGCCAACCATCAGGCAAAAGGCCCTGCCCGAGGACATGCGCCTTTTGCTTCGGGACTATCCACGCGAGGCGTGGCCGGATCACCCGAATTTCGCCGCCTCCATCCAGAACTGGATGGGCGCACATGTCATGTTCGGACAATTGGCGGAACTCATCCGTCTGAACACCGAAGCGTATCTTGAGAAACAGTTCGACCCGGACGACCACGCCCGTCGCCTGTCGCATTACGGAAACCTGCTGGTGCGCAACCTGCATGGGCATCATCATTGGGAAGATCGCCGCTTTTTCCCGGAATTGTCAGCCGCAGATGGAAGATTCGATCCTGGATTGCAGACGCTTGAATCCGATCACCTCGTGCTTGACAACCTTCTGGATCGATTCACGCGCCAATCCAATTGTGTGGTAACATTGACCCAGATGGACGAACCGCAAGCGCGTGAGGAAGCCAACCGGGTGCACGAAATGACGACCGTGCTGGAGGGGTTTCTGACACGTCATCTGACGGATGAAGAGGATCTGGTCGTGCCGATCCTGCTGCACCACAAGATGCGCGGTTGATCCGGGGTGCCTGCGCCGATGCGCGTGGGCACCTCAATCAGGAGGACCGACATGTTCACGACCGAAACCCTGGATTTTCTGCAAGACCTGAAAGCCAACAACACGCGGGACTGGTTCGCCAACAACAAGGCGCTTTATGAAACCCACATCAAGACCGCGGCGAAAACGTTCAGTGACGACCTTGCCCAGCGTCTGGCCGCGCGCTACCGCACCGATGTCAGCGCCAAGATCTTTCGCATCCATCGCGACCTCAGGTTTTCCAAGGACAAGACCCCTTACAATACGCATGTGCATATCGGCTTTGGCGACGCGGCGACCGGGGCGGCTTGGATGTTTGGCCTGCAACCGGATGATCTGGTCATCGGATACGGCATGTTCACCTTCGACAAGCCGCACCTGACCCGTTGGCGCGAGGCTGTGCAGGGGCGGCCGGGCGATCAGTTGATCAACCTGATGGAAACAGCGCGCCAATCGGGGTTGCGCCTGTCGGAACCCGAGCTGAAGCGCGTCCCTTCCCCCTATCCGGCGGACCATCGCAACGCCACTTTGCTGCGGCGAAAAAGCATTGCGATCTGGCGGGATGACCTGCCATTGGAGCACGCGCTGGGGGGCGACGCCGGGGCCGATTTAGCCCACGCAATGCGCGTTTTCGACCCGGTCCGAGACTGGATGATCGACCATCTTCCCGCCTGAATGGCCTAGAGCTTCAGCGGTCGATGCCCAACTTGCGGCACAGCGTTTCCAGCGTCGCGCGCTCAGTGGTCGACCACTCAGCCTTGCGTGACTTGAACAGCGTAGCCTGGCTTTTATGCACCGGCCCGCCAGCCAGGATTTTCAGATGATTGGCGCGCAGGGTTTCCCCGGTCGACGTGATGTCGGCCACCGCCTCTGCGGTTTCGTTCTTTACCGTCCCCTCGGTCGCGCCCTGACTGTCCACCAACTGGTAATCGGCCACGCCGTGGTCGCGCAGGTGATCACGGATCAGGCGGTGATACTTGGTCGCGATGCGCAGCCGGAACCCATGTTTCGCCCGGAAGGCGGCGGCGGCAGCATCCAGATCATCCAACGTGTTCACATCGACCCAACATTTCGGCACCGCGATGATCAGGTCAGCATGGCCAAATCCCATCGGCGCAAGCTCGATCACCTTCTCGTTCCACGCGCCCAGCTTTTCACGCACAAGGTCTGACCCGGTGACGCCAAGATGGATACGTCCAGCGGCCAGTTCGCGCGGAATTTCCCCAGCCGACAGAAGCACCAGTTCCACCCCGTCGATCCCATTGACCGCGGCGGCATATTCACGATCTGATCCGGTCCGCGACAATTCAATTCCCGCCGTCCCGAACCAGTCGAAGGTTTTTTCCATCAGCCGCCCCTTGGACGGAACACCCAGCTTCACGGTCATTGCCCCGCCTCGCCTGTCAGTTCCAGCGTCAGTTCCGGGCGGATCACTCCCCCCACTGCGGGAATGTCGCGCCGGTCGCCGTTCTGGTTGCCCAGAACGCGGGTCAGCGCATCATAGCGCCCGCCGGTCGCAACGGGCGGCAGGTCCGGCCGCGTTTCGGAATAGAAGCCGAACACGAACCCATCATAATATTCCATCGAGGTGCGGCCATAGCTGCCTTCGAAATCAAGCCGTGCCACATCGACACCACGCCGCTCCAACGCCTCGGCACGTGCTTCTAGCCGGTCGACCGCTGCGGCAATCGCGGGCATGTCCACGGCGATGTCACGCAGATGCTCCAACACATTCGCCGTCGTCTCGCGCAACCCCAGAAGATCGTCAAGCAGCTCGACCTCCTGTGCTGAAATCGGGGTGGCGACGGCATCCTCGCGCAAGGCGACCACCCGTTCGGCAATCTCGGAGGGAGAGCGCAGCCCGATATGGGGCGTATCAGCGTCGAAAGGATCATCCGCTGCCAACAACTGCGCGCGCCCGTCTGGCAGGGGTGCGCGCCCGGCAAAACGGTCAAGAAGCGCGCGGAATCGGCGTGGACGCCAGATGTGACGCAAAAGAGCCGCCTTGCGGCGCTCGGTCGTGCGCAGTCCACGCACGGCGGCCAGCAACAGCCCCATGTCCCCGGTGGCAGCGCGCAGGTTCAGGGGGGCGAGCACCTCTTTCAACAACGCAAACACTTCGGCATCCGCCTCAATGGGCGCTGCACGGTCGAACACCTCGTAACCCACTTGGAAATACTCGGATGCGCGATGTCGGGCTTCATCCTGCGCGCGAAACACCTCGCCCATATAGGCATACCGAGCGGGTTCGGCCCCCTCAGCCATGTGCATCTGCACCACCGGCACAGTGAAATCCGGACGCAACATCATCTCGCCCAGATCCGGGTCATGGGTCACGAACGCACGCGCGCGGATGTCTTCACCATACAGATCCAGCAGCGTTTCGGCGGGTTGCAGGACGTCAGCTTCGACCACGAAGGCCCCTTGCGCTTCGAAGAAGGACAGGAAGCGCGTGGCCTCAACCCGGACGCGTGCCTTGTCAGCCATCATAGCCCTCGACGATCTCGCGCACTTTTGCGACCAGTTCCGACCGGTCGCATTCAAACTGGCTGGGGCGTTCTTTCCATTCTTCAAGCGTGGCGTTCTCGGCGATCTTGGCCCCAAGGATCAAATCCTTGACTTGCACTTTTCCTGCCTCGAACTCGTCAGACCCCGCGATAATCGCCACGGGAGAGCCGCGCTTATCAGCATATTTCAACTGATTGCCGAAATTCTTCGGATTGCCCAGATACACCTCGGCCCGGATGCCCGCACCGCGCAACTCGCCTACCATCGCCTGGTAATCCGCCAGCCGCGCCTTGTCCATGACGGTCACAACGACGGGGCCAACCTGTTTGCCCCCCATCCGCCCCTTGGCGCGCAAGGCTGCCAGCAGACGATCCACCCCGATGGATACACCCGTTGCCGGCACCGCCTGCCCGGTGAACCGCTTGACCAGATCGTCATAGCGACCGCCCCCCGCGACCGAGCCGAACTGACGCGGACGACCCTTTTCGTCGAGGATCTCGAACGTCAGCTCTGCCTCGAATACCGGGCCAGTGTAGTAGCCAAGACCGCGCACCACCGAAGGGTCGATGACGATGCGGTCAGGGCCATAGCCTTGGGCGGCGAGCAGCATCGCAATCTCTTCCAACTCGGCCACGCCTTCCGCGCCGATGGCGCTATCGCCTACCGCCCTGCGCAGGTTCGCCAAAGTCTGATCCGCGGTATTCCCTTTGGACGTCAGAAAAGCCAACACCGGTTCGGCCTGCTCATCCGACAGCCCAACCCCGTCAATATAGGCACCCGACGCATCCAACCGTCCCTGACCCAAAAGCTCGCGCACGCCGGCCTCGCCCACCTTGTCGAACTTGTCGATGGTGCGCAGAACGGCGTCCCGAACAGGGCCTTCGTCAACGCCCATCACCTCCAACACCCCGTTCAAAACCTTGCGGTTGTTCACCCGCACCACATAGTCGCCGCGCGGAATGCCGACGGTTTCCAGCGTGTCGGCCAGCATCGCGCAAATTTCGGCATCCGCAGCCATGCTCGCGGTGCCCACCGTATCCGCGTCACACTGATAAAACTGGCGAAACCGTCCCGGTCCCGGCTTTTCGTTCCGCCAGACCGGCCCCATCGCATAGCGGCGATACGGGGTGGGCAAGTCGTTGCGATGCTGCGCATAAACACGGGCCAGCGGCGCGGTCAGGTCATAGCGCAGCGCCAGCCAGCTTTCGTCCTCGTCCTGCCAGGCGAACACGCCCTCGTTCGGGCGATCCACGTCAGGCAGGAACTTGCCCAGCGCCTCTACCGTTTCCACCGCCGAGCTTTCCAGCGCGTCAAACCCATAGCGATGATAGACCGCCGCGATCTGGTCGAGCATCACTTTCCGCTCGTCCACCTCTGCGCCGAAATAATCGCGAAACCCCTTGGGCGTTACGGCCTTGGGGCGGGGCTGTTTCTTCTGCTTGGCCATGGCTGGTCCCGGTTCAGGTAAGTGTCGCGGGCGGTCTATCGGATGGGCGCGTCGGGGGCAAGGAAAGCCTGCCGCAGGGACAGACGGAAAAAACCGCTGGGCCCGGGCGCGCGACCACGCTATCACGCCCCCATGACACAAGATCGCCTGACTCAACTGGAAGAAACCGTCGCCCACCTGACCCGCCAGGTCGAGGAACTGAACGAGGTTGTGGCCCGGCAGGACACGGAGCTGTCAAAAATGACCCACCGGGTGCGTATGCTGTTGGAACGCGAGGCAGAGCGGGAACAGGCCAACTCTGGTGGTGTAGTCTTGGGGGACGAGCGGCCGCCCCATTACTGACATCCAGGTTTCTTCTGGCTAGAAATATCCTCGGGTGAATGCGCGCTAGCGCAGAGGGACAAAGCCCCTTACACCTCTTCCACATCTACCACACCCGGCAGCGACTTCAATGCGCCCTTGATTTGTGGGTTCAGCGGAAATGGCTGGCCCAATGTCATCTCGACCTCGCCGGGCAGGGTGGGATCCATCAGACAGACAGAAACTTCGCCAGGCCGCACATTGCGCGCCTTCTCGCTCGCATCCTGCAACAAATGCGCCACCTGTGTCAGCGTGTCCGCCTGATCCAGATACAGCTTCAGCGCCACGCCACCCGCATCGGCAATCACCGCATCCAGGGGTGCGACAGACCGGCCGCGCGGGTCGAACTGGCCTTCCTCGAAGCGGCCTTCCAACTGCATGACCACCTGCATGGTTTCGTCAAAGACCTTGCGGCAGGCTTCGAAATCATCGGCAAACAACAGGATGCCCGACACCTGCTCGGTCGGGTCGTCGATATTCAGGCGGAAGAACTGGTTGCCCCGGGCGGATTTGCGCGCCTGCAGCCCGCTGACATTCACCGCCACCTTACCGACGGCGGCGCCGGACCGCTCGGCCTTGTCGCGCAGCTCGCGCAGGGTCATGATCCCCTTGCGTTTCAACGCGGGCAGGTAATCATCCAGCGGATGGCCAGACAGATAAAACCCGATCGCCTTGTGTTCTTCGGCCAACCGTTCATTGGGCAACCAGTCGCCCACCGGGGACAAGCGCGGTTCAGGCAGATCGTCACCCGCCTCGCCAAACAGCGACACCTGATTTGAGGCACGCTGATCATGGATCGCGGCAGAGTAACTGACCAGCGCATCAAGGCTGTCGAACACGCGACGGCGGTTGGGGTCCAGTTCATCGAATGCACCCGCGCGCGCCAGCATTTCCATCGGGCGTTTGCCGACACGTTTCAGATCAACGCGGCGGGCAAAGTCAAACAGAGTGGCAAAGGGCTTGTCGATCCCGTCCACCTTGCGCCCTTCGACCACCAGCTTCATCGCCTCGATCCCGACATTCTTCAGCGCCCCCAGCCCATAGACCACGCGGCCCTGATCAACGCTGAACGTCTCAAGCGATCGGTTGACGCAGGGCGGCACGATCTCGATCTCCATGCCCCGCCGCACTTCGTGGGCATAGACGGACAGCTTGTCGGTCAGGTGAATATCGCAGTTCATCACGCCGGCCATGAACTCGACCGGGTGGTTCGCCTTCAGCCATGCGGTCTGATAGCTGACCACGGCATAGGCAGCGGCGTGGGATTTGTTGAACCCGTAATTGGCGAACTTTTCCAGAAGGTCGAAGACTTCAGAGGCTTTCTTCTTGTCGACACCGTTCTCAGCCGCACCAGCCTCGAATTTCGGGCGTTCGGCGTCCATCGCCTCTTTGATTTTCTTGCCCATCGCGCGACGCAACAGATCCGCGCCGCCAAGCGAATAGCCCGCCATGACCTGCGCAATCTGCATCACCTGTTCCTGATAAACGATGATGCCCTGCGTTTCCTCAAGGATATGGTCAATCAGGGGGTGCACGCTTTCGATCTCGCGCAGCCCATTCTTGACCTCGCAATAGGTCGGGATGTTCTCCATTGGGCCGGGACGATAAAGGGCCACCAGCGCCACGATATCCTCGATGCAGGTGGGTTTCATGCGCCGAAGCGCGTCCATCATGCCGCTGCTTTCCACCTGGAACACGGCAACGGTCTTGGCGGCGGCATAGAGCTTGTAGGTCGCTTCATCATCCAGCGGGATGGTGTTGATCTCGTTCTCGGTCCCTTCAGGCGGTTCATATAGAGTTTCACCATTCGGGCCCGTATGGATATCGCGCCCCTGTCCACGGATCAGATCCACGGCATTCTGGATCACGGTCAGCGTTTTCAGGCCCAGAAAGTCAAACTTCACAAGACCGGCCTGCTCTACCCATTTCATGTTGAACTGGGTCGCCGGCATGTCCGACTTGGGATCCTGATACAGCGGCACCAGCGCATCCAGCGGTCGATCACCGATCACCACACCCGCTGCGTGGGTCGAGGCATTGCGCAACAACCCCTCCACCTGCTGGCCATAGGTCAACAATCGGTCGACAACTTCCTCGGCGCGCGCTTCTTCACGCAGGCGCGGTTCATCCGCCAGTGCCTTTTCGATCGAGACAGGCTTGACCCCTTCGACCGGGATCAGCTTGGACAGGCGGTCCACCTGCCCGTATGGCATCTGCAACACCCGCCCCACATCGCGCACAGCCGCCTTGGACAGAAGCGCTCCGAAGGTGATGATCTGGCCGACCTTGTCGCGGCCGTATTTCTCTTGCACATAGCGGATGACCTCTTCCCGGCGATCCATGCAAAAGTCGATATCGAAGTCAGGCATCGACACACGTTCGGGGTTCAGGAACCGTTCGAACAGCAGCGAGTAGCGCAAGGGGTCAAGGTCGGTGATGGTCAGGGCATAGGCCACCAGACTGCCCGCACCAGAACCGCGCCCCGGGCCAACGGGGATCTCGTGATCTTTCGCCCATTTGATGAAATCGGCCACGATCAGGAAATAGCCGGGGAAGCCCATGCCCTCGATGATATCCAGCTCGAAATCCAACCGTTTCTGGTATTCTTCGACGCTGACCGCGTGGGGGATCACGGCAAGGCGGGCCTGCAAGCCCTCGTTGGCCTGACGACGCAACTCCTGCACCTCGTCATCGGCAAACTTCGGCAAGATCGGGTCGCGGCGATAGGCCATGAAGGCACAGCGGCGGGCAATCTCGACCGTGTTATCAATCGCCTCGGGCAAATCAGCGAACAGCGTGATCATTTCCTCGGGGCTTTTGAAATAATGCTGCGGCGTCAGGCGGCGTCGACCTTCCTGCTGATCAACATAGGCGCCCTCCTTGATGCAGATCAGCGCGTCATGGGCTTCGTACAGCTTTTGCTGCGGAAAATAGGCATCATTGGTCGCAACCAGCGGGATGCCCATCTGATAGGCCATCTCGACAAAGCCCTGCTCGGTCGCGCGTTCGGCCTGTGTGGTTTGGCCGCCGTCACCGGGATGGCGTTGCAATTCGACATAGAGCCGGTCGCCATAACAGGCATGGAACCGCTTCATCAGGGCTTCGGCCTTCGGTCTTTGGCCGGCTTGCAACAGCTGGCCGACCGGTCCAAGTGCTCCGCCCGTCAGGCAGATCAAGCCGTCCGCGTATCGTTCCAGTTCATCAAGTTTCACCTGCGGCAGCTCTCCGCCCTTGTCGATGTAAAGGCAGGAATTGAGCTTCATCAGGTTCTCATACCCGCGCTCGGACTGCGCCAGCAGCACGACCGGCGCGGCAGGGCGAGGTTTTTCGCCGGGCGCGGGCTTGTCGAAAGCCACGTCGACCTGACAGCCAATGATTGGTTGCACCCCCTGCCCAGCCGCGGTGACGGAAAACTCCAGCGCCGCGAACATGTTGTTGGTGTCGGTGATCGCCACCGCAGGCATGCCCGCCGCCACGCACAGACCCGGCAGCTTCTTGACCGGAATCGCACCTTCCAGCAGCGAATACTCCGTATGAACGCGCAGGTGAATGAATCGGGGTTGGTTCGTCATGTTGCCAAACTAGACGACCGCCCGGCGGGGGGAAAGCGCAGAAAGGATCACGTGGCGGGGTGCAGAATTTCGATCCGGTTGCCGAAGGGATCTGCGGTATAGAAACGTTTGAAACCCGCAAGGTTCTGATCCCATTCAACCGGGTATTTCGCGTCGCCCAACCGCCGCGCCAAGGCGTCAAGTTCATCGCACAGAAAGGCGGGATGGGCTTTGCGCGCCGGCGTAAACGGCGTTTCCACACCCAGATGGACGCGCACGTCGCCTTGCCGAAACCAGACCCCACCGCGTGCCGCCAGCGCCTTGGGCTTCGATTCCGTTACAAACCCCAGAAGGTCTGAATAAAAGCCGATGGCTTGCGCTTCCTGCCCCTGTGGCATGGCCAGCTGAACGTGATGAAGTTGCGTAATCATTTGCGCTCCAATATTGGCATACATTTGCATACATATTGCCCATTCCCAAATCAAATCAAATCGCTGCATCCTTGCTGCGCCTGCGAAGAAGGAAATTCTTGCCAGAAGGGCGATTCTCGGCTTTGTTTGATAGACAGAAAAATAAACCCCGCCTGTTTTCTACGCCGCATCGAGGGCAGGCAGACCGGGGCCACAACAGGGTAACGCGGCAGGACGAATCTCATGGATATCGCCTTTCTTCTGAACGGAGAGAGTGTGACGCTGCATGACGTGGACCCCACACGGACCACGCTGGATTGGCTGCGCGACTCCCAGGGATTGACCGGCACCAAGGAAGGCTGCAACGAAGGCGATTGTGGGGCGTGTACGATCATGGTCACCGACAGCGACGGGGCGAAGGCGGTCAATGCCTGCATCCTGTTTCTGGGCCAGTTGAACGGTAAATCCCTGACCACGATCGAGGGGTTGGCGCAGGGCGACCAACTGCACCCGGTCCAGGATGCGATGGTCGAGAAACACGGATCGCAATGCGGTTTTTGCACACCCGGCATCACAATGTCCCTGGCCGCTGCGCATCTGAATGACGATCAGAACCATGATGACGTGCTGGCAGGCAACCTGTGCCGCTGCACGGGCTACGCCCCGATCATCCGCGCCGCCCAGGATGCCGCGCAGACACCCGTGCCCGAGGGGTTCGACCCGACCCCCAGCAGTTTGCCCGAAGCCGCCGACCACGCCGATATCGCGCGGCCGGAAACATCGGAGGCCTTGGCCCATGCTTTGATGACCTCACCCCATGCCACGCTGATTGCCGGGGCGACGGATGTCGGGTTGTGGGCCACCAAGGCGCTGCGCGATCTGAACCCGGTGATCTTCCTGAACGGGGTGAAGGATCTGAAAGATGTGAAAATCGGCGATAAGGACATTCGCATCGGCGCCGGCGTCACGCTGGAGTTTTTGCGCAAGGTCATCGCCCCGCTCCACCCGCATTTCGCCGAGATGCTGCGCCGGTTCGCATCGGTCCAGGTGCGCAACGTGGCCACGATCGGCGGCAATATCGCCAACGGATCCCCCATTGGGGACACACCGCCCGCGCTGATCGCGCTTGATGCAACGCTTCATCTGCGACGCGGCGATGATCGCCGCGCCATCCCGTTGGAACAGTTTTTCATCGACTATGGCAAGCAGGACCGCCAACCGGGCGAGTTTGTCGAAGCCGTTTCGTTCCCGCGCCAACCGGACCGGCTGCGCGTGTATAAACTGTCCAAACGGTTCGATCAGGATATCTCGGCTGTTCTCGGCGCTTTTAACATCACTGTGCAGGACGGGACGATCACCTATGCGCGCATCGCCTTTGGCGGCATGGCGGGCATTCCGAAACGGGCATCCCATGTCGAAACCGCGTTGGTTGGCAAGGATTGGTCCGAGGCGACAGTTCGCGCCGCCCTGCCCGCGTTTGAAAAAGACTTTACACCAATGTCCGATATGCGGGCATCGGCAAGCTATCGCATGCGAACCGCGCAGAACATGCTGCTGCGTTATTGGCACGAGGATCAGGGCCACTCCACATCGGTGCTTGAGGTGCAGTCATGAGCGTTGGTCGCCCCCTGCCCCATGACGCGGCCCGCCTGCACGTGACTGGCCAGGCGCATTATGTCGATGACATTCCGACACCTGCAAACTGTCTGCATCTGGCCTTTGGGCTGAGCGACACGGCGCGCGGCGTGATCACCCATGCCGATTTGTCAAATGTGCGCCAGTCGCCGGGCGTGGTGGATGTGCTGACCGCCATCGACCTGCCTCATGCCAACGATGTCTCGCCCTCGATCCATGACGAGCCGTTGCTGGCGCAGGGCGAAGTTTTCTATCACGGCCAGCCGATTTTCCTCGTGATCGCAAATTCGCATCTTGCTGCCCGCAAAGCCGCCCGGAAAGCCAAGATCACCATCGACCCGCGCCCGGCGATCCTGACCATTGACGAGGCGATGGAGGCAGACAGCCGGTTCGAAGGTGGCCCGGTGATCTGGTCGCGCGGCGATGCTGCGGACGCCATAGAAACCGCCCCCCACACGCTTTCCGGGTCGTTCGAGATGGGCGGGCAGGAGCATTTCTATCTGGAAGGTCAGGCCGCACTGGCGATCCCGCAGGAAGCGGGTGACATGTTGGTGCACAGCTCGACCCAACACCCGACTGAAATTCAGCACAAGGTGGCCGAGGCGCTTGGCGTGCCGATGCACGGTATCCGGGTTGAGACCCGCCGGATGGGCGGCGGGTTTGGTGGCAAGGAAAGCCAGGGCAATGCACTCGCGGTGGCCTGTGCCGTGGCTGCCCAGCGCACCGGGCGGCCATGCAAAATGCGCTATGACCGCGACGATGACATGGTGATTACCGGCAAACGGCACGATTTCCGCATCACCTATCGCGCGGGCGTTGATGATCAAGGGCGCGTTCTGGGGCTGGAGGTCACGCAGCTTGCCCGCTGCGGCTGGTCGCAAGACCTGTCCTTGCCGGTGGCTGACCGTGCGATGCTGCATGCGGACAACGCCTATCACCTGCCTGCCGTCAAAATCGAAAGTCATCGCCTGAAAACCAATACGGCGTCGGCCACCGCCTTTCGCGGCTTCGGCGGCCCACAAGGTGTACTGGGAATCGAGCGCATTCTGGATCACATCGCGGCGGCGCGCGGATTGGACCAGGTTCAGGTGCGGCGGGTCAATTTCTACCGCGACGGGCAGACCACGCATTACGGTCAGACGATCGAGGGCTTTCACGTCCCGGCCATGACCGACGCCCTGTTGGCACGCGCGGATTACGCTGCGCGGCGGGCCGGTGTCGACAGGTTCAACGCCGAAAACCCGGTTCTGAAAAAGGGCCTTGCCTATTCGCCGGTCAAGTTCGGGATCAGTTTTACGCTGACCCATCTGAACCAGGCGGGCGCTTTGGTGCATGTCTATGCCGATGGGTCGATCCGCATGAACCATGGCGGCACCGAAATGGGGCAAGGGCTGTTTCTGAAGGTCGCGCAGGTCGCCGCCCGCAGCTTCGGTGTGCCCACCGAGGCGGTCAGGATCACCGCGACCGATACCGCGAAAGTGCCCAATACATCCGCCACCGCGGCGTCGTCGGGGTCGGACCTGAACGGGATGGCGGTGCAGGAAGCGTGCCTGACCATACGCGATCGTATGGCCGAGCATATCGCCGGGCTTTGGCAATGTGGCACAAAAGACATTTCGTTCGAGGATGGTATGCTGCACGGCCCGAACGGCAAGACCATCAGCTTTGCCGACGCCGCTGCCTCGGCCTATGAGACGCGGGTCAGCCTGTCGGCCACGGGCTTTTACAAGACGCCCGGTATCAACTGGGATCGGGCCAAGGGCCAAGGCCGTCCCTTCCTCTATTTTGCCCATGGTGTCGCGCTGACCGAGGTGGTCATAGACACGCTGACCGGTGAAAACCGTATCCTGCGCACCGACATCCTGCATGACGCGGGCAGCAGTCTGAACCCCGCGATTGACATCGGGCAGGTCGAAGGCGGCTATGTGCAGGGGGCGGGTTGGCTGACCACGGAAGAGCTGGTGTGGGATGACAAAGGACGGCTGCGCACCCATGCGCCGTCGACCTACAAGATCCCGGCCTGTTCCGACCGGCCGCGCGTGTTCAATGTCGATCTGTGGGACCAGCCCAACCACGAGAACACGGTGTTCCGCTCAAAGGCGGTGGGTGAACCCCCCTTGATGCTGGGTGTTTCCGCGTGGCTTGCGCTGGCGGATGCGGTGTCGGCCTGTGGCGACGGCTATCACGATCTGAACGCCCCGGCGACCGCCGAGGAAATTCTGGACGCCATCGAACGGGTGCGCACTGGATGAGCTTTGACCTGACCCAGCTGGCAGATACCATCGCCCGATACGGTCCCGTCGCCCGCGTGGTCGTTGCAGACACCGCCGGTTCAACCCCACGCGAAGTGGGGGCATCCATGCTGGTCTGGCGGGACGGGCAAAGCGGCACAATCGGTGGGGGGGAGCTGGAATATCGCGCCACCATCGCCGCGCGGTCACTGTTGTCCAATGGCGAACGCGCTGCTCTGAAACGCATGCCGCTTGGTCCAGATCTGGGCCAATGCTGCGGCGGGGCGGTCACTCTGTTGACCGAGTGTTTCGCGGCGGATGATCTTTCAAGCCTGGCGCGGGACCATATCGTTGCGCGACCGGTCGTGCCATTGGACGCCACACCCTTGGCGGTGAAACGCGTGCTGGACCAGGCGCGGTCGAAAGGGTTGCGCCCTGCCCCACAACTTTTGCATGGCTGGATGATCGAACCCGTGTCCCGGCCCGACACACCCGTCTGGATCTATGGCGCCGGGCATGTCGGGCGGGCGCTGGTCGATGTTTTGTCCCCGCTGCCCAATCTTGCCATCACCTGGATCGACACTGCGGTCGATCGGTTTCCAGCATGTGTCCCTGCGAATGTCTCGACTTTGCCGACACCCCATCCCGCGCGGGCGGTCGGGTTGGCCCCGCAGAACGCACATCACCTTGTCCTGACCTACAGCCACAGCCTTGATCTGGACCTGTGCCACGCGATCTTGTCACGACCCTTTGCCAGCGCCGGACTGATCGGGTCTGCGACCAAATGGGCACGGTTCAGCAAGCGGTTGGCCGGTCTTGGCCACGATGTCGAACAGATCAACAGTATTCGCTGCCCGATCGGAGATCCGGGCCTTGGAAAGACCCCACACGCCATTGCAATCGGGGTTGCCGCCGCGCTACTTGGCAGCGTGGCCGATAACGAAAAAAACAACAGGGGAATGCACGGTGACAGGGGATACGCGCCACCAAAACGCGCTGTTGACACTTGAGGGGATGACGAAAGCCTATCCGGGTGTCGTGGCCAATGATCAGGTTTCGTTTTCGATCCTACCGGGCGAGGTGCATGCCTTGCTGGGGGAAAACGGGGCGGGGAAATCGACACTGGTCAAGATGATCTATGGCCTGGTCAAACCGGATGCAGGGCAGATGACGCTGCGCGGCGAAAGCTTTGCGCCGGTCAACCCGGCGGCGGCACGCAGTTCCGGTGTCACGATGGTTTTTCAGCATTTCAGCCTGTTCGACGCGCTGTCGGTGGCCGAAAACATCTCGCTCGGCATGGACAATCCGCCTGACCGGCGCGTGTTGTCGGCCCGCATCCGCGAGGTGAGCCAGGCCTATGGCCTGCCGCTTGATCCGCATCGCGTGGTGGGCGATCTGTCGGCGGGCGAACGTCAGCGGGTCGAGATCATTCGCTGTCTGCTGCAAGACCCGAAGCTGTTGATCATGGATGAACCGACCTCGGTTTTGACTCCGCAAGAGGTTGATATTCTTTTCAAAACCTTGCGCAAGCTGACCGCCGAAGGCACCGCGATCCTGTATATCTCGCACAAGCTGGAAGAAATCCGATCCCTGTGCGAACACGCCACCGTCCTGCGTCTTGGCAAAGTGGTCGACACCTGCGACCCGCGCGAGAAATCGGCCCGCCAACTGGCCGAGATGATGGTGGGGGATACGCTGCACGTGCCCTCCCGCGAGGCCGCAGACCCCGGCCCCGTCGCCCTGTCGATGAACGACGTGTCGATGAAATCGCCATCCGAATTCGGCACCGACCTGCGCAACATCTCGCTTGAGGTGCGCAAAGGCGAGGTTCTGGGCATCGGCGGTGTGGCGGGCAATGGACAAGATGAATTGCTGGCTGTTCTGTCAGGCGAAGGCCGCGCCCAGACAGGTGCGATTACGCTAGGCGGTGACGATATCACCTTGCTCCACCCCAATGCCCGCCGGGCGCGCGGCCTGTTGACAGCGCCGGAAGAACGGCTGGGCCATTCAGCCGCGCCGGATATGAGCCTGACGGAGAACGCGCTTCTGACCGGCGCCGTGCGTGAAAAACTGGTTGACCGGGGCTTCCTGAAATGGGGCAGAACCGAAGATTTCGCCCGCCGTATCATCAAGGCTTTCGACGTGCGCACGCCGGGGCCGGACAATGCGGCGGGGTCGCTGTCGGGTGGCAATCTGCAGAAATTCGTGATCGGGCGCGAGGTCTTGCAACGCCCTGACGTGTTGGTCGTGAACCAGCCGACCTGGGGGGTGGATGCCTCGGCCGCGGCGGCGATCCGGCAATCGCTGCTGGACCTGGCCCATCACGGCGCTGCGGTGGTGGTGATCAGTCAGGATCTTGACGAGTTGATGGAGGTCGCCGACCGCTTCACCGCCCTGAACGAGGGCCGCTTGGCCGACCCCGTCCCCACTCAGGGGCTGGATGTTGAAACGATCGGCCTGATGATGGGCGGTGTGCACGGGGAAACAGCAGCATGATACATCTGGAAAAACGCCCACAACCGTCCAAATTCTGGGCAGGATTCACGCCGGTTCTGGCCGTCATCGCCACGATGATCGCCGGTGGCATCATGTTCTGGATGCTGGGCAAACCGCCCCTGGAAGCCATCCGCACGATCTTCTGGGATCCGCTGTTTCATGAAACCTTTGGCCCCTATTCCCGCCCGCAGCTTCTGGTGAAGGCAGGCCCGCTGATCCTGATCGCCGTCGGGCTGAGTCTCGGGTTCCGGGCGGGCATCTGGAACATCGGAGCCGAGGGGCAATACATCATGGGCGCGATCTGCGGCGCGGCGGTCGGGCTGGCCTTCTACCCCTCCGACAGCGTGCTGATCTTTCCGGCAATGGTGCTGGCCGGTGCGCTTGGGGGCTGGGCCTGGGCGATGATCCCGGGCGTGCTGAAAGTGAAGTTCGGCACCAATGAAATCCTTGTAAGTCTGATGCTTGTCTATGTGGCCGAGAACCTGTTGGCCTCCGTCAGTCAGGGGCTTTTGAAGAACCCCGAAGGCATGGGATTCCCCGGCTCGCGCAATTTTCGCGACTTTCCTGCCGCCTATAACACAGAACTGATCAGTGGCACCGGGATGCACTGGGGGGTGGCCGCAGCCTTCGTGGCCGTCATCTTTGCCTATGTCCTGCTGACCCGTCACATGCTGGGCTTTCAGGTGCGCCTGACCGGCGAAGCGCCGCGCGCCGCCCGGTTTGCGGGCGTCAATCCGACGCGTTTGATCCTGTTCTGCCTTGGCACGTCCGGCGCGCTGGCCGGGCTTGCAGGCCTGTTCGAAGTGTCCGGCCCTGCCGGGCAGGTCACGATCGACTTCAACTCGGGCTATGGGTTTACCGCAATCATCGTGGCCTTTCTGGGCCGCCTGCATCCCATCGGCATCCTGCTGGCCGGGCTTTTGATGGCGCTGACCTATATCGGGGGCGAGCTGGCGCAGTTGATGCTGGGTCTGCCTGCGGCGGCGATCCAGATGTTCCAAGGGATGCTGATGTTCTTCCTTCTGGCGATGGACGTCCTGTCGCATTACCGCATTCGTTTCAACACCCCCGCAACCGTTTAAGGAGAACGATGATGGATCTTGGTCAAATCAACCCGCTTCTTCTTCTCGCGTCCCTGATGGTGGCGGCAACGCCGATCCTTCTGGCGGCCATCGGTGAAGCGGTGGTCGAAAAGTCGGGTGTCCTGAACCTTGGCGTTGAGGGCATGATGATCACCGGCGCGGTGGTCGGCTTTGCCATCGGTGTCAATACAGGCAGCCCCGCCATCGGCTTTGTGGCCGCTGCGGCGGCGGGGGCGGCGCTGTCGATGCTGTTTGGCGTGCTGGTGCTATACCTCATGTCGAACCAGGTCGCGACCGGGCTGGGATTGACCCTGTTCGGCTTGGGCCTGTCCTCGCTGATTGGCAAACCTTACGAAGGGCTGAAGGCGCCAAGCATGGCAAAATGGGACATCCCCGTGCTGGGCGATATTCCCATTCTGGGACCGATCCTGTTCCGGCACGACCCCATGGTCTATGTCAGCCTGATTATCGTCGCCGCCACCTGGTATGTGCTGACGCGGACCCGCGCGGGCTTGATCCTGCGCGGTGTCGGCGAAAACCACGATGCGGCCCATGCGCTTGGCTACAAGGTGGTGCGCGTGCGTCTGTTGGCCATCGCGTTCGGTGGCGCCTGTGCCGGGCTGGGCGGGGCCTATGTCAGCCTGGTGCGGGTGCCGCAATGGGTCGAAGGGATGACCGCTGGTGCCGGCTGGATCGCCCTTGCCATCGTTGTGTTTGCAAGCTGGCGTCCGTGGCGTGTGCTGCTGGGGGCCTATCTGTTCGGCGGCATCACGGTGCTTCAGTTGAACCTGCAAGCCGCAGGCGCCGCGATACCGGTCGAAATCCTGGCGATGAGCCCCTATATCGTGACAATCCTTGTGCTTGTGGTTATCTCTTTGCGTGGCAATCATGGCGCACCGGGTTCACTTGGGCGCATCTTTCACGCGACGCATTAGGCCGGTCAGATGATCAAACCCGACATTCACGACATTCTGGACGGCCACAAGCCTTTGGGCGGTGTGAATGTCGGGCGTGTGATGGATGTGCTGATCGTCGCCTCGGCAGTTGCCATCGCGCTTGAAACCATGCCGCAACTGCCCGATCACCTGCGCCGCTTTCTGCTTGGGTTCGAGCTGTTTCTGCTGGTCGTATTCGCCATCGAATACCTGATACGTCTTGCCACCGCCAATCGCCCCTTGCGATATGCATTCAGCTTCTGGGGCATGATTGATCTGCTGAGCATCGCCCCTGCCATCGCCCTGATGACCCCGCAATGGATGGTTGTGCGCACGTTCCGCCTGTTGCGGCTGGTGCGGCTGCTGAAGCTGTTTCGTGGGTCACACGCGATGGAACGTCTGGTGGTGGCATTTCAGCAGGTGCGCGGCGAGCTTATGGTTTTCGGCGTGATTGCTGCGCTGATGCTTTATGTCTCGGCGGTCGGGATCTATATTTTTGAGCATGACGCCCAGCCCGAAGTCTTCACCTCGATCCCCGACAGCCTGTGGTGGGCAGTCGCCAGCTTCACGACCGTGGGCTATGGCGATATGTTTCCGATCACGCCGGGCGGCAAGATTTTCACCACCTTTGTGCTGTTCATCGGGCTGGGCGTGATCGCTGTCCCGTCCGCCATCGTGACGGCCGCGCTTCTGGAAAGCGAAACCAACATACAACGACGCATTCGCGAGGCCGCCAAAAACGGCGAGGACCGCGACGACGAAACTTCAGAATCTGCTCAAACCATCAAGGGAGAATGAAATGCGTGCAGTAAAAACACTTCTGGCCAGTGTGGCCGTGGCCGCCGGGCTGTCCGGCGCGGCCATGGCCGAGGACAAGACCAAGGTCGGCTTTATCTTTGTCGGCCCGATCGGCGATGGCGGCTGGACCTATGAACACAACCAGGGCCGTCTGGCCGTGGAGGAAGAGTTCGGCGACAAGGTCGAAACCATCTATCAGGAAAGTGTGCCGGAAGGGGCCGACGCCGAACGTGCGATCACCCAGATGGCTCTGGCCGGGGCCGACCTGATCTTCACCACCTCGTTCGGTTACATGGACGCGACCATTGCAGTGGCCGAGAAGTTCCCGGACGTGAAATTCGAGCACGCCACCGGCTACAAGACTGCACCCAACGTGTCCGTCTACTCGGCCCGTTTCTATGAAGGGCGCGCCGTGCAAGGCCACATCGCCGGCAAGATGACCAAATCGAACATCATCGGCTATATCGCGTCCTTCCCGATCCCGGAAGTGATCCGCGGTATCAACGCGGCCTATATCCACGCCAAGAAGGTGAACCCCGACGTTCAGTTCAAAATCGTCTGGGCCTATACTTGGTTTGACCCCGCCAAGGAAGCCGACGCGGCCAAAGCCCTGATCGAGCAAGGCGCCGACGTGATCCTGCAACACACCGATTCCACCGCCCCGCAAGCTGCCGCACAGGAAGCCGGGGACATCATCACCTTCGGTCAGGCGTCCGATATGTCAGAATACGCGCCGATGCCGCGGGTCTCGTCGATCATCGACAACTGGGCCCCCTACTATATCGCGCGGACCAAAGCCGTGATGGATGGCACCTGGGAAAGCAAATCGACCTGGGATGGCATCGGGGCCGGCATGGTCGGCATTGGCGAGATTTCGGATGCGGTGCCAGCCGATGTGAAAGCCGAAGCCGAGGCTCTGCGTGACGCGCTGGGTTCAGGCGAATATCACGCTTTCACCGGGCCGCTGAACAAGCAGGACGGCAGCGCCTGGCTGGCGGAAGGCGAAACCGCGGATGACGGCACCCTGGCCGGCATGGATTTCTATGTCGAAGGGATCGAGGGCGAAATCCCCTCCAGCTGACCTGACCGGCATACGCCCTATTGGACCTCGCCCTCGGGCGGGGTCTTTTTTTGTGGCAGGCGACGGAAACGCCGCGCCCGTGCGTTTGAGAAACAGGTAACAATGGAGCTTACAATGCACGTCTCGAAACCCCTTTCTGTCATTCTGCTAACTTTTCTTTCGGTTCCAGTCTTCGCCCAACAGCAGCCCGGCCTGCACTTCATCGAAAACTGGGATCTGAACGAAGACGGCGTCGTCACCGTCGAAGAAACGCGCGAGCGGCGTGGCGACATTTTCACCACCTTCGATGCCAATGAGGACGATGTGCTGACCGCAGAAGAATACGTCATGTTCGATGAAGCCCGCGAGGCGGATATGAATGAAAACGGGTATGCGGTGATGGGCGGTCAAGGTCAGGGCAAGGGTCAGGGCAAGCGATCCGGCATGGGGGAGCACGGCGCCGCGATGGCCATGACCCGTCAGAACGCCGATCTTGACGGCGACGGGCGCGTCACGCGGGCAGAGTTTCTGTCAGGCGTCGACCTGTGGTTTCCGACGCAAGACCGCAATGGCGATGGTGTTCTGACACAGGACGATTTCGGGCGACGCTGATCGCATTGCCCCGATGCCATGATTTCGATTGACCCGGCATTGCCGGGTCTTTCGCTTTTCACGTCCCCATGCAACTGTCCGCATCATCACTCAACTGAATCAGGATCGGGCGGGATCATGCAGGACTTTATCGTTATTGGTGGCGGGATTGCAGGCGTTTCAGCGGGCGCGCGGTTGTCCCGGTTGGGCCGCGTCACGTTGATCGAGGCCGAAGATGCCCTTGCCTATCACGCATCGGGCCGGTCTGCTGCGATGTTCGAAGAAAGCTATGGCGCGTCCAGTGTCATCGCGCTGAACCGCGCTTCGCGCCCGTATCACGAAACGGCAAATGGCGGCGTGCTCAGCCCGCGCGGGTTGATGATCGTGGCCACCATAGGGCAGGAGGATACGCTGGCGCAGGACCTCAAGACCATGAAGATGGACCCGATTACGGTAACCGAAGCACAGGCGATGGTGCCCATCCTGAATGCCGGGGCCATCCTGGGTGCGGGGTATCACGCCGACGCATGGGACATCGACACCGACCTTCTGATCCAGAACTTCGCCCGCGAGATCCGCGCGGACGGCGAGGTGATCACCGGCGCGCGCGTCGAACAGATCACGCGCCATGATGCAGGCTGGATGGTCACGACCCCAAAAGGTACCTTCTCATCGCGCATGTTGGTCAACGCAGCCGGGGCATGGGCCGATCAGGTGGCGGCGATGGCGGGGATCGCGCCCATCGGCATTCAGCCGTTCCGCCGCTCGATGGCACGCATTCCGGCACCGGGCGGACATGACGTGGCAGGTTGGCCAATGTTCATGGGTGCGGGCGAAAGCTGGTATGCCAAGCCGGATGCTGGCGCCCTGATCGTATCCCCCGCCGACGCCGACCCGCTCGACCCGCAGGACGCATGGGCAGATGACATGGTTCTGGCCGAAGGCTTGGCCCGATATGAGGAGGTGGTCACAGAACCCGTCACGCGGATGATCGCCAACTGGGCAGGGCTGCGCAGTTTTGCACCCGACCGCAACCTGGTGATCGGGCCATCGCCGCAGGACGCGGGTTTCCTGTGGTTTGCAGGGCAAGGCGGATACGGGTTCCAGACCAGCCCGGCGGCATCGCGTTTGCTGGCCGATCTCGTTTCCGGGGCGTCATCCGAACTGGACGCAGGCACCGTGGCGTCGCTTGATCCTGCGCGGTTTTGCTGATTACCCCAGAAGCACGTTCAGGTGTTTGACCACCGACCGGGCCAACACATCCGGTTCATATCCGCCTTCCAGCATCGACAGGATCCGCCCATCGGCGAACTCATCTGCCACTGCCTTCAACTCGCGCGTGACCCATTCATAGTCGGCATCGGTCAGTTGAACGCTGGACATATCATCGGCGACATGAGCATCGAATCCGGCCGAGATGAACAGAAACTCAGGTTTGAACGCCTTGAGATGCGGCAGCCAGTGGGCGCTGACGGCCTCGCGAAATTCGGCGCTGCCCGCGCCTGCAGACAGGGGAATATCAACGAGATTGTCGGTTTCCTTCTCATGCCCGGTGAATGGATAGAACGGGTGCTGGAAACTGGAACAGAACAGCACGCGGGGTTCGGTCTTGAAGATCTCTTCTGTGCCGTTGCCGTGATGCACGTCGAAATCAATGATCGCGACGCGCGACAGATCATGCGCGTCCAGCGCATGGGCAGCCGCCACCGCGATATTATTGAACAGACAAAACCCCATCGCCTTGTCACGTTCGGCATGGTGGCCCGGCGGGCGGATCATGCAAAAGACAGGGTTGGCCTCGTTCGACATCACCAGATCGACCCCCAGCACGCCCGCCCCGGCGGCCCGTTCGGCGGCGCGCAAGGTGCCAGGGCTCATCACCGTATCGCCATCCACTTCGACACTTTGCATCCCCTGCCCTGGTGCCAGCGCATAGACGCGGTCCAGATAATCGCTGTCATGCACCCGTTCGAGCTGCGCCCGTTCGACCAGCGGCGCATCGCGGTGGCGCACAACGTAGTCCATGCCTGACATGATCAACTGGTTGTTGATCGCATCCAGCCGCGCCTTGCTTTCGGGGTGCAGGGGGCCTGCATCGTGGTCTCGGCACTCTGGGTGCGATATGATGGACAGCATTCGGTCTCCTCTCCTGAACCTGCGTTGTGCCGGGCCTAAAGTTCGCGTTCGACGATCACCACATCATGGTCATCCGGGTCGGGCCGCTGGGTGAAACCCAGATCCTTCATCAGGCGCAGCATCGGGGCATTCTTGCGCAGAACCGTGCCTTCGATCACTTTCAGCCCGTGATCCTGCGCGGCCTTGAACAGCCCCTTCATCAGCTTGGTACCCAGCCCCTGATTCTGAATGCGGTCGGACACGACGACCGCAAATTCGCAGCTTTTCCAATCGGGATTGATCACGTATCGCGCCACGCCGACCTGAACCGGCGCGCCGTCGATCTCGGCCATGGCGACCAGCGCCATTTCCCGGCGATAGTCGATCTGGGTGAACTGCGCGAGCAGCTCCGGGCTCAGCTCGTTCACCGACCCCATGAAACGCATCATCTTCGCCTCGTCCGACAAATCGCGCATGAACTGCTTTTCATGCTCGGCATCTTCGGGCCGGATCGGGCGGATGGTCAGGGGCGTGCCGTCGCGCAGGAAGGTCTGGCGCGCAAGATGGCGCGGATAGGGGTGGATCGCCATGTGGTCATATCGGCCGTCATTGGATGGCGGTCGCGCCACGGTGATGCGCGCATCCACCGCCAGAACACCGTCCGGTCCGGCAAACAACGGGTTGATGTCCAGCTCGACAATCTCGGGCAGTTCGCTGACGATGATCGAGATACGCTTCAGCACATCCACCAGCGCCGCCTTGTCGACCGGGTCATAGTCGCGGAAGCTGTCCAGCGCCTTTGAGACACGTGTACGATTGATCAGCCGCTCCGACAGAACCGCGTTCAACGGCGGCAGGGCCACGGCGCTGTCTTTCATCACCTCGACCATCGTGCCGCCGGCCCCGAACAGGATCGTCGGCCCGAACACCGGATCGCGGCTGGCCCCGATGACAAGCTCGCGCGCCTGCCTGAGATGTGACATCGCCTCGACCGTGACACCGGTGATTTCGGCGTCGGGCTGGGCCTTTCTGACGTTGGCAACGATCTCGTGAAACGCGCGTGTCACTGATGCGGCATGAGCGACGTTGATCTTTACGCCCCCCACATCGGTTTTATGCGACACGTCGGGGGACGAGATTTTCATTGCGACGGGAAAGCGCACGGTTTCGGCAGCGATCAGGGCGTCGTTCGATGTCTTCGCCTCGAAGGTCAGGTTCACTGGGATGTTGAACGCGCTGAGCAACGCCTTGCTTTCGGTATCAGAGAGCATGCTTCGCCCGGTGGCCAAAGCGTTTGCAATGATCATTCGCGCGCCGTTCAGATCAAGCCCTTGCTCAAAGGCGCGCGCGCGCGGCACCTCAAGCGAGAGCTGCCGGTTGCGATTGTGCTGCACGAGGTACGAAAACCCCTCGACCGCCCGTTCAGGTGTCTCGAAGACGGAAATCCCCGCTTCGGACAACAAGTTGCGCCCTTCTGCAACCACGTCTTCGCCCATCCAGCAGGCCAGTACCGGTTTCCTGTTGCGCTTTGGCAAGGCCGCTTTCACGGCTTTGGCAGCGGCGGTTGCATCGGTCATAGCCTGCGGCGTCAACAGAACCAGAACGCCATCGACCTCGGGGTCGGTAATGGCGGCCTTGACGGCGGCACCATAAGCATCGGGCGTGGCATCGCCCAGAATGTCAACGGGGTTTGCGTGGCTCCAGTACGCGGGCAGCAGCTTGTCCAGCGTCTTGCGGGTGGCATCGGACAGGGGCGGCAGGCTGATATCCAGATCGCCCGCCCGGTCCGCAGCCAGCACCCCGGCCCCACCCCCATTGGTGATGATGCACAGCCGGTCGCCGGAGGTTTTCTTTGTGTTCGCCAAAAGCTCGGCGGCGGCGAACAACTGCCCCAGCGTGTTGACGCGCACAGCGCCCACACGTTCCAGCGCCGCATCAAACACCTGATCCGAGCCGATCAGCGCCCCGGTATGGGTATGCGCGGCCTTGGCACCGACTGCATGTCGCCCTGATTTCAGAACGATCACCGGTTTCAGGCGCGCCGCCCGGCGCATCGCCGACATGAAGTTCGGCGCGTCCTTCACCCCTTCGACATACAGCAGTATGGCGTCGGTCTTGGGGTCATTCACCAGATAATCCAGCGTGTCCCCGATATCGACATCCAGCGAGCTGCCCAGCGACACCATGGCCGAAAACCCCGAATGGTGTGGTCCCGCCCAATCCGCAATGGCCGAGATCAGCGCCCCCGATTGCGACACCATCGCCAACCGCCCCTTCGGCGCCTGCGACTTCAGAAACGTGGCGTTCAGCCCCAACCAGGGCCGCACCAGCCCGACGCAATTCGGACCCAGCACCCGAATGCCAGCCTTGCGCGCCTCGTGCATGACCTGGCTTTCATAAGCGCGACCCTTCTGGTCACCGTCGCTGAACCCGGCAGACAGAATGATCGCAGCCTTCACCCCGGCCTGGGCACAATCGCGCATGATGCCCGGCACCGTGCGCGCCGGGGTGGCGATAACCGCAAGGTCAATATCCTTCGCGATATCCGAAATGGTCGGATAGCACTCTGCCGCGTCGATTTTCTTGTGTTTGGGATTGATCGGATAGATGGCACCGTCAAATCCGCCTGCAACCAGATTGGCATAAGCAAGCGCGCCGACCGAATGGCCAGAGGGGCTGGCCCCGAACACGGCGACGGATCGAGGGTCGAACAGAGGGCTAAGTGGGCTTTTGTCCATGATATGACATCCTACGCGCAAGGCACACCACAGGGTGGCCGACTATTCCTCCTGCCACGTTTCTGCACCTGCAAAACCGGGCTGTCTTTGATGTGGCTCAAGACCTGCGGGCAGGACCGCCCGCATGTTCGATCCCTTTCAGGATTGGGCAGTCGGGCCGATCATCTCCCGAACAGGCGCGCACCAGTTCCGACAGCGTATCACGCATGGCCCTGAGATCCGCGATTTTCGCTTCGATTTCTTCCAGATGCTGAGCGGCGATGCGTTTGACATCGCTGCTGGCGCGGGACTGATCTTCATAAAGCGCCAGCAGAGCGCGGCAATCCTCGATCGAGAAGCCAAGCGCGCGCGATCTGGCGAGGAATGTCAGCTTGTGCAACTCCTGATCAGCGAAGACGCGATAGCCGTTGGTGTCGCGACTGGGGGTGACGAGCCCGATATCCTCGTAATAGCGGATGGTCTTGGCGGGCAATCCAGTGCGTTGGGCAGCCTGGGAAATGTTCATGAGGTCTCCTCCAGCAGCGGGCGGACAAAGCGCAGGCGCAAGGCGTTGGTCAACACAAGGACCGAGGACGCCGCCATCGCCCCCGCCCCCAGCATCGGGGACAGCAGCAAGCCCCAGACGGGATAAAGCACACCCGCCGCCACCGGGATCAGCAACACGTTGTAGCCGAAGGCCCAGAACAGGTTTTGCCGGATGTTGTTCATGGTGCGGCGGCTGATCTCAAAGGCGTTGACCACACCCGACAACGCGCCGGACGACAACACGACATCCGCCGCTTCAATTGCAACATCGGTGCCGGTGCCGATGGCCAGCCCCACATCGGCGCGTGCAAGTGCCGGAGCATCGTTTATCCCGTCACCGACAAATGCCACCTTGCCGAAGCGCGATTGCAAGACTTCGATCGCTTCCACTTTCCCATCGGGCAACACGCCGGCATCCACGTGGTCGATACCAAGCTGGTCGGCAATCGCTGCTGCCGTCGCCGGGTCATCGCCAGTGATCATGGCCAGTTGTTTGCCCATGGCGCGCAAAGCGGCCAAGGCGGGTCCGGTGTCGGGCTTGATCGGGTCGGACACTCCGATCAACGCGGCCAACTGCCCGTCAATCGCCACGAAAAACACAGTGTGGCCCTTTGCCCGCATGGGGTCCGCACGATCGGTCAGGTCGGACATGGGAACATTTTCGCGCGCCATGAACGATTGTGACCCGACAAGAACCTGAGATCCGTCAATATCCGCCTGCAATCCAAACCCGGTCACGGTCTGCACGTTGCTGGCTTGCAAAGGGGTAACACCACGTTCCTCGGCTCCGCGCAGGATCGCTTGCGCCAATGGGTGCTCACTTTGTGCCTCGGCCCCGGCGACCATGGCCAGCACGGTGTCTGCATCGCGGTCCCCCACGGTTTCAAATGCCGTCATCTCGGGCCGACCCTGTGTCAGTGTGCCGGTCTTGTCGAAGGCCACGACCTGCGCGGATTGCAGCGATTGCAACGCATCGCCCCGACGAAACAAGGCACCCAGTTGCGCCGCCCGTCCGGTGCCCACCATGATCGAGGTGGGCGTCGCCAATCCCATGGCACAGGGGCAGGCGATAATCAGAACCGACACACCCGCAACCAGCGCCAGACCCAGCGCGGGGTCGGGGCCGAACACCAGCCAGACCAGCACGGTCAATGCCGCGATCCCCATCACGATGGGCACGAACACTGCCGTGATCCGGTCGACCAGCGCCTGAATGGGCAGGCGCGCACCTTGCGCGTCTTCGACCATCCGCACGATCTGCGACAAAAGCGTATCTGGACCGACCGCCGTGACCCGCGCCTTCAGCGCCCCTTTCCCGTTCACGGTGCCGCCTGTCACGCTGTCGCCCTTCGCCTTGGCCACGGGTACGGGTTCGCCGGTGATCATGCTTTCATCAACAGGGCTTTCACCCTCGATCACCTCGCCGTCCAGCGGCACGCGTTCACCGGGGCGAATCACGACAATCTCGCCGGTGACGACTTGCGACACGGGGCGGGTCAGAATCTTGCCATCGGCGTCTACCAACGCCTCGTTGGGGGCAAGCGCGACAAGGGCGCGGATGGCCTCTCCGGTGCGGCCCTTGGCGCGCGCCTCCATCCAGCGACCGATCAGGATCAGCACGATGATGACGGCGGCGGCCTCAAAATAGACATTTGCCGTGCCAGCCGGCAGGATGCCCGGCGCGACCACCGACACGACCGAATAAAGATAGGCGGCAGAGGTGCCCAACGCGACCAGTGCGTTCATCTCGGGCGCGCCGCGCAACAGCGCGGGAATGCCCTTGGCAAAGAACACCCGACCCGGACCAGCCATGACAATCGTCGTCAGAACAAGCTGGATCCAGTGCGAGGTGCCAAGGCCGATGGTGCGCGCAATCCAGTGGTGGAAGGGCGGAAAAAGATGCCCGCCCATTTCAAGGATGAACACGGGCAATGTCAGGGCGGCGGCCAGAAGCGCCCTTTGCTTCAGGGCCAGTGCCTCGGCCTCTTTGTCGCGTGGTCCGTCGGCGGCGCCGTCGTCACGCGGGCGCGACGGAAATCCCGCCTTCGTCACTTTCGCGGCCAGATCATCCGGGGAAGCGGCACCGGCCAGATAGGTCACGAACGCCCGTTCCGAGGCCAGGTTGACCCGTGCCTCAAGCACACCGGGGGTCGCTGCTAAGATCCGCTCGACCCGCCCGACGCAGGAGGCGCAGGTCATCGACCCGACCTCCAGCACCGCGGTTTCGCGCCGCGCCGGATAGCCCGCGCGATCCAGCGCATCGGTCAACTTGTTGGCGCTGGCCGGATCCGAAAACACGACACGCGCGGATTCATTCGCCAAATTGACCGGGGCGCTTTCGACCCCGTCAACAGCGGTCAGGGCGCGTTCAGCCCGCCCGACGCAGGACGCACAGGACAGGTTTTCAAGTTTCAGGGTCAGGGTATTCGCAGCCGACATGGGGCACTCCGATTTCGTTGTGCAGTTTAGATAAGGCTTCCAGTAACTGGAAGGTCAAGATGTATCACGAAATTTCTTTCCCGCGCTTGACCCGTTGAAAATTGAGCGTATGGAAAGGGAAACACCGTTGCGAAAAGGGTTTCCATGACAACATTTCACGTGCCCGACATGAGCTGTGGACATTGCAAAGCCTCGATCACCGAGACCCTGACGAATGCCGGGGCCGAAAAACTGGCGTTCGACATGGAGGCCCGCACGGTCGACGTTCTTGGCCTGTCACCCGAAGAGGTGATCGAGAAGCTGGACCAGATCGGTTTTCCCGCCGAGCAGAAATAGAAAACCCCGGCACGGGCCGGGGTTTCTGTGAACCGGGAACGCTCCGGGTCAGATCACGTGGCAGGCCACCTGTTGCCCGTTGCCGCGATCCGTCAGCGGTGGCTTGGTTTCCGCGCAAACCTTTTCTGCCAGCGGACAACGGGTGCGGAACACGCAGCCCGATGGTGGATCAAGCGGCGACGGCAGGTCAGCATCCAGCAACATAACCTCATTCTCGGCGTGGGCCTTGGGATCGGGGATCGGAACCGCCGAGATCAGCGCCTGCGTGTAGGGATGGCCGGGCGCACGATAAAGCTGCTCGGCCTCGCTGATCTCAACGACATTGCCCAGATACAGCACCATCACCCGGGTCGAGATGTGTTTCACCACCGACAGATCGTGGGCGATGAAAATGAGGCTCAGCCCCATTTCCTGCTGGATGTCCATCAACAGGTTGATCACCTGCGCCTGAATGGACACGTCCAGGGCCGACACGGGTTCGTCGCAGATGATCAATTGTGGGCGCAGGATCAACGCACGCGCGATCCCGATCCGCTGACATTGCCCACCGGAAAACTCGTGCGGATAGCGGTTGATCATGTTGGGCAGGATGCCCACCCGGTCCAGCACCTCACGCACGCGGGTTTTCACCTCGGCCTTCGAGACCTCGGGGTAATGGGTCTTGAGCGGCTCGGCCACGATCTGGCCAATGGTCATGCGCGGGTTCAGGGACGCCAGCGGGTCCTGAAAGATCATCTGCATCTCTTTGCGATGCTCGCGCATGCCCTGTTTGTTCAGCGACAGAAGATCATCCCCCAGCCACAAAACGGTGCCACCTTCGGCCGGAACCATGCGCATGATGGCACGTGCCAGCGTGGATTTTCCGCAGCCACTTTCCCCCACGATACCAAGGGTTTCACCGGGCATGAGGTCGAAGTCGACACCATCCACGGCCTTCAGTTTGTCGGGTGACGTCCAGGGCATCGCGCCCTTGGGCTTGATGTCGAACCACACTTTCAGGTCACGGACGGACAGCAGAGGCGATTGGGCGTTCATACAAGCTCCTCCAATGGTCTGATACAGGCGCGCCGACGCACTTTACGACCCGCAACCCCGTTCAGAGTCGGTCGGATCGTGGCGCAATCCTTGATTGCAAACTCGCATCGGGGCGAGAATGGGCAGCCGATTGGCATATTCATCATGTTGGGCGGGCTGCCCGGAATGGTCGCCAGGCGCGGACTTTCAAGGTCAAGGCGCGGCACGGCTTTCAACAGGCCCATCGTGTAAGGATGGGTGGGCATCTCGAACAGGCCCTCGGTGGTGCCGTATTCCATCTGCTGCCCGCCATACATGACCAGCGTTTCCTTGCACGACCCGGCCACGACGCCAAGGTCATGTGTGATCAGGATGATCGACATGCCGAACTCGGCCTGCAGATCCTCAAGCAGTTTCATAATCTGCGCCTGCACCGTCACGTCCAGCGCCGTGGTCGGTTCGTCCGCGATCAGGATGTCGGGCTTGCACAGAAGCGACATGGCGATCATGACCCGCTGGCGCATCCCGCCCGAAAACTCATGCGGATACATGGTGACGCGCTTCTTCGCCTCGGGGATGCGCACCGCATCCAGCAACTCGACCGACTGGCGCACGGCCTCGGATTTCGAGATGCCTTTGTGATGAGTCAGCACCTCGGCCATCTGGTCGGACACCCGCATGAACGGGTTCAGACAGGTCATCGGATCCTGAAAGATCATCGCGATCTTCTGGGCCCGGATCTTGTTCAGCCTGCTGGTCGAGATGTTCAGGATCTCTTCCCCGGCCAGCTTGACCGACCCGGTCGCCTTACCGTTGCGGGCCAAAAGACCCATGATCGCAAAGACTGTCTGGCTTTTGCCCGACCCGCTTTCGCCCACAACGCCCAGTGTTTCACCCGCGGTCAGATCGAAACTGATCCGGTCCACGGCGGTGACTGTGCCGTCAGGGGTGTCGAAGTGAACGCTCAGTTCACGAACTTCAAGTAGTGCCATGTTGCGAAACCCCTATCGGTCTTTCGGGTCCAGCGCATCGCGCAGACCGTCACCGAAGAAAAAGAAAGCAAAAAGCGAGATCAGGAAGAAGAACAGCGGGAAGCCCAGCATCCACAGGGTGCCATAGCGCATCTGCCCTGCCCCTTCGTTGATCAACGCACCCCAGCTGGTCAGGGGTTCCTGCACACCCAGCCCAAGGAACGAAATGAAACTTTCGAACATGATCATCGACGGCACCAGAAGTGTGGCATAGACGATGACGACGCCCAGCAGGTTCGGCACGATGTGGCGAATGATGATCTTCGGTGTCGACACACCAGTGGCAATCGCGGCCTCGACAAACTCCTTGTTCTTGATCGACAGGGTCTGGCCCCGCGCGATCCGCGCCATGTCCAGCCACGAGATCAGGCCGATCCCGACGAACAGCATGAAGATCGACCGCCCGAACACCACTAGAAGCAGGATCAGGACGAACATATAGGGGATCGCCATCAGGATATCGACGATCCGCATCATGATGTTGTCCAGCCGCCCACCGATGAACCCGGCAGTGGCACCATAGAGCGTGCCGACGATCACTGAAATCAGCGCACCGACGATACCGATCATCAGAGAGATCTGCGTCCCCTGCACCACGCGGGCAAACAGGTCACGTCCCAGCGGGTCCAGCCCGAAATAGTGCTTGGTTTCGAACGACGGCCCACCAAGTGTGCGCACATCGCCCATCAGGTTCCAATCGATCTCTTCATTGGACCAGGGCGTCAGCATCCCGCCGAACAGCGCAAACAGCGAGACAAGGATCAGGATGACCATCGACGCGACGGCCGCCTTGTTGCGAAAGAACCGGGCCCGCGCGTCTTGCCACAGCGAGCGGCCCTTGACGACTTCGGCGGTTTCCACGTTTGTGACATGTGTCATGTGCGTGCCCCCCTCAGTACCGAATCCGCGGGTCGATCCATGCGTAAAGCACGTCCACCAGCAAGTTGAACATGATAGTCAGCATCCCGACCAGAATGGTGATCCCCATGATCACCGAATAATCGCGGTTCAGCGCGGCCTGCACGAAATCCTTGCCGATGCCGCCCGTGGACAGGAACATGTCCACCACGACCGAACCGGTGATCATGCCGACAAAGGCCGGCCCCAGATAGGAAATCACCGGAATCAGCGCCGGTTTCAGCGTATGACGCAGGATGATCGTGCGGTCCGGCAGGCCCTTGGCCCGCGCAGTGCGAATGAAGTTCGAGTTCATCACCTCAAGCATCGACGACCGCGTGAGTCGCGCAATCGACGCAAGGTAAGATGTCGCCAGCGCAATCACCGGCATAATCAGGTATGAGGTATAGGAGTTCGGATCCCCCGGCCCGCCCCACCAGCCGCCACCGGGCAGCCAGCCCAGCCAAAGCGTAAAGACAAGCACAAGAATGGGTGCCATGATGAAGTTGGGCAGCGCCTGCGCCCCGATGGAAAATCCGACCGCCAGATAGTCGATCCAGGTGTTCTGTTTCAACGCGGCAACGATGCCCAGCGCCCCCCCGACAAGAACGGCGAATACAAAGGTCCAGAACCCGTATGTCAGTGTCACAGGAAACCCGTCCGCGATGATTTGGTTCACCGTCCGGTCCTGATAGACGAAGCTCGGCCCGAAATCGAAATGGAACAGGATGTTTTTCAGATACGTCCCGATCTGCACAAGAAACGGGTCATCAAGCCCGTATTTGGCGTTGATATTTTCCAGCACCACCGGCGGCAGCGCGCGTTCTTTCGTGAACGGCCCACCGGGCGCGGCGCGCATCAGGACGAAGGAGAAAACGATCAGGATCAGGATGACTGGAACGGCCATCGCGATGCGACGAATAACAAAACCCAGCATGTGAAAGCCCCGCTATTAGGTGGGCGGCCCGGTTGCCCGGGCCAGCCCCGATTAAGTTTGAACAGGTCAGGCTTATTCAGCCACCTTGTACATCCGGCGGGAATAGATGTTGTTCATCAGATCTTCAAACGGATATCCCTTCAGATCCGGTTTGACCATGATCACGTTGGTGTATTGATACACCGGAACGATCGGCATTTCGTCGGCCAGGATCTGCTCCATCTGCTTGTATTCCTCGGCGGGGTTTTCCGATGTCTTGGCTGCTTTTGCCAGTTCATCATACTTCTCGTTCGAGAATTTGCCGTTGTTGTGCCCCGAGGTCGAGGTAAACAGATCGGTATAGGTCGACGGTTCGTTATAGTCACCGCACCAGGCGTAACGGGCCATGCCGAAATCGCCGTTGCGCAGCTTGTCCAAGTGAACCTTCCATTCGAAGTTGGCCAGGGTGATGTTCGCACCCAGCGTCTGCTTCCACATCTGCGAAGCCGCGATGGCGATCTTCTTGTGGGCTTCCGAGGTGTTATAGTTCAGCGTCAGCTCAAGCGGCTTGCCGCCTTCGCCGTACCCGGCTTCGGCCAGCAGTTCCTTGGCCTTGGCTTCACGCTCTTCCTGGGTCCAGGTCGCATACTCGATGTTCGGCATTTCGAACCCGGCGGTTTTCTGGTGCGTCCAGTTATAGGACGGATATTGACCGCCTTTCAGGATACTGTCGACAATCACGTCGCGGTTCAACGCATAGGACATTGCCTTGCGAACGCGCACGTCCTTCAGGGCTTCAGGCCCGTTTTCACCCAGGTTGAACATGTAGATGTAAGAGCACGACCGCGGCGTCGAATAGGTCTCGTCCGGCAGTTTTTCCTTCAGCGCCGGATACTGGCCTGCGGGAACTTCGGTCTTGTCCACCTCGCCTGCGTCGTAACGCGTCAGGGCGATGTTTTCATCATTGATGACAAGCGCGGTCACGGTTTCGAGGATCGTGTTGTCATTGTCCCAATACATCGGGTTCCGCTCGCGCACGACTTTTACGCCGGGCACATAGTCGGTCAGGACATAGGCACCATTACCCACCAGGTTGCCGGGTTTGGTCCAGTCGTTGCCATGTTCCTCGATCACCTTCTGGTTCACCGGGAAGGTGGACGCATGAGTCAGCATCCCAGGGAAATAGGGGCGCGGCGCGTCGATCTTGACCTCAAGGGTCTTGTCGTCAATGGCGGTCACGCCCAGCGTGTCAACTTCGGCTTCGCCTGCGACGATCTTGGTCGCGTTTTCAACGCCCATCAGTTCCATGTACCAGGCGTATTCCGATGCGGTGGCCGGATCGGCCAGACGGCGCCAGGCATAGACAAAGTCACCAGCGGTCACCGGGTCGCCGTTCGACCACTTGGCATCGCGCAGCTTGAAGGTATAGGTCAGACCGTCTTCCGACACTTCCCAGCTTTCGGCCGCACCGGGAACCGAGTTGCCCTGCGGGTCCGAGTTCACCAGACCTTCGAACAGGTCACGCAGGATATGCGAACCTTCCACGTCGGTGTTGATTTGCGGATCGAACGACTTCACGTCATCCAGCATACGATAAGTATAGGTCTGGTTGTCTGCCAGCGCCTCGCCCGTTACCGGGTGGGTGCCCGCAGCCATAGCCGGGCCTGCGACCGCAAACGCCGAACACAGAAGGGCTGCTTTGATTGTAAATTTCATGAAGGTTCTCCCTAGTCAGATATCAGGGGTGATGCCCTGAACAGTATTCTATCGTTCCGCGAGAGACTCAGCTCTCGGGCAATCACCGATGCAGCATCCTATGCGCATCCGACACGGGGTGACAACTCCTTGCGAGGCGACCGGTTTTTCAACAATCCGAGAGCCCGGATCGTCGTAACCCTCCGTCAACATCCGTGAAAACGACGTGATGTTTCGTCAATATGTCGGCGGGATTGACGTAAAGGCCGCTTGCGACCCTGAATATTGCCAATTCCCAAGCCACATGCGAACGTGACGTAACTAAGGCCACTGGACCAATCCGAGGGAAATCCGTGCAAAGCGAACAGACATCAACCCGCACCTCGAAACGGGATCGGGACACGGCGCAATTGCCGCAAGTGACCCCTGCCCGCAATCCGGGCATGGCGCTGGACATGAACTGGGTGCGTGCCGTCCAAGCCAACACGTCCGCCATCGAACGCCGCTGCGCGACCCTGCCGGGGCGGCGCAACGTCAAAAAGGAACATCAGGCCGCGTGGCTTCTGAAAGCCATCACCATGATCGACCTGACCACGCTTGCGGGTGATGATACGCCCGGGCGCGTGCGCCGCCTGTGCGCAAAGGCCGCGCACCCCGTACGCCCGGAAATCATGCAGGCGCTAGGCGTCGACGCCATCACCACCGGTGCCGTCTGTGTTTACCATGACATGATCCCCACCGCGGTCGAGACCCTGAAACACATGGGAGTCAGCTTGCCGGTCGCCGCCGTATCGACGGGATTTCCGGCGGGCCTGAGCCCCTATCACCTGCGGGTCGAGGAAATCCGTGAAAGCGTGCGCGCTGGCGCGTCCGAGATTGACATCGTGATCTCGCGCCAGCACGTGCTGACAGGCAACTGGCAGGCGCTGTATGACGAGATGCGTGACTTCCGCGAAGCCTGTGGTGACGCGCATGTGAAAGCCATACTTGCCACCGGCGAACTTGGCAGCCTGCGCAATGTTGCGCGGGCATCGCTGGTTTGCATGATGGCGGGGGCGGATTTCATCAAAACCTCGACCGGCAAGGAAAGCGTGAACGCGACCCTGCCCGTCAGCCTCGTGATGATCCGCGCGATCCGGGATTATTACGAAGCCACTGGATATCAAGTCGGCTACAAGCCTGCCGGTGGCATTTCGAAAGCCCAGGATGCCCTGACCTATCTGGCGCTGATCAAGGAAGAACTGGGCGATGACTGGCTGACACCCGACCTGTTCCGCTTCGGCGCCAGCTCGCTTCTGGGCGATATCGAACGCCAGTTGGAACACCACGTGACAGGCCATTACTCGGCCACCTACCGCCACCCGATGGGCTAAGGACACTGACATGACCGTGAAAGAGATTTTCGAGACCATGGATTACGGCCCCGCGCCGGAAAGCGCGAAAGAGGCGCTTTCGTGGATTGCCGAGCGTGACGGCAAGTTTGGCCTTTACATCGGTGGCAAGATGACCGCGCCGGGCGATCTGTTCGACAGCAAAAACCCCGCCACCGGCGAGGTGCTGGCGCAGGTCACGCAAGCCACCCCTGACGATGTGGATGCCGCCGTGTCCGCGGCGCGCAAGGCGCAACGAAAATGGGCCGCGTTGTCGGGGCATGAGCGGGCAAAATACCTCTATGCTCTGGCGCGTCTGGTGCAGAAACATTCGCGTCTGTTTGCGGTGCTGGAAACGCTGGACAACGGCAAGCCGATCCGCGAATCCCGCGACATCGACATCCCGTTGGTTGCGCGCCATTTCTACTACCACGCGGGCATGGCGCAGTTGCAGGACGCCGAACTTCCCGACCGCGAGGCATTGGGCGTTTGCGGCCAGATCATCCCGTGGAACTTCCCGCTTCTGATGCTGTCGTGGAAAATCGCGCCCGCGATTGCGATGGGCAATGCGGTGGTTCTGAAGCCCGCCGAATACACGTCTCTGACCGCGCTTCTGTTCGCGCAGATTTGCGAGGAAGCCGGGCTGCCCAAGGGCGTCGTCAACATCGTCACCGGCGATGGCCGGGTGGGCGAGGCGATCGTGACCCATGAAGAGGTCGACAAGATCGCCTTCACCGGCTCGACCGAGGTGGGCCGCGTGATCCGGCGTGAAACGGCGGGGTCTGGCAAGTCGTTGACGCTGGAGCTTGGGGGCAAATCGCCTTACATCGTCTTTGACGACGCCGATCTGGATTCAGCCGTCGAGGGTCTGGTCGACGCGATCTGGTTCAATCAGGGTCAGGTCTGCTGCGCCGGTTCGCGCCTGATTGTTCAGGAAGGCATCGCCGACCGGTTCTATGCCAAGCTGCGCGCCCGGATGGACAAGCTGCGCATGGGCGACCCGCTGGACAAATCCATCGACGTGGGCGCGGTGGTGGACCCGGTGCAGCACAAGCGGATCACCGAACTGGTCGACGCAGGCGCAGGTGACGGAGAGCTTTACCAAGCCCCCTGCCCGATCCCCACGGCGGGTTGTTTCTATCCGCCCACGCTGATCACCGGACTGTCGCCCGCATCCTCGCTGATGCAGGAAGAAATCTTCGGACCGGTTCTGGCCGCCACAACCTTCCGCACCCCGGCCGAAGCGGTCGAGATCGCCAACAACACGCTCTATGGTCTGGCGGCAACGGTGTGGAGCGAGAACGTGAACCTGACGCTCGACATCGCGCCGAAACTGGCGGCGGGCGTGGTCTGGGTGAACGGCACCAACATGTTCGACGCCGCCGCCGGGTTTGGCGGTGTGCGCGAAAGCGGGTTTGGTCGCGAAGGTGGATGGGAAGGCTTGCAAGCCTATACCAAGCCGCGCGGAGCGGCGAAGGCTCTGAAACCCATCGCCGCCGTCCCCGCCCCGAAAGAAGCCAAGGTCGACGCGCTGGACCGCACCGCGAAATTCTATATCGGCGGCAAACAGGCGCGGCCGGATGGGGGCTATAGCCAAGCGGTGTGGTCGAAACAGGGCGACCTTCTGGGCCATATGGGCGTTGCCAACCGCAAGGACATCCGCAACGCGGTCGAGGCGGCGAATGCGGCTGCCGGATGGTCCAAGACCACCGGCCACCTGCGCGCACAGATCCTCTATTACATCGGCGAAAACCTCTCGGCCCGCGCTGACGAATTCGCCGCGCGGATCGACGCCATGATGGGCGGACGAAATGGCGTGAAAGAGGTCGCTGCCACTGTCAGCCGCCTGTTCACCTACGCCGCATGGGCCGACAAATATGACGGCGCCGCAAAGCCCGTGCCACTACGCGGCGTGGCGCTGGCGATGCACGAACCGGTCGGCGTAATCGGCGGCTTCTGCCCGGACGATGCGCCGCTCTTAGGCCTCGTGTCGCTGATGGCCCCGGCGATCGCGATGGGCAACCGTGTGGTGCTGGCCGCAAGCGAGCCGTTCCCGCTGGCCGCGACCGACTTCTATCAGGTGCTCGACACATCCGATGTACCCGCAGGCGTGGTGAACATCGTCACCGGTAGCCACGCAGAACTGGCGTCGCCCTTAGCGGGCCATTTGGGCGTGGATGCGGTCTGGACGCAGTCTGGCAGCGATATCTCGGCCATTGTCGAAGCGGAAAGCGCGGGGAACCTGAAACGCACCTGGGTCAACAACGCGTCTGCGCGGGATTGGGTCGGGGCAGCAGGCGAAGGGCGCGAATTTCTGACCCATGCGACCGAGGTCAAGACGATCTGGGTGCCTTACGGCGAATGAAAACCAACTGAAAAGAAACGCCGCGCAGAACCTCTGCGCGGCGTTCTCTATTGCGTTACTTCTTGCGCCAAGACCCGAGCCAGCGCGAGAACCGGCCCCGCGCCTCGTCCGCACGTTCGTCCACGGCGTCCCATGCCTCGCCCGCATCCTCTAGCGCGGGATCAATCGAGCGTTCGCGGAACTGCCGCCACAGGGCGCGCACGAAGCCGATGATGGCAGCAAGCACGATGAAGAACAGGATGTTGAACCACGGGATGATGGTCACGTCCGGGCTTGCGACGGGGCGTATGGCGACCGCGTTGGGGAAAGCTGAAATTAGCTCGTTGCGCCACCCGTAATGCGTCATCACCGCCCATTTCGGGTTCTCGGCGGTGGATTGCAGGTCGTCCGCCTCGGTCTGTAGATTGGCGGTGTCAAACTTGAAATAGAAAGGCCAGCCCCAGCCGGTGTCTTCGTTGCGATACACCATGACCTCTTCCGCGTCGGTGCGAATGAATCCCAGAAGATAGGTTTTCTTCTTTCTGGTCTGAATGAACTGCACATCCCGGTTGACCAGGGTCGCGGATTGATCGTCCGGTTTCGCCCAGAAAATCCGGGTCCAGTCCCCAAGATCCTGCCGTTCCTGATAGGTGTTGACCACCCGCACCACGTCATGCTGCGGCAGAACATAGTGAAACACGCCGAACAGGATCAGGAAAATCAGGCTGCGGATGATGATACGAAAACGGCGCATGGGGAACCTCAGTTGATTAGGATAAGAGACATCAGCACGAACAGCGCGGGGATCACATAAACCAGCAGGATCAGCTTGGGACGAAAGCTTTTCTTGTAATCTTCCATCCCCTGTTGCAACCACGCCTCGCGATCGGTTTCATCGCCGTCGGGGTGCTCCTCGGCCCACTGGTTTTCCAGCTTTTCCAGCCGCACGGACCGGGAGTACAGACTGACCAGCACATAGACGACGCTGAGCCCGATAAACCCGAAAATGACAAGTCGCACCAATCCCATCGTTACCTCCTGTTCACAGCGCCCCATGGGCCGACAATCTCGATAATGTCGTCGCGGGTCTTTTTGCGGGCGTGACGCGGCACTTTCAACGGGTCTTTGCGCCCGCCAAACAGCGCCTCGCGTGCACCGGCCTTGTTTGCCATATAATCACGATGCAGGAATTCTGCCACAAAAACGCGCTTTTCATCGGGCCATGTGGCGTAGGAAGCATAGAAAAGCTCTTTGTGGCAGATGAAAAGCTGGCGGAAATCCATCGGGGCCAGTTCGGACAGCAGTCGGTTGATCAGGTCGCGGTCCGGGTGATCAGGACGCGCGCGCAAGGTATAGAAATAGGCCGGGTGGCGACTGTCGATCCGGGGCCATCCGCCCCCTGCTTCGGCCCAGCGCACCATTGCGGCCAACCCGCGAAACGCCTCGGGCAGATGCGCCCCCATGCGTTGCGCCACATGGCGCAAGGTGCGCGAGGACATATCGCCCAGATCAAGCCCCGCACTGGTGGCGGCATCGACCAGAATGAACTCCATCTTCTGGCGCAGAATTGCCGCGCCGCTGTCGCCGCGTTCCTTTACGACGGGTTCGACAAGATCATTGCGGTTCAGAAACCCCGCCAGACGGTTCGCTTCGCCAGTGTCCAGCACCTTGATGGATGGCGGCAGGGTCAGCCACGTCTTGTCGCCCGACACGATCACCGCCGGGTTTTCCACGTCGCGGAAGATGTAAAGCCCGCCGAAATGAGCGGTCCAGAAATTGCCCTGCTCGTATTCCTGCACGCCCAGATCGACCGGAACCTTGGTCACGTCCCCGGTTTCACGCGCCAGTTCAATCATCTCGGCGATCAGGTCGTCATCGAACCACGCATTTTCTTCGGTCTGGAACTGGTCGATCTTGTCGGCCAGAAGGCGGGCGTTCTTGACATGGCTTTGCGTCGTATCCGCCTCGATCGTGATCTTGCGTATGTCAAAAAGGCGCGCGGGATCCGAGATGTCATAGACCGAGTTCATCAACTCGCCCGCCACGGCGTCATGGGCGGTCAGCGCGAAAAGTTTCGCCTCGTTATCCATAATGAACTGGCGAATGATCCCGCGCGAGGTCGAGAACATGGCATTCAACAGCGGCGCGGTCTTCTGGTCCACCGTCAGAATGATGAACTGCCGGTTGCAACCATTGGGGTTGAGGTAGAGCGGGTCTTTGAATTCCTCTCCGATCTCAGGCGAAAACCCAGAGACGTCGATATGAAATTCCTTGAGCTTCGTCTGCTTGCCCGAAAGCCCCTTGAGCGCGCGGTTATACCGCTCGATCAGCGCCGGGCTGTCGACCCGGATCAGATTGCCAAACATAAGGCCGCGTTGGATGAGGCGTTTCATATGTTGGCACTCCGCTTTGATGCCCCATGGCGCAGGATGAAGGTGAAGACCACCGACCAGACCAGCAGGTAAAGCATGCCGTTGCCAATCAACATGCCGATTGCCAATTCGAAATTGTGGGTCATATCGGGCGCTCGTGGAATGATGCTTAGACCGGCGTCAATCGCCCAAACGGTCGTGGCGGCTGTGAACGCGAAAACGCCCGGTAGGGCCGAGAAAAACCGTGCGCCACGATGCATTGTCCACCGCGCCGTGAACCATGGCAGGGTCGCAAAGATCAACAGAGCAATTGCGTTCGCAACAAACGAGACTGGGTCTGAACCGTATGAGCCTTCCATTACGTGATCCCCTTGGCATAGCGCTCAATGCCTACAAAGCGATGCGCCCAGCCCGAGGGTGGGTGCGGAACGCGCCCGCTCACGCCAAAGGCGTGCTTCTCGCACGACGGGGTGGGTCGGGCGCGTCGCGGCGTTGCCGCGAAGGAGTTCCTCTGCAAATAATCGTAGCGGTAACAACGAGACATCATGAACGCACACCGCCTTTCGTCAGCGCAGGAGAAAACCGAAAAAGGAAAAACACGACGGCGGCTTGAAACACCCAGCCAACGATCAGAGTATTCGAGGTCAACAGTTTCTTAAAAACCATTAGTACGAGCATTGCGATATTTGAAAGACTGAGGCTGTAGTAGCTAGCGATGACCGTCACCATCAAGAATACGGTTACGAAAAACAGAACAAGATTGCTTGCAAGGGTTGCTCCGATCCCTCTTCGCCAACTGATCACCTTTTGCTTTCCCATGGCCAGTTTTGAGAACGCTACCGGCGCAAGGTTCAAACATACGACGACATAAAGAATATAAACCCAAGTCGGCAGTTGTGACATCAGTTCAGCCTTAAGGTTTATGTCGCCGCCGCCCATCTACTTCCCCTCCAAATACCGCTTCTTCGCCTCTTCTTGCCGCCCGAAACCCCGCACCATCGCGTCAATCGCTGCTTCGTCCGACTTGTCGGCATAGCGGAATTCTGAATCGGCGTAGCGGTTGATTTCCTGGATCACCATTTCGGTGGTGATTGGGACGCGCAGTTCCTCGATCATCGCTTTTTTGGTGTCGTAGTCTTTCACCAAGAACAACTCGGGGTTCTCCATCCATTCGTCGGGCAGTTCAAAATCCATCGCGCGGACTTTCACCGCGTCGGTGATGTTCTTGATCGATCGGCCGGTGAAGCGCTCATCCGCCTCCTGAATGGCTTTGAGATAGGTGCCCATCTTGGCGATGCTGTCCAACTCACCGATCTTGTCGTGCACCCGGTCGAAGACCTCCAGCAGTCCGTCTTCCTGTGGGCGGTTGTGCGCTGCAAAACTGCGGGCGACCGCCGATTTGATCTCTTGCGCGGCGTAAAGGTCATGCTCACCAAGCGGGATGTCGTGGTTCTTGCCCATCAGCAGATGCAGGATGTCGATGTAATCCTCGCGCGTCCGTGGCCCATCGACCAGGAACCGCGCACCGGCGCGTTGGCGCAGGGCGTCATCCACATTCTCGGGATAGTTCGAGAACATGCCAAAGGTGCAGTTCCCGCGCACCACCGTATTGGCGCCCGAGAAGCTTTCCATCAGGACCGCCGTGACCTCTTGCTGGCCCGCCGAGGACTGCCGATCCCCCCGCTTGCCCGCGATCTGGTCGATGTCGTCCACGGTGCCGAAGCCGATCACATTCGGGTCGAGCACATTGTTGATGAACGCCTTGGCGTTCTGGCCCGACTTGCCCTGATAGCTGTCGATATTGTCGATGCCGAAGTTCTGATAGCGGAACGGATAGCCCGCCACCGCGCAGTAATCATTGATCAGCCCGGCCATCATCTGGATCAGCGTGGTTTTCCCGGTGCCCGGCTTGCCGTCGCCCATGAAGGTGAAGATGAAACCGCCAAGTTCGGCAAACGGGTTCAGTTTACGGTCAAAGTCATAGGCCATCAGCATCTTGGCCAGCTTCATCGCCTGATATTTCGCGATGTGGTTGCCGACAACCTCGTGCGGTTTCTTGAAGGTCATCGTGAGTGTCGAGCCGCGATGGGCACGGGCAGGCGTGAAACCGGAAATCGTCAGGTCATCGGCCTCGACCCGGTAATTGGCGGATGTAAACGGGCCAAGATGCGACGCGGTCTGGGCGCGCAGGGCGACCTTTTCCATCAACTGTTCGACATAGGCGAGCACGGTGGGAACCAGCTTGTCTTCGGAGGTCACAAAGGTCGCAAGCTCCTGATCCAGCTCCCACAGCGCACCTTTCAGGGCAAGCGGCGCGTTGTCGGTCAGGATTTCTTCGACCGCGCCGACCTCGATCGCCGCTTCGCTAGCGTGATCGGCCAGCAGGAATGAGGTCGCGTTGGCGAACACGTGCAGGACGATCAGCGCCTCGGCGGTCAGAAGCTCGGAGAACGCGGTGGATTTGTCCGCACCCAGTCGCCCCTCCAGATTGGCGCGACGCAGCGCGGCCAGTTCGGTTTGCTCGGCAAAGCCTTCCCCCACGGCCAGCGCAACGGCAATCGCGCGGCGCAACCCGTGCAAGACAGTCGCCTGAAGCGGAGAGACCAGCGGGTCATCGCCGTCAGAAGCCTCGACCCGCTCGGTCAGATGGACGCCTTCCGGTCGGGCCGTCGATCGCGTCACAAGGCCCGGCGTGGTGGTGCGAAAGCGGCGGGTGCGGGCAATGCCGGGGCTGCGTTCAGCGGCGGGGGTGGCGTCCTTGGGCTTGGCAATGCGCGGCGTGTGGTCGAAGCCGTCCAGTAGCCCCGCAGCCGCGTCGTAATGTGCGCGGATTTCCTCTTCGCGAAGCTCCATAAGGTCGGCGGGTAAAGACATCGAATACTCCTAAAATCAACGGTATGACAGCACCCGGCCACCGGGGCTGACAACAAACTTGCGTACATCGTGAAAGCCAGCCGGGTTTTTCTCGGCCAGCACCTGAAAAGGGCGGGCAGGCATGATGATGGCGCGCTCCATGCTGGTTGCACCAATGTTCGACCCGGACCCGGCGAACGGATCGAGTGCAAAAATCTCGCGCTCCACCGTGCCGAACCAGCCGGACTTCTCTTCCTTGACACTTTGGCTTTTCAGTTCTTCGACGGTCCAGGCCAGCGCCCAGTCCTCGCCCGGCGGGCTTTTCGCCTCGGCCAGCACTTCGCGCAGCGGGCCGGTTTGCTGGGTGAACGTATGGCTATACATCGGGCCGACATGAAACCGGCGCAGTCGTTTGGGGTGCAGGTCGTCGAAATCCTTGTCGAACCCAGTAGCGATGGTGACAAGCTGCAAGCCGGCCATCGACTGCGCCATCAAATGCGACTGCATCTGCGGCCAGCGGCGTTCGTCCTTGGGCAGCGCGGTGCGGCCAGTGTCCTCAAGCTCCATCAGATAGATGGTGGGCAGGTTCACTTCGCTGTCATAGACCGCCCAATGGGCAAGATAAACGCGGCGGGTGTTGCGGCCTTCACCCTTATTGTGCCGCCAGACCACGTCCGGATGCATCTGCGGCCAGAACAGGTCGCCGCGCGCCAGTTCCTCGTAATAGAGCCGTTGAGACAGCGCGTATTGAAGTTGTTTGGGCACTGTCAGGTCGCCAACAATCTGGCTGACCATCTGGCTTTTCAACTCTTCGACCGAGGCCATGCCCTTCAGATGCGTGCCCGCCTGCGCAGCGTCCGACGCCATTTGGAGCAATTCCGCATGGATCGGAAACCCACTGTCGCGCCGATCAAAGGTCAAGGTCGCAGCACCCAGCCCATAGGCTTTGTCGGACATATGGTATTTGTTGGCCAACGCCTTGAAGCTCAGCCCCAGCTTGATGAGGTAACGTGCAAGCACATCAACCTCATCCCGCGCGAGCTTTCCCTCGACCTCCATCTGTCCGGCCACACGGGCCAGATGCGCGGTGATCTTCTCGAACTTCGAGAAATATCGCCGCGTGATCTGCGTGTCCGTCAGCTCGGCGTGGTCACGCGGGGCGAAACCGGCAGATGTGCGTTCGGAGGTTTTGATGTCAGGCATCGGCAGGCTCCTTTTGACCGTCCAACCCTCGCCCGATCTCACGCCCCATACAGGTTCTTGTCATGTTTCTCGACGATCTCAGCAAAACGGCGCGCGAAGCGTTCGTCGGCTTTGGCCTTCTGCTCCAACACGTCGCGGGCAAAGACCATCTGGTCTTCGTGGGCTTCCATCATGTCGGCCATGCGCTGGTTCGTCGCGGTGCCAATCGCTGCCATCGCAGCCTGCGCTTCCTTGTCGGTCTCGACCCCGATCTCGTTGATCCGGTGCGCCACGTCCTGCTGCTGCGCGGTCTTCAGTGACTTGGTCAGCGCATCATACAGCACCACGCGTTGCTTGGTGTCTGTCTGCAACTTGTTGATCAGCACCATCTGCGTGGCTGCCTGGTTTTGCAGTGAATCGACCCAGGTCTTGCCCTTCTCGATATAGCGTTCCAACGTTTGCGACTTCGCAAGCTTCACTTGCTCTTCCTGCACCATCTCGTTGTATTGAGTATTCAGGTCGGCCAGTTCAGTTTCCAATTGCGTGCGCTTGGCAGCGTCCTGTTCATTGGCAATCTTGCCCTCAAGCTCGATGATCTTGGGGTCCATGCCCAGAATGTCGGCGCGCAGGGCTTCCAACTCGCCCACCGTCATTTCGCGCTCGTCCAACGTGGCGGTCAGGTTTTCGCCGACCTTATCCTTCTGCTCGTTCAGCATAGCAAGCTGACCTTCCAGCAGGTTTACAATGCTATCCGATTGCGCAATCAGTTCCTGCAGCTTGTCGTCAATCGACGCGGTCCGCATCCGTTCCTGCCGCATGCTTTCCGATTTGGCTTTCGAGAACATGCCGACAAATGTCTCCCACCCGGTCTTCGACCGCATTTGATCGAAATCCTTGGAAAACCCGGCCGTCACATCATCCAGCCCCATAATCAACTCGGCGATGTTGGCGTTCATTGCCTCGGTGTGAGCATGGACATCCTCAAGCGTCGCGTTCTCGATATCGATCGAGATATCCTCGCCCGCCGCAGCTTTGGCGCGCGCGGTTTCGATCCGCGTCGTCAGCTCTGAAATCTTGGACTGCGCTTCCTGAACCTGCGCCTGGCTTTCGCGAATTTGCTTGTCAAAACTGGACATTTGCCCTCCTCGGCTCCACCAAATCCCGGCAACCCTGTCGAATTTTCGGAATAAAGTTAATCACTGTAACATTACAATTAGTCCGAGCTTAGCGCGATTTAAAGACCCGCAACAGAGATTTCGCTCATGCCTCGAGCGAAATGATCGTTCGCCATCGGTCAGCCATTGCCTGACCCGATCTTGCCGCCTAGGTTTTGAATATGGCCCATTCTACAGACCCCCTTCTTGCTGAAATCGCGCACCGTCAGGATGATCTGATCACCTTGACGCAAGAGCTGATCCGTATCCCGACCCTGAACCCGCCGGGCCAGAACTATCGTGCGATCTGCTCGTTCATCGCGGAACGGCTGGGGAAACAGGGCTGGACGGTCGAAATGATACGCGCCGACGGCACGCCGGGCGATTGTGCCGACTACCCCCGCTGGAATGTCATCGCCCGGCACCAGGGTGACACGCCCGGTGACTGCGTCCATTTCAACAGCCACCATGACGTGGTCGAGGTGGGCCATGGCTGGACGAAAAACCCGTTCGGAGGTGAGCTGGACAACGGGCGCATTTACGGGCGTGGTGCGTGTGACATGAAAGGCGGCCTTGCCGCATCAATCATCGCCGCCGAAGCCTTCGTTGCGCGGCACCCGGATCACAGGGGCACGGTGGAAATCAGCGCCACGGCAGACGAGGAATCGGGTGGCTATGGCGGCGTGGCCTATCTGGCCGAGAAAGGGTATTTCGATCCCGATCGCGTGCAGCACGTGATCATTCCGGAACCGCTGAACAAAGATCGTATCTGCCTGGGCCACCGCGGCGTCTGGTGGGCCGAGATCGAAACCAAAGGACGCATCGCCCATGGCTCGATGCCCTTCCTCGGGGATTCCGCGATCCGCCACATGGGTGCGGTGCTGGAAGAGATGGAGCGCCACCTGTTCCCGCTTCTGGCGTCGAAACAGACCGACATGCCGGTGGTGCCGGAAGGCGCAAAGCAATCTACGCTGAACATCAACTCGATCCACGGCGGCGAGGGCGAACAGGCAAACGACTATACTGGCTTGCCCGCCCCCTGTGTCTCAGACCGCTGCCGAATTGTCATCGATCGTCGTTTCCTGATGGAAGAAGACATCGACGAGGTGAAAGCCGAAGTGACACGGATGCTGGAAAAGATCCGCGCCGAGCGACCCAGCTTCGACTACGATATACGCGACATGCACGAGGTCATTCCGACCTTGACCGAAAAAGACGCTCCGGTGGTGACGACGACTGCCGCAGCGATCGAAAAGGTGCTGGGTCAGCAGCCCTCCTACGTGGTTTCACCTGGCACCTATGACCAGAAACACATCGACCGCATCGGCAAGTTGAAGAACTGCATCGCCTACGGGCCTGGCATCCTCGATCTCGCGCACCAACCGGATGAATGGGTGGGTGTCGACGACATGACTGACAGCGCAGGCGTGATGGGATTGGTGCTGAATGAACTGCTCAGCTGACGGAAGCCGCGCGATGCGCGGCCGATTTCAGGCCTCCGGCGGGGATATTTTCAGCCAGAAGAAACAGCGCGTCGGGGTCGGGCTTCTTCTGGCCTAAAATATCCTGGGGTGAGCGGTGCAGCCGCGAGGGGCATCGCCCCTTATTAAGGTCGACTATACCGGGATGTTGTCGATCAGGCGAACACCCCCCAGCGTCGCCGCAACCAGAAGCCGTGCTGGTCGGTCCAGTGCCATGACTGGCGACAGGTCGGCGGCGTCCCGCAGTTCAAGATACTCGACCGTATCAAACCCTGCCCGTTCGATCTGCGCCTTGGCACTGTTCAACACAACGCGTTTATCTGCTCCACGGCGGATGGCTGTGGCGGCGCGGTCCAGTTCGGTTTTCAGGGCCGGGGCAATCGCGCGGTCCTGCGCTGAGAGGCGCACATTGCGCGAGGACATTGCCAAGCCGTCTTTTTCCCGGATGGTCGGGCAACCCAGGACCTCGGTTTCAATGTCGAGATCTTCGGACAAGCGGCGCACCAGAAGCATCTGTTGATAGTCTTTTTCACCGAAACACGCCACGTCGGCGCGGGTTTGCAGGAACAGCTTTGCCACAACGGTCGCCACCCCGTCGAAGTGGCCCGGACGATGTGCCCCCTCCAAATCCTCGGTCAGGCCAGCGACGTGGACATTGGTGGCGAACCCGTCTGGATAGATCTGGTCCGGGGTCGGCACATAGAGCGCATCGACCGCGTAGGGGGCTAGTTTTTCGGCATCCTGTTCTTCGGTCCGGGGATATCTGTCCAGATCATCGGGGTTATTGAATTGTTTGGGGTTCACGAAGATCGTGACGATGACACGATCGGCATGCTGCCGCGCGACCTCGACCAGAGACAGGTGTCCCGCGTGAAGGGCACCCATTGTCGGCACCACGGCCACGCGTTCGCCTTTGAAGATCCAGCTGCGGCGCAGGGTGCGCAGATCGCCCTTCGACCGAATGATCTTCATTTTGTGTCAACCTCGTCGGCAAAGACATGCTCCGGGGCCGGGAAGCTGCGTTCGCGCACTTCTTTGGCGTAGTGAGCAATCGCCTTCTCACCCTCCTCGCCCAAAGCGGCGTAGCGTTTGGCGAATTTCGGTTTGAACGCCGTGAACAGGCCCAGCATGTCATCCACCACGAGGATCTGGCCATCGCAACCCGCCGACGCGCCGATGCCGATGGTCGGAATGGACAGCGCGTTCGTGATTTCGTTCGACAGGCCCTCTGGCACCTTTTCCAGAACGACCGAGAACGCGCCCGCCGCCTCTACGGCCTTTGCATCCGCCAGCACGCGGGCCCGGTCTTCGCCGCGCCCCTGCACCTTGTAACCGCCTAGCGTGTTGATGGCCTGCGGCGTCAACCCGACATGCGCCATGACCGGGATCGAACGGCTGGTCAGAAAGCGGATCGTGTCGGCCATTGTCACCCCGCCTTCCAGCTTGACCGCTGCCGCCCCGGTGACGCGCATCAGGCGCGCGGCATTGCGAAACGCCTGTTCGGGGCATTCCTCGTAGGATCCGAACGGCATATCCACGACCATCATGGCCTGCTTGAGCCCGCGTTTCACCGCTGCGCCATGCAGTTCCATCATCTCCATCGTGACCCCCAGGGTGTCGGGCAGGCCATGCACCACCATGCCTACGCTGTCACCAACCAACACGATGTCGCAATGGGCATCCATCATCTGCGCTGTAGGGGTTGCATAGGCGGTCAGGCACACCAGCGGCGTGCCGCCTTTGCGTGCAAGAATATCCGCCGGTGTGGGCACTGTTACCTTGGCCGAGGCGCTCATGTTTCTCCTCCCCTGATCCTCATCGCGCGTTCACTATAATGCTGCATTGCAGAAAATCAAAGAGACTTCAAAGGCGACTGACCCGAGGTCTTTTCCTTGCGTCGGAACGATTTCCCGCGTTTCATGTTGCCAATCCCGTTTCTTGGGCCAAGGAGGATCGACCATGACCAACCTGAAATTCACTGCTGCCGCATGGGCTCTGATGGTGACGACCGCGCTGGCCGATGGTGACACGATCACGCTGGGCATGGTGTTGGAGCCCCCCAACCTTGATCCGACCGCAGGGGCCGCCGCCGCGATTGACGAGGTGGTCTATGTCAACATCTTCGAAGGGCTGACCCGGTTCGGCCCCGATGGGTCGATCCTTCCCGGTCTGGCCAGTGAATGGTCGGTCAGCGATGACGGTCTGACCTATACCTTCAAGCTGCGCGATGGTGTGACCTTTCATGACGGCACCACGATGGACGCCGAGGACGTGATCTTCTCGCTTGATCGGGCGCGGGCAGAAGACTCGACGAACGCCCAAAAGGCACTGTTCAAGGATATCGAGGCCGTGACAGCACCCGATCCGCTGACCGTCGAGGTGAAGCTGGCATCGCCCAACGGCAATTTCCCGTTCAACATGGCGTGGGGGGATGCGGTGATCGTGGCCCCAGAAAGCATCGACAACGCTGCCACGGCCCCGGTGGGCACAGGGCCGTTCAGCTTTGTCGAATGGGCCAAGGGCGATCATGTGAAGATCAAACGCAATGATGCATATTGGGGCGAGGCACCCGCGTTGGCAGAAGCCACGTTCAAGTTCATTTCGGACCCCAACGCGGCGTTTGCTGCGATGATGGCAGAGGATGTGGATGCCTTTCCAAACTTCCCCGCCACCGAAACCCTGTCGCAGTTCGAGGCCGATCCCCGCTTCAACGTGATCGTCGGCTCGACCGAGGGTGAGACGATCCTGTCCATCAACAACACCGCCGGGCCGCTGGCGGATGTGCGGGTGCGCAAAGCCATCGCACATGCCATCAACCGGCAAGATATCATTGACGGGGCAATGTTCGGCTATGGCACGCCGATCGGCACCCATTTCGCGCCACACCACCCGGATTACGTGGACCTGACGGAAAACTCCGCCTATGACCCCGAACTGTCAAAAACCCTGCTGGCCGAGGCTGGTGCCGACAACCTGACCCTGCGTCTGATGCTGCCGCCGCCCTCCTACGCTCGTCGCGGGGGCGAGATCGTTGCGGCCCAACTGCGCGCCGTCGGGATCAACACCGAGATATCGAACCTTGAATGGGCGCAGTGGATCGAACAGGTGTTCAAGGGCAAGGATTTCGACCTGACCATCGTCAGCCATACCGAGCCTGCGGACATCAACATCTATGCCCGGCCGGATTACTATTTCCAGTATGACAATGCCGAATTCCAGGCGCTGATCGAGAAATTGTCGGTCACGTCCGATCCAGCCATGCGGTCGGAGTTGAACAAGCAGGCGCAGAAGGTCATCGCCGAGGACTATGTGAACGGGTATCTGTTTCAACTGGCGAAAACCGGTGTGGCGAACGCCAAGATCAACGGATTGTGGGAAAACGCACCCACGCAGGCCAATGACCTGACGGGGGTCAGCTGGTCAGAGTAAGGATTGAGCGAAACAGTGTCGGGGCGCCTGTCGCGGGCGCCCCGTTGTCATGACTTCGCCGCGTTGGGGTTCGGTGTCACACGGCGGTTCAACATCGCTTCGCGCCAGGTGATGTAGGTCACGGAGCCAATAATCACACCCGCGCCGGCGATCACCCAAACATCCAGCGGTTCGGCGAACAGCCACGCCCCCATCATCGTCGCCCAGATGATTTGCAGGAAGGTCACGGGCTGGGTGACGGACACCGGCGCTTCGGCAAAGGCGCGCGACATGGCGTAGTGTCCGGCGGTCGCGCAGAAGGCAATCAGAACGGACCACCCCAAATCTGTAAGGCTGGGCGGCACCCAGACCAGCCAGGCCGCCGGGGCCAGCCCGATCGTTACCGTGACCGACATGATGGCGACCACGACGGCTGCGGATGCTTCTTGCGACAGGCGTTTGGCAATCAGGTAGGAGATGCCCAGAAAGATGGCGGTGAACACCATCGCCAGATGGCCCGATCCAAGCTCCCGCACGCCCGGGCGCAGGATGATCAGCACGCCGAGGAAGGCGAAAACCACAGCGGTCATCCGACGGGTCGAAAACCCTTCACCCAGAAACAGCGCCGCCCCCAGCATGACATAGATCGGGTTGAGGTAGTTCATCGCCACGACCTCGGCCACGGTGATCTGGGTCATGGCATAGAACCAACACAGCACCGCGCCCGTATGCACCACACCGCGCAAGGCAAACAGCCGCCACATCGGGGGCGAAAACCGCGCCCGCTTCAACTGCCCAAGCGCGGGCAGTACGAAGATCAGCCCGAACAGGTATCGCAAGAATGCGGCCTGCGATGACGGCAGGGTCTGACCGACATACTTCACCAACCCATTCAGCAGGACAAAGAAAAACCCCGCCGCCAGCATCCACAGGATGCCATGCAGGGGTCTTTGTGATGTTGGGGTCAGGGTGGTCATTCCGCGACCTGACCCGAGTTTGGTCCGAAAGACAAGAGACCCCGGCACGGTGATCCGGGCCGGGGTCTTGTGAACAACGCGAAAGGGCGCGTGTCAGAGCTGGGCCAGGACCTCGTCCGTGGCTTCGAAGTTGGTGGTGACACGCTGAACGTCGTCGTCATCCTCCAACGCATCCACCAGCTTCATCAGTTTTTGCATCCCGTCCAGATCCAGTTCGGTGGTCATGTTGGGTTGCCAGATCAGCTTGGTCGATTCGCTTTCGCCCAGCGCGGCCTCCAGCGCGTTCGACACTTCGTTCAGGTCAGTGTCGGCGCAGGTGATGCGGTGGCCGTCCTCGGTTGTTTCGCAATCCTCAGCGCCCGCTTCGATGGCGGCTTCCATCACGGTGTCGGCGTCGCCGGCCTCCAGCGGATAGATCACCTCGCCCTTGCGGTCGAACATGAACCCGACCGAGCCGGTTTCGCCAAGGTTCCCACCGTTTTTCGAGAAGGTCGAGCGCACGGTCGAAGCGGTGCGGTTCTTGTTGTCGGTCATGGTTTCGACGATCACCGCAACACCGTTCGGCCCATAGCCTTCATAGCGGATTTCGTCGTAATTCTCGGCATCTCCGCCTTGCGATTTCTTGATCGCGCGGTCAATCACATCCTTCGGCACGGATTGCGATTTCGCCTCTTTCACCGCCAGACGCAGGCGCGGGTTCTTGTCCGGGTCCGGATCACCCATCTTGGCGGCGACGGTGATTTCCTTTGCAAGTTTCGAAAACAGCTTTGAACGGGCAGCATCCTGACGCCCCTTGCGGTGCTGGATGTTTGCCCATTTTGAGTGGCCAGCCATGGCGCCCTCCGAATTGATACAGATATGGATATGTTGCGCGGTTCAATACAGCAGGGCTTGGGGGGGCCGCAAGCCCCGCTTGTCTGTCGCCCGGGCGTCGTCAGGCGCGTTCGTCCTTGGGCGAGCCCATGACTACATGGGTGACGATCTGGTGCACCTGCGCAAGCGTGCCCAGCTTGTCGGTGTGAAATCGCTTGTAGGCCACCAGATCTTCTGCCTCGACCCTAAGCAGGTATTCCACCGTTCCGGTGATGTTGTGACATTCGCGCACCTCGTCGTAACGCGCGACCGAGCGTTCGAACCCTTCCTGCGCAGCCTTGGTGTGGTCGGACAGGCCAACCGTGACATACGCAACAAAGCCATTACCCAGCGCGACCGGGTCCAGAACCGCGCGATACCCTTTGATCACGCCCTGGCGTTCAAGTTCCTGCACCCGGCGCAAACAGGCCGAGGGCGACAGGCCCACGCGGTCGGCAAGCTCTGTGTTGGGCAAGCGACCATCGCGCAACAACTCGTGCAATATTTTCTGGTTTATCCGATCAATCTTCGCCATTTATTGCCAAATTATTTCTTTCCGAGACCTGATTGCAATTCTCTGCCCTCATTTTCAGTTGATAATTGCAGCCATGTCAATCGAACTTCTCTCGGCCTTTGTGGCCTTCGCCTTTGTCTCGTCAATCACGCCGGGGCCAAACAACCTGATGCTGATGGCCTCCGGGGCTAATTTCGGATTCCAGCGCACGATCCCGCACATGCTGGGCATCGGCATCGGGTTCACCTTCATGATCGTGCTGGTCGGCGCGGGGCTGATGACGTTGTTTGACCTCTACCCCATCAGCTACACGATCCTGAAGGCGGGCAGCGTCATCTATCTTCTGTGGCTGGCATGGAAAATCGCTCATGCCTCCGAGCCGGGCAGCGGCAAGACAGACGGCACACCAATGACCTTCCTGCAAGCCGCGGCGTTCCAATGGGTCAACCCAAAAGCCTGGGCGATGGCGTTGACCGCGATCAGTGTCTATGCACCATCCCGCGATATGGGGGCCGTCATGCTTGTCGCCGTGATTTTCGGGATCGTGAACCTGCCGTCCGTTTCGATCTGGACAGTTCTCGGGCAGAAAATACGAGTGATCCTGACCAACCCGGTACGCCTTAGGTCGTTCAACGTGACAATGGCCCTGTTGCTGGTCGCCACGCTTTTCCCCGTAATCTACGGGTGACGTTCCATTCCGCAGGCGCTAAGCCTTGGGTATGACAACTGATCAGATCATCCTGTTTTCACTTTTCGGTGCGGTGTTTGGCCTGCTGCTTTGGGGCCGCTATCGCTATGACCTCGTGGCCTTTACCGCCCTGATGGTCGGTGTCGTTTTAGGGGTTGTCCCCACCAAGGATGCGTTTTCGGGCTTCGGTCACCCGGCCACACTGATCGTGGCGCTGGTGCTGGTTGTATCGGCGGGGCTGGTGCGGTCGGGTGCTGTGTTTCTGATCACCCGCACCATGGTCGATGCCTCTCGCTCGCTGGGCGCGCATATTGCGTTGATGGGCGCGATTGGCGGCGTCTTGTCGGCCTTTATGAACAACGTGGCCGCCCTTGCCCTGTTGATGCCCGTAGATGTGCAGACCGCACGCAAGGCCGGTCGCGCGCCGGGGCTGAGCCTGATGCCGCTGTCCTTTGCCACCATCCTTGGCGGCATGGTCACACTGATCGGCACGCCGCCCAACATCATCATCGCCTCGATCCGGGGCGAGGCGCTGGGCGAGCCGTTCCACATGTTCGATTTCGCCCCCGTGGGCGGGGTGACGGCGATTGCGGGGCTGATCTTCGTCGCCCTGATCGGCTGGCGGCTGATCCCGCAAGCCGATGCGGCCGAGTCCAATGCCGACCCGATGGAGGCCTTCGGGCTTTACGTCGCCGAACTGACCATTCCGGAAGGGTCGAAACACATCGGCAAACGGTTGCAGGATCTGGTCGAAACGGCCGAAAAGAACGACGTTGCGATCCTTGGGCTCGTGCGCGACAACAAGCGACGTTATGGCACCCAGCGCGCGACCAAACTGGCTGCAGGTGACGCGCTGGTGATCGAGGCGCGCCCCGAAGCCCTGGACGAATTTCGCGCGGCCCTGGGGCTGGCCTTCACCGATGCCAAGCGCGAAGAAACCCTGCGCGCCGAAGGTGCCGGCCTGTCCAAGATCGAGGTCGCCGTTCCCGTCAACGCCCGCATCGTCGACAAGACCGCGCAATCCGTGGGGCTGCATTGGCGGCAACGCTCGGTCCTTCTGGGCATCTCGCGGTCGGGCAAGCGCATCACCAAGCAGGTGCGCAAGACCAAGATCCGGCCCGGAGATATTCTGCTGCTGCTGGTTCCGCAGGGATCGGAAAGCGATGTCACCGAATGGCTGGGCGGTTTGCCTCTGGCTGAACGCGGATTGACCGTTACGCAGGATGAAAAGGTCTGGCTGGCCATCGGCCTTTTTGGCGGCGCTGTGGCTGCGGCCAGCTTTGGCCTTGTCTATCTGCCGGTCGCGCTGGGTCTTGTCGTCGTCGGCTATACCCTGACCAAGATCGTCCCCCTGTCCGAACTTTATACCCACATCGAATGGCCGGTGGTCGTGCTGCTGGGGTCGATGATCCCGTTGGGGGCGGCGTTGGAAACATCGGGCGGCACGGAACTGATTGCCAATGGCCTGGTTGGGCTTACGCAGGGCATGCCCGCCTGGGCCGTGTTGACGGTTTTGATGATCGTCACCATGACCCTGTCAGATGTGCTGAACAACACCGCCACCACCATCGTTGCCGCCCCGGTGGGCATCCAGATGGCCCAGACGCTGGGAAAAAACCCGGACCCGTTCCTGATGGCGGTCGCAGTGGCGGCAAGCTGCGCCTTCCTGACGCCGATCGGTCACAAAAACAACACGCTGATCCTTGGCCCCGGCGGCTACAAGTTCGGCGACTATTGGCGCATGGGCCTGCCGCTTGAGGTGTTGGTGGTTGCTGTGTCGATCCCGGCGATTCTTGTGTTCTGGCCGCTCTAGCTGCCGCGCGATCACAGCGGCCAGATGAACGGGATCAGGAACGAGGCCAACAGCCCGACGGACAGGTTCAACGGAACCCCGACCTTCAGGAAATCCGAAAACTTGTAGCCCCCCGGTCCATAAACCAGAGTATTCGTCTGGTATCCGATGGGTGTCGCGAAACTGGCCGAAGCCGCCACCATCACCGCCACGACCAGCGGGCGCGGATCCAGCCCCAGCGCATTGGCAAGGCCGATGGCGATGGGTGTGACAACCACGGCGACAGCGTTGTTTGAGACAAGCTCGGTCAGGATCGAGGTCAGCAGATAGATCGCCCAGACGATCAGGAAGGGTGGAAGATTGCCCAGAAGCGGCGCCACGCTTTCCGCGACCAGACTGACCGCGCCCGAGTTTTCCAACCCCGCACCGATTGCCAGCATCGAGAAGATTAATACAAGCAAACGCCCGTCGACGGCCCCGAAGGCCTCGTCCGCGTCGATGCAGCGGGTCAGCAGCACCAGCGCCACCGCCAGCACCGTCAGATAGAAGATCGGCGCCACGCCCAGACCGGCAAGCACAACCAGGCCGACCAGCGTTCCAATAGCAATCGGAGCATGGCCGCGCCGGTATTCGCGCGCCGAAGGTTTTGACACGTCCAGCAGGTTCATGTCCTGCGCCAGCCGTTGAATATCCTCGGGGGCGCCTTCCAGCAGCAGGGTGTCGCCGACCCGCACCACCAGGTCATCAAGCTGTCGGCCGATATTCTGGTTCTTGCGATGCACCGCAAGGGGATAGACGCCATACCGCCGACGCAGGCGCATCCGCCCCAACTGCTTGCCGACCATGCCGCAATCGGGGGTGATCAGAACCTCGACCGTCGTGGTTTCAACCGCTGACACCTGATCCACGCGTTTCAGACTTTTGTCGCGCTGCAGGCTCAGAAGTTCGGCAATCGCCGTACGCAGAACCACCCGGTCGCCCACCTGCAGCGTCACGCCATCCAGATTGCGCCGAAGCGATGCATCGCCACGCACCACATCGATCAGCCGCACCCCGTCACGCTTGAACAGTTGCACCCCGTTGACCTCGCGCCCGATCAGGTTGCTTTCGGGTGGAACCACGGCCTCGGTAAAGAACTTCTTGCGGGACCGGTCCGACAGAAGCGAGGCCATGCTGTCACGATCCGGCAGGATCTTTGGCGCGATGAAGTAGATATAGATCATCCCCCAGGCGACCAGCGCGATGCCCAGGGGTGTGATCTCGAAAATCGTGAATGCCTTCAAACCGTTGGCGCGTGCTACACCATCCACCAACAGGTTGGTCGATGTGCCAATCAGGGTCAGCGTGCCCCCCAGAATGGCCCCATAGCTCAGCGGGATCAGCAGTTTCGAGGCCGAGGTGCCGATCTTCTTCGCCAGTTGAACAAAGACCGGAATCATCACCACGACAACAGGGGTGTTTGAGACGAAGGCCGACGCCAGAACCACAAAGCCCATCAAGGCCGAGAGGGCGATCGCCGGGCTTCTTTCCGCGCGTCGTTCAGCAATCAGGGTAAACCAGTTCAGCGCACCCGTGCGCACCAGCGCCCCCATCACGATGAACATGCCCGCAATGGTCCAGGGGGCAGGGTTCGACAGAACCTGCAAGCCTTTCTCATAGTCCAGAATGCCCAGGATCAGCATGATCGCGACCCCACCGATGGCCACGACCTCGGTCGGAAAGGTCTCGCGCAGGAACATCACGAACATACCAGCCACGACCAGCAGCGAAAGCACCGCCAAAGTCATATCGCCAAAATCAAAAAGGCCCATTGGTTGTCCCTGTTCGCATCGTCAGTGCAGTCTTGCCCCGTGCGCAGGCGCTGGGCAAGCACGGTTTTTGCCGAGAGCACGTAAGATACGTTCATAATGCAAGCGCAAACCGGCTTGCGTCGCCTGCGAAGATCAACCCGGGGCGCCCGGCGTCGACGGGGCAAGCCGTCCGCCCTCGCGGATCATCTGAACATGTGTGGCCTTGCCGGTGCGGTCGTCGGTTTCGACAAACAGACCCGACAGCGTCGCCTCGCCCGTGGCCGGGGTGAACCGGGATTTCGACATGCCGGTCACGAAGCGCCGCATTGGTTCTTCCTTTTGCATGCCGATCACGCTGTCATAATCTCCGCACATCCCGGCATCGGACTGGAACGCCGTGCCTTTGGGCAGGATTTGCGCATCTGCGGTTGGCACATGGGTATGGGTGCCGACGACCACACTGGCCCGCCCGTCGCACCAATGCCCCATGCCCATTTTTTCCGATGTGGCCTCGCAATGAATGTCGACAAGCGTGGCCTGGACCGCCCCCCCAAGCGGGTGGCGTTTCAACACCGCATCCACCGCTGAAAACGGATCGTCGAACGGGCGTTTCATGAACACCTGCCCCAGGACCTGCGTCACCAGAACCTTGCGCCCGCGCGCGTCCGAAAACACCCGCGCGCCCGTTCCCGGCGCGTCTTTGGCATAGTTCAGGGGGCGGATGATCCGCGTTTCCTGCTCACAAAAGGTCAGCATTTCACGTTGATCGAACGCATGATCGCCCAACGTGATCACATCCGCGCCCGCGTCCAGTATCGTGCGCGCATGGGCGGCGGTCAGCCCGGCCCCGCCCGTCGCGTTTTCGCCATTCACCACCACGAAATCCAGCTTCCATGCCTCGCGCAGAGCCTTCAGTCGTTCGGTCACCGCACGCCGTCCCGCGCGCCCCATGATGTCGCCAAGAAAAAGTATCTTCATGCCCAAGCCCTAGGTGGAATGGGCGACAAGGGCAAGCCAAAGCGTCGGGATCACACCCAATGCACACCATCTTCGGTGACTATGGCATCCAGCAGCTGGTCGGTGGGTTCCAGCGGCACCGCGTCCACCTCCTGCCCGCTATAGGCATAGCCGATGGCAAGGGTGGGCCGCTTGGCCCGCAGCCCTTCCAACGTGCGATCATAAAACCCGCCGCCATAGCCCAGACGCCCGCCCTTGCGGTCAAAGGCCAGCAGGGGCACGATCAGCACCTCGGGCTCGACAAACTGCCGGGTCGCGGGAATGAAGGCCCCGAAGGCCCCCTCGACCATTTCGCATTCCGGGGTCCAAAGCGCGAAGCGCAGGGGCTCGCCCAGCTTGCCGATGACCGGCACACAGACCGGCCCATGCGCGGACATGGCGGCCATCACAGGCACCGGCGTGATTTCGGTGCGGATGGGCATGTAACCGGACAGCACCCTGCCCTTGTGATCCATCACCACGGACAAAAGATGCGCCACAGCGGCGGCGGAACGTGCTTCGCTGTGCACCGCTTGCCGACGGGCAAAAGCGGCCTTTCGCGCGCGCGCCTTGGTTTCTTTCAAACCGTCCTGATCCATCGTCACAACAACATCACCGCAGCAAGTCCAAGAAAGGCAAAGAAGCCAACAACATCGGTGACCGTGGTCACAAACGCACCGGAGGCCAGCGCGGGGTCGATGTCAAAGCGTTCCAGCACCACCGGGATGATAACCCCGGCAAGCCCGGCAACCACCAGGTTCACGACCATCGCAACGGCAATCACGACACCCAGCATCGGCGTGCCGAACCACGCGTACCCCACACCGCCCATCACCACGGCAAAGATCAGCCCGTTGATCAGACCCACTGCGGCCTCACGCCGGATCACCCGCCAGACGTTGGCCGAAGTCAGGTCTTTCGTGGCCAAAGAACGCACGGCCACGGTCAGCGACTGCGTACCCGCATTGCCGCCCATCGAGGCCACGATGGGCATCAGGACGGCCAGCGCCACAAATTGCGCAATCACGTCATCGAATTGCGCGATCACCATAGATGCCATAATTGCTGTCACCAAATTGACCGCCAGCCAGGGAAACCGGCGTTTGGTGGTATCGATCACGCGGTCCGACAGGCTGCTTTCGCCCACGCCGGCCAGACGCATGATGTCTTCTTCATGCTCTTCGTCCAGAATAACCATCGCATCGTCGATCGTGATGACACCCACAAGGCGTTCATCGGCGTCGACCACCGGGGCCGATATCAGGTGATACTGGTTGAACGCATAGGCGACCTCGCCCTCGTCCTGCATGACCGGGATGGTGCGAAAACTGTCTTCGGCTATATCAACCATCTTGATTTTGCGGGCGCTGCCCATCAGACGGCCCAGCGTCACATACCCGGTCGGGCGCATCCGGGGGTCCACCAGAATGACGTGATAAAACTGCTCGGGCAGATCATCCTTGTTGCGCAGGAAATCAATGGTTTGCCCGACATCCCAGTGTTCGGGAACAAACACCAGCTCGCGCTGCATCAGGCGGCCCGCGGATTCCTCGGGATAAGACAAGGATTGCTCGACCACCGCCCGGTCGTCATCATCAAGCGCTTTCAGAACCGCCGCCGTTTGCGGTTCATCAAGGTCTTCGATCAGGTCGACGACATCGTCAGTCTCAAGCTCGCGCACCGCGTCGGCCAGAACCGTTGGCGACATGGCCCCGACGATTTCCTCGCGCAGCCCTTCGTCCAGTTCAGACAGAATCTCGCCGTCCAGTTCGCCACCATACAGGCGCACCAACGCGACGCGTTCTTCATGGCCCAACTGTTCGATGATATCGGCGATGTCTGCGGCGTGAACCGGTTCCAGCGCGCGGATCAACGCGTCAGCGTCTTCCGCTTCAAGCGCATCCAGAACCGGCTGGAACACCTCGTGGTCCAGCTCGTAATCCCCTTCTTCGAGCGCATCGTCGTTATGTTGATCGTCCAGCACCACGAAGCCCTCCGGTTTGGTGAGCGTGAACATAGGGCAAGGCTGAACGCTTGGGAACTGCAAGAAACTCGTTGCCACTGTATTTCTCAAGGCCTAGTCTGCCCGATGGCGCAGACGAAAGGCACGACATGCAGCTTCTTCTTGGTCAAACCATTCGCTTTACCGCGGATCCGTTCACAAACCCGCTGACCGACAGCGTGACATACGAGCGGCATGGCGCGGTGGCGGTCGAAAACGGACGGATCGCCGATGTGGGACCTGCGGACGACCTGCGCAACAAACATCCCCAGGCGCGCGTGATCGACTATGGCGATGCGCTGATTTCGCCCGGGTTCGTGGATGCGCATGTGCATTATCCGCAAACCGCCATCATCGCGTCATGGGGCAAGCGGCTGATCGACTGGCTGAACAGCTATACCTTCCCCGAGGAAAGCCGCTTTGGCGACCCGGCCCACGCAGCCCAGATTGCCGAAACCTATTTCGACCTCGTCACTGCGGCGGGCACCACGACCACGGTCAGCTATTGCACCATTCATCCCGAAAGCGTTGACGCCTATTTCACCGCCGCCGCCAAGCGTGGACTGCGGGTGTTGGGCGGCAAGACCTGCATGGATCGCAACGCCCCCGACACCCTGCAAGACACAGCGCCACACGCCTATGACGACAGCAAAGCCCTGCTTGAACGCTGGCATGGGCAGGATCGGCTGACTTATGTCATCACGCCCCGATTTGCGCCGACATCGACGCCCGATCAGCTGGCAGCCCTCGGCGCGTTGTGGGCCGAGCACCCGGATGTGCTGATGCAGACCCATATCAGCGAACAACACGAGGAAATCGCATGGGTCGCGGACCTGTTTCCCGACGCGCGTGATTATCTGGATGTTTATGAACACCACGGCCTTCTGGGGCCGGGCGCGTTGTTGGGTCATGCCATCCACCTGACCGACCGTGAACGCGACCGCATTCGCGAGGTCGATGCCAGCCTGATCCACTGCCCGACCTCGAACCTGTTTATCGGGTCCGGCCTGTTTGACATGCAGGGGTTGATGGAACAGGGCCACCGGATCGGGCTGGCCACCGACACGGGCGGAGGGTCGTCCTTTTCGATGCTGCGCACCATGGCGGCAGCTTACGAGGTGGGCCAATTGCGCGGCCACCCCCTGCACCCCGCGCAGCTTTGGTGGCTGGCGACCGAAGGCTCGGCACGCGCCCTGCACATGGCGGACAGGATCGGCACGCTGGAGCCGGGGTCCGAGGCGGATCTGGCGGTCATCGACCTGTCCTCGACACAAGCCATCGCTCAGCGCGCGGCACGCGCCGAGGATATATGGCAAGCCATCTTCCCCACCATCATGATGGGCGATGATCGCGCGATCAAAGCCGTCTGGGCAAACGGGTCATGCCTTAGAAGCTGACCAGAGCCACCCCGACCAGCACAAACGCCGCCCCCGCCAATTCCTGCCGCGACAGCCCTTCGCCGATGACGAAGGCATAGGCCAGCACAAGCAGAGATTCGGTGGCGATGATGGCGATATAGGCCAGGCCCAGTTCGACCTGTCGCAGCAAAAGCACCTCGGACACCACAGTACCCGCCAATACGGCGACCAGCAGCGCCAGTGGCAACAGCGCAAACCCATAGGAAAAATGCTTCATCAAGATGGTCGAGACCCCGTAGCCAAGGGCCGCAGCCAAAGCCAAAAATGTTTTGTCACTCATTACTGAAAGCATGGTGAGTCCATCCTTTCTGCGGCAATATCCGCGTGAGTTATGGTTCTAAAATACCATTGATCTTACCAGAAAAAGACTGCGCTGGCAAAGCGGCGCGGATTAGGGGTCAGCCGGCCACACGCGCCGCCAGCCTATTCTGATCTTCGACAAGGCGCGGCAGGTCGAGCGTCGCGATCCGCCCATCCTGCACAATCTGACGCCCGTCCACGAACAGGTCGCGCACCTGTCGTGGTCCGGCCAGAACCAGCGCCGCCGGGTCCCAACTGCCTGCGGAGTCCAACCCCGAAGCATCCCAAATCGCGATATCCGCGCGCTTACCGACCGCGATCTGGCCGCAATCGGGGCGGCCCAGAACCTCGGCCCCGCCGCGGGTGGCTATGCGCAACACCTCGCGGGCGCTCATCTTGTCGGCGCCGAAGGCCACGCGTTGCAACAGCATGGCCTGGCGCGCTTCGTCGATCAGATTGCCCTGATCGTTCGAGGCCGATCCATCCACACCCAAGCCAACCTTGACGCCCGCATCGCGCATCCGGCGCACGGGCGCGATCCCCGATCCAAGGCGGCAGTTTGAACACGGACAATGCGCCACCCCGGTGCGGGTATGGGCAAACAGGTCGATCTCGGCGCCGTCCAGCTTGACGCAATGGGCGTGCCAGACGTCATCCCCGACCCAACCCAGATCTTCGGCATACTGACCGGGGCGACAGCCGAACTGTGCCTGACTATAGGCGATATCCTCGTCATTCTCTGCCAGATGGGTGTGCATCATCACACCTTTGTCGCGCGCCAGAACGGCGGCGTCCCGCATCAACTCGCGGCTGACGGAAAAGGGGGAACAGGGCGCCACGCCCACGCGCAACATCGAACCTTCGGACGGGTCGTGAAAGGCGTCAATCACGCGAATGCAATCTTCAAGAATGGCGCTTTCACGTTCGACCAGCCCATCCGGCGGCAGGCCGCCATCGCTTTCCCCGATCGACATGGCCCCGCGCGTGGGGTGAAACCGCAGCCCAACTTCCTGCGCGCCGTCAATCGTATCCTCAAGACGGGCACCATTGGGGTAGAGATAAAGGTGGTCCGAGCTCATCGTGCAGCCTGACAGGGCCAGTTCAGCCAGCCCGACCATCGCCGACACGCGCATTTCATCCGGTCCGAAGCGCGACCAGATCGGATACAGCGTCTGAAGCCAGCCGAACAGAAGCGCGTCCTGCCCCCCCGGCACTGCCCGCGTCAGGGTCTGATACAGGTGATGATGCGTGTTCACCAAGCCCGGTGTCACCACCGCGCGGCTGGCATCCAACACCTCGGCATCTTGGGGCAGATCGGGGCCGATTTCCGTGATCACACCACCCGAGATGCGGATGTCGTTAGATGACAGCTCGCGGCCATCATCATCCATGGTCAGAATGGTTTGTGCATTGCGGATCAGCAGGTCCATGTTGTCTCCTCCCGCCCGTTTCGGTGAGACAGCATTGGCGGCGACAGAAAGGGCAAAGGACTCGCGCGCAGGGGCAAGGTGCCACGAGTAGCCGGCACCGGGCAAGGGTCTTGCTCGGTGGATCAGGTACCAGACAGGTGCTCCAATGCAGCCGCGTGAATCTGTGCATTGGCCGCCGCGACCACCCGTCCGCCCTGATGCGCCGGGCCACCTTCCCAATTTGTGACAACGCCACCCGCCGCCTGGATCACCGCCATCGGACCCTGGATGTCGTAGGCCTGCAAACCTGCCTCGACCACCAGGTCGATCTGCCCCGAGGCCACAAGACCATAGGCATAGCAATCCAGCCCGAACCGCGTCAGCCTTACCTGTCGCGACAGCCGTTGAAAGGCCTGACCTTCGGCAGGGGTGCCGACCTCGGGAAAGGTGGTGAACAGGATCGCGTCGGACAAATCACGTGGCGCGCGGGTTTTCAGGGCGCGCGTTCCCTGTGGCCCGACGACGCGAGCTTCACCGAGGCCCCCAATGAAACGTTCGCCGATATAGGGCTGATCAATGACACCCAGCAGTGGGCCGCTGGCGTCCGCCACCGCGATCAGGACACCCCAGGTCGGCGTGCCCGACAGAAACGCGCGGGTGCCGTCGATCGGGTCAAGCACCCAGGTCAGACCGCTTGTCCCTTCGGTCCGGCCGTATTCCTCACCCAGAATGGCATCTTCCGGGCGTTGTGCGGACAGGATATCGCGCATGGCGCGTTCTGCGGCGCGGTCGCCTTCGGTAACCGGATCAAACCCTTCGCTGATCTTGTTTTCGGCAGCCAGATCACTGGCCCGGAAATAGGGCAGAACGGCAATGCGCGCCGCGTCGGCCAAAGCCTCTGCAACGCGCAACAGGTCGTCTTTCACCTCGGATTTCAGATCGATCACCATGTCACCCCGGCAGTTTCCTGCCCGCGCGGTAGCAGGGCAACGGGTCTGGCGTCAAGCGCAGGCCCAAATGCAGGGCCCGCCTTCTGAGCCGGTGCGCTCAGGCCACGTCCGACAGGACACGCGCCAGTTCGAACAGGCGGCGGCGCTGATTGTCCGGAATGGCATAATAGCTGCGCACCAGTTCCAACGCTTCCTTGTCCGCCAGAATATCGCCGGGCAGGGCGTTTTCGGTGTCGGCATCGGGCTTGCTTTCCAGCCCTTCAAAGAAAAAGCTGACCGGCACCGAAAGGGCCGCTGCAATATCCCAAAGCCGAGACGCCGAGACGCGGTTCATGCCGGTTTCATATTTCTGGATCTGCTGGAACTTGATCCCGACTTTTTCAGCCAACTGCTGCTGCGTCATTCCCACCATCCAACGGCGATGACGCACCCGCTTACCAACATGGACATCCACCGGATGTTTCATTGAACCACTCCTCGTTACTAGATTGTATTACGCAACCACTGATCACGTGTCGACGCCGTCACTCAACCTGTCTTTTTGGTCAGCCTCCACGCCAATCATGAAAAACTTATTAATTACAACGCGATATGAGCATCTAATCGCATTTTCCACGCATCCACCACAACGAAAGTCGCACTTGTGGACGCACACGCAAAAGGAGATTAGCAAATTACTTCGCATTTTGCAAACCCACAACGCAGGGGTGAGCAGATGATTCTCGACTATCTTGCTCGATTTTTGGGGCGGAACCCACTAAGCAGTGATCAAAAAGGAGGCCGTATGAAAACCTTTCTTGTCACTGATTTCGACCACCCCGCACAGTTGACCGAAATTCCCACTCCCACCCCGACACAGGGGCAGGCCTTGGTGGACATTCGGGCCTGCGGCTTGAACTTCGCCGATCTTCTTATGACGAAAGGCAAGTATCAGGAGACCCCCACCCCACCCTTTTCACTTGGGATGGAACCAGCAGGGATCGTCACCGCCCTTGGGCCGGACACGGACGGACCTGCACCGGGCACACGGGTCGTCGCCTTTTCAGGGCAAGGCGGGTTGGCAGAGCAAGGCGTGTTCGATGCGGCCCGCTGCCTGCCCCTGCCCGACAACATGAGCTTTGAGGACGCGGCTGCCTTTCAGGTCGCCTATGGCACCAGCCACATGGCGCTGGATTACAAGGCGCGTCTGCAACCGGATGAAACCTTGGTCGTCCTAGGCGCCGCTGGTGGGGTTGGCCTGACCGCCGTCGAGGTGGGCAAGGTCATGGGCGCACGCGTCATCGCCTGCGCGCGCGGCGCGGACAAGCTGGAGGTCTGCCGCCGTGCGGGTGCGGATCACCTGATCGACACCGACACGCAGGACATCCGGGACGAGATCAAGGCGCTGGGTGGGGCGGACGTGGTCTATGACGCGATCGGTGGCGATCAATTCAACGCAGCCTTCCGTGCCTGCAACCCGGATGCCCGGATCCTGCTGATCGGATTTGCCAGCGGTGATCTGCCTGATGTGCGCCCCAACCACATGCTGGTCAAGAACATCACACTGATCGGGTTCTATTGGGGCGGCTATCTGGCCTTTCGGCCTGAGCCGCTGATCGACAGCCTGCGACAATTGTTGGCATGGTATGGCGAGGGCAAGATCAGGCCCCATGTCAGCCACACCCTGCCACTGGATCGCGCGGACGAAGCGCTGGACCTGCTCAGGCAGCGCAAATCGACGGGCAAAGTCGTCGTCACCATGTCGCCATCGACCTAGAGCGCGGCAAAGGCGCGACGGATCATCGACAGAAGGTCCTGCATCGCCTGCCCGCCCGTATTGTTCGCCGCATACATATTCACGCAGGTCATTGCCAGGTCGGGCAGTGCTCCGCCATGGTCAATCTGTTCCAGAAATGGCTGGACGGTGCCATCAATCACGGCATGCACCGCCAGATCGGCAGACAACGAGGCTTCGATGGTGCGGGTCGAGTCGCCATCCACGCCCATTTCCCATTGGATATTCGCGGCGTTCAACGCCTTTTGAACCCCTTTGCGAAAGATGCAGTTGCGTTCAAAGGCAAGGCGCAGGGGGCGGGTGCGCCAGGCTTGACCGTTTGGTGCCCCGACCCAGACCAGCGGCAGCTCGGCCAGGGTTTCCGCGCCTGCGTCCTTCTCTTCTTCGGTGGTCAGAGTGATGTCGCATTCGCCGCGCGCGAACATGGATTTCAGGCGGCTGGTATAGGACGAAATCAGTTGAACGCGCATACGCGGATATTCGGCGTGAAACTGCTTCAGAACCGAAGGGATCGCAGGATAAACCACGTCAGACGGCACCCCCAGTACGATTTCGCCCTCATAGGCGTGATCGGTCAGGCGGGAATAGACCTCGTCATTCAGACGCATCATGCGACGTGCATAGCCCAGAAGCTGTTCACCATCGGCCGTCAGCGACACGCCACGCCCCGACCGATCCAGCAGCGGGCGACCCAGATTATCCTCGAGCCGCTTTAGCTGCATCGACACGGCGGACTGGGTCAAATGCAACAGGCCCGCCGCCCGCGTCACACCGCCCGCATCCGCCACGGTGACAAAACTGCGCAGGGCTGTCAGGTCAAGATTTCGGGGCATATCACACCTCTTGATATATGAACGCAAAAACATTCATTTTACTTATTGATCGGGAAGCAGCATAACCATCACGAACGGTGATGCAACGCCAATAAATTATGTATTTCAGCGAAGGAGATCCGAGATGTCTGCTGTAATCTGCACCAACACCCCCACCATCAAACGCGCGTTTTCGCCGCTGTCCTGGCTGATTCATGCGTTCGAGGTCCAACGCGAGCGTCGTGCCCTGGCCGATCTGGACGCGAACATGCTGAAAGATATCGGTCTGACACCGGATGCGGCATATCGCGAAGCGCATCGTCCGCTCTGGGATATTCCGACCCACTGACCGGATACCTGATCTTTCTGATCAAGCTCTCCTATTCCTCTTGAAATGCAGCCCGCCCTTGCCGATATTAAGGCCAAGGGCGGTTTCCGTTTGGGGCTCGCCAGTTGTGATTTTCTGGAGGTCTAAATGGCTCAATATGATACGGTTCGTGCAGGTGTAGGCACCCGCGCGGCAATCGACGAAGGGCTTCGCGCCCACATGAACAAGGTCTATGGGCTGATGTCCATGGGCCTTCTGATCACGGCGTTGGCAAGCTGGGCCATTGCCGGTCTTGCTGTAACGACGGATCCGACAGGTGCCTCCGCTGCCATCAGCGAAGGCAAGTATCTGACCGGTTTGGGCGAGGCGATCTATCTGTCGCCGCTGAAATGGGTTGTCATGTTTGCCCCGCTGGCGATGGTCTTTGCCTTCGGCGCTGCGATCAACCGCCTGTCCGCCGCTGGCGCACAGTTGTTTTTCTATGCCTTTGCCACGCTGATGGGTCTGTCGATCAGCTCGATCTTCCTGGTGTTCACCGGCGTGTCGATCGTGCAAACCTTCCTCATCACCGCCATCGCCTTCGCGGGTCTGAGCCTTTACGGCTACACCACCAAGCGTGACCTTGGCCCGATGGGGGCGTTCCTGATCATGGGTCTGATCGGCCTGATCGTCGCCTCGATCGTGAACATCTTTGTCGGAAGCTCGATGCTTCACTTCGCGATCTCGGTGATCGGTGTGCTGATCTTTGCCGGTCTGACGGCCTATGACACGCAGAAGATCAAGACCGACTACATTGCCCACGCTCAGGCGATGGACAGCGAATGGTTGGCGAAATCCGCGATCATGGGGGCATTGAACCTGTATCTGGACTTCATCAACCTGTTCATGTTCCTGCTGCAATTCCTGGGCAATCGTGAGTAATCTCTGACCCATACGATCAAGGGGCCGGTCAACATGACCGGCCCTTTTTTTGGTTACACGCATACGCCCCATGAACCGATATTTCGAGACCATCATCAAGCTCGTGCTCAGCCCGTATCTGGCAACACAAGCCTTGAAAGTTCGCAAAATGGCGAAGATCCTGCCGGACCCGCCCGGGCATCGGAGCGGAGAGACAGGCACCGGGCCAACCCTGACCCTGATGATCGTAGGCGACAGTTCGGCGTCAGGTGTCGGTGCGCCGCACCAATCCCTGGCCCTGTCCGGACAGATGGTGCATGTTCTGGGCGGCTCGTACCATGTAAAATGGCGCGTCATGGCGCGGTCGGGCGCCACCTCCTGCACCGTGCGGCCGATACTGAAATCGCAGGATCCGCAAAAGACCGATGTGGCGCTTGTGGTTCTGGGGGTCAACGACGTGACCAGCCAGATGCCGCTAAACCGTGTTCTGTCCTGCCGCGCCGAGCTTTACACCATGCTGTTCGAAAGCTGGCAGGCGAAACGCGTCATTGCCACCGGCGTACCTCCGATTGACAAGTTTCCACTTCTACCCAACCCGTTGCGATGGGTTTTGGGACTGCAAGCGCGCCGTTTTGACAAGGCGCTTGCCGAACAGGCCGGATCCATGGGCGTGGAGTACATGCCGTTCGACGTGCCATTGACGCCCGAGATGATGGCCGAGGATGGCTTCCACCCCGGCCCGAATGCCTATGCCCTGCTGGGACACAAGATGGCCGCGCAAATCATGCATCGCTGACGCCCGCGGTCGCACCACGCCCCATCCCAATATATCGGCACAACAAAAAAAGGCCGCGCATTCCGGCGCGGCCCCTTTTCGTTCAAGGTCACAAGATCTTACTTGATCTTGCCTTCCTTATACTCAACGTGCTTGCGTACAACCGGGTCGTATTTCTTCACGACCATCTTCTCGGTCATGGTGCGAGCGTTTTTCTTGGTCACATAGAAGTGGCCGGTATCCGCGGTCGAGTTCAGGCGGATTTTAATCGTGGTCGGCTTCGCCATGTCGTCAGCTCCTCATCGGGTGGGCGCACCCCGCCCGGGTAAATCTCTGGAACCCGCCTTTTAGCGCCATTGGCCCCCGAGTCAACAGGCAATCGGCAAAATTGCACCTGTTCTGCAGGGCGTCGCCACAGGCGGCGGAAACGATGCGCGGATGGCCTGTAAGCCGGATTCTGTCCGGGTGTTGCCACCCTGGATGACCATTCCTCTAGGATGCCTGTTACCAGGCACCTCAAGCTGCCAACCCGGATCTGCTCGGGCCAAGACACCCCTGGGGTTGCCCCCGCGCGATCCCTATTTGGCATTGCTCCTGGTGGGGCTTGCCGTGCCGCCCATGTTGCCAGGGGCGCGGTGGGCTTTTACCCCACCGTTTCACCGTGACCCGCGACAGGCGCGGGCCGTCTGTTTTCTGTGGCGCTTTCCCTCGGGTTTCCCCGGCCGGGCATTACCCGGCACCATTGCCTTGTGGAGTCCGGACTTTCCTCGCGTCACGCAGGGGCACGCCCCTCCAGTCACCCGCGGTCATCCAGCCATCCGCGCAACGCCGGAGTTAGAGAAGCGCAGCCAATGCGTCAAGAGAGCGAAGGCGGAAGGGGCGCTGCCCCCGCATGAATTTCCGGCGGAAACTCATGCTCCCCCGGGATATTTCAGACAAGAAAATGCGAAACTTTGGGAAGGGCCGCGAAATCCTCTTTTGACAAAGGGCCGTTGCCCCACGGGCGGTGACGCAGGCGCACGGCGGTAAGCAGCGCGGTGTCGTCGATGTCGGTTGGATAGCCCAGCTTGGCTGCGCAGCTGCGGAAGGTTTCGATTGCGAGGTCGTCAATCGGTTCAGACGTGCCCGAGCGTGCAACAAGCCCCTGTCGCGCCAGGCGCGCCCAGTCAAAGCGCGGGCCGGGATCTGCTTTGCGCCCCGGGGCCATGTCGCTGTGACCAATGATGCCCTCGGGCGCAATGTTCCATCGCTGCATGATCTCGGGCAACACGGTTTCAAGCGTCGACATCTGCGGCTCTGAAAAGGGTGAGGCACCGTCATTGTCCATTTCGATGCCGATCGAACGGGAGTTGATGTCATCCATCCCCCCCCAAGTCCCTGCACCCGCATGCCACGCCCGCATGTCTTCTTGAACCATCTGAAACAGCCGTCCGTCGCGATGGATCAGATAGTGCGCGGACACCTCGTGCTCAGCGGCGCAGAGCCGGTTCAGCGCCTCGTCCGGGTCCGCCATCGCGGTGTAATGCAGGACGATCAAAGATGGCACCAACCCGTCCCGTCGCGGGCCGAAATTCGGGGACGGACGGGACGTGATCTGCACCTATTCGCTCGCGACGGTTTCGTCCGAGATGTTCAACGTGTCGCCCGGAAGCGGGGCCGGATCGGGCAGGACCGTCGTGTTGGCCGGCGCCGTCGTGCCGGGTGTGCTGTCGGTCGTAATGCCAACAGCCTCCAGGTCGGCTTTGCTGATACCGGAATCCTCGACCACTGTTTCTTCTGCGACTGCACCACGGGCCGTACGGAACGGGGCCGGATCCCAGCCGCAGGCAAATCCGTCGCCATCCGGATCCAACCCGTGCCGGTCGCGGTTCGGGCCACCAGCCTCAAGAAACGCGATCTGTGCGAAATCGGCCGAGGTATAACGGGCGCAATTGCGCTCTGCCCGCGCCTCGCCCGACAAGGCCGAGCGGGAATAGATCGACTGTCCCACAGTGTTGGTGGTCGACAAGGCATATTTTACCACCGATACATCAGAGCCAATGGGCCTGTCCGGCACGGCCACAACCTCGGCCTGCTGATAAGCCGCCTGGTAATTCTCAATGCGTTCCGCATCGCTTTCGATGCTTTCACGCGCCGCCACAGCGCTGAAATCCTGTTCATCCGAGATACCGGGCGCAGCGGCAGCGGCGCTGTCCTGACCCCCGTCAAGCGATTGACTGGTGACGGAACTGCCTTCGATCATCGCCGACAAGGGCGCGCCCGACACGGTCTCGGCGCGCGGCAGGGCGGTGTCCGGCGACCGGCTGTCGGGGGCATTGCTGACACAGGCAGACAGTGATGCAACAGCAGCAAACCCAATGAAGTACCGCATGAAACCCTCTTTCTGGCAGTTCAATTGTATAACCCGCCTGCGTTACCACCATTTTTGCGGCTTTGCCACAAATCCTGCACGTGCTTCGACCTCGTGAGCGATATTCAGCAAATCGCCCTCTTCCCACGGACGCCCGATCAGTTGCAACCCAAGTGGCAGGCCCTGCGCGTCCAGCCCGGCAGGAACCGAGATGCCCGGAAGCCCCGCAAGGTTCACGGTGACTGTGAAGACGTCGTTCAGATACATCTTGACCGGATCGGCATTTTCCATCTCGCCCAACCTGAAGGCGGCGGAGGGCGTGGCAGGCGTCAGAATCGCGTCGATCCCTTGCGCGAACACGTCATCAAAGTCTTTCTTGATCAGCGTGCGGACCTTGCGGGCGCGGTTGTAATAGGCGTCATAGAAACCCGCCGACAGAACGTATGTGCCAACCATCACACGGCGTTGCACTTCGTCCCCGAAGCCTTCGGCACGGGTCTTTTCATACATTTCGGTGATGCCATCGCCCTGCCCCAGCTTGGCGCGGTGACCATAACGCACCCCATCATAGCGGGCGAGGTTCGATGACGCTTCAGCCGGTGCGATCACGTAGTAGGCTGGAAGCGCATATTTCGTATGCGGCAGCGAGATATCGACGATCTCAGCGCCCGCGTCGCGCAGCATGTCGGCGCCCTTGGACCAAAGCGCCTCGATCTCGTCCGGCATCCCGTCCATGCGGTATTCCTTGGGGATACCGATTTTCTTACCCTTGATGTCGCCGGTCAGCATCGCCTCGAAGTTCGGCACAGGAATATCTGCACTGGTCGAATCCTTGGGATCATGGCCGCACATGGCTTCCAGCATGATCGCCGCATCGCGCACCGATTTGGTCATCGGCCCAGCTTGGTCCAACGAAGACGCGAAAGCCACAACACCCCAACGCGAGCAACGGCCATAGGTAGGCTTGATACCGGTGATGCCGGTAAACGCGGCGGGCTGGCGGATGGACCCACCCGTGTCCGTGCCGGTGGCGGCAAGGCACAGGTCAGCGGCCACAGCGGACGCAGACCCACCGGACGACCCGCCCGGTGTCAACTTGCGGTCGTCGATTTTCCACGGGTTCACCGCGTTGCCATAAACGCTGGTTTCGTTCGACGACCCCATTGCAAACTCGTCCATGTTCAGCTTGCCCAACATGACGGTGCCATTATCCAGAAGGTTCTGGCTGACGGTCGATTCGTATTCCGGGACGAAGCCTTCCAGAATCCGGCTGCCCGCCTGCGACGCCACGCCCTTGGTGCAGAACAGATCCTTGATACCCAAGGGAATGCCACACATATCCGGCGCGTCGCCTGCCTTGATGCGTGCGTCAGCCGCCTTGGCCTGTTCGCGTGCCAAATCGGGGGTGTTGTGGACAAACGCACCCAAAGCGCCCGCGCCTTCAATCTCAGACAGACATGCCTCGGTCAGCTCCACGGAGGTCAGATCGCCCTTACGCATCGCATCACGCGCGTCCGCAATCGTCAGTTTGTTCAGCTCAGCCATTATTCCACCACCTTCGGAACCGCAAAGAAGCCTTCGCGCGCGTCGGGCGCGTTGGACAAAACTTTCTCGGGCATATTGCCATCCGTCACCACGTCTTCGCGACGTTTCAGGCGCATCGGCGTGACCGAGGTCATGGGCTCGACGCCCTCCACATCCACTTCGTTCAACTGCTCGATAAAGCCGAGGATCGCGTTGAAGTTTTCGGCAAGCTCTGGCAGGCGGTCGTCTTCGACCTTGATGCGGGCCAGATGCGCAACCTTGCGCGCGGTTTCGATGTCGATCGACATGGGTGGCTCCCGTCTGTGTTTCGCCAGATCGTTTAGCGCGCACATGGCCCGCCCGCAAGCCATGTGCGTGGGGTTGCGGCACTGGCCCACGGGTGACAGGCGCGGTTTTGCTGTTACTCTGCCCTCAACCGACCAAAAAAGGAGGCTTCCATGAAAATCACGTTCCTTGGACATTCCGGCTTTCGGATCGAAATCGAAGGCGCCGTTCTTCTTGTCGATCCCTGGCTGATCGGCAACCCGTTGTTTCCCGAAGACCGCCGGGAAGAGGCGACCGAGGGCGCGACCCATATCCTGATCACGCACGGGCATGGGGATCACGCGTCGTCCACACTCACGATTGCGCGCGAGAAAGGCATTCCGGTTGCCGCGATCCATGAACTTGCCACCTTCTGGGGCAATGAAGACGGGATCGAGACGCTGGGATTTGGCAAAGGCGGCACCATCGACCTGAATGGCGCGAAGGTGACGATGGTGAACGCCTCGCATTCATCGACCCTCGACCATCTGGGCGGTGATCGCCTTCTACATGCGGGTTCTGAAGCCGGATTCATGATCGCGGGCGAAGGTCATGTGATCTATCTGTCCGGCGACACCGACATCATGGCGGATATGGAGTGGATGGGCGATCTGCACAAACCGGATATCGGCATCCTGTGCGCGGGCGGCCATTACACGATGGACATGGCGCGGGCCGCCTATGCCGCAAAGCGGTATTTCGATTTCGACACGGTGATTCCCTGCCACTACAAGACCTTCCCGGTGCTGGCACAGTCGGCGGATGAGTTGATCGAAGCCCTGCCGGATGTGAACGTGATCGAACCGGAGGTCTTAAAGACCATCACCATCTAGGCGTCATCGCCGGGCGGCAAAAAAATCCTTCAAGATACACTCGGCCTCATCCGCGCCGATGCCGTCATAGACCTCGGGGACATGGTGGCATTGCGGGTGCGTGAATATCCGCGCGCCATGCGCGACCCCGCCCGACTTCGGGTCCGCCGCCCCATAGTAAACCCGGCGAATGCGCGCGGCCGACATGGCGGTTGCGCACATCGCGCAAGGCTCTAGCGTCACATAAAGGTCGTGATCGGGCAGGCGTTCGGACCCGGCCTGCGCACAGCCTTCGCGGATGACAAGAATTTCGGCGTGGGCGGTGGGGTCATTCAACTCGCGTGTCCGGTTGCCAGCCGCCGCGATGATTTCGCCAGCTGGCGACACCAGCACCGCTCCCACAGGCACCTCGCCCCGCGCAGCGGCGGCGCGGGCTTGGTCCAGCGCGGCATCCATATGGCTTTTGAAACGGCTCATGCCCCCTTTTGCCCCGGACCAGAACACTTGCCAAGGCTTCCCCTTTGCCCCGCCCCGCGCTATGCGAAAGCATGACAGACAAAAAACGCCCCCCCGTTCCCAAATCGGCCCGCAAGCCAGCACCAAAAAAGCCGGACGCCGCGACGGCTGATCCGTCGAAAGGCGACCGCATCGCCAAAGTTCTGGCCCGCGCCGGTGTTGCCAGCCGCCGCGAGGCCGAACGCATGATTGAAGCGGGCCGGGTGACGGTAAACGGCACCGTGATCGACAGCCCCGCCCTGAATGTCACGCCGCGCGATGAAATCCTGTTTGACGGCGCACCGCTGGCCGACCCTGAACCGCCGCGCATGTGGCTTTACTACAAACCCATCGGCCTTGTGACGACGGAACGCGACGAAAAGGGGCGCGACACGGTGTTCAACAACCTGCCCGACGACCTGCCCCGCGTGGTCAGCGTCGGGCGGCTTGACCTGAACTCCGAAGGTCTGTTGCTCTTGACCAATGACGGCGAGGTGAAGCGCAAGCTGGAACTGCCGTCGACCGGGTGGTCACGCAAATACCGCGTGCGGGTGAACGGGCGTCCGACCGAGGACACATTGGCCCCGGTGCGCAAGGGCATCACCATCGACGGCGAGAAGTTTCAGCCAATGTCCGTGTCGCTGGACCGCCAACAGGGGGCAAACGCGTGGCTGACCGTCACCCTGCGCGAAGGAAAAAACCGCGAAGTCCGCCGCGCGATGGAGGCTGTGGGGCTGACCGTCAACCGCCTGCTTCGTGTCAGTTACGGCCCCTTCCAACTGGGCGAGTTGAAACCCGGCGAGGTCGAGGAAATCCGCCAGCGCGTGGTGCGTGACCAGTTGGGGCTGGAGGGTGCGAAACCCGCCCCGGTGCGCAAACGCAACGAGATACCGCGTGGCAAAAATGGCAGCAAACCGGGCGCCAAGCCCGCCCACAAGGGCGGTCGACCCGGTGGCAAACGGTCTGGCGGACAACCGCAGGGGCGATCGGGTCCGCGCAAAAGCTGACCAAACGGCGCGCTAGAACAGCGATCCTTGATCCGGCGCGTCGTTCTTGGGCTTCGGTGTCCGAGCCGGTGCAGCAGGTTTTGCCGCCCCATCGCCGCTGACGGCCAACCGCCCGTCGGCAAATTCAATCTCAAGCGCCTTGGCCTTTGCCGCGGCAACCTGCGTCGTCACCACATCCCCGTCGCCCCGCACCACCGCATAGCCGCGCTTCAACGTCTCGGTATAGCCCAGCGTCTGGCGCATCCGCTCAAGACCAGACAGGCGGTCGCGATGCGATTTGGTATTGGCGCGAAAAGCACGGTCCAGACGGTCGGACAGGTTTGCCATCTCGGTGGTGCGGCGCTTGTTGGCGTCGGTGATGCGGCCCGGGTCCAGCCTCGCCCCGGCCATCTTCAACCGCTCGTGCATCGGCTGAAGCCGCGCGGTCAGAACACGAGGACGCAGACCGGCGGATGCCTCGGCCAGTTTCACACGGCGCGATTGCGCGACATGGCGCAGGGCATTGGGCAGCTTGTGGCTGGCCGTATCCAGCCGCTGGCGCGGGTTGTCCAACAACGCGTCGGGTCGTGGCAGCGCGCGGGCCAAGTCGCGCAGGCGCTGGCCGCGTTGCGTCAATGTCTGCTCCAGAGATCGGGTCAGGCGGGTGCCTTGTTCCTCGGTCCAGGCCAGCAGTTCCAACCGCACCGGCACGGCATGTTCCGCTGCCGCCGTCGGCGTCGGTGCACGCAGGTCGGACACGAAGTCGATCAGAGTGGTGTCCGTTTCATGCCCAACAGCCGAGATCAGCGGAATGTCTGACGCGGCGGCGGCGCGCGCGACGATTTCTTCGTTGAAGCCCCACAGATCCTCGATCGAGCCACCACCACGCGCAACGATCAGCAGGTCAGGGCGGGGCAGCGCACCGCCCGGCGACAACCGGTTGAACCCCTCAATCGCGGCAGCCACTTGCGGTGCGCAAGCCTCGCCCTGCACGGCCACCGGCCAGATCAGCACCTTACGCGGAAAGCGGTCGCGCAGACGATGCAGAATATCGCGGATCACGGCACCGGAAGGCGAGGTGACAACCCCGATCACCTCGGGCAGGAAAGGCAGCTTTTTCTTGCGTTCGGGCGCAAAAAGCCCTTCCGCCGCCAGTGTTTTCTTGCGCTTTTCCAACATCGCCATCAACGCGCCTTCGCCCGCGACAACGACATCATCCACGTTGAGCTGATATTTCGACTGGCTGCCAAAGGTGGTCAGCTTGCCGGTGACGATCACCTCCATCCCCTCCTCGGGGCGGATCGACAAGCGGCTGACCTGCCCTTTCCAACTGACCGCGGCCAAGACTGACCGATCATCCTTCACGTCGAAATACAGATGGCCCGAGCGCGCCAACATCACGCGCCCGACCTCGCCCCGCACGCGCACGCGGCCAAAGGCGCCTTCGATGGTTTTCTTAACGGCACCCGATATTTCCGAAACGGTGAACTCGGGCGCGTTCTGGCCGGGGGTGGGGTCGTCAATCAGGTCGGACATGATGCCTCGGTTCTTGTGCATTGCTCCCCGCGACCTTAGAACGCCGGTGACAGAAGGCCAAGCGGGGGACGAGCCATGAACATCCTTATTCTGGGCAGCGGCGGGCGCGAACATGCGCTGGCATGGGCGGTGATGCAGAACCCGAAATGCGACCGGCTGATCGCCGCCCCCGGCAATGCAGGCATGGCACAGATTGCCGAATGCGCGGCGCTGGACATCGAGGATGGCGACGAAGTGGTGACGTTTGCGCAGCAAAACACCATTGATTTCGTGATCATCGGGCCGGAAGCACCCTTGGCCAAGGGGGTCGCGGACCGCCTGCGCGAGGCGGGTGTGAAGGTGTTTGGCCCATCTGCCGAGGCAGCGAAGCTGGAGGCATCCAAGAGCTTCACCAAGGAAATCTGTGACGCCGCAGGCGCACCCACCGCTGCCTATGGTCACTTTACTGACGCTGACGCCGCCAAGGCCTATATTCGCAAGCAGGGTGCTCCGATTGTTGTCAAGGCCGACGGGCTGGCGGCGGGTAAGGGTGTGATCGTCGCGATGGACGAGGCGACCGCGCTGGACGCCATCGACGACATGTTCGGCGGCGCGTTCGGCGGCGCGGGTGCAGAAGTCGTGATCGAGGAGTTCATGGAAGGCGAAGAGGCGTCCTATTTCATCCTCTGCGATGGCAAAACCGCCCTGCCCATCGGCACCGCGCAAGACCACAAGCGTGTGGGCGATGGCGACACCGGGCTGAACACCGGCGGCATGGGCGCTTATACCCCCGCCCCCGTCCTGACGGACGAGATCGCCGCCCGCGCCATGCGCGAAATCATCGAGCCGACTGTGGCTGAAATGGCCAAGCGCGGCACGCCCTATCAGGGGGTGCTATACGCAGGTTTCATGATCAAGGACGGTCAGGCACGATTGGTGGAATACAACGCGCGTTTCGGCGACCCGGAATGTCAGGTGTTGATGATGCGCTTGGGTGCGCAGGCGCTGGACTTGATGCTGGCCTGCGCGGAAGAGCGGTTGGACGAGGCACAGGTGAACTGGGCTGATGATCACGCGATCACGGTGGTGATGGCAGCCAATGGCTATCCCGGCGCCTATCAGAAGGGGTCGGTGATCAATGGGCTGGACGACCTGCCCGAAGATTCACAGAACATGGTCTTTCACGCCGGCACGACGGAAGTCGAGGGCAAGATCACGGCGACCGGCGGGCGCGTTCTGAACGTGACAGCGCGCGGCGACAGCTTGCAAGAGGCGCGCGACCGCGCCTATGCGATGATTGACAAGATCGACTGGCCCGAGGGGTTCAATCGCAATGATATCGGCTGGCGGGCGCTTTAACAGCCAAGGCGCGCCGAAAGGCTGTCCGGGCCCGTATAGGGGCCGACATTGGTCAGTTTCAGCTCTCCGCCATCCAGACGGGTTTCAATGACGCGCGACCAGTTGGCGCTTGCGGTCACGATCACTGGGGCTGTGTTAATGCAGTCGCGTACACCCCCTTCGATCACCGGGCTGCCAAACTTGTGATTGGTGATCCCGCCGACAGTGGCAAGATCGGTGAATCTATACCCTTCGGCACCGGGGTGGACCGTTACCAGCGTCAACCTGCGCGCCAGATGCGGTCGGTCAACAAAGGCGATTTCGTCCAGCCCGTCGCCATTGAAATCGGCAATCCCGGCAATGGCCAGCCAACGGTGTCGGCTGCCAATCGGCGTGTTGGCGCCGCGCAAGGACAGCTTACCATCCTGCCACCCATAGACGCGGATCATCGCGCCCACATCATCGCCGCTGAACACGGTCACAACCTCGGTCGCGCCGTCGCCGTCGAAATCGTGCAGGCGCGGCCTTGTATCCTCGAACACACCGCCGTGCACATGCACAAGCGCGTGTGCGCCATCGGTCAATGTCACTTCAAGCGCGCCATATTCACCACCGGGAACAGCCCCGTGACCATAGCGATCGGTCGGGTCAACATAACGGGCCTGCGTGATCTGAGCCGCGGCGGGCGCGGCAAGGCAGCAGAATATCAGCGCCGCCCGCAGAGCCATCATCAGATCTGTTTTTTAGGCAGATGCACCACCAGTCCGTCAAGATCATCCGTGACCTTGAGCTGACAGGTCAGGCGCGAACGTTCGGGATCAGGCTCATAGGCGAAGTCCAGCATGTCTTCTTCCATCGCATCCTTCGCAGGCACCTTATCGACCCATGCCGCATCGACATAGACATGACAAGTCGAACAGGCGCAGGCACCGCCGCAATCCGCTTCGATCCCCGGCACGTTATTGTCACGCGCGCCTTCCATCACGGTCAAACCGTTTGCCACATCCACGACGTGCTGTGTTCCGTTATGCTCGATATAGGTGATCTTTGCCATCGGGCGCCTCCTGTTCATGCTCGGATCGTTCTAGACAAGGCAAATAGGCAAGGCCAAGAGGATTTGCCAGTCAAGACAGCCTGATGTTGTGGAAAATGTGGCTTTGCGTCGCAACGGCATCGCAACAGCGGTGTATCCACGTGAAACCAACCCGAAACGCATCGTTGCATCCGGGTCAGATCTACGCAGTGATTTCCTGAGTCAGAACGGGTTGGACATGAACCCGGCAATGGCGGTGGTGACAGGATCGTCCTGCATGATCCACGCCCCGGCCTGTTCAATCATCGTCCCCTGTGCCAGTCGGTCAACGCGATCATTATAGTTGATCACACCAACCTGGCTGAACAGAAAGCCCTTGAACAACATGAACCCGACAACCGTCAGGATCAGCCCCTTGACCGGAAACCCACGGCGCAGTTTGGGCTTGCTGGGCACCAAAAGCCCATCACGTTCGACCAGTTGAACATAACCTTGCGACAGTCGACGGTGCTGACGGCTAATTCCGCGCACCCGTTTCTGAAAGTCTTGAACTTGTGCATCAGTCACTTTCAATACCCTCCCGAACAAATAAAATTTAAAATACACCCAGATCAGAATATGGCAAAAAAGTGTTTCTGGCTAGAAATCTGTCAAATTTTCGGTGAAAAAGGCTAAGTTTTTTCAAGAACCAGTGTCGTCCAGTCAACAATTTCGGTACGATCGACCAGATTGAACCCGTTCTGGATATAAACCGAGATCACTTCGTCCGCTTGCGGGTTCAGAATACCCGACAGAATCGCATAACCCTTGGTAGAAAGGTGTTTCGCCATATCCGGGGCCAAGCCGATCAGTGGACCTTTCAGAATATTTGCAAAAACCAAATCGAAGGGGGACGCTTCCTGAAGGGCGGGCGCGTTGAACCCGGCCGCTTCGACACAGTTGACACGTTCCTCCAGATTGTTGGCGGCGACATTCGCCTTGGCCACATCGACGGCCACCTGATCAATATCGCTGGCCAGGACCGGATTGGGCCAGACGCGCGCCGCCGCCATGGCCAAAACCGCAGTCCCGCAGCCAATATCGACAACGTTCTTTCCAACAAATCCCTTTTCCACCAACCTGTCCAGTGCCTTCAGGCAGCCCAGCGTTGTGCCGTGATGCCCGGTGCCGAAGGCCATCGCGGCCTCGATCAACAGGGCAATCTTTCCGTCCGGCACCTGATCGGCGTCATGGCTGCCATGCACAAAGAACCGCCCCGCCTCGACCGGAGACAGTTCACGGCGCACATGGGCGACCCAGTCGACCTCGGGCAATTGCGAAACGGTGAAATCCCTTGCGTTGTGCATCGCGGACAGAAGGGCCAGCCCGGCAGCGTCCGGTTCTTCGGTGAAATAGCCGCCGACCTCCCATATGCCGCTGCCATCTTCGACCTCGAACACCCCGACACCGGTCGGTTCGGGCGTCAATGCCTCCATCGCCACACCCAGGGCTTCGGCGGCGTCCTGGCCTTTCAGGGTGGTAAGAGCGGTCCATGTCGGCATGAGAGCATCCTTTCTGATGACACAATCGGCCTAGCGAGACGTGCGTGCCCGGTCAACCTCAACCAGCGCCACAAACGCCGGGCTATTCGGCCACCTGTGGCAGCGGGCGCGCAAACACCGTCTCGTTGCCCTTCGCGGGATGGCGCGGGATCAGAAGCGACAGCATCAAGGACACACAGGCCATACCCGCGGCCAAGGCAAAGACACCGCCCGGCGACACGACCCACAAATACCCCAAAAGCGCGGGCAGAAAGACCGCCGCGATATGGTTGATGGTGAAGGCCACGGCGGCTGTCGGGGCAATATCCTGCGGGTCCGCAATCTTCTGGAAGTAGGTTTTCAATGCAAACGCCAGAGCAAAGAACAGGTGATCCAGCACGTAAAGCGCCGCCGCCAAAATAACCCCCCAGCCGAAGTAGTAAATACCGCCATAGGCAAGGAACACGCAGATCAGTCCCGTGTATTCAAAGACCAAAGCACGGCGCTCGCCCCACTTCGCAACTGCCTTCCCCATCAGGGGTGCAAAGAAGATGTTGGCCAGATAGTTGATCAGGAACAGCGCCGTGACCTCGTGCACCTCGAACCCGAAGCGTTCCACCATCATGAACGCCGCAAACACAGTAAAGATCTGGCGCCGCGCGCCGGACATGAATTGCAGGGCATAATACAACCAGTAACGGCGGCGCAGCACGAACTGCTTCAGCTGCGGCTCCGGGCTTTCAAACTGAGGATAGGCAAAGAACGCGAACACCGCGATGGCCAACGTCGTGCCACCCGCGATCATATAGACAAGGTTGTAGCTCAGATCGAAGGTTTTCCAGGTCAGCACCAGCAAACCATAGCTGAGCAGCGCCGCCGCCGACCCAATGGACATGATCCAACCCAGCATCTGGGGCGCGCGTTTCTTGTCGATCCACTGAAGCTGAAGCGACTGGTTGACCGTCTCGAAATAGTGGAACCCGATCGAAGACAGCATCGTGATGGTCAGGATGCCGCCAAAACTCGGAAACCAGGCCGTGATCGCCGTCGCGGCCCCCAAAAGACCCAGCGCCACGATCCCCAACACCTGCTCACGAAACAACATCAAAAGGGCGATCACCCCGATAGCCAGAAACCCGGGGATCTCGCGCACCGTGTGCAACCAGCCGATCTCGACCCCGGTGAATCCTGCAGCCTCGATCACGAAGTTGTTCAAAAGCGCCGACCAGGTGAAAAATGCAATCGGCATCCCCGCCGCCATCAACATCAAAAGAAAGATGGGGCGCCGCCAGAACGGCAGGGTCCGGGCTTGGTCCAGGGTCAGGATCTGGTGTCTCATGCCCTCGCCTTACGCCTGTTTCTCCTGGTTGGCGAGATCAAAACGCATTCACCCAAGCGTATATGTTTATGATATATGTCAAGGCAGACACGCCCCACCTCCGGTATACCGACCGCCATTCAAAAGGAAACCACATGGACATCGTGCCCCTGATTGACCGTATCGGAGAAGCCCCGACAGCCGCCCTGTTCGGGTTGATCACCGGTATTGTCTTTGGCGTCGCAGCCCAACGGTCGCGGTTTTGCCTGCGCGCGGCCACGGTCGAATTTGCCCGCCGCAGGATGGACAGCTCGGTCGCGGTGTGGCTGCTGACCTTTTCAACCGCGCTGGTCTGGGTGCAGGGCGCAACTCTTCTGGGCCTGATGAGGCCCGAAGATGCGCGCATGATGGCAGTGACCGGAACGTGGTCGGGTGCGGTGATCGGCGGTCTAATGTTTGGTGTCGGCATGGTGTTGGCACGCGGCTGTTCGGGCCGACTGCTGGTGCTGGCCGCAACGGGTAACCTGCGATCTGTGGTGTCTGGACTGATCTTCGCAGTAGTCGCGCAGATGAGCCTGCACGGCTGGCTCGCCCCCACCCGCGACAAACTCGCCCGGCTGTGGATGACCGATGGCGGGACGAATGTGAACCTGATGAACGCACTGGGTGTTCCAAATTGGTCCGGGCTTGTGCTTGGCCTCCTGACCGCCGTGCTTGCCATCTATATCGCACGCCGCTCTGGAATAGGTTATAAACGGCTGGTCTTTGGATCCGGCGTGGGATTTGCCGTCGCGCTTGGCTGGGTGCTGACCTATCAACTGTCACTGGCCGCATTCGAACCTGTATCCGTCACCTCGGCCACATTCTCGGGCCCGTCTGCAAATACGCTCATGTTCTTCCTGATCCCCGACCCGGTGCTGGAATTCGACGTGGGGCTGGTGCCCGGTGTCGTCATCGGTGCCTTCGCCGCCAGCTGGCTGAACGGCGAGTTCAAGTTCCAGGGCTTCGAAGGCGAGGCGAACATGCGCCGCTCCATGTTCGGGGCGGTCCTGATGGGCTTCGGCGCGATGCTGGCCGGCGGCTGTGCGATCGGGGCGGGCGTCACCGGAACGTCTATCTTCGTCGGCACTGCATGGCTTGCCCTGGTCTGCATGTGGATAGGCGCTGTGCTCACCGATACGCTGGTGGATCAGCAGGGCCCTGTGGGTGTGGCGGCGGAGTAAGGGGCGCTGCCCCTCGCCTTTTACAAGGCTCACCCCGGGATATTTGAGACAAGAAAAAGCAGGAAAGTCGCGCCTTTTTCTTGTCTCAAATATCCTGGGGTGAATTGCCCCCAACGGGGGCAAGAGGGGCAAGGCCCCTTTTTGCTGACATTTCTGTCAATAGAAACTCTGCGGATCAATATCCACGGACACGCGCAAATCTCCTTTGATCTGGAACTGCGCGAGCCACCTTTTCAACGCGGCCTGAATGGGCGCTGTCTTCTCGGCTTTGACCAGAAGGCGCACACGGTGGCGGCCGCGCACGCGGGCGATGGGGGCCGGGGCGGGTCCGAAAAGCTGTGCGCCGATCTGGGTCAGTGGATCGGACCTGCGGGCCATTTCCGCACCCAGGTCAAACACCGCCTGGATGTCCGGCGAGGACAGGACAATCCCGGCCAGACGCCCATAAGGCGGCACCCCGGCGGCTTGGCGTTCGCCTGCCTCGGCCTTCCAGAATTTTTCTTCCTCGCCCGCCAGTATCGCGCGGATTACGGGGTGTTCGGGCTGAAAGGTCTGCAAAAGCGCAACACCGGGTGTTTCCATCCGCCCGGCGCGCCCAGCGACCTGACGGATCAATTGAAACGTCCGCTCGGCGGCACGCAGGTCGGACCCTTGCAGGCCAAGATCGGCGTCGATCACCCCCACAAGCGTCAACTTGGGGAAGTTGTGACCCTTTGCCACCAGTTGCGTGCCGATGATGATGTCGGCACCCCCGTCCGCAATCAGTTCAATCTGTTCCTTCAGCGCACGGGCTGACCCGAACAAGTCCGACGACAGCACCGCGACGCGGGCATCGGGGAAACTTGCCCGCACTTCTTCGGCCAGTCGCTCGACACCGGGGCCGACCGGGGCCAGCTTACCTTCCACCTCGCAGTCCGGGCAGGCCTCGGGCATCGGTTTCGTCTCGCCGCATTGGTGGCAGACCAGACGTTTCTGAAACCGGTGTTCCACCATCCGCGCGTCGCAGTGATCACAGCCGATCTGATGCCCGCAGGCGCGACAGATCGTGACCGGCGCATAGCCACGGCGGTTGATGAACAGAAGCGTCTGTTCGCCCTTGGACATCCGCAAGGTGACGGCGGCTTTCAATGTGGGCGAGATCCAGCTTTGCGAGGGCAAATCCTCTTGCCGCATATCAATCGCGCGCATGTCGGGCATGACGGCGGGCCCATAGCGGCTGGTCAGGTCGATACGTTTGTATTTGCCCGCCTCGCAATTGGCCCATGTTTCCAGCGATGGGGTAGCGGACGCCAAAACCACCTGCGCGTCACAGATCGAGGCCCTTAGCACCGCCATATCGCGCGCTGAATAAAGCACACCGTCTTCCTGTTTGTAGGAACTATCATGTTCTTCGTCCACGATCACCAGCCCAAGGTCGCGGAACGGCAGATAAAGAGCAGATCGCGCACCGACGACAAGCGATGCCTCCCCCTGCCCGACCATGCGCCAGCAGCGGCGGCGTTCGGTCATGGTGACGCCCGAATGCCATTCGGCAGGGCGCGCGCCGAAGCGTTCTTCGACCCGTTTCAGGAACTCGGCGGTCAGCGCGATTTCGGGTAAAAGCACCAGCGCCTGACGCCCCTTGCGCAAACAGGCGGCGACGGCTTCCAGATACACCTCGGTCTTGCCCGCGCCCGTGACCCCACGCAAAAGCGTCGTGCCATAGCGGCCCGCGCGCACGCCGTCGGTCAGTTGCTTGGCGGCGGCGGCCTGTTCTTCCGTCAACTCTTTTCCCGGCAGGTCCGGGTCCAGCCGGGGATAGGGCATGTCGCGTGGCGTATCTTCTTCCCGGATCGCGCCCAGCTTCACCAGCCCTTTGACGACCGACCCACTGACCCCCGCCAGATCGGCCAGTTCTTTCTGCGTAAACCCCACACCGGGCTGATCCATCAGCACGTCCATCACCTTGGCGCGCGCATCGGTCAAACGGTTCGGGCGATGCCCCGACGCCTTCAGCACCTTCCGCATCGAGGGCGGATCGGACAGCCCCGGCGCACGGGTGGCAAGGCGCAACATCTGGCTCATTGGGGTCAGGGTGTAATCGCCCACGCGGGTCAGAAACTCGGCCATCTCAGTACGCATCGGGGCCACGTCCAGCACACGGATCACCGACCGCAGCTTCGAGGCATCAAAACCGCCTTCACCCGGCCCCCAGACAACACCCAGTACCTTGCGCGGGCCAAGCGGTACCTCGACAAACGCACCTTGCACGCAGCCACCTTCAGGCGCGCGATAGGTCAGGATACGATCCAGGGGCTGCGCGGTCAGAACACCCACGCGCGCGCCTGTCTGAAAGTGCTGAATATCGCTCATTTCGTCCAAATCCCCTTCATCGCGCGCACCATAGGGGCTTTCTGCCCGCGCGCCCATGGGGTATGAGAGCGCAAACGCTCAACAGCTGCAGGAGCCGCGCTTATGAAATTCTTTGCTGACACCGCCGATATCGACGCCATCAAGGAACTGAACGACGTCGGGATGATCGACGGTGTGACCACCAACCCCTCGATCATCAAGAAATCGGGGCGTGACATCCTGGAGGTGACCAAGGAGATCTGCGACATCGTGGATGGTCCTGTCTCTGCCGAAGTCACGGCCATCGACGCTGAGAAAATGATCGCCGAAGGCCGCAAACTGGCCAAGATCGCGGATAACATCGCGGTCAAGGTGCCGCTGACCTGGGACGGGTTGAAGGCCTGCAAGACCCTGACCGACGAAGGTACCATGGTGAACGTGACGTTGTGCTTTTCGGCCAACCAGGCGCTTTTGGCCGCCAAGGCCGGAGCGACCTTCATTTCGCCTTTCATCGGACGTCTGGACGACATCAACCTCGATGGGTTGGAACTGATCGAGGACATTCGCACCATCTATGACAACTACGGGTTCGAAACGCAGATTCTGGCGGCCTCGATCCGGTCGGTCAACCATATGAAAGATTGTGCGTTGGTCGGGGCCGATGTGGCCACCGCGCCGACCTCGGTCATTCAGGCGATGGCAAAACACGTGCTGACCGACAAGGGGCTGGACGCGTTTTTGGCCGATATCAAGGCCGCAGGTATCAAGATCCTGTAAATCAGGCACCGACCGCTGACTGTTACGAGGGGGCCACGGCCCCCTTTTTCCTTGCCGGGAGCAAGAAAAAACCAACCACCTGACACGCGACTTGGTGTATCTTCATTCAAAACGACAAGAACAAGATACCGAGGCAGCAGATGAGCGTACCCGCGACGATTGATGAAGAATTGCGCGCGCATTTGATCGCGCAACCCGAAACCATTTTGGATGATCAGGACATTATGCGCGCCTTGATTGCCGCAAATGAACGATCCATGGGGGCCAATATCGTGGACCTGCGCGGCATCGCGATGGAGCGGCTTGAGGCGCGGCTGGACCGGTTGGAAGACACGCACCGCTCGGTCATCGCGGCGGCTTACAACAATATCTCGGGCATGAACCTGATCCACCGTGCGGTGCTGCGCATGCTGGATCCGGCAGACTTTGAGCTGTTCATGGCCGATCTGAGCGGCGAAGTGGCCGAGATCCTGCGCGTTGATTGCGTGCGCTTGGTTCTGGAAACTGAGCTTGGTCAGAAAAACAGCGCCGTTGAGCGGCTTGGCCCGGTCCTGTCCGTCGCCAATCCCGGTTTCGTGGATGAATATCTGGGCATGAGCGCCGAACAATCCTCGCGCCAGGTGTTTCTGCGGCAAATTCAGGAACAGGATGAGACGATTTATGGCGATACCGGCTTTTGGGTCCGGTCCGAGGCCTGTCTCCGCCTGGACCTGGGCGAAGGCCGCCTGCCCGGCATGCTGGTTCTGGGGGTCGAGGACGCACAGCAGTTCAAACCCGGTCAGGGCACCGACCTTTTGGCCTTTTTTGGTGGGGTCTTTGAACGTGCCATGCGCCGCTGGTTGTCGTGACCGCGAAAGATACATTGTCAATCTCTGGCGGGGCACGGGATGCGCTGTCGGACTGGCTTGATCACATCCGCGCCCTGGACGGTGCCTCGGCGAACACGATCACCGCGTATCAAACCGATCTGACAGGATTTCTGGCCTTCATGGCCGGACATTTGGGCGGATCGGCCGGACGCGGTGGATTGGCGCGCGTCAACCTGTCCGACATGCGGGCGTGGATGGCGCATGAGCGCGGGCGCGGTGTGGGCGCGCGATCCCTGGCCCGGTCCTTGTCGGCCGTCAAAAGTTTCTATCGCTGGCTCAGCGAACGGGACGAGTTTGACGCATCGGCCGTTCTGTCGACCCGCAGCCCAAAGTTCACCAAGAAGCTGCCCCGCCCGCTGGCGCCTGATGCTGCGAAAGCGGTGATCGAAACGGCCGGGATGCAATCGAAACATGGCTGGGTCGGGGCGCGTGATATTGCCGTCGCGACGCTTCTTTATGGTTGCGGGTTGCGCATATCCGAGGCGCTTGGCCTGACCTGTGCCGACGCGCCTTTACCCAATGCCCTGCGCATCAAGGGCAAAGGGGGTAAGGAGCGCGTGGTGCCGGTTCTGCCCGCCGCACGTGACGCGGTGGAAACCTATCGCCGCCTGTGTCCCCATCCCGAAACGCCCGATGCGCCCCTGTTTCGCGGCGTGCGTGGCGGGGCACTTGGCCCGCGCATGGTGCAGAAGGTGATGGAGCAGGTTCGCCTGCAACTGGGCCTGCCGGCCACTGCCACACCCCATGCAATGCGCCACAGCTTCGCGACACATCTTCTGGCCGCCGGCGGCGACCTGCGCGCCATTCAGGAACTCTTGGGTCATGCCAGCTTGTCCACCACGCAGGCCTATACAACGGTCGACACGTCGCGGTTGATGGAAGTGTACCGTTCGGCCCACCCACGCGCATGACGCTGGCACGCAATCGCGGTTTATCCTTTCCCCTCAAGGCAATTTCCGGCACAAAGCGCGCATGAAAATTACGACCAAAGCCCTTCTTGTCCACCTGCTGACTGCAACCGGCGCCGTATTTGCGATGTTGGCCATGCTCGCCGCCGTGGACGAGGAATGGAGCCTGATGTTCCTCTGGCTTGTTGTCGCCTTTGGTGTCGATGGTGTCGACGGACCATTGGCGCGGCGCTATGACGTGTCGGTCAACGCCCCGCAATATGACGGCGTGCTGATGGACCTGATCATCGACTATCTGACCTATGTCTTTATCCCGGCCTATGCGCTGTTCAAATCAGGGCTCATGCCGGGTTGGACCGGGTGGTTTGCCATCATCGTCATTACCTTCACCAGTGCGATCTATTTCGCGGACACGCGGATGAAAACCAAGGACAACAGCTTTTCGGGCTTTCCGGGGTGCTGGAACATGCTGGTGATCGTCCTTTTCGCCACGCAACCGAATTTCTGGTTCATGCTTGCGCTGGTCACGGCGCTGGCCGTGGCGATGTTTTTGCCGCTGAAGTTTATCCACCCGGTCCGTACCGAACGCTGGCGTTGGATCAACCTGCCCTGCGCCCTTGCCTGGACCTTCTTTGCCGGCTGGGCGGCCTGGGTCGATTTCCACCCGGAAAGCTGGGCGCATTGGGGGCTGGTCGTGACCTCGATCTATCTGCTGGCAGCAGGCATCGCCCAGCAAATCATTCCCGAACGTGCTGCGGGTTAAGGCACGACGCCTACCTGGACCACCGCGTCAAGGCGTCTTCGTCGTCCACCTTGGCATCCACCCATCCCGTCGACCCGTCGCGCTGAAGTTCTTTCTTCCAGAAGGGCGCGCGGGATTTCAGGTAATCCATCAGGAACTCGGCTGCCTCGAAGGCTGCCACCCGATGGCGCGCGGCGGTGGCGACCATCATGATCTGCGCGCCGGGGAGCAGCGGGCCGTAGCGGTGAATGACCAGACAATCGGCCAGAGACCAACGCGCCGTCGCCTCGTCAACAATGGCGCTGATCGCCTTTTCAGTCATGCCGGGGTAGTGCTCGATCTCCATCCGATCCAGCGTTCCGGAATCGTCCCTCACGACGCCCGTGAAGCTGACCACCGCACCGATATCGTTGCGGTCGTTTGCGAAATCCGAGAGTTCGGCCCCCGGATCAAATGTGTCGGCTTGCACCCTGACGGTCATATTAACCACCCGTCATCGGCGGAAAGAACGCCACCTCGCGCACGCCAGCAAGCGGCGCGTCGAAATCGGACAGTTCCTGATCCAGCGCCACGCGCAGGGCTGACAGATCCTTGAAGGCTTCGGCATAACGCGGCTCACGCACGCGCAACTCGTCCACCAGACCTGCGACTGTGGTCGCCGTTGTTTCGACCTTTTCGCGCGGCTCGCCGATGCGCTCGCGCACCCAGGCGAAATACATGACCTCAACCATTGTCGGGCTCCTCTCGTAAAAACGGCATTGCCTTGCGGAAATAGTCCCACCCCGTGATCACCGTCAGCGCGCCGGCAATCCACAACAAGGTGATGCCAAGCCAGGCAGACCAGCGCGCGGCGGCCTCATAGAACAACAATCCGATGTCATCGGAAATGGTGCCGTTGAATATGCCGTCTATGGTCGCCTGATCCATTCCCTGCATTCGGTCCAGAAGGCTGTGTTGGAAGATCCCGGTCGAAAACAGGACGGCGATGGCCACCATCTGCACGGTGGTCTTCCACTTTGCCAGATCGGTCACCTTCAAGGCACGCGCCTTGTCGCCCAAAGTCTCGCGCAGACCCGACACGAACACCTCGCGATAGATGATCAGCGCCGAGGGCAACAAGATCCACGGCGTCACCCCGGCATACCCGTTGATGACCAGAAGCGCGATCAGCACCATCGCCTTGTCCGCAATCGGGTCCATCGCCGCGCCAAACAGGCTTTCCAGTTTCCATGCGCGGGCAAGATATCCATCAAGATAGTCGGTGATCGAGGCGACGATGAACAGGATCATCGCATACCAATCCGCCCAGGGACGCGCGAAATACAGAAACATCAGGGGCACCAGCGGTGCCGCGATCAGACGCGCGATGGTCAGGATGTTGGGCAGGTTCCATTTCATAGGTTTCTCCTTACCCTGTCAGCCCTTCGCATGGAAGAAGCCATAGATGGTTTCGGCCATGGTTTCGGATATTCCATCGACCGCCTTGAGGTCGTCCAGCCCCGCGCGGCTGACCGCCTTGGCAGACCCGAAATGCCCAAGCAGCGCGCGCTTGCGGGCGGCGCCGACGCCGGGCACTTCGTCCAGCGGCGTCGCGCCTTGCGCCTTGGCGCGCTTGGCGCGGTGGGTGCCGATGGCAAAGCGGTGCGCCTCGTCGCGCAGTCGCTGGATGAAATACAGAACCGGATCATTCCTCTTCAACGCGAAGGGTCGCTTTTTCCGTCGATAAAACTCTTCTTTGCCTTGATCGCGGTCGATGCCCTTCGCCACACCAACCATCGGTATGTCGGTCACGCCCAGTTCTTCCATGATCTCATGCACCGCGCTGACCTGTCCCGCGCCGCCGTCGATCAACAGAAGGTCGGGCCAGTGTTCGCCTTCGCGATCCGGGTCTTCCTTCAGCAAGCGTTTGAAGCGGCGGGTCAGAACCTCTTTCATCATGCCGAAATCGTCGCCGGGGGTCAGATCGTCGCCCTTGATGTTGAACTTGCGATACTGGCTTTTCATGAAGCCTTCCGGCCCGGCCACGATCATCGCGCCGACCGCATGGGCACCTTGAATATGCGAGTTGTCATAAACCTCGATCCGCCTGGGTGGGCCGTCCAGGTCGAACACCTTTGCAATCCCGTCCAACAGCCGGGTCTGCGTTGCCGTTTCCGCCATCTTGCGGCCCAGACTTTCGCGCGCGTTGCGCTGCGCGCTCGCCACCAGCTCGGACTTCTCGCCGCGCAGAGGGACCGAGATTTCGACCTTGCGGCCCAACTTCTCGGTCAGCGCCTCGGCCATCAGATCCTGTTCGTCCAGCGGGTCGGACAGAAGGATCAGACGGGGCGGGTCCTTCTGGTCGTAAAACTGCCCGACGAACGCCTGTAACACCTCGCCCGGTCCGGCCCCTGCCCCGGTGCGCGGATAGAAGTCGCGGTTGCCCCAGTTTTGATGCGCGCGGATGAAAAACACTTGCACGCAGGCCTGCCCCCCTTCCATGTGCAGCGCGATCACGTCCGCTTCGGCCACGCCACGCGGGTTCACGCCCTGCGCCTGCTGCACTTGCGTCAGGGCCCGGATACGGTCGCGCAGGATCGCAGCCTTCTCGAACGCCATTGCGTCGGATGCCGCCTGCATTTCGGCGGCCAGATTTTCCTGCATCTTCGTGGTGCGGCCTGACAGAAAATCCTCGGCATCGCGCACCAGCTTGGCATAGTCCGCTTCGCTGATCTTACCCACGCACGGACCCGCACACCGCTTGATCTGATATTGCAGACAGGGCCGCGTGCGGGTTTCAAACATTGCATCCGAGCAGTTGCGCAGCAGGAACACCTTCTGCAACTGGTTCAGCGTCCGGTTCACCGCATCCGCGCTGGCAAAGGGGCCGTAATACGCACCCTTCTCTTTTCGTGCGCCGCGGTGTTTCTTGATCTGTGGAAACGCGTGCCCGGTGACAAGGATGTTCGGAAAGCTCTTGTCGTCACGCAACAGCACGTTGAAATGCGGCTTCAACTGCTTGATCAGGTTCTGCTCCAGCAGCAGCGCCTCGGTCTCGGTCTGCGTGGTCAAAAACATCATCGACGCGGTTTGGCTGATCATCCGCGCAATGCGCGCTGAATGCCCCGTGGGCTTTGCATAGCTCGACACACGCTTCTTCAGGCTGCGCGCCTTGCCCACATACAACACCCGCCCCTTGGCATCGAGCATCCGGTAGACGCCCGGCGAATTGTCCAGCGTTTTCAGGTAGGACTGGACGACTTCATGCCCCACCGGAACCACCGGTTTGCCCTGCCCATTCGTGGTGTCGTCACCGTTCATCTGACCGCTGCCCCGATTCTTTCTGCGCCTGCAATCTTAGCGCCCTGAACACAAGAGGAAACCTGCCCACAATTTCTGTGGATAACTCTGAGGAAATGTTTTGACCATCACGGAAAATCCCTTGTATTCAGCCCGCTTCACCAAACTGCCTATTTTTTAGGCGGTTACGTAAGTCATTGATAAATATATAAAGAATTGTAACGCTCGTGTAAATTCATGAAATCATTGCAAAAAATACGGTCTTGACCCAACGGCAACTTCACAGGTGCACAACTTTTTGCTGGCGCATCTGTTCACTGTCATCCCACCGGTGTTCAGAGGTCTTCGACACCGCGTATATCCGGCGTCTGCCAGGCCAGATGCTGACCGCCATCCACCGCGATCATCTGCCCGGTGACGGCGGGTGCATTCAGGAAAAACGCCAGGGCGGCGGTAATGTCCTCGACATTCGCGCCGCGTTGCAAAAGCGACCCCGACCGCTGGCCTTCAAAATGAGACTGGCTTTGCCGGGCACCGATCAAGGTGGTGCCGGGTGCGATGCCATTGACCCGCACATGGGGGGCCAGGGCCTGCGCGCCCGTTCGCGTCAGAGACCAAAGCGCGTTCTTGGCAAGGCTATAGGTCATGAACTCGGGCGTGGGCTTTTGCACACGCTGATCCAGCATGTTCACCACCAGCGCCTGCGCCCGGCTTTCCCCGGTGCCGTCGCGGGTGGCCCGGGGCGCCTGTACCGCAAAAGCCTGCATCAGAAAGAACGGCGCGCGCAGGTTGGATGACATATGCCTGTCCCAACTGTCCTGCGTGGCGCTGGCCAAGGTATCGTATTCAAAGATCGAGACATTGTTGACCAGAACGGTCAAGGGGCCGCCCAGAGCCTCGGTGGCGCGGGGGACCAGGTTTTCAACTTGGGACATGTCCAGCAGGTCCGCCTGTATGGCCACCGCCTGTCGCCCGATATTCTGAATGTCCCGAACCGTATCGGCAGCGCCATCGGCAGAGGTCGCATAATGCACCGCCACATCACAGTCCGCACGGGCAAGTTCGATCGCCATTGCGCGACCTAGCCGCGCGCCTGCCCCGGTGATCAATGCGCGAGGCCGGCTCATCACGACATCCCCAGAACGATCAACACATAGACAACGTAAAGCACCGACAGGACGATGCCCCAGACGCGCCCCATATGCCATTTCAGGAACACGAATGGCGCCAGCAGGACAGATGCGCCCAGCATGACCCACAAATCGAATTGCAGGATACCGCGTTCGACCGGGATTGGGCCAACCAGCGACGCAACGCCGATGATGGCCAAAAGGTTGAACATGTTGGACCCGATCACGTTGCCCAGGGCAACCTCGGCCTGGTTGCGAAGCGCCGCCATGACCGTCGTCGCCAGTTCCGGCAGCGAGGTGCCCAGCGCCACCAGCGTCAGCCCGATCACCGTTTCAGACACACCGAAATGGCGGGCAATATTGGTTGAGGCATCCACCAGAAGATCCGCCCCCAAGGGCAGACCGATCAGGCCTAGCACAAGAAACAGAATGACCTTCCACCACGGCATGTCCGGGTCGGCGCCCTCAATCTCTTCCTCATCCTCACAGCAGGCGTCATTGGCAACAGCCGCGTGGTTCGTTCGCCGATGTGACAATGCCACACGAAACGCCGAGCTCAGCATCAGGCCCAGTGCCGCCAACAGCACAAGCCCCTGCATCCAGGTGATCACGCCGCCCATGCACAGGATGATGAACAACACGCTGGCGCCCATCATCTGGATATAGCTTTTGCGCGTGTCACAGGTGGCCGTGGACAGGCCCGAAATCAGGGCCGGCACCCCAAGCACCAGCAGGATATTCGCCGTGTTCGACCCGACGACATTGCCCATGGCAAGTCCCGGCACACCCTCGATAATCGCCTGGACCGAGATCAGAAGCTCCGGTGCCGAGGTGCCGAAGGCCACAATGGTCAGCGACACAATCAGCGCCGGGACCCCAAGGCGCAACGACATATTGACCGCCCCGCGTACAAGGCTGTCGCCAGACAGCAACAGGATCAGAAGGCCAAGCGCGGCAAAGATCAGATCCAAAGCTCAGCCCTTTCCGTTGCAATCGCAGGGGGATTTCCCCAGCCGATACCGCCCGCAGCGCGGACATTTCATTGATTCAATGCGCCGCTGTCCGGGATATCTGAGCTTTCCGAACATCGCCAACACACCCATGGCAACCAGAAACAGAACGACAATCTTGATGACCATTCAAAGACCAAAGCGCGCGTATTCCGCCCGCTCCTCTATTGCCGCAATCGCATCGGCACCAAGCTGCAATCCGAACCGGGTGATGAACGGACGGCGCGGGCCATGCACCCGGAACCGCACCTTGTCGCCGTATCGCTCTTTCATGGTTGGCACCACATGCCCGATCCCGTCGATAAGGCCGAGCTCAAATGCTTCGTTGCCTAGCCAAACATCACCGTTGAACAAATCAGCACCAACACCTCTTTCCAACTTTCCTTTGCGGCGAGTGGCCACTTGCACCTTGAATGCAGAATGAATGTCTTCCTGCAGCGCCTTCAGGCGCTTGATGTCATCCGGTTTTTCCGGCTGGAACGGGTCCAGCATGGATTTCGACTTGCCCGCCGTGTAAACCCGCCGCTCGACCCCGATCTTTTCGATCAAGCCGGTCAGGCCGAACCCAGCCGAAATCACGCCGATGGACCCAAGGATCGAGCTTTCGTCGGCATAAATCTCGTCCGCTGCCGTGGCCAGCCAGTATCCGCCGGACGCGGCGACATCCTCGACGAATGCGTAAACGGGGATCTCTTTCTCGGTCGCGAGCCGGCGCACACGGGCGGCAATCAGGCTGGATTGCACCGGACTGCCGCCGGGCGAGTTGATCACCAACGCCACCGCCTGTGGCTTGCCCTTGCGAAACGCCCGCTCGATCACCGGGGCAAGGGCCGCATCGTTCAGTTGCCCACGCGCACCCGAGGCGATCACACCCGACAGACGGATCACCGCGACCAGCGGCGGCTTCTTGATAAACGGAATATAGGTCATCATAGCTGTCATGTAGATGGCACCTCCGGATCAAACAAGGGAAAGGGGCGATGCACATTCCCCCTGTTGCAAATCATCCATCATTAACTACGCAACCGATAGCCGGTGCGGAAGATCCAGCCGATGGTGGCAAGGCATGTCGTCATGAACACTGCAATCGCAAGCACCGACCAGCCCAGCGACACATCCGCCATGCCGAAAAAAGCCCAACGGAACCCCGAGATCAGATAGACCACCGGATTGAACAGCGTGATCGTCTGCCAGACCGGCGGCAACATCGAGATCGAGTAAAACGACCCCCCCAGAAACACGAGCGGCGTGATGACCAGCAGCGGCACCAGTTGCAATTGTTCGAAGTTCTGTGCCCAGATGCCGATGATGAACCCCAAAAGCGCGAAGCTGATACAGGTCAGCACCAGAAACGCCATCATCCAGACCGGATGCGCGATGGTCAGATCGACAAAGAAATGCGCGGTGGCCAGAATGATCAACCCGATCATGAACGCTTTGGTCGCCGCCGCACCGACATAACCGATCACGATTTCGAAGAACGAAATCGGGGCAGACAAAAGCTCGTACACCGTGCCGATGAATTTAGGGAAATATATCCCGAACGAAGCGTTGGTGGTGCTTTGCGTCAAAACGGTCAGCATGATCAGGCCGGGCACGATAAACGCGCCATAACTGACCCCTTCGACCTGATCGATGCGCGAACCGATGGCGGCCCCGAACACAACGAAATAAAGCGACGTGGACAGGACGGGTGACACGACAGATTGCATCAGGGTGCGGAAGGTTCGCGCCATTTCGAACCGATAGATCGCGGCAATCGCGTTCCAGTTCATGCAGCTTCCTCCTTCACAAGATCCACGAAAATGTCCTCAAGCGAGCTTTGGCGCGTCGACAGATCCGACATATGAAGCCCCGCCGCGCGCAGATCGGCCAGCAAAGCCGTGATCCCGGTGCTGCCCGCTTGCGCATCATAGCTGTAGACAAGCCCACCAGCCTCCGACACGGTCAACGGATATGCCCGAAGGCTCTCGGGCACTACCTCAATGGGTGTGTCCAATTCAATCAAAAGCTCTTTTCGACCCAGCCGCTTGATCAGCGCGGTCTTGTCCTCGACCAACAGAATCTCGCCTTTCGAGATCACCCCGATGCGATCCGCCATGGCTTCGGCTTCCTCGATGTAATGGGTGGTCAGGATGATGGTGACGCCGGTCTGCTTCAGCTTGGCCATGATCTCCCACATGTCTTTGCGCAGCTCGACATCGACGCCTGCAGTGGGTTCGTCCAGAAACAGGATCTGCGGGTCATGACACAGCGCCTTGGCGATCAGGACACGCCGCTTCATCCCGCCAGACAACGTCATGATGCGATTGTCTTTCTTGTCATGCAGACTGAGCAGTTTCAGGATTTCCTCGATCCGCGCATCGTCACGCGGACGCCCGAACAACCCGCGCGAAAAGCACACCGTGTTCATGACGGTCTCGAACGGCTCCAGATTGATTTCCTGCGGCACCAGCCCGATCAGGTCGCGCGCCGCACGGTAGTCTTTCACGTGGTCAAACCCGCCCACGGTGATCGAGCCTGAACTGGCCGTCGCAATGCCACAGATGATCGAAATCAGTGTCGTCTTGCCCGCACCATTGGGACCAAGCAAAGCAAGAATCTCACCCTGCTCGATCTCAAGATCGACACCTTTCAGCGCCTCATGTCCACCGTCATAGGTCTTGGTCACGCCACTGACATTCAGGATCGTGCTCATACTGTCCCCCTGTGTATCCGCAGGCCGTTTTGTTGCGCAACTGCTCGTCGCGGACCAAGCCCTTCAAATAAGCAACCCGGCCGCACCTTCAAGACGTAAAAGCCGAACTTTTGTCTCGACCCCGCCGGCTCCGGAAAATCCGACGAGCTTTCCACCCGCACCCATAACGCGATGACAGGGAATAATGATCGGAATCGGATTGACCCCACAGGCGCGCCCCACCGCCTGGGCCGAATGGCCCGTTACCTCGGCAATCTCGCCATAGGTCATGGTCTGGCCATAGGGGATCGCGGCAATCGCCTCACATACCGCGCGCTGGAACACGCTGCCACCCACACGGATCGGAAGGTCAAACCGTGTCAGCCGCCTGTCAAAATACGCTGACAACTGCGCGCAGGCCTCGCGTAACAAGGGCGTCGGCACGCCTTCCGGCACTGTCTCCCAAGCCAACCGGCAGATCGCGCCAGCCTGCTCCACCACGCCCAGACGTCCCACCGGGCTTTGCACAATTGCGACATTCATCTGCGCATTGTCGCGCGACAAGCCTGCACGGACAATCCATTCCATGCACGAACAGGCAACAATCTGTTTTTCTTCTGGCTTAAAATATCCTGGGGTAGCGTGAAACCCGCCAGGGTTTCACGCGTAGGGGCAACGCCCCTCAGGCTCACGAAGTGAGCCGCCGAAGACCCTAACCCAGTGCCTCGTCGCATCGACCGCAGGTGCCTGCGTGATCGTGGCTGCCCACATCCGGCAGAATTTTCCAGCAGCGCTGACACTTCTCGCCCGTGGCTTTTTCAAACACAACGCCCACACCTTCGACTTCCGGCACGCGGAAGGCTTCGGACGGCAACGGGTCATTCGTCAGCGACACGGCCGAGGTGATCGTGATATCCGCGAAGTTCACCGATTTCAGGGCCGCCAGCACATCCGCGTCACGAACATGCACCACAGGCGCGGCTTCCAAAGACGCCCCGATCACCTTGTCACGCCGCTGCACTTCCAGCGCAGCGGTCACGACCCGCCGAACCCTGCGGACACCCGACCATTTCGCGGCCAGGGGTTCATCCAGCCAATCGGCAGGTGTGTCGGGGAAATCGACCAGATGGACCGAGCTGTCATCACCCGGGAACCGTTCCAACCAAACATCTTCCATGGTGAACACCAAGATCGGCGCAAGCCAGGTGGTCAGGCGATGGAACAGGATGTCCAAAACCGTGCGCGCAGCGCGGCGGTTCAGGCTGTCCACCGCGTCGCAGTAAAGCGCATCCTTGCGGATGTCGAAATAGAAGCTCGACAGATCCACGGTTGCGAAGGTGAACACAGCCGAGAACACGCCCTGGAAATCGAAGGTCTTATACCCTTCGCGCACCGCGTGATCGAGTTCCGCCAGACGGTGCAGCACCCAGCGTTCCAATTCCGGCATGTCGGCTGCGTCCACACGCTCCGCCTCGTCAAACCCGTGCAGGTTGCCCAACATGAAGCGCATCGTGTTGCGCAGACGGCGATAGCTGTCGGCCACACCTTTCAGGATTTCCGGCCCGATCCGCTGATCGACCGTGTAGTCCGTCTGCGCCACCCACAGGCGCAAGATGTCCGCGCCATATTGCTTGACGACCTGTTCGGGCACGATGGTATTGCCCAGCGACTTGGACATCTTCATGCCCTTTTCGTCCAACGTGAAGCCGTGGGTCACAACGTTTCTGTAAGGCGCACGCCCCTTGGTGCCACACGCTTGCAGAAGCGATGAATGGAACCAACCGCGGTGCTGGTCGGTGCCCTCCATATAAACATCCGCGATGCCGTCCGGCGTCCCGTCTTCGCGGTCACGCAGAACGAACGCGTGGGTCGAGCCTGAATCGAACCACACGTCGAGCACGTCAAAGACCTGCTCCCATTCATCCGGATTGTGGTCATTGCCAAGAAACCGTTCTTTCGCGCCCTTGGCATACCAGGCATCGGCGCCTTCGGCCTCGAACGCCTCGGAGATGCGGGCATTCACGGCAGGGTCACGCAGCAGGAAGTCCTCGTCCGTGGGCAGCGCGCCTTTCCTGACAAAGCAGGTCAGCGGCACGCCCCAGGCGCGTTGGCGCGACAGAACCCAATCGGGCCGCGCTTCGATCATCGAGTAAAGCCGGTTGCGGCCCGACTGCGGCCACCATTTCACCAACTGGTCGATGGAATTCAGCGCCCGTTCACGGATGGTCTTGCCCATCTCGTCCTGCCCGTCGCCAACCTCGCGGTCCACGCTGGCGAACCATTGCGGCGTGTTGCGATAGATGATCGGCGCTTTCGAGCGCCACGAATGCGGATAGGAGTGTTTGATCTTGCCACGCGCCAGAAGCCCGCCAACGGAGGCAAGCTTGTCGATCACCGCCTTGTTGGCATCCCCCTCGCCGCCCTTGCGGTTCAGGATATAGGTGCCGCCAAAGAAGGGCAGATCGGAGCGGAACGAGCCGTCATCCATCACGTTATAGGTGATGACCTGATCCAGCATCCCCAGATCGCGATACAGCTCAAACTCCTCCATCCCGTGCGACGGTGCGCAATGGACGAAGCCCGTGCCTTCTTCGTCGGTTACGAAATCGGCGGCGCGGAAATCGCGCGGCGCGTCCCATTCGCCATTCGCCCCTTCAACCCCGGCCAACGGGTGGTGCAGTGTCATGCCGGACAATTGCGCGGGCGTGACATTGCGCACGCGCCGATACATGTCAGGTTCCAGCCGGGCACGCGCCATCACGTCTGCCGCCAGCTTGTCGGCCAGGATGAACCGGTCCCCTTTGGCGGCCCAGCATTCCTCGGGGCAGTCAGTGACTTCATAAAGCCCGTAGTCGAAGTTTTCACCGAACACGACGGCCTTGTTCGACGGGATCGTCCACGGCGTCGTGGTCCAGATCACCACATGCGCGCCGATGAAATCTTGCGCGGCCTCAACCTTGGCCTCTGCCACCGCTGTTCGGGTCTCATCGGTTTCCTCTTCATCCGACAAAACCATGTCAGGCAGGCTGAAATCCGTGACTTTGAATTTCACCCAGATGGCGAAACTTTCCTTGTCATGATATTCCACCTCGGCTTCAGCGAGTGCAGTTTTCTCAACGGGCGACCACATCACGGGCTTGGACCCCTGATACAGCGTTCCGTTCATCAGGAACTTCATGAATTCTTCGGCGATCACACGCTCGGCGTGGAAATCCATCGTCAGATAGGGATTGTCCCACTTGCCGGTGATGCCCAGACGCTTGAACTCGTCACGCTGGATGTCGATCCAACCTTCAGCGAACTTGCGACATTCCTGACGGAAATCGACCACGTCGACCTCGTCCTTGTCGCGGCCTTTCTTGCGGTATTGTTCCTCGATCTTCCATTCGATGGGCAGGCCGTGGCAATCCCAACCGGGCACATAACGGCTGTCAAATCCCATCATCTGGTGCGAGCGCACGATCATGTCCTTGATCGTCTTGTTCAGCGCGTGACCGATATGCAGGTGGCCGTTCGCATAGGGGGGGCCATCGTGTAGCACGAAGGGTGGGCGGTCACCGGCGGTTTCACGCAGGCGGTCATAGACGCCAATTTTCTCCCACCGGGCCAGCCATTCAGGTTCGCGCTTGGGCAGGCCTGCACGCATCGGGAAATCGGTGACGGGAAGCGTCAGGGTGTCTTTGTAGTCGGGGGTGTCGGCACACATCTGTCCGGTCCTTTTCAGGCGGTTGTCGCAATATGGGGGAAGGGGCGGCGCGGATATCCAAACGCCTTGTCCCGGCGGCTCGTCTGGATCAGAGCGCCGGGCATATAATTCGAATAATGATGGCCTGTGCGTGCATCATGGGGGCGTTATAGGCGCGTGGTTCGGCGGCGTAAAGCCTTGGTGGCCTGTCGACCTGTGCTGTTTTGTCCTTGCCGCACCCCTTGGCCGCCTTGCGTTTGTCGAGTATTTTACTCGGAAAAGAGGGCGCACAATGTCACAGACTGCTTCGAAGCCAAATCCACTCAGGCTTTTCGACATCACTCCGGCACAGATCGACCGGGTTCTGGCCGTGTTTTATGCGCGGATCCGGCAGCATCCCGAGCTTGGCCCCGTTTTCAACGGTCACGTGGGCGTTACGGACGATGAATGGGCCGCGCATATCGCCCTGATTTCACGGTTTTGGCGTGGGGCCATCCTGCGGGAACCCGGTTACGACGGCAATCCGATGCGGGTGCATATGCAAGCAGGCGATGTAAAACCAGCGCATTTCGACCCGTGGCTGGCCTTGTTCGAAGAGGTCACAACAGAGTTGCTGCCTCCGGATACGGCGCGCGCATGGATCATGCTGGCCCATCGGATCGGGCGTGGGTTGCGGATGGGTGTCGAGGACCTGTCACGTCCAGCGCAGCACGTGCCAAAACTGGGCTGACCCGCCCGGATCAGACGCTCAGCTTCCGAACAGCCCAGTCAATGCGCGTTTCACGATGCCGGACACGCTGGGGCGTTTTTTCGGCCCGAAGGGCAGCGGGCGGCAGACTTCGAGCGCGGCGACGCCAACGCGGGCGGTGAGCGCGCCGTTCACCACACCTTCGCCAAACCGGCGGCTGAGCTTGGACAGCATCCCGCCCCCGGCCAGCGACCCGATCATATCATCGCCGACGGCCACGGCCCCTGTAGCGACAAGATGCGCCATCACCGCGCGGGTCAGGCGCCAGCCGCCCAACACGCCGGACCGGCCACCATATATTTCCGCGATACGACGGATCATTCGGATATTGGCGGTCAGGGCGGTGACGACATCTGCAAGCGCAATCGGCACGATGGCCGTAACCATCGCGACCTGACGGGCGGCGGCCTCGACCTCTTTGATCGCGGCGGCGTCAAGCGGGGCCAGAAGCTCGCGTTCCGTCACTGCGAACAACGCATCCACGTCGAAGGTGTCGGCTTCGCGTTCGGCCAAACGCTCCAACCCCCAGCGTGTGTCGTCGCGCCCGCGATAAAGCTGTTTGAGCTTGTCGACCACGCCGCGCGCTTCGGTCAGGTCATTGTGCATCATGGCCGATTCAGCCGCGTGGTGCAGCGTATCGACACGGCGCAAACGGGCAAAGGCCACCCATTCTTTCAGCGCAATGACCAGCAGAACCAGTATGAAAGCGGCCACCAACCCCAAAGCAGCATAGCCCAACACGGGTTGGCGGGCGATCAGGCCGGTGACGAAGTCATACGCCGCTACGGACAACACAAATCCCATGATCGCCATCAGAAGCGACCAGAACCAGCGCGCCAGACGCGAGCGTTTGCGCCCCGCGAAGCTGATCGCGCCCTGCATCGCAGCCCCGGTGGCGTCCACCGCGGCGACCTCGGGCACTGGGGGGGCGTCCGCTGGCGAAATCGTCTGCGTGTCGTCCAGCTCGATCAGCACGGGTCCGGATTTGGGCGTCTTTGGTGTGCGCATCAGGCGGCTCTCCAACAAAAGCGGATGTCTGGAAGGTGTTCGTCATTGCCTGCTCCGTCGGTGCGGAACGCCTCGGTAAAGCCTTCGCGTCGGTAAAACCGGCAAGCCCCTGCATTGGCTTGAAACGTGTAGAGCGACAATCGTGGAACCGCTGCTTTGGCATCATCCAACAAGGCTTTTCCGATCCCCTGGCCCCGCGCGGCGGGGATCAGATATAGCGCGTGCACCTCGTCCCCGTCGCGCGACAGAAAGCCGACGACCCGGCCCCGGTCTTGCGCCACGATGGTCCAGCCACGATCCACCAGCAGGCGCGCAAAACCCTTTTCCGAACGACGGGAATGGACGCGCGGCATCCACGGAGTCGCCGCATTCCATCCGGTCAGGATGTTGGCAATGGCCGGGGCATCTGCCGGGGTTGCGAGCAGGATCTTCATAGCCGATCCCCGATCAGGAACTCGGCAGCCTTGTCCAGCCGGATATGCGGCGGTCCCTCGCCGGGTTTCAGCGACACGACCGCCGGGGCAAAACGCATGACCTCGTAATCCGCATCCAGCCACGCCTCGGCTCCGTTTCGGGCGGGCGACAGCAGGCGCGCGGGATCGTCCGGCAGATCACCCGGATAGAACGCAGCCGTCTTTCCGCTGTCCAGAAGCCGTCCGCGCACGCAATCCAGCGTTCGCCCATCATGCTCCATCCGCTCTTCCACGGTTGTGCGAAGGGCGGCGATGGACATGGCAGCGGTCTTGGCGCCTGCAAAATCCGCCCGGTCGCGCGCTTCGCGCAAAAGCGCCGCGGTGATTGCGGTCAGGCGCGGGTGTTGGCTGTGATGCAGGTGGTCAGCCTTGGTGGCGGCAAACAGGATCCGCTCGACCCGTCGCCCCAGAAAGATCGAGCTGAGGAACGCATTCGCGCCGGGGCGAAAGGCGGTCAGGATCTCAGCCATGGCGCGGCGCAGATCCTCAAGTGCTGCGGGGCCGGAATGGATCGCCCCCAGCACGTCAACCAACACAACCTGCCGGTCGATCTTGGCAAAGTGGTCGCGGAAAAACGGTTTCACCACGCGGGACTTGTAGGCTTCAAAGCGCCGCTCCATCTCGCGCCACAGGCTTTTGCGGGGCGTCGATCCGGGTTGCAGGATGGGGGCAAAGGTCAGGACCGGGCTGCCTTCCAGATCGCCGGGCAAAAGGAACCGGCCGGGTGTGCAGTCGCTGTATCCGGCCTCGCGCGCAGCGCTCAGATAGCCCGCGAACCCACCGGCAAGGCGCTTTGCCTCCATTTCGTCCAGCGGGGCGGCGGCGTCGATGCCCTGCAGCATCCCCAGATAGCCTGCTGCCTCGGGGCGGTCGGCAATCCGGTCCAGCACCTGCCCGGCCCAGTCGCTGTAGCTGAGATCAAGCAGTGACAGGTCCAAAAGCCATTCACCGGGATAATCCACGATGTCCAGATGCACGGTGCGCGGGCCGCGCAAGCCGCCCAAGAGGCCCGAGGGTTGCACCCGGAAAGACAGGCGCAGTTCGGACGTGGCGCGGGTCGATGCTGGCCAGTGCGGCGTTGGCCCCGTCATCGCGGCCAGATGCGTTTCAAAGTCAAAGCGGGGCACGGTGTCATCGGGCTGCGGTTGCAGGAACGCCGTCTGGATACGCCCTTCGGACGCGGCCAGCAGCCCGGACATACGCCCACGATTCATCAGGTTTGCCACGAGCGACGTGATGAACACAGTCTTGCCTGCGCGCGACAGGCCCGTGACACCCAGCCGGATCACCGGTTCGAACAACGCCTCGCTGGTGGCGTCGCCTATGGCCTCGATCTGTCGGGTGATGCTGTCTGCGATATCGCCAAGCCCCACGGGTGCCTCCGTCTTTCGTTCACCTGAACATATGTGCCCGGGATGCTCTGTGCCAGAGGGGAGGTTTCATTGCGACTTCCCCCCGGCGACATGCCTTGCCCGCATCCCCACCGCGCGGTATGCGGAAAGCCATGCCAAGATTTGCACTGAAGATCGAATATCACGGGGCCGGGTTCGCCGGATGGCAGCGCCAGAAGGATCACCCTTCGGTGCAAGGGGCCATCGAAACGGCCCTGGCCAAGCTGCAACCGGGCGATCACACCATCGCGGCGGCGGGGCGCACCGACGCCGGTGTGCACGGGCTTGCGCAGGTGGCACATTGCGACTTGGTCAAGGATTGGGCGCCGTTTCGCCTGTCCGAGGCGCTGAACTATCACCTGAAGGATCAGCGCGTCGCGATCGTTGACTGTGCGCAAGTGACCGATGAGTTCCACGCCCGCTTCTCGGCGACCGAGCGGCGCTATCTGTTTCGGCTGATTTCCCGACGCGCGCCGCTGACGCACGAACGGGGGTTGGCATGGCATATCAAGCACCCGCTTGACGCCGATGCCATGCAGGCCGGGGCGGATCATTTGCTGGGTCGGCATGACTTCACCACCTTCCGGTCGTCAATCTGTCAGGCCGACAGCCCGGTCAAGACACTGGATGAACTGCGGATTGAAGAAATCGAGAATCCGAATGGCGTCGAATACCGCTTTCACGTGCGCGCTCGGTCCTTTCTGCATAACCAGGTGCGCAGCTTCGTCGGCACGCTGGAGCGGGTGGGCGCAGGTGCGTGGGCGCCCGGGGACGTGCGCCGCGCCCTTGATGCGCGCAACCGGGCCGCCTGTGGCCCTGTGTGCCCGCCCGAGGGGTTGTATCTGGCAGGTGTAACCTATCCGGACGATCCGTTCAGCCAGTCGTGAATCGGCAGTTTTTCCCGGCGTGCAGGGTCTTTTGTGACGCTCTTCCCCCATGTTTCCCCTTATCTCAACGATGTTGCGGGCCTAGTCTCAGAACAGATCAGATCTGGGAGGTACGAACATGAGTCTTGTAGGAACGCTGGCCAAAATGGCCCTTGGCGCGGCCATCGCCAAGGGTGTCTCGAGCATGAGCAAAGGCGCGGCCCGACAACGCCCCGCATCCAATCCGGGCAGCGGCAGCATCTTTGGCAGCGATCATTCCCCCGAAGGTGGTCTGGGGGATTTGTTGGAAAACCTGACCGGCGGGTCGGCGCGCACGTCGCAAAGTTCGGGGCAAGGTTCGGGCGGCGGGTTGTCGGATATTCTGGGCGGTCTGGTGAACCCCGGAACCGGGTCACAATCGGGGCGCGGCGCGGCGGGTCCGGGTGGCGACCTGATGGAAATGCTTGGCGGGATGCTGGGCGGCGCACGCGCAGGCGGTGGCACGGCAGGGGGCGGTTTGGGGGGCTTGCTGGAAAGCCTGTCGGGCGGCGGCGAACCTGAACGGGGACCTGCCAGCCCTGCCCCCGGCTCGTTGGGGGACGTGCTGAACGACGCGTTTCAACATGGCGGCGCCCCGCAATCGACCCCGACCAAGGAACAGGAAGATCAGGCTGCCGTTCTGCTGCGGGCCATCGTGCAGGCTGCCAAATGTGACGGACGCATCGACGAACGCGAAAAAGACGCGCTGATGCAGCATCTGGGCGACATCTCTCCGGACGAGGCAGAGGTCGTGAACGACGCCTTCCGCCGTCCGGTCAGCGTGGACGGGCTTGTGCGCGACGTGCCGCGCGGGATGGAGGCACAGGTCTATGCCATGTCGCTGGTCGGCCTGGATCTGGACAGCCAGGCCGAGGCGAAATACCTGCACGAGCTGGGCCAGGCACTGGGCATAGATGCCCGCACCGCCAATGCCATTCACCAGCGGATGGGCGAGCCCGCGCTTTATAGCTGATCACGTTGGACAAAACACGTGACTGCCCCTCTCATCGGGGCAGTCAATCGGCTGTCGGCAACATCCCGCGACGGGCCAGCGCCACCACATCCTGAACCGCTGCGCGAATGTGGTGATCGCGCGTCCGGTGGTTGGTGAAGGCCGCGCGCAGGCAGGTGACCCCGCCCAGTTCGGTGGTCGAAAAGACCGCGCGCTGATCCAGTTGCAGCGTGGTGGCGATCTGGCGGTTCAGGCTCGACTGGTCCTGCTCCGACAGATCAGGGCGTGCCGTGAATACGCAGATATTCGAGACGACCGGCGCCATAAGCGCCATTCCCTGTGCCTCAACCAACTCCCCCAGCAGCGCCGCCTGTTTGCAATTGCGGGTGATTGCCGCGGCAAAGGCCTCTTCCCCGAACATTTCCAGCGCACACCAGACTTTCAGCGCCCGATTGCCGCGCGACAGGTCGATGCCATAATCGCAGAACCAGCGATCCCCACGCGACAGCCCGTCCTTTGACCGTTGCAGATATGGCGGGCGGATGGCGAAGGCGGCGCGGTGGTCGGCCTCGTCCGCGATCAGGGCCAGACCGACGTCGTATCCGACATACATCCATTTGTGAAAATCCAATGCAATGCTGTCTGCCCGCCCGATCCCGTCGGTCAGAGCGGACCACGGATTGCCCGCCAACCGCGTCCACGCCCCGAAGGCACCGTCAACATGCAGCCAGATACCCTGCGTCTGCGCCAGATCAGCAAGCGCGTTCAGGTCATCAAACTGGCCCAGATCGACCGACCCAGCGGTGGCAACGATGGCAAGCGGCAGGATGCCTTTTGCGCGATCCCTGTCGATTGCAGCCCGCAAGGCCTGCACATCCAGCACGCCTTCGCCAGTGGGGATCAGACGCAATGCCTCATGCCCAAGCCCCAACAGTTCGACCGCCTTGCGCGTTGCGTTATGCACCCCGTCCACGGCGTAAACCGTCATCGGGGCCGTGGCACCTTTGGCGCGCAGATCCGGAACGGCGCGCACGCGGGCTGCCTGCAAGCACAGGACCGTTGCCTGCGACGTGCCGGTGACCAGAACCCCACTGGCCGCGTCGCCCATCCCCATCTTGCGCCGCGTCCAGTCGATCACGGCCGCCTCCATCGCGTTTGCACCATGGTGCCGCCCGCCAACATTGGCGTTCATCGCTGCCCCCACCAGCCCGGCCATCAGATCCGACGGCAGCCCGCTGCCCTGCACCCAGCCCCAGAATTGCGGGTGGGTGTTGCCACTGTGATACGGCATGACCTCGTCTGCCAGACGCGCCACCAGATCGCCTCCTTGCCCGATCGCATAGGCCTCCTGCAGCCCGTCAGGCGGGGCTTGCCACGGGTGATCTTCGGCCCCCGCCATTCGGTCAAGGCAACGGTCCAGCAGATCATGCATCTGACCGCGAAAAGCCTGCCAATCGGCTGGCTCCAGCATGTTGCCACGATCACCCCGCCGGCCTTTTGACTGCTCGCCCACCTGCGTTTCCTTTCCCCGGTGCCGGAAAAACCGGCGTTTCTTTCCATCAAGCGGTGCGCCCGGCCTTTTCCCTGTCGGGGCGCTCTGTCATACTATGGCAAACAGCAAAGCAAAGCAGCATGCAGGGCGATACATCCATGAGCAACGACCTATTGGCCAGCCAGGGCCAGGATACCTATGATGCCTCCTCGATCGAGGTGCTGGAAGGTCTTGAACCTGTACGCCAACGCCCGGGCATGTATATCGGCGGCACCGATGAACGCGCGCTGCATCACATGGTGGCCGAGATTCTCGACAACTCGATGGACGAAGCCGTCGCGGGCCACGCCACCCGGATTGAGGTTGAGCTGCACGCGGATTATGCCGTGACAGTCCGCGACAATGGGCGCGGCATTCCGATTGACCCGCACCCCAAGTTCCCGGACAAATCCGCGCTGGAGGTGATCCTGTGCACCCTGCATGCGGGCGGCAAGTTTTCCGGCAAGGCGTACCAAACCTCGGGCGGCCTGCATGGCGTGGGTTCGTCGGTGGTGAACGCCCTGTCGGATACGATGGTCGTGCAGGTCGCCAAGAACAAGGAGCTGTTCGAACAACGGTTTTCGCGCGGCATCCCGCTTGGCCCGGTCGAAAAGATCGGCGCGGCCCCCAACCGGCGCGGCACCGACGTGACGTTTCACGCGGATGAAGAGATTTTCGGCCACCACCGGTTCAAACCGAAACGCCTGTTCACGATGGTGCGCTCCAAGGCCTATCTGTTCTCAGGCGTCGAAATCCGCTGGAAATCGGCCATCGACGATGGCGAAACCCCAACCGAGGCGACGTTCCACTTCCCCGGCGGCCTATCCGATTACCTTAAGGAAACGTTGGGTGGCGCGTCGGTCTATGCCGACCAACCCTTTGCCGGAAAGGTCGAGTTTCGCGAACGCTTCAATGAGCCCGGCTATGTCGAATGGGCGATCAACTGGACGCCGTCGCGCGATGGCTACATCCAGTCCTATTGCAACACCGTGCCGACGCCCGAGGGCGGCACCCATGTCACCGGCTTCTGGGCCGCGATCCTGAAAGGCATCAAGGCGTATGGAGAGCTGGTGGGCAACAAGAAGGGCGCCAACATCACCCGCGATGACCTGATGACGGGCGGCTGCGCGCTGGTGTCGTGTTTCATCGCCGATCCGTCCTTCGTCGGCCAGACCAAGGACCGCCTGTCAACCGAAAACGCCAACAAGATGGTCGAACAATCCGTGCGCGACCATTTTGACAACTGGCTCGCGGCGGACACGAAATCCGCGGGCGCAATCCTTGATTTCCTTGTCCTGCGCGCCGAGGAACGTCTGCGCCGCAAGCAGGAAAAGGAAACCGCCCGCAAGACCGCCACCAAGAAGCTGCGCCTGCCCGGCAAGCTGGTCGATTGCTCTGCCACCAACCGCGAAGGGACCGAACTGTTCATTGTCGAGGGCGACAGCGCCGGCGGCTCGGCCAAGATGGCGCGCGACCGCAAGACGCAGGCGCTTTTGCCCCTGCGCGGCAAGATCCTGAACGTGCTGGGTGCGGCGTCCTCGAAACTGGGCACCAATGCGGAAATCAGCGACCTGACACAGGCGCTGGGGGTCGGGCTGGGCACCAAGTTCAACGTCGATGACCTGCGCTATGACAAGATCATCATCATGACCGACGCGGATGTGGACGGCGCGCATATCGCGTCGCTTCTGATGACGTTCTTCTTCACCCAGATGCGCCCGATGATCGACGCGGGCCACCTCTATCTGGCCTGCCCGCCGCTGTTTCGCCTGACCCAAGGGGCCAAGCGGGTTTACTGCATCGACGAGGCCGAACGCGACGCGTGGCTGGAAAAAGGTCTGGGCGGCAAAGGCAAGATCGACGTCAGCCGCTTCAAGGGTCTGGGCGAGATGGACGCGAAAGACCTGAAAGAAACCACGATGGACCCGGCGTCCCGCAAACTGATCCGCGTCACGATTGACGAAGATGAACCGGGCGAAACGGCAGCCTTGGTTGAGCAGTTGATGGGCAAGAAGCCGGAATTGCGGTTCCAGTATATTCAGGAAAACGCGCGGTTCGTGGAGGAGTTGGATGTTTGAGGGATGATTTGGGAAAGCTCCTACTGGAAAGACCCACTGTTAGAAGCAGCTAATCTGATAGAGGCGTATTCTAGGACGGCAGAACCACCCGAGGCTTTGGCTGGTGCGGCTGAGTATGCCTTGATGACTAGTTTTTTCGCAATACGGAAACTAATCGACGCGAAGACAAAGCTAACCAAAGAGACAGAAGCCCAAGTCGTTTCTATGACAAGACATCGAAGCGTGTTCGCGCCATCTGATCCTGTCAACAAACCAAATTTGATGAACTGGCATGACTTGTATCGATTTTACGATTTCGAAACATCTCACACAGTTGAGAAAGAACTGTACTACGCCTGCAACCAAATAGTGCACTCCTTTATTTTCGCCTTTGTTTGTTCAGATGATGGGAAACCGGAGGGCATATTGTTCTCATCTGACAAGGACAAGGATAAGTTTGTTAACTATATGGAGCTTGACTTGATCGTTCGGGTGTTTCGTCGTGTGGGCAACGACCAAATAACAGAACTTACTATGTCGCGCGATTTGGATCCCAACAAAAAGCAATCTACGGGCGATTGGACTATTCGGAAATCAGTTTGAGTTTTTTAACTTAGTGAAAGGGCAGCGCCCGACCCTGGGTGGGCGCCCAATACCCTCTCGTGAGCCACCCGCTCACCACCACCGCACCCGTTCGGCATGAAGCCACGTCGCAAAAGCGCCCTCCCGTGGGGAGGGTCGGGCGCTGCCCGGTCTATCGACCGTGCAAAACGGTAGCGTCAGCTTCTACCCCTGCACACTCTCCAAATACTCCGCCAGCCGCACCAAGGCCCCCGGCGTCGGGGTCTGGACGCCTTTTTCGTCCACCCAGACCTCCATTTCGCTTTCCAGATAGGCGCCGAATTCGGGCATCGGGCCACGGTGGCTGCCTTGGGCGTAGCCGTCGATGGTCGACATGACATAGCGCGCGGGGAATTTGCCGCCGTGGCGGGCGGTCAGGGTGGTCAGGTCGGGGGCCCCCGCCATTGCGCCGCCCTTGGCATCGTCCCCGTGGCAGGAGGCGCAGTTTTCCGCAAAAATCTGCGCGCCGGTTTCGTCCGTCACGTCAACCTTATCGGTGTTTGCGGTGAACAGCCCCTCCGGCTCGCAGGCGGCAAGCGTCAGGGTTAGGGCAGGGATGATCAGGGCGGTGCGCAGCATGGAACCTCGCAGCTTTTCAAAGGGGTTACGCAACACTATCACGCCCTCCGGCAGGTTCAACCGGAACAGGAAGCCAAGCCGCTGCATTCCGCCTATTTCAGCACAAGATCCGTGATCTGCCCGCGTGCGATAGTGTCTGTGTCGTCGCTGTCGGACGACACGGCCAGCGCGACCAGCGCACCGGGATCGGTGCCGAAAGCGCGGCGATAGTCGGCGGCCAGATCGACGTTTTCGGCGTGCCCACCCGTGCCGGATGGCCGCAGCACCACGGTTTTGCCACGCGCGCCCAGATATGGCGACGGCAACACCGCCCCGCGCCCGTGATCGCCGCCCCAGACATAGACCAGCACCCGCCCCTCGGGATTTTTCAACAGGCGGCGTAGGTTGCGCGTGCCCTTCACGCGCTGCGCCTCGGCTTCGGGAAGAAAGGCGAAATAAAGCGCAAGGTTGCGGTCATCCCCGCCCTTCTGGCGCAGATCGGTTGCGGGTACGGTGTTGTCGACGGACCAGCGCCATTGCGCCGCCTTGGTGTCCCAATACTGTTGGTCCAGCAACTTGTAGGTGATCGACACGGCGCCATTGGCCTGAACGCTCAGCGCCTTGTTGGAATAGGTGAAATCCACATCGGCAAACCGGGCAAACCAGTGTTGCCGCCAGTCGCCAAACCCGACCGGCCCGGCGGTCGCCGCCTGCACACATAGCAGGGCTGCGAAAAGCGTGGTGATCGTCAGAAGACGCATGAGGCACTCCGATCCTCTGGTGACAAGAGAGGAGTTTGCCAGAAGGGTTGCGTGGCGCAATGGCTCTGTGTGACGCGTCACGCGAATGTCAGGGATCGCGAGCGGTCAGACGATCACGCCTGCATCCAGCCGCAGGGTCCGATCCATCCGTGCGGCAAGCTCAAGGTTGTGGGTGGCGATCAGGGCCGACAACCCGGTGTCGCGCACAAGCTCCATCAACGCGTTGAACACCGTATCTGCCGTGTCGGGGTCAAGGTTGCCGGTGGGTTCATCCGCCAGCAAAAGCGCGGGGCGGTTCGCCAGCGCGCGGCAGAAGGCGACGCGTTGCTGTTCGCCGCCTGACAGTTCTGCGGGCCGGTGGGTGGCGCGGGTGTCGACACCCACGCGCGCCATCAACTCCATCGCATGATCGCGGGCGGCTTTGTCGCCCACGCCATTGGCCAGTTGCGGCAGGACGATGTTTTCCAGGGCGGTGAACTCCGGCAACAGGTGGTGGAACTGATAGATGAACCCGACCTGATTGCGACGCGCAGCGGTGCGTCTGCGGTCCGACAGCGCCCCCATATCCTGCCCGTTGATCGCCACCTGCCCTGCATCGGCAGTGTCCAGCAGACCCGCGATATGCAGAAGCGTCGATTTGCCCGAGCCAGAGGGCGCGACCAGCGCGACCACCTCGCCGCGCGCGATCTGAAGGTCAGCCCCACGCAGCACGCGGATTTCGCCGGGCGTGCCTTCGTTATAGGTCTTTTCGATGCCTGACAGGTGCAGAACGGGATTACTCATAGCGCAGCGCCTCGACCGGGTTCATCCGGGCCGCTTTGCGTGCCGGAAACAGGGTGACAAGAAAGGACAGGGTCAGCGACAGGCCCACTGCGGACGCCACATCCCAGAACTCCAGCTTCGCGGGCAGGCGATAGATGCCGCGGATTGACGGATCCCACACCCCGCCCCCGGCAATGTAATTCACAGCCGAAAAGATCGCGTCGATGTTGATCGCAAAAAGGCACCCAAGGATGACCCCCGCGATGGTGCCGACGATCCCCGTCAGCGACCCACACAGGAAAAACACCCTCAGGATCGACCCTTCGGTCAGGCCCATGGTGCGCAGAATGCCGATGTCCCGCCCCTTGTTCTTCACCAGCATGATCAGGCCCGAGGTGATGTTCATCGACGCGATCAGAACCAGCACCGACAGGATGATGAACATGACATTGTCCTCCATATCCAGCGCGCGCAAAAACGCACCAGAGCGGTCGCGCCACGTCCAATAGGAGGACGGTTCTTCCGTTGCTGTCAGAATATCCTCGATCAACCGGTCCACGCGTTCGGGGTCTTCGACAATCACCTCGATCTGATCGGCGGCCCCTTCGCGGTTGAAGAAACTCTGCGCCTCGGCAAAAGGCAGATAGACGCGGGTGCGGTCAATGTCCCAGCGCCCGGCGGTGAAAATATAGGTCACGTCATAGGCATTCACCCGCGGGCTGGTGCCAAAAGCGGTCTTCACTCCGTTGGGCGAGATGATCTTGATCTTGTCCCCCAGCCCGATGCCAAGCTCGGCCGCCACGCCCGATCCGATGGCAATGCCTTGCTCAAACGCTGTGATGTCACCGACAAAACTTTCGGGCTTGGCCACGCGCGGGATGGCGAGCAAATCCTCATAGGAGATGCCGAACACCTCGACCCCTGCGTTATTCTGACCGGCATTCGCCATCACCTGCCCTTTGATCAGGGGCGCGGCGCGTATCACGCCGGGCACTTGGGCGATGCGGTCTGCCCAGCCATCGAAATCGGTGATCGTCCGTTCAACCTGCCCGTTCTCGTTCACATAGCTTTGGGCGAACACCTCGACATGGGCATTGGCCCCAAGGATCGTGTCGACAAACTCGTCACGAAACCCGGTGCGCACCGCCAGTGTGATGATCAGGGCGGCGACCGCCAGCGTGATGCCGATCAGGCTGATCCAGGTCATCGTGCTGACGCCCCCATCGGCGCGGCGCGCCCGCAGGTATCGCCAGGCGATCTGCCACTCGAACCGTGAAAACGGGGCTGTGTGTTTGGACACCTGTGACTCCTGACCTCTGATCTTTCGCGGCAAGTTGGGGGTTCCGGGGGGCAACGTCAAGCAGAGGGCGGCGCGCAGGCTTTCTTCCGCGCGACCAGCCCGACCCAATTAACCTGTGGAGAAACAATCGTTTTCTGTGGACAACTGCTTCACAGGCGAAAGTTTGTCTTTACAGGCGTAAGGCGACCTGACACCATATCTAGTAAGGGCAAGGCGCGCAGAACGCCGAACCTAGTACAGGCATCAAGCTTTAGTGGCTGCATGTGGCGCCAATCCGACCACCTGCCCCTGCCGCAAAGCCAACAAAGGGAAGGACAAGAAAATGTCCGCCACCGAGCAGTTCATCGAAAGCGACGATCTTCACCCGATCGACATTGTCGAAAGCATCGCCGAACATCACGCGTGGGAGTTCGACCGCGTGGCGGACGACCAGATCGCGATGGCGGTCGAAGGACAATGGCGCACCTATTCGATCACGCTGGCCTGGTCGCCCTATGACGAAACCCTGCGTCTGATCTGCACGTTCGAGATGGAGCCGCCGGAACACAGCCTGCCCCGGCTTTATGATGCGCTGAACCGCACCAACGACATGTGCTGGACCGGGGCCTTCACCTACTGGCACGAACAACGGCTGATGGTCTATCGCTATGGCCTTGCGTTGAACGGGGGGCAAACTGCCAGTCCGCAGCAGATCGACCAGCTGATTTCAAGCGCGGTGGCGACCTCGGAACGCTTCTATCCCGCCTTCCAACTGGTGTGCTGGGCGGATCGCAGCGTGGACGACGCGCTGCAGGTCGCCATTGCCGAGGCTTATGGCCGGGCCTGATCCGGCCATATGACACGTTCTGAAAGGCTCGGCTTCGGTCGGGCTTTTTCGCTGGCCCGTTGCCCGATCCGCGCGCTATCCATGGCGGCAACAAAGGAGGACCCGACATGAGCGACGGACACATGAACGAGCTTGAGGCGCGCGGCCTCGTGCTTCTGGGCTGTGGCAAGATGGGATCGGCGATGCTGGAAGGCTGGCTGGCGCAGGGGTTGTCCCCGACATCGGTCTGGGTGAATGATCCCTACCCATCCGATTGGCTGTCGGAAACAGGCGTTCAACTGAACACAACACTTCCCGACGCCCCGGCCATCGTTCTGGTGGCGGTAAAGCCGCAGATGATGGCCGATGCGCTGCCGACGCTGGCCGAATACGGCAACGGCGACACGCTGTTTCTGTCGGTCGCAGCGGGCACCGCGATTGCGACCTACGAAGCTATGCTGGGCGATCAGACCCCAATTGTTCGCGCCATGCCCAACACCCCCGCGGCCATCGCGCGCGGCATCACGGCAATCTGCGGCAATCGCCACGCCACAGCGGCACATCTGAACATGGCCGAGACGCTTCTGTCGGCCGTCGGGCAGGTAGTGCGGCTGGACGGGGAACACCAGATGGACGCGGTCACGGGTGTGTCCGGTTCCGGCCCGGCCTATGTCTTTCACCTGATCGAAACGCTGGCCGCAGCCGGTGTGGCGCAGGGGCTGTCGCCCGATCTTGCCATGCAGCTTGCCAAGGCGACCGTGGCGGGCGCGGGCGCGCTGGCGATGCAGGCGGATGATGACCCCGCACAGTTGCGGGTCAACGTGACCAGCCCCGGCGGCACGACCGCCGCCGCGCTTGAGGTGTTGATGGATGAAAAAGACGGCTTCCCCGCCCTTCTGAACCGCGCCGTCGCCGCCGCGGTCAACCGTTCAAAGGAGCTTGCCAATGGGTGATCTGAGTTTCGATGATTTCCTGAAAGTGGACATTCGCAAAGGCACCATCACGCGCGCCGAACCGTTCCCCGAGGCACGCAAGCCCGCCATCAAGCTGTGGGTCGATTTCGGGCCGGAGTTGGGCGAAAAGAAAAGCTCGGCCCAGATCACGGCGCATTACGCGCCGGAAACGCTGGTGGGGAAAGAGGTTCTGGCCGTCGTCAACTTCCCCCCCCGCCAGATCGGCCCGGTGATGAGCGAGGTTCTGGTGCTGGGCCTGCCTGACGAGAACGAGGATATCGTGCTGCTGACCCCCGACAAAACCGTGCCCAATGGCGCAAGGATGTACTGATGCGGCTTTTCATTTCGCGCCCCCTGCCCGACACCGTGATTGATCGTGCCCGTGCGGGGTTCGACGTGACTCTGCGCACCGACACCACATCCATGTCGCAGGACGAGATGGTGACAAGCCTGCGCGACTTCGATCTGGTGTTGCCGACGCTAGGGGATTTTTATTCCGCAGATGTGTTTACGGCCGCAGGCGACATCCGCGCCAAACTGTTGGCCAATTTCGGCGTGGGCTACAATCATATCGACGTGGACGCCGCCCGTGCGCATGGCATCGCAGTCTCAAACACGCCCGGCGCCGTCACAGATGCCACCGCCGACACCGCCATGACCCTGATCCTGATGACCGCCCGGCGTGCTGGCGAAGGCGAACGGATGGTGCGTGCAGGCCGATGGAAGGGGTGGCACCCGACGCAGATGCTGGGCTTGCACGTCACAGGCAAGACCGTGGGCATCATCGGCATGGGCCGGATCGGCGAAGCCATCGCCGCCCGTTGTCACCATGGCTTCGGGATGGATGTGGTGTTTTTCAACCGCTCGCCCAAATCCCCGCCCTTCCCGGCGCAACAGATGGACAGCATTCAGGACGTGGCCCGCGCCTGCGATATACTGGTGATCGCGGTCCCCGGCGGCGCAGATACCCGGCACCTGATCGGCGCAGACACCTTCGCTGCGATGCAGTCCCACGCCATCTTCGTGAACATCGCGCGCGGTGAAATCGTGGACGAAGCCGCGCTGATCGCGGCGCTTGATACGGGCCAAATCGCGGGTGCGGGGCTGGATGTGTACGAGTTTGAACCCAAAGTGCCGGACGCCCTTGTCGCCCGTGAAAACGTGACGTTGCTGCCCCATCTGGGCACCGCCACGCTTGAGGTGCGCACCGCGATGGGCATGTTGGCAATGGACAATCTGGAAGCCTTCGCCGCAGGCAAACCGCTGATCAGCCCGGTCTGACCTAAGCCTCGTTCACGGGATCACCCACCGCCTCGCGCCAGTGTCGCCGACACAGCGAAACATAGCTTTCGTTCCCGCCGATCTGCACCTGATCGCCTGCGGTCATCACGTTGCCTTCCCCGTCTTGGCGCACAACCATCGTGGCCTTCTTGCCGCAATGGCAAATCGTGCGCACCTCGCGCATTTCATCGGCCAGTGCCAGAAGCGCGGCCGAACCGGGAAACAGGTTGCCCTGAAAATCGACGCGCAGACCATAGCACATGACCGGAACGCCAAGGTCATCGACCACACGCGCCAGTTGCCAAACCTGATCGGGTTCCAGAAACTGCGCCTCGTCGATGAATACGCAGGCACATGGCCCCGCTTGTAACCGCGCGCCGATCTTCTGAAACAGGTCTTCACCCGCCGTGAATGTATCGGCCTCGGACCCGATGCCGATACGGCTGCCGATGCGCGCTTCGCCCGCCCTGTTGTCCAACTGTGCGGTGATCAGATAGGTCTGCATGCCGCGTTCGCCATAGTTATGGCTGGCCTGCAGAAGCAGGGTCGATTTGCCTGCGTTCATCGTCGAATACTGAAAATAGAGTTTTGCCATGCACCGGAATTACGCGGCGGCGGCCCTGCAATCAAGACCAACCGTCACTCCGCGTCGCGGCGAAAAGGGGGCCGCAGGGACGAATTCGTTACCGAGGTCTGCGGGTCGAAACCCTGGGGATGGAACGGACCTCAAACTCACTACGGCTTCCCTGCAGGCACTGATCCGATCAACCGACCGAACCCCCGTCATAACACACATGACGGCCCTTCCCGCGCGCTGGCGCGACTTGCGCCAAGCACTCGATAAACTCACCAACTTGCCACGGTTCAATAAAGCCATTCCATTGCGCGCAGATTAATGGGAAAAGAAATGCGGTTTTCCCCGCAAGTTAATGCGGACGCGACGAGGTGACGAACATGGACAGTATTGGCAGCTATCTGAAAAAGCACACCGAGGCTCTGGTCAAGGATGTCGGGCTTGAGGCCGCCTGCGAGCTTACCGGCAAATCGAAAGCCACGCTGGGACGGTATTATTCAGACAGCGACGAACACGCAGATCGCTTCATGCCCGTCGACGCAGTGGCCCTGCTGGAAGAGGCCGCCCGCTATCCACACGTTACCGGCGCGCTGGCCGAGCTGCGCGGGATCACCATGTCTTATGATGCCGAGCGCAAGAACACCCAGGGTGGGGGCGTCAATTCAGACGTGATCGCCCTGTCGCAGCGGTTTGCGATGCTGATGGGTGAATATCAGCAATCCATCGAAGACGGCGTGATCACCATCAACGAAGCCAAGCGCCTGTTGCGCGAAACACTGGCACTTCAGCACGTGCTGATCGACATGAAGCTTCATCTGGAAGCGGAAAGCGGCAGCTAGGGCGTCAGCCCAGCAGGATCGCCAACCACGCCACAGCGCCCGCCATCGCGGTCAGTACAACAAAGGCGCTGGCGGCATCTTTGGCCTGCGCGGCCAGGGGGTGCGTTTCCGTCGTGATCAGATCGACAGTCCGTTCAATGGCCGTGTTGATCAGTTCGGACGCGACGACCAGCAACGACAGCGCCAGCAGCAAGGCGCGCTCGGCCCCCGTCAGATCAAGCCACAGCGCAAGCCCGCAGGACAGCAGGCAAACGACGCTCCACTGCCGCACCGATTTTTCCGATTTCCAGGCCATGCGCAATCCGGCCCACGACCAATTCCACCTTTGCCACCAGCGTTTTAGTTCAGATTTGATCAATCCTGCGCCTCCGGTCGCGTGTTGGCAAGGTAATGGTCCACGCAATCCTGCACCCGGCGAAAGCGGTCACCACCCAGCTTGGTGCCACCAAACCAGCGCGTGACCACGATGATATGCCCATGCAACCCCTCGCGTTCCAGCATCCGCAGTATGACCAGACCCGCCCCGGCCTCTCCATCGTCGCCCTTGACCGGGCCTTCGTCGGGCAGGATCGCCGCCCAGGTGTTGTGCGTGGCCTTGGCAAAGCGCTTGTCACGGGTCAGCTCTTTCAAAAAGGACTTTACGTCACCGCGCGACGCCACCGGCCCGCCCGACACGGCATATTTCGATCCCCGGTCCGTCAGAAATCCGCTGAATTGCTGCACTTGCTGCCCCCTGATTTGCCCCGCAGCCAAACGTGGCGCTGGCCTTTGGCGTCTGAACGCGTAAACTCGACCCATGTTTACCATTGAGCACGAATTTGATGCCACTGTCGTCACCCTTGTGGACGAAGGTAGCGAGCATTTGAACGAAGATGTCACGATCAACGCCTTTGACGACTGTGTCACGCTGGAACAATGGGATTCGCGCACGGACCTGGTGCACCGGATCACGCTGTCGCTGGCGCAACTCAGGGATCTGACCGCCGCGCTGAACCTGCCCGAGGGGATTTACCGCTCGACCCAGGTTAAGGACGGCTGAGCGTCCGCCCCACCGCATCCTGCCACGCTGCATAGCGCCGGTCGCGGGTTGCTGCGTCCATCCCGACTTCGAACCGTTTGTCCAATGCCCAGCGCTTGGCGAACCCGTTCTGGTCGGGATAGATTCCCGCCTGCATACCCGCCAGCCACGCTGCGCCCAGCGCAGTGGTTTCCAGAACGGTCGGGCGATCAACCGGCGCCCCTGTGATGTCGGCCAGGAACTGCATGGTCCAATCCGATGCCGCCATACCACCATCGACGCGCAATACCGTTTTCGCCTGCGCACCCATATCCGCCTGCATCGCATCCAGCAGGTCACGGGTCTGGAACCCGACGCTTTCAAGGGCGGCGCGGGCAAACTCTTTCGGGCCGGACCCGCGCGTCAGGCCGAACACCGCCCCACGACAGTCCGCATCCCAATAGGGCGCACCCAGGCCTGTGAAAGCCGGGACCAGTATGACCTCCTGTTCTGGGTCGGCGCTGGCGGCCAACTCGCCCGTTTGGGCTGCATCGCTGATGAGCCCCAACCCGTCGCGCAGCCACTGCACGGCCGCGCCCGCAATGAAGATCGAGCCTTCCAACGCATAGGTCGTCTTGCCGCCCAACTGATAGGCAATCGTGGTCAGCAATCGGTTGGATGAGGCAACAGGTTCATCCCCGGTGTTCAAAAGCGCAAAGCAGCCGGTGCCATAGGTCGATTTCATCATGCCGGGCGTGAAACACGCCTGCCCGATGGTGGCCGCCTGCTGATCGCCTGCCACGCCCATGATCGGGACTTGCCCCCCCAGAAGGTCGGTGGTGCCGTAATCCGCGGCGCAATCCAGAACCTCGGGCAGCAAGGACATGGGGATGTTCAAAAGGTCGCAGATATCTTCATCCCAAGCGCCGGACTTGATGTCGTATAGCATCGTGCGCGCGGCATTGGTCGCGTCCGTGACATGGCGCGCGCCACCGGTCAATCGCCAGATCAGGAACGTATCGACCGTGCCGAAGGCAAGCTCGCCCGCTTCGGCACGGGCACGCGCGCCATCCATGTTGTCCAGTATCCAGGCCAGTTTCGTGGCCGAGAAATAGGGATCCAGCAACAACCCCGTGCGTTCGGTCACAAGCGCCTCATGCCCATCTGCCTTCAGCCTGGCGCAGATCTCGGCCGTGCGTCGGTCCTGCCAGACAATCGCATTGCAAACCGGTTTTCCGGTGGCTCGATCCCAGACCAGCGTCGTCTCGCGCTGGTTTGTGATGCCAATGGCCGCAACCTCTACCTCGCCTGCGGCGTCGCGACAGGTGTCACGCACGGTCTGCCAAATCTCTTCGGGGTCATGCTCGACCCAGCCCGATGCGGGATAATGCTGTCGAAATTCCTGCTGCGCACTGCGCACTGGCTGCATGTCACGATCAAACAGAATTGCCCGCGACGAGGTTGTTCCCTGATCAATGGCCAGGATATGTGTCATTTCGCCCTCCCGTCACATCTGATGAGAATCGCTAGCACTCCACATAGCCCCTGTCACGTCCCATTGTCCCCCGAGTGATTTAACGCCTATGTCAGGCAAGCGGCAATGTGAGGAGCCTCCGGCGGGGATACTTGAAACAAGAAAAAGAGAGGGGGTCGCCCTCTCTTTCAAGCTTGCGCTTTTCCTTGTGCGGTCATCGGCGTCCCCGCCTGTACCGCCCCTTGAGCATAGTGCGCGAGGGTTAACAAACCGTTGCGCCTTTTCTTGTTTCAAATATCCCGGGGGAGGCCGGCGCTCCAACGGAGCGTCGGGCGGGGGCAGCGCCCCCTTCTGCGATCAGTAGCTATACTCGGCATAGATCCGGCTCAGATCGCCATTCCATTCAACGTCATACTTCGCCAGCAGCTCACAGGCGGGCGAGCGGCCTTCCTCGACGCTTTCCTGAAGGGCGTTCAGGAAGTGGGTCTCATCCGGCACCAGCCCTGCGTTTCCAGCGCGGGCGCGAGCTTTCAGGCCAGCTTCGGCGATTTTGACCGCTTCACGCGCGAGGTCCAGCAGTTTCACGCCGCCAGCCTCGCCCTGCAGGCCTTTGACCGAGGCGGCGACCCGAAGCCCTTCGCGGGTGTCCGCGTCAAGGTTTTTCACCAGATCCCATGCCGCATCAAGGCTGCTCTTGTCATACATCAAACCGACCCAGAACGCAGGCAGGGCGCACAGGCGGCGCCACGGGCCACCATCGGCGCCGCGCATCTCCATATATTGCTTGATGCGGGCCTCGGGGAAGATGGTGGTCAGATGGTCGGCCCAATCGGACAGCGTCGGCGTCTCGCCGGGCAGCGCGGGCAGTTTTCCTTGCATGAAGTCACGGAACGACTGGCCCAGCGCGTCGATGTATTCGCCGTCGCGATAGACGAAATACATCGGCACATCGAGGGCGTATTGCACGTAACGCTCAAACCCCATGCCGTCCTCGAACACGAACGGCAGCATCCCGGTGCGCGCCGGGTCCAGGTCGCGCCAGATGCGCGAGCGCCAGGATTTGTGGCCATTGGGTTTGCCTTCGAAGAAAGGCGAATTGGCAAACAGCGCCGTGGCGACGGGTTGCAAGGCGAGCGCCACACGGAATTTCTGCACCATGTCGGCCTCGTCCGCGAAGTCGAGGTTCACCTGAACCGTGCAGGTCCGATACATCATCTGTTTGCCGTGTGTGCCGACCTTGTCCATATAGTCGGTCATCAGTTTGTAACGCCCCTTGGGCATCACTGGCATCTGGTCATGCGTCCATTCTGGCGCCGCGCCCAACCCGATGAAGCGTGCACCGATCCCATCGGCGACCTCTTTCACTTCGCGCAGGTGTTCGTTCACTTCGTCACAGGTCTGGTGGATGCTGTCCAAGGGCGCGCCGGACAGTTCGAACTGCCCACCCGGCTCAAGGCTGATGTTGGCCCCGTCGCGTTCAAGGCCGATCAGATTGCCCGCCTCGCGCACTTCGGTCCAGTTGAAGCGGTCGCGCAGCCCTTCCAGCATCGCCAGAATGGACCGCGGCCCTTCATAGGGCAGCGGGTTCAGGGTGTCTTGACAATAGCCGAACTTCTCATGCTCGGTCCCGATCTTCCACGCATCACGCGGTTTGCAACCGTCTTCCAGAAATTGGGCCAGTTGATCTTGGTGGGTGATCGGTCCGCCGCCGGACTGAGGGATGGACATGGGCGTCTCCTGCGTGTGTGCGCGCCTTTTGGGGTTGTTCAGTGGTGAGCCAACGGGCCGGAACTGTCAATGCAGCTTCGCGACGCCGCGTTGCCAGATCACGACGGTGTCATTGGGCGGTTGGTTGGCGGCACGGATGGCTGCGTCGATATTGGCGCCGGACAAGGCGGTCAGCGCGTCAAACAGCGCCTCGGCCCCTTCGGCGCGCACGGGAATGAACAAGATCTCATTGCCTGTTCGAAAGCGCCAGACCGCCAAGCCGGCACGGTCGGTGGCAATCTCGATCCGTCCAACATCATCCAACGATGCGAAACCGCCGCCGACGGGGGCCAGATAGGTGATCTGGCGTTCATCGACCTGCACCACTCCCACACCGCCATGACCCGCTCGAATACGCGCGTGACGCAGTCCCGACCATAGGATTGCAATACCGAACGCGACGACCGTCAGGCCAATCCACTTGATCAACCCCAACGAGCCAATTGCCCACCATAGGCCCAGAAGGATCACCGCAACGCCCACCATGGCTTCGCGATACCGGGCGAGTGCTTCGCCCGCTTCCGGGCGCACAAAGCTCATCCGTCAGCTCCGATCACCTGCGTTTGCGCAAGGATCGCCAACGTATAGGTGCCAATCTTTTGAAAACCGATCGCTTCATAGGCGCGACACGCAGGCGGGCCGCTGGCAAACAAGATCGCGGTTTGAACATCGCGGTCGCGAGCTTCCAGCAGATGCAGCGCAACCGCCGTGCGTGCATATCCGTGCGACCGGTGTTCCGGGGGCGTGTAAACGCCACCGATCTGCACCATGTCGGGCAATGCCGCGTTGAACGCTGTTTTCGCGACCGGTGTTCCGTCAACCTCCAGAATGCGGTGGCTGTCGGAGTTCATATGAGCGTCTGCATTCGCACGGGCGCGGTCGCGGGTTTCGTCAGTCATCGGAGAACCCAAAACGCTGGTGTCATAGTCGATGATCCAATCAACCAGCAGGTTGAAATCATCTGGTTGGACCGGGCGAAGCTGCGCTTCACCCTCAGGGTGCTTAAGATTGCGCAGCACCAGCTTGTAATGCGGTTCGTCGCGCATCACCGAAAAGAGTGCGCGGCGCAGATTCAGCACATCCAGTGCTGTCTTAATCTGAGGTGTTGCGCCGGTGATCCCTGCAACCGTTGCGCCACGCAACACATCACGAAAGGCCTGCCAATCCGACGGGAGATTGTCGGGCGCTTGGCCCATCAGAAACCCTGCATTGCTTCGCCCGAACACGGCGCGAATGGGGCCATCTTCGATCAGCCAAAAGGTTGTCCCGCGCGGATCATCGGACTTATCCGGACCAATACCAAATTGCGCCAGATTGGACCTCAGGAACATCGAGCTTTCGGAATAGGGAGCGAGAAACGCATCAATTGCAGCCTCATCGCCCGGCTTCGCCATGCGGATCACGTCCAGTCCCCCAAGACCTGCTGCCACAAGGTCATCGCCGCAACGGCTGCGGTATCGGCACGCAGGATACGCGGGCCAAGGCTGACGGGATGGGCAATGTCCATCGCGTGCAGGCGTTCGCGTTCCCGATCGGAAAACCCGCCTTCAGGCCCGATAAAGATCGCCCAGCGATGCCCACTGGCCGTTGTCAGTGTTTCGGCAGCGCCGACCAGAGCTTCGTCGCAAAACATGATCTGGCGGTCGTCGGGCCAAGCGTCCAGCAGCTTGTCCATGCGCATCAGGTCCACGACTTCGGGCACATAGGTTCCACCGCATTGCTCGGCGGCTTCAACGGCGTGGGCTTGCAGGCGATCACGGCGGATGCGTTCGGAGTTGGTAAACTCGGTTTGCATCGGCTGGATCAGCGCCGCCCCCATCTCTGCCGCCTTCTCAACGATGAAATCGGTGCGCGCCTTCTTGATCGGCGCAAAACACAACCAAAGATCAGGCGGCATATGCAAAGGTCGCGACTGGGCCTGACATTCCAGCACGCCCTTGCGTTTGCCTGCCTCGATGATCTCTGCCGGGAACTCTCCGTCCCGGCCATTAAACAGGGCCACGACATCGCCTTCACCAAGGCGCATCACCCCAAAAAGGTAATGCGCCTGTTCGCGGGACAGCGAAACGGTTTGCCCCTCGGCCAAGGGGTGATCTACATAGAGCCTGACTTTCGCCTGTTTCATGAGGGAAACCTATGACCCAAAACGCCGATATGCCAGAGCCAAAAGGACGCGTGTCCGACGCCTATACCGGCAATTGGGTGGACCATCGCGCCCCGGCCTGGAGCCGCCCCTATCTGCGCCTAAGCCGCGCGGACAGGCCCATCGGCACATGGCTTCTGCTGCTGCCTTGCTGGTGGGGCGTATTGCTGGCGGCCAATGTCACCGGCCGGTTCGGTTGGATGGATGTGTGGATCATGGCAGGCTGTGCCATCGGTGCCTGGCTGATGCGGGGGGCGGGATGCACCTGGAACGACATTACCGACCGCGATATTGACGCACAGGTTGACCGCACACGCAGCCGCCCCATCCCCTCTGGTCAGGTCACGGTGCGACAGGCGGTGATCTGGATGGCGGCACAGGCGCTGATCGCGTTTTGCATCCTTCTGACTTTCAATATGTCCACGATCCTGCTGGGCATCGTCTCGCTCGTGCCGGTCGCCATTTATCCCTTCGCCAAACGCTTTACATGGTGGCCACAGGTCTTTCTGGGCATCGCCTTCAACTGGGGCGCGCTTCTGGCCTGGACCGCGCATTCCGGCAGCCTTGGGTGGCCCGCGGTGGTGCTTTATGTCGCAGGTATCGCCTGGACGCTGTTTTATGACACCATCTATGCCCATCAGGACACCGAGGACGACGCGCTGATCGGGGTCAAATCCACCGCCCGTCTGTTTGGCGACAACAGCCGAAAATGGCTCTTTCTGTTTCAGGTGCTGACGGTCGGTCTGATGGCCCTTGCCGTTGTTTTGGCCTTGGTTCCGCGCGAAAATGTCCTGTCCCTGGCCGTCGCACTGGGGGGTGTATGGTTTATGGGCTGGCACATGATGTGGCAGCTTCGGCAGTTGAAAATGGATGATCCCGCGAACTGCCTGTACCTGTTCAGGTCCAACCGAAATACCGGCCTGATCCCTGTGCTGTTTCTCGCCTTTGCGATCCTGCTGTGATTGCACAGGGCTGCGACACGCCGTAAGAAGCATGGGATTCACAAGAAAACGGACGCCTTTCAGTATGCGCCTTTCGCAAGTATTTCTGGTTCCCGCCTCGTTCTTCATCGCTGCATTGGTGTCGCTTCTCGCTGCCAACCTTGCCGTGTCCACGATCGAGCGGACATCGCAAGACGGTGTCCGGGACGAGCTGTTTCTGCAAGGCCATGAATGGGCCAGTGTCGAAGCCGATGGGCTTCAGGTGGTCCTGTCCGGCGTCGCCCCCAGTGAAACGGCCCGGTTTCGCGCGCTTGCCGCTGCCGGGCAGGTGGTCGATTCCACCCGCGTCATCGACAATGTGACCATCCCGGCGGCCGAAGCGATCAAACCGCCGCGTTTCTCGATCGAGATCCTGCGCAATGATGCGGGCATTTCGATGATCGGGCTGATCCCGGCGGCGTCCGACCGCGACGGCCTGAACAGCGATGTAAAGGCGATCGCACGCGATTCGCATGTCACCGATCTTTTGGAAACCGCAGATTATCCGGTGCCGCCCAATTGGGACGAGGTGCTGGCCTTCGCGGTTTACGCGCTTGAGACCCTGCCGCGGTCGAAAATCTCGATGGATGCGGACAAGGTGGCAATCACCGCGCTGGCCGACAGCGAGGAGCAGAAAGCCAAATGGGCGCGTGATCTGAAACGCTCAGCCCCCCGTTCGGCGCTGCTGTCGATCGACATTTCCGCCCCGCGCCCGGTGATCACACCCTTCACCCTGCGGTTCCTGATTGACGAAGACGGACCGCGCTTTGACGCCTGTTCCGCCCATACAACTGTCGGGCGGGCGCGGATCGTATCTGCCGCGACCGAAGCGGGCCTGACGAAAGCTGCCAACTGCACCATCGGGCTTGGCGTGCCGTCACCGGATTGGCCCGACGCTGTTGAAACCGGTATTCGTGCGGTCAGCGAACTGGGTGGCGGGTCGATCACCTTCTCGGACGCAGATGTGACACTTGTCGCCCCCGACACCACTTCGCAAGCCACGTTTGACCGCATCGTGGGCGAGTTGGAAAACAACCTGCCGGACCTGTATTCCCTGCATTCGGTCCTGCCGGCACCCGTCAAGATCGATGGCAGCGGCGAAGGCAGCGGGCCGCCCGAGTTCGTCGCCACCCGCAGCCCCGAAGGTCTGGTCCAGATGCGTGGCCGGCTCACAGACGAAACTCTGCGCAGCGCCACCGAAAGCTTTGCCCGGGCCAAGTTCGGATCCGGCAACGTCTATCCGGCAACGCGACTGGACGGCGAATTGCCGAACGACTGGCCGACACGCGTTTTGGCCGGGCTGGAAGCTTTGTCTTTCCTGTCCAGCGGATCGGTCGTCGTGCAACCCGAAGTCGTGGACATTCGCGGCGTCACCGGCGACCCGGATGCCAGCGCCTCGGTCTCGCGCGTCCTGAGCGAAAAGCTGGGTGCATCGGAGAATTTCCAGGTCGATGTGGAATACCAGGAGAAGCTCGACCCGCGCCTGGCCCTGCCCACCCCCGAGCAATGCGCCGAAAGCATCAACGCCATCATGGCCAAACAGAAGATCACATTCGCCCCCGGCTCGGCGAATATCGAGGCAACCGCCGCCGGCACCATCGACGAGATTGCCGAGATCATGAAGGATTGCGCCGATGTGCGGATGGAAATCCAGGGATACACCGACAGCCAGGGACGCGAGGAAATGAACCTGGCGCTGTCACAAAGCCGCGCGCAGGCGGTTCTGAACGCTCTGCTGACCCGGCGTGTTCTGACCACGAACCTGACGGCCAAGGGCTATGGCGAAGCGGATCCGATTGCCGATAACAGCACCGAGGACGGGCGCGAAGCCAATCGCCGGATCGAGTTCCGCCTGCTCGACACCACCGTGCCTTCGGAGGGCGCGACGGATGCCGATGATACGGCGGACACCACCGATACGAGCGCGGAGCAGCAGGATACGGACACGGCCGACGCTGCCACAGACGACACCACACCGACCGGTGCCGATACCGATGCGGACACAGGCGAAAACGGCGCGCCTTCTTCAGACGAGGACGCGGAAGCAGACCCCGACGCACCGCCCTTTAGTGGTGTGGATGTCTTCACGCCCGAAACCGACGACACCCGCCCCCAACCGCGCCCCGAACGCTAGGCCTCCAGACAAGGACTTTTTACGATGAACAGAACCGAGTTTATCATCGTCACCGCCATCATCCTGTTCGTGGCCTTCGCGCTTGGATGGTTCGCCCACTGGCTGATCCACCGCTTCGTTCAGGTTGCCGGAAGCGACATGGACGAGCTGGACAAAATGGCGCAAGCCCTGCACGAAGCCGAGGAAACGCGCGATCAGGCCATGACCTATCTGCAGCAGCGCGAAGCGGAAATGTCCAACCAGCTTCAGCAGACGGAAGCCGAGCTGAGCGCCGCCATGGATGGCCTGCGCGATGCCCGTCAAGAGGCGGGCGAGTTGCGCGCCTATATTGAACGGGTCCAACAGGGCAACTGACCACGACGCTCTGCCCGCGGGCGTCAGATGTCCTTGACCAGCCGAAGCGCATCGTAAATCGCCGCGTGCGTGTTGCGCGCCGATACGGCGTCCCCGATCCGGAACAACTGGAACTTGCCCTCCGGGTTGGTGCGGATGGTTTGCGGGCGCCCTTCGATCAGGGCATCGTGATCCACCTCGCCTCGATTGACGGACTGTTCTATCAGATCAAAATACAGATCCGCCATCGGCAAGGTGCCGTAATTGACCACCACCTGATCATAGACCGCGTCGCGCGTGTGATCCGAGTAATCCGTGCCGATGGTAACCCGCAGGCGGTTGCCGTCGCGGGCGATCTTCAACAGCCGTTCAGCCACCGTGAACCGCACGCCCCTGGGCTGCATCGCCCGCATGTAAGGCACAAGGTTCATTGCCATGATATCCGGGGCAAAGATCCGGTCGGGGGTCATGACCTCGACCTGCGCCCCGGCCCCTGATGCCATCTCGGCCGCCTGCAACGCCGGGTGATCTCCGCTTTCGTCATAGATCAACACCTCGCCAGCGCATTTCACGTCGCCTGCGATCACATCCCACGCGCTGATCGCCAGAGGCTGTTCACCCGTGGTCTCGAACAGCTCAAGGTTCGGCAGCCCCCCGGTGGCCACGATCACCACATCCGGGTCCAGCGCAGTCACATCTGCGGCCTCGGCCCAGGTGTTGAAATGGAACTGCACATCCCGCGCCGCACATTGCGCCATACGCCAGTCAATGATCCCGATCATTTCACGACGCCGGGGGGATTGCGCGGTCAGGCGCACCTGCCCGCCGGGGTCAGGCTGCGCCTCGAACACCGTGACCGCATGCCCCCGTTCCGCCGCCACCCGGGCGGCTTCAAGCCCCGCAGGTCCGGCCCCCACCACGACCACTTTCTTTTGCTCGGCGGCAGGCGCGACTACATGCGGCATGGTCAGTTCGCGCCCTGTGGCCGCATTGTGTATGCACAGCGCATCCCCCGCCTGATAGATCCGGTCCAGGCAATAAGTCGCGCCCACACAGGGGCGAATGTCCTCCTCGCGCCCTTCGATGATCTTCTGCACGATATGGGGGTCGGCCATATGTGCACGGGTCATGCCGACCATGTCCAACTGCCCCGAGGCAATCGCGTGCCGCGCAGTGGCCACATCCGGAATGCGCGCGGCATGGAAGGTGGGCATGCCCACCTCGGCCCGCACCCGCCCGGCAAAATCCAGATGCGGCGAGGCAGGCGCACCCTGAATGGGGATCATATCCGTCATCGCAGGGTCGGTGTGAATGCGTCCCCGGTTGATGTTCAGATACTGCACCTGCCCGCAGTCGCGCAGCATCCGGGCAATTTCCAACCCCATCTCAGGATCAATGCCCCCCGCCTCGACCTCGTCCGGGGCAAAGCGCACACCCAGGATGAACTCCTGCCCGACACGCGCGCGCACTGCGTCAATGACATCCAGCGTCAGCTTCATCCGCCCCGCCAGATCGCCACCATAGGGCCCCTCCAGCCGGTTGGTCAGGGGCGAGATAAACTGGTCCAGCAAATGCCCATGGGTCATGATCTCGACCCCATCCATGCCGCCGTCTTTCATCCGCTCGGCCGCATCCGCAAAATCCGATATGATCCGCGCGATGTCCCAATCCTCGGCCAGTTTCGGGAACGCCCGATGCGCCGGTTCCCTGTGCGGCGTCGAACAGACAGGCGGCAGCCAGTCGCCCTTGTTCCACCCGGTACGCCGCCCCAGATGGGTCAGCTGGATCATACAGGCCGCCCCGTGCTCATGCACCGCATCGGTCAGGTTCCGGATCCACGGCACGACCTCGTCCTTATAGGCAAGGATGTTGTTGAAGACGGGCGGGCTGTCCTTGGACACCGCCGCCGATCCCGCCGTCATCGCCATGGCAATTCCGGCCTTGGCGCGTTCGGCATGATAGGCCGCATATCGTTCCTTGGGCATCCCGTCCTCGGGATAAGCCGGCTCATGGCTCGTCGTCATGATCCGGTTGCGCAGGGTCAAATGACCCAGTTGATAGGGCTGCAATAACGGATCGTTCGACATCTTCCATCCTTTCACATGCGCCATGCCGGCTTTTTTCTTGTTTCAAATATCCCGGGGGACGCCGAAGGCGCGGGGGCAGCGCCCCCTTCTTTTAGTACCAGGCATCCTCCAGCGACGCTTTCCGGCGTGCCACGAAATCCTTCAATGCCTCGTCCACGGCCACATCTATCGGGGGCATTTCATACGCGGCCAATTGCGCCTTCCAGCGCGTATTTGCCCGCGTGGCCATATCGACCGCCCCCTGTTCGTCCCAGGTTTCCCAGGGCTGGTTGTCGTCCAGAGCGCTGTCGTAATAGGCGGTCTTGTAATGGCGCATCGTGTGTTGGGTCGAAAACAGATGCTCGCCCGGCCCTTGTTCGGCCAGTGCATCGAAGCCCAGTGTATCCTCGTTCACCGCTACCCCATCCAGATAGGCGTGCAACGCGCCGCACAGGTCGAGGTCCAGCATGAATTTCTCATAGGACATGGACAGCAACCCATCCAGAAACCCCGCTGAATGCAAAAGGAAATTCGCCCCACAATGGACTGCGGACATCATCGACATCATGCTTTGCTGCATCGCCTGCGCATCCGGCAGTTTCGATGTCGAGAAGTTGCCCGCGCAGCGCAGAGGCAGGTTCAGCCGCCGCGCCAGTTGCCCATATACCAGGCTGCCCAGTGCCGGTTCCGCCGTGCCGAAGGTGGGCGACCCGGACCTGAGCGACATGGAACTGAGGAAGCTGGCCAGCACCACCGGCGCACCGGGGCGCTCCAACTGAGCAATCGCGCAGGACACCATGCTTTCGGCCAGGCATTGCGCCACCGATCCCGCCATGGTCAGGGGCGACACTGCCCCTCCCAACAGAAACGGCAGATGGATCGACCCCTGCCCCGCCCGCGCGTATTCACGAATGCCTTGCGAGGTTACACCGTCAATCACCAAGGGGCTTGTCGTGTTGAAATTGCCCATGATGACGCAATTCCGGTCGACGACGTCCGCCCCGAACAGGACGCGGCACATTTCAACACTGTCGGCAGCGCGCTCCGGGGCGGTGATCGACCCCAGAAACGGCCGGTCGGAATACCGCATATGGGCATAGACCATGTCCAGATGCCGCTTGTTTACCGGGATGTCGGTGGGTTCGCAGACCGTGCCGCCGGAATGGTGCAGCCATGGGCTGGCCTGCCCCAGCTTAACGAAGTTCTGGAAGTCCTCAAGCGTGCCATAGCGGCGTCCCTTGTCCAGATCCATCACGAAGGGGCTGCCGTAGGACGGTGCAAAGACGATGTTGTCGCCGCCAATCTCGACCGTGTTGGCCGGGTTGCGGGCGTGTTGGGTGAATTGGGCGGGCGCGGTTTTCAGGATCTCGCGGATCATCCCGGGTGCGAATTTGATGGTCCATCGTGCCGGGTCAAGTTGCGTGACCTCTCCCCCGGCGCGACGAAACATCTCGACCGTGTCCGGGTCATCGCGAAACTCGATCCCGATCTCGGCCATGATGCGGTCAGCGGTGGCGTCGATCCTGTCCAGCGCCTCGTCCCCCAGAATGTCATATGTGGGAATGGCGCGCGTGATGTACGGGCGTTCAAGGTGCGGGTTTTGCCCCGGCGAGCCGTCCCGCGCCTGACGCCTGCCGCGCCCGCGCCGGAGGGCCGGTCCTGTATCGCTCATCGCATCCTCCCAGTTACGAGTCGCTTTTGACATAGATGTCAGCACATTTGACAGTTGTGTCAAGTTTATTAGAATGGCCGTATGAATGAAATGACGCCCCCCCGCCCCCGTGCCTCGGAACAGATGTGGCTGGATGAGGCCATGGCATTGCTGATCGAAGCAGGTGTGGATGCCGTGAAAGTCATGCCGCTGGCCAAACGACTTGGCCTGACACGCACCGGGTTCTATCACCATTTTCGTGACCGGGACGCGTTGCTCAGCGCGATGATCGCGCGGTGGGAAGACAAGAACACCGGCAATCTGGTGGCGCGTTGCGAAGCCTATGCCGAAACCATCTGCGAAGCGATGTTCAACCTGCAGGATTGCTGGTTCAACCCGTCGCTGTTTGATGCGCCGCTTGACAATGCGATCCGCCATTGGGCGCGGCAGGATCCGGCGTTGAAGCAGCGACTTGATGATGCGGATGCGCGACGCAAACAGGCCGTGTCGGACATGTTCCGCCGTTTCGACTATGCCGAGGATGACGCCGAGGTCCGGACCATGGCGATCCTTTACACGCAGGTCGGCTATATTTCGATGAAGATCGAGGAAGACCCCGTGGCTCGGATCGAACGTGTGCCGGCCTATGTGGCGCTGTTTACGGGCCAGTCCCCGACGGCGGCCGAGATCGAAAGGTTCCGCGCCAGAAACGGATATTGAATCCAATATGGGCTGGCGCCGTCTTTCCGTCCATGCTCAAGTGATTCCATTGCGAACAGAACGATGTGGCAGGGGAACGCGGGCATGGTGCCAAACATCCTTTTCATCATGTATGATCAGTTGCGGTTCGATTACCTCAGCTGTGCCGGGCACCCGACCCTCGACACCCCAAATTTCGACCGTGTGGCTGCGCGCGGCGTTCGGTTTGACCGCGCCTATTGCCAGTCGCCTGTCTGCGGCGCCAGCCGGATGAGCACCTATACCGGGCGCTATGTCTCGTCGCATGGGGCATCGTTCAATAATTTCCCGCTGAAAGTCGGCGAAATGACCATGGGCGACCATCTGCGCAAGGCGGGGATGGATTGTTGGCTGATCGGCAAGACCCATATGAAGGCCGATGCCGAAGGGATGGCGCGGCTGGGCCTGTCACCGGACAGCGTGATCGGCGCACGTGTTGAAGAATGCGGATTTGATGTCTGGGTCCGTGACGATGGGCTGTGGGCTGAAGGACCGGATGGGTTTTATGACCGGAAGCGTTCGCCCTATAACGAATACCTGAAATCCAGGGGCTATCCGTCTGACAACCCGTGGCATGACAATGCCAATGCGGGCGTCACGGATGCGGGCGACATCGCCTCCGGCTTTCTGATGATGCACGCGGACAAGCCCGCCAATATCCGCGAAGAAGACAGCGAGACCCCCTGGCTGACGCGGCACACGATTGATTTCATCGAGGCGCAGAAATGCAAGGGGCCGTGGTGCGCCCATGTCAGTTTCATCAAGCCGCATTGGCCCTATATCGTGCCCGCGCCGTATCACGATATGTATGGCGTGGATGACATCAAACCCGTGATCCGATCCAACGCCGAACGCCGCGACCCGCACCCGGTTTACGGTGCTTACATGGATGGCGGCATTGGCACGGCCTTTTCGCGCGACGAAGTGCGCGAGACCGTGATCCCCGCCTATATGGGGCTGATCAAGCAATGTGACGACCAGTTGGGGCGGCTTCTGGATTACCTTGAGGACAGCGGGCAAGCCGACAACACGGTGATCGTTCTGACCTCAGACCACGGTGACTATCTGGGCGACCATTGGATGGGCGAAAAGGACCTGTTCCACGATCCGTCGGTGCGGGTGCCGCTGATCATCGCCGACCCGCGCCCGACCGCCGATGCCACGCGCGGCACGGTCTGCGACAAGCTGGTGGAACAGATCGACCTGGCCGCCACCTTTGTCGATATGGCCGGGGGCGAGGTGCCACGACACATTCTGGAAGGCCGGTCACTGGTGCCTGTTCTGGAAGGGAAAGACACCGCGTGGCGCGAGTTTGCGATCAGCGAATATGACTATTCGACCTCGGGGGCGGCGATCCGGTTGGGGCTGGACCCAAAGGATTGCCGCCTTTTCATGGTCGTGACCGATCGCTGGAAGATGATGCATGCCGAAGGCGGCTTCCGACCGATGCTGTTTGACTTGCAAAACGACGCCGACGAGCTGGTCGATCTGGGCGCATCGGACGATCATGCCGACATCATCGCGGCGCTATATGACAAGCTGTTTGAATGGGCGCGGCGGCAATCCCAGCGCACCACGATATCGGACGCGCAGATCAAAGCACGGCGCCAGGGCGGGGCGGGACGTGTCGGGGTATTGCTGGGGCTTTACGGGGACGAGGATATCCCACCAGAGTATCTGACCGCCTATTCCGGCAAAGCCACGCCCGCGGACACGGGTTGAGCGTGCGGCTGTTTTCCACCAGGAACCGCCCGGTGCATCTGGGGCCTTATCCGCTTGAATGGTTGACGCGCCAAACCGTGGCTCAGGATTTGAACGACCTGCCTCCGTTGACCCCGGTGCGTTTTGACCGTGCCGAACAACCGGACAGCATCGTGAATGCAATGGCCCCGTATCAGGCGGCCCTGGACGCGATACGGGACGGCGAGGTGAACCCGGCGCGGGCCACCATCCCCGATGATCCCACCGCACGCGCCGAGCATCTGAAAGCGTTTGGTTATTTCTCGGACGCGTCCATGGTGGGCATCGCGGATCTGCAGGCCGGTGATTTTCTCGGCGAGCCTATCGTGAACCCGGACACTGAGGCGCTTGTCACATCGCTCCACAACCGCGAAGTGCGCACTTTGGCGGCGGGGATTGACGCGTTGATGGCAGAGTTGCGTGACAGCCTTGGGGCATCGCCGCGTAAGATCGGCAGCCACCGGCACGCTTTGGTATTTCTCTATGAGCATCACCGTGACCCCAGACCGGATGAGCCGGGGGCTACTTGGATCATGAAGGCGCAGGCACAGCGGGCCTGCCTACTGGCGGCCGAGACGGCCATCGTCATCGCCAACTACCTGCGCCTTCTGGGGTTCGACGCCAAGGCGCATACCGGGGCGGCGACGGATGTTGATTTGAACCGTCTGGCGGTGACGACCGGGCTGGCAACTGTCGAGGGCGGCGAACTGGCTGCGCCGTGGATCGGCCCACGGTTTGGGTTGGCCGCCGTGACGACGGACATGGAGTTGACGCCCGACAAGCCCCTTGCCCCCCTTTCAAAACAACCATGGCACCAGATCAACGGTCCGGCGTGGTGGTTGGGAACAAAGTCGGCGAAATCGACGCTGAACCGCGATCCTTATGCCAAACGCGACTATGCGATGGGCGCTCATCCGTTCGAGCGTCTGAGGCGGGTCGAGACCCCGACAACCTATATCGACGAACCCAATGTCGCCCGCGTGCCAAAACGTGCAGACATGTTCGCCCGCGCGCAGTTCGGTGACATGGGCCAACACCTTCAGGACTGTTCGACCGGCGGCATGTATGTGCGCAAAGCAGCCCCCAGCTATGCCCAGCGCCGCGCATTGGGGGTGTTGACCCCGTTACAGGACGGCCCCGTCGCGGATCAGGCCAACCGCCCTGACGACCCGATTGAAAACGCCAGCGCCTTGAAAGCGGCCAGTTATTTCCTTGGCATCGACGCGGTGGGCACCAGTCGCTGCCCCGCGTGGACGTGGTACAGCCACGACGCCACGGGGGCTGAAATCGTCCCGCCCCATGATCAGGCGATCTCGATGATCGTCGATCAGGGGTATGAGACGATGGAAGGCGCGTCGGGCGATGACTGGATCGCGGTCAGCCAGTCGATGCGCGCCTATCTGCGGTTTTCCCTGATCGGTGGCGTGATCGCGCAACACATTCGCAACCTTGGCTATTCCGCCAAGGCGCACACCGTGATGGACGGGACCGTGCTGCAACCTCCCTTATTGCTGCTGGCGGGCCTGGGCGAGGTCAGCCGGATCGGCGAGGTCATCCTGAACCCCTATCTTGGCCCGCGCCTGAAGTCGGGCGTGGTGACGACCGACATGCCCATTGCGCATGACAAACCCATCGACTTCGGCCTGCAACGGTTTTGCGAAGCCTGCAACAAATGCGCGCGGGAATGCCCGTCGGGCGCGATCACAGCCGGGCCGAAACTGATGTTCAACGGGTACGAGATCTGGAAGTCCGACAGCCAGAAATGCACAACCTATCGCGTGGCCCAACCCGGCGGGGCAATGTGCGGACGTTGCATGAAAACCTGCCCCTGGAACCTTGAGGGTCTGTTTGCGCAGGCTCCGTTCCGCTGGGCAGCGTCGAACCTGCCGGGTGCGGCCCCGGTCTTGGCCCGGCTGGATGACGCGGTCGGCAACGGGGGTCTGAACGACACCAAGAAATGGTGGTGGGATCTGAAGCTTGGAGAGGATGGCGGCTATCACCCGACCGACGACCCGGTGAACCGTCGCGGCCTCAGCCGTGATCTGGATTTGCGCTACGAGGATCAGACGCTGGCGGTGTATCCGGCCCCTCTTGCGCCACCACCTTATCCCTATCCGTTCCCGATGGACCGCGAAGCGGGCATCGCTGCCTATCAGGCGATGATCTCGGCCAGCGAGTATCGGGCGCGGCTGGCGTCCGGGGATATGACGATGATCCACCGCTATACCGTTCCCGACGACGCCCCGGTGCTGCAACTGGTGGTGAACCGTGTCGAACCGATGGCAGAGGGCGTCACAAAGTATGAGCTTGCATCGCTTGACGGTACGCCGCTGCCGGAATGGACGGCGGGCGCGCATCTGGATGTGCTGGTTTCGCCCGAATACCTGCGCCAATATTCGCTGTCCGGCGACCCGGCGGACCGCATGACGTATCAGATCGGCGTGTTGCGCGAACCGGACGGGCGTGGCGGGTCGGCTTTGCTGCATCGGATATTTGCCGAAGGGCGCAAGGTCTTTGTCGCAAAGCCAATCAACCACTTTGAACTGGACGAAAGTGCCACCAAGACCTTCCTGATGGGCGGGGGGATCGGCATCACGCCCATGATTGCCTTTGCCCACCGCCTGCATGCCATCGGTGCCGATTTCGCGCTGCACTATTCGGTCAGCCGCCGTTCGGCCGCAGGGTTTCTGGATGACCTTGCCGCGATGCCATGGGCGGATCGTGTGCGCCTGCATATCTCGGACGAAGGCACAAGGGCGGATTTCGACGCGATCCTGTCAGATGCTCCCGACGGCACTCACGTCTATTGCTGCGGCGCCGAACGATACATGAGCGCAGTGATGGACGCCGCCGAGCGTCAGGGCATTCCCGAACCCGCCCGGCATCTTGAATACTTCACCCCGCCTGAACAGCCGGAGTATGAAAACCATCCGTTTACCCTCAAACTGAAAGATGGGCGCCGGATCGAGGTCCCTGAGGACCAAACTGCCGCCGAGGCGCTGAACGCAACGGGCATTCATGTGGACGTGAAATGCTCTGACGGGATCTGTGGCGTCTGCAAATGCGGCGTGATCGCAGGCAAAGTGGAGCATCGCGACTTTGTCCTGTCCAACGCCCAGCGCGCGGGCAGCATGATCCTGTGCCAAAGTCGCGCCGCCGATCCGGGTGGCGAGATCGAAATCGACCTATAGACCTATAGAAAGACACGAACCAGAAGGGGATATGCGGTGGAAACACGACGGGCGGTGATGGAAGATGCGGCAGACATCAGCATCTTCCTGAAAGAACTGGCAGACCTTGGGAAACGAAGCCGACCGTGGGACGAAGCGTTCGTTCGTGATTACTACATCAACAATCCCGATGGCATTCGATGCAGCGTGGCAGTGGACGACGATGGTACGATCCTTGGGATGCAGGCCCTGTCGCTTGCGGTGCCTGACAACATCTATGGGGTGACGCCCGGTTGGGGCATCATCGGCACGCATGTCAATCCAAGTGCTGCCCGGCGAGGTGTCGGAAAAGCCCTGCTCGCCGCGACAATCAAGGCGGCTCGGGATGCAGGCCTCATGCATATCGACGCGACCATCGGGGCCACAAATGCCGAAGGGCTGGGGTATTATGAGGCGATGGGGTTTCGCACTTACAGGACGAAGGACGGTGCAGTCTGCAAAAGGTTTCGTGTCCCTCAGGGCGCTGACTGATCCAGCCCGGCGCTAATCGGCATGGGCGACTTCTTTCGGCAAAGTCAGAAGGAACGTGGTGCCGTCAGGGCCGGTCTTCTCCAACGCCAATGTGCCCCCGTGTCCGCGCGCCAGTTCGGCGGCGATGGCAAGACCAAGGCCTGATCCGCCACGGCGGTTGGTGCCGGCAAAGGGTTGGAACAGATGGTCCTGCGTGGGCTTGGGCAGGCCCGGCCCGGTATCGGCAACCCGGATTTTCCAGTCGACATCCGTTTCGGTCGCCTGCACAGCAATCTCGCCGGGCCGTCCGGTGGCAACAATGGCCTGACGCGCGTTGCGTACAAGGTTAGACAGGATCCGGTAAAGCTGTTCAGAGTCGGCGCGCAGGGTCATGCCGGTCGGTATATCCTCGGCAAATGACACGTCATGATCGCCCGCCGCCAGACGTTCGCTGTCAAAGATGTCGCCTGCAAGATCCGCCAGAACCACCCATCCCAGCGATGGCGCAGGCTCTTCCGCCTTGCCGAAGGTCAGGGTGTTTTCACAGAGGCTGACTGCGCGGTGGATCGAGTTCACGAGCTTCGGCCCCACCCGTTTCACCATCGGATCCTTGCTGCTTTCCATGCGGTCCGCAAACAGTTGGGCGGTGGTCAGGATGTTGCGCAAATCGTGACTGATCCGGGCAACCGCCCCGCCAAGCTGCGCCAGCCGTTCCTTTTGCTTCAGCGCCCCGGTCAGGTCGGTTTGCAGGCTTTTCAGGGCCAACTCGGCTTCGCGCAGCTCGGTCACACTGGTGCTGGGCTGAATGATCCGGCGCGCGTCTTCGGGGTCGATGGCATAGTCCTTCATGTTCCCCACAACGCGTTTGATCGGCCGCACCATCAGCGAACGCACCGCGACAAACAACAGCCCCGCCGTGATCACCGAAATGACCGCCGACAGATAGAAGATGTTCAGGCCATACTCCAGCATCGCGCTGCGCAGCTTGCCTGTCATCATCGTGATCTCGATCACCAAGCCGCCTTCGCGCACCGGGTCGCCGATCACGCGGATCACCTCGGGTTCCGGGGTGAACATGCGCGCCATGGCGTCTCGGATCAGGGAAAAGGGTGTCGACTGGCGCAGATCAAAACTTTTGTCGACCGGTTGCGGCATGGGCGAGGCCAACATCAACTCGCGCACCTCATCGCGGCGCAGAACGACGTTGTAGACCTCGGCGTTTTCCAAGAGCTCGGCCTCCAACTCGGGGGCGATCATGTCATCGGCCAACAGCACAAGCGATGCGATCTGCGCGCGCTCCAGCCGGGTGCGCAGGTAGTCTTCGCGAAACCGCGCCACCGACGGCACGAAGATCAGCACTTCGGCCAGCATGACGAACAGGGTCGTCAAGATCAGGAAACGGCCAGACAGGGTGTTGAACACGACGTGCGCTCCGCTGTTTTCACATCACGGTACGACCCATTGCACCAGACCGACAATCCGCTTGATCCAAGGGTTATCAAACAGTCGCGGCGAGAAATAGGCCCCCGCTGCACGTTTGCTGACTTCCGCCATCGTGGGATAGGGCGCAACCATGGCGGCGATCTGGCTCATTTTCAGGTTATTCGCCAGCGCCAGCGCCCAAAGATTGATCATCTCGCCTGCGTCCGGCCCGACGATGGATACGCCCACCGGGCGGCCCTTGACCACCATCACCTTGATCAGACCGTTGGTTTGCTGGGTCGCAATGGCGCGATCATTGCCTGTGAAATCGAACCGGGCGACCTCAACCTTGTCGTCATGTTTTTCGCGCGCTTCGGCTTCGGTCAGACCGATTTGCGCCAGTTCGGGTGATGTGTACGTCGCCCACGGGATGTGGTCCGTGCGTTGCTTGGATGGCAGCCCGAACAGCATCGACCGGATGATGACCCCCGCGTGATATCCCGCCACATGGGTGAATTGCAGCCCGCCCGCCACATCGCCGATGGCATAGATCTTGCGATTGCTTGTGCGAAGACTGTCATCCACCTTGATACCAGCGCGCGTGGGTTCAACACCTGCGGCTGCTAGGTTCAGCTTGTCGGTGTTGGCTTTTCGCCCCACCGCCACCAGAAGGTGCGAGCCTTTGAAGACGCGACCGTCCTCCACCTCGACCTCGATCGCGCCAGCCTTGCCGCGAACTTCGGCGGCCATCGCCTCTTCCTCGATGGCGATGCCCTCATCTCGCAGGGCATCCAACACCTGTGCAGCCATTTCCGGGTCGTCTTTGCCCAGCGCCGTCGCGCCTTCGATCACCGTCACGTCACAGCCCAGCCTCCGATGGGCCTGCGCCATTTCAAGCCCTATGGGCCCGCCGCCGATGATCAGCAGGTGTTTGGGCTGTTCCTTAAGGTCAAAAAGCGTTTCGTTGGTCAGATATGGCACCTTGTCCAGCCCCGGAATCGGCGGCACCAAAGGCGATGATCCGGTGGCGATCACGAAGCGGCGTGCTTCGATGATGTGGTCGCCTGCCTCGACCTCGGTTTCTGATGTAAACCGCCCGTACTCCTGAATGACACGCACACCCAGCCCTTCGAACCTCTCGACCGAATCGTGCGGCTCGATGGTGGCGATGGTTCGGCGCACATGGGCGTGGGCATCGTCCCACCCCATCCCGACCTTTGCCGCGTGCAGCAGTGCCTTTGACGGCACACAGCCATAGTTCAGGCAGTCCCCGCCCATCTTGTGGCCTTCCAGAAGCACCACCGACGCCCCCATCTGAACCGCGCCAGAGGCCACCGACAATCCGCCAGACCCGCCGCCGATGACACAAACATCTGTTTTGATCCGTTCTGCCATGTCAGGTTCCCTTCCGGAATTGCTTCAGCACCATGGGCAGCGCAGCCAGTGCCGCCAGACCCAGCATGGGCAACAGAATGTGAGGTTCAAAGATGATGCCCAGGTCGGGCGTTTCTCCTCGGGCGAACACCTCACTCAGACCTGCGCCGACCGAGGTATAGACCAAGCCACCGGGGATGATGCCCAGAAAGGTCGAAATCACGAAACGATGCAGCGGCACGCCGACGAGAGCCGGGATCAGATTGGCCACGAAAAAGGGAACTGCCGGGACCAGCCGGATCAGGAACAGAACGGACCACTGGTTCTCGTCGATGCCATCCTTGATTGCTTTCACCTTCCCTTCGCTGGTCTCCATCCGCGCAGCGAGTTTTTCGCCCAGTCCCCAACGAGCCGCCAGAAAGATGATCGTGGCCCCGATCGTGGCAGCCGTAACGTTGAACAGGACGCCGGGAAAGGTCGCGAAAAGGAAGCCGCCGGTCAGCGTGGCAATGGTTGCGCCGGGCAGCGAGAAGCCGACGATCACGACGTAAGCCAGGATAAAGACAAGCACCGTCATCAGGTAATTGGAATCCCGAAACGCCAGCAGCGCCTCGCGGTTTTGAGCCAGAGTCTCAAAGCTCAGGTAGTCGCGCAGAGTGAATGCCCCGACAAGCGCCACGATGGCGATGGCGATCAGCGGCAGGCGGCGCAGCATGGGATGCTGGGCCTGTTTCCGCGTGTGGGAGTTCGGTTGGGTCATCATCATATGCGTTTCCGCGGCAAGGGCGGCAAGACGCCGCGTTGATCTGATCAGAGGATGGGGGGAAAGCCGCCCCTTGCCCACCCCCATCACGCGTGGTTGAACGGGGCTGACAAAATCGTTCCCGCCTGTAACAAAGGCTGAAAATTTCTGTCATCTGGCATTTGACTTGCCCGTCAATGCCCCCTATAGACCGGACTTCGAATGACACACGCTCCGAATCCACCGGGATTGGGGGCATATGACGGAGACGGGCGATGAAACGCACCTACCAACCTTCGAACCTGGTTCGCAAACGCCGCCACGGCTTCCGTGCGCGTATGGCAACGAAAGCCGGTCGCAAGATTCTGAACGCACGTCGCGCACGTGGCCGGAAGTCGCTGAGCGCATAAGCGCTCGGGCCGCAGGCATGTCTGCGCCCAAAGCTGACACAACGAAGACCGCCGAGGCCGAAGGGCCTGCGGCGGTTTCCGTTTGTGCGGACGGTCCGGATCTGGTCACCCTGACCCAGCGGCGCGACTTTCTGGCCGCCGCGCGGGCCAGACGGGCACCCGCCCCCGCCTTTCTGCTGCAAGCCCGCAAGCGCCGGGACACGGAGCCCGTGCCGCCTGCGCAAATCCGCGTTGGCTTCACCTGTTCAAAAAAAGTCGGCAATGCCGTTGCCCGGAACCGCGCCAAGCGCCGTTTGCGCGCCATTGCCCGCGACATTCTACCGACACACGGTCAGCCCGGATGGGATTACGTGCTGATCGGTCGCGCTGAAAAAACGGCCAGTCGTGATTATACTGATCTGAAAGCTGACCTCGTCCGCGCCATCAACCAGATCCACGCTCCGCGCCCGAAATCATGACCCCTGCCGCTTATCTTCTGTCCCTGCCCATCCGAGCCTATCGTCTGGTGCTGAGCCCATGGATCGGCTGGAGCTGTCGCTATCAACCCACTTGCAGCGCCTATGCGCTTGAGGCGCTGCAAAGGCACGGCGCGATAAAGGGGGGCTGGATGGCCGCCAAACGGATCGCACGCTGCAATCCGTGGGGGTCGTGCGGTTATGACCCGGTGCCGGGCACGGATTGCGATCACAACCGACCCGACTGAACAGGATGTTGCCGGATCGCCACAGGCTGCGGCTTTGTGAACACAGTTCTTGAAGTCTACGGTCACGGCACTAAAACGACACCACCTGAAACGCTCGCAACAGAAGGAGGCGTTACATGACCAGCACCAGCGCACGTCCTTTCGCCTGCCGCGTTACGGGTCTGTGGGGCATATCCGCCTCGTAATCCCCGGATTGCGCGCCTAACGGCCCCGCAAAACCGCCCGAACGGGCTTGCCGACATTTCTGACACCCGACCTGACCCGACGCCCTGGCTGTGTCCGCGGCAGGCTGCGGTATCGGCGTGTCCTTCCAACCATAATTCCAAACACGAGGGCCGGTATGCCTACCGGTAACCAACCCATGATGGACTCCAACTTCCAATCCGAGCCTTTGCGGCTCAACGATCTGATCGACGACCTGGTCGCGCGGCATGGCATGTGGCGTGTCGTCCGCGTCCTGATTGCACGACTTGCAAGCCCGCGCGCCCGGCGACCGCTGACGGACAGCCTGTCCGATCACCTGCGGCGGGACATCGGGCTTCCGCCCAGCCACCCTCCGCCAAGGGTGCCTGACCCGCGATTCTGATCAATCAGCCCCGCAGTTCCGGCTGCGGGGCAGCGTTGAGAAAATACTTGATCTCAAGTCAGCTTGAGGTCTGACAAGACATAAACATCGCAACAGGAGATCGAAAATGACCGACACATTGTCCCTACCGCCCCGCCCTCGAAAAACATCTTTTCGGCTTGAGGCGACACTGGTCGGCCTGATCCGCAGGCATGGCCGGTGGCGGGTGATCCGAGCTGCCCTGTTCGCCCGGCCTCGCCGGTCGCTGTTTCTGGATGATCTGCCTCCCGGCTTGCGCCGCGACATGGGGCTTCCCGCGGACGGACGCGCCAAGGCTCATCCCTGGCTTGACCTGCGCTAGGCAGCGCGCTTCGGCGCGCAGCCAAACGTCTGAACGCTTGCCAGAGGCCCCCAAAATGCTTAGACGCCCGCTCATGACCGATCTCATGCAAGACCAATTGGACGACATTCATCCGCTGTTTCACGGCGCGCCTTCGACCACCGAGTTCAAGAAGTTACGCAAGCGTATCATACGCAATGTGCGCGAGGCGCTGGACCAATACGGGATGGTCGAGCGCGGGGCGAAATGGCTGGTCTGTCTGTCTGGTGGCAAGGACAGCTACACGATGCTGGCCGCCCTGCATGAGCTGCAATGGCGCGGTGTCTTGCCGGTCGAGTTGTTGGCCTGCAATCTCGATCAGGGCCAACCGGGCTTTCCCGCGACCGTCCTGCCCGAGTTTCTGGAAAGGATGCAGGTGCCACACCGGATCGAATACGAAGACACCTATTCCATCGTGATGGATAAAATACCGCAAGGCCGCACCTTCTGTTCGCTCTGCTCGCGTCTGCGCCGGGGAAACCTTTATCGGATCGCGCGTGAAGAAGGCTGTTCCGCCGTGGTGTTGGGCCATCACCGCGATGATATTCTGGAGACTTTCTTCATGAACCTGTTTCACGGCGGACGGCTGGCTACAATGCCGCCGAAACTCGTGAACGAAGAAGGCGACCTGTTCGTCTATCGCCCCCTTGCCCATGTGGCCGAGGAGGATTGCGAAAGATTCGCGACCCAGATGAACTATCCCATCATTCCCTGCGACCTGTGCGGCTCACAGGACGGATTGCAGCGTCAGCAGGTGAAAAAGATCCTCGACGGGTGGGAGGCCAACTTTCCCGGTCGTCGCCAGATCATGTTCAAGGCCCTGATGAACACGCGCCCCAGCCACCTTCTTGATCCGCAACTGTTTGATTTCAAAGACCTGACGCTGGCGACAGCGCAGGATGCGGACAGCGATACAAACAATTCGCGGTAATATTCCGTCGTTCATTAACCTCTGATTGACCACACGTTCCTACTTTGTCCCAAGGCAAGGGGTGCCGACGCGTTGCCGCCTTGCACGTATGACGCGCGACAAAAGGAACCTGTCATGGCGATCGTTCAGGGTGCTGAGCAAGTAAAAACAAGTATTCGCGCGGTGTTGAAGGCTCCGCATCTGGCGGCATTCCTGCCCGCCACGATGATCTTTGCATACTGGTATGGTGGCGAATCCCTGATGGTGTTGGTCGCCATCCTGTTCCCGGGGCTTTTGGCCATTGGCGGCGCGGTGACCCGGCCAGCGACCGCTTCGCCGCGAAAGATCGACACGGTCACAGGGCTGCCCAAACGGGACAAACTTCTGGAACATCTGGATCGCGGGTTTGCACCTGAGGCGGCATTCGAAAAATCCTGTCTGGTTCTGGAAATTGATGATTTCGAGAAGCTGTCGCAGCAGCTCGGGCGTGCGGGAATCGAACATATCTGCCGCGCTGTCTCAGACCGGCTGCGGTCCGCGCTGCGCGAATCCGACCTGATCTGTTCGCTTGGGGCAGGCAGGTTTGGCCTGTCGATCGACAAACGCCAACGCGCGGATCTGGAAGCCACGTTGCAACTGGCCGCCCGCCTTCAAGCCACGGTCAGCGAACCGATTTCGCTGGACCAGACGCGCGTCCTGCTGTCGTCCTGCATCGGCTTTGCATTGCCCGGACGCGCACCCGAGGCAAGCGGCGATGCGCTTCTGGCCGCTGCCGAAAGCGCGCTGTCTGTCGCAACGCAGGCCGGGCCAGGATCGATTCGCGCCTATTCCAACGGCATGGTGCCACGTGTCGGGCGCGTCGAACACAATCGCGAAGCGTTGCTTCGCGCTTTGGATGAAGGTCAGATAGCACCCTGGTTTCAGCCCCAGGTCTGCGTGAAGACCGGTCGCCTTACCGGGTGCGAAGCGCTGGCTCGCTGGCAGCACCCGACCATGGGATTGATCGCCCCCGGTGCATTTCTGCCAGCGATCGCCAAGGCGGGTCTTTTGGAGCGACTGGGTGAAGTCGTACTGTACGGCGCGCTGTCCGCCCTGCGCGACTGGGATCGTGAAGGGTTGACCGTTCCAACCGTGGCAATCAATGTCTCGGCCGAAGAACTGAACAATCCCTGCCTGAGCGACAAGATCAGGTGGGAACTTGATCGATTCGACATCGCCCCATCGCGACTGGTGGTCGAGATTCTCGAGGATGTGATTACCCAAACCAAAGACGATATCGCCATCCACAACGTCAACGCCCTGGCCGAGATTGGATGCAAGATTGACCTCGACGATTTTGGCACCGGCAACGCCGCCATCGCCAGCATCGCCCGATTCAACGTGCACCGGATCAAGGTCGACCGTTCGTTCGTGACCCATATCGACAGCGATGCTGACCAGCAGAACATGTTTTCGGCCATCCTGACCATTGCGAACCAATTGAAAGTCGGCACGGTGGCCGAAGGCGTCGAAACACATGCCGAGCACGCGATGTTGGTCAAATTGGGGTGCGATCACGCGCAGGGTTATTCGATTGCCAAGCCGATGCCGGCCGCTGCCATTCCGGATTGGGCACTTGGAAGGGACCAAAACCAGGCGACAAGACAGGACATCTCCAAACTTGCCTGAGGCAGCGATCCTCAAGATTGCGCGCGCCCTGCGCCCTAAAACTGCTTGACCTTTTGCGCCCTGCCCTGTTGAACCACTCTGACCGAAATTGATGAGTGGTAGGCCCCGATGGACGACCAGAACAAGAACCTGATCCTCGCAACAGTGCTGAGTTTTCTCGTCATCACTGGATGGATGATCATGTTTCCCCCGGCGGATCCCATCGAAAGCCCTGCACCGACCGAACAAACATCCGCCGAAGGTCAGGTCGTCCCGACACTGCCCGACAGCGACGGCGCATCCACCCCGGCGGCAACCACCGCTGATGTTTCTGCCGAACAGGCCAATGTCGGTCGTGTCGAGATTGACACGCCCGAACTGTCCGGGTCGATTTCGCTTCTGGGGGGGCGACTGGATGATCTGAAGCTGAAAGATTACCACGTCGAACTGTCGAAAGAGAGCGATATCGTCAAACTGCTGCGCCCCACCGGCGAGGCGGAAGCCTATTATGCACTTTATGGCTGGACGCCCGGCGGACAGACCGCTTTGGAAGACGTGCCGGGTCCGACGACCGTCTGGTCGGTTGAAACCGGCAAAACGCTGACCCCCGAAACGCCGGTGACCCTGCGCTGGGACAATGGAAAAGGTCTGATCTTCCGCCGCACCATCTCGGTTGACGAGAGCTTCATGTTCACCATCAACCAGTCAGTCGAAAATACAAGCTCCACCCCCCACCGCATGGCCCCTTATGGCGTGCTTGCGCGTCATGGCGAACCCTCGAACCTCAAGGGGTTCTTCATCCTGCACGAAGGCGTGATACGCCAGGTCGACAAAGAGCTTGAGGAAACCGACTATTCCGACGTCGCCGACCTGTCCTTCGACGAGCGCGAAGGCGCAAAAGCCGATGTGGCACAGGTGGAGGAAAACGGCTGGATCGGGTTTACCGACCATTACTGGATGACCACGCTGATCCCCGAACCCGGCCAAGGGTTCACATCGGTCGTGCGCTATGCCGAGAAATCGGACATCTATCAGACCCAGATCAGGATGCCGACACAGGATGTTGCCCCCGGCGCCACAGCCAGCGTCGAAACCCGGCTGTTTGCCGGTGCCAAGGAATGGGAAACCATTCGCGCCTATCAGAACGAGGATGGCATCCATCGCTTCATCGACTCGATCGACTGGGGCTGGTTCTTCTTCCTGACCAAACCGATTTTCGCGGTGCTGCATTGGCTGAACGCCGTGATCGGCAACATGGGCTGGGCCATCATCGGCCTGACCCTCGTGATCAAGGCGATCCTGTTCCCGCTGGCTTACAAATCCTATGTCTCGATGGCGAAGATGAAAGAACTTCAGCCCGAGATGGAAAAACTGAAGGAACGTGCCGGTGACGACCGCGCCAAGCTTCAGCAGGAAATGATGGAGCTTTACAAGAAGGAAAAGGTCAACCCGGCCTCGGGCTGTCTGCCGATCCTGCTGCAAATCCCGATCTTCTTCTCGCTCTACAAAGTTATTTTTGTCACGCTGGAACTGCGGCACGCACCCTGGATCGGCTGGATCAAGGATTTGTCGGCGCCCGATCCAAGCTCGATCCTGAACCTGTTCGGCCTGTTGCCCTATGCCGCGCCCAGCCCCGACAGCCTGCTGGCCATCGTGTCACTGGGTGTGTTGCCGATCATCCTGGGTATCTCGATGTGGCTGCAACAGAAGCTGAACCCGGCGCCCACCGATCCGACGCAGGCGATGATCTTTGCATGGATGCCATGGGTGTTCATGTTCATGCTGGGCCAGTTTGCCTCGGGTCTGGTGATCTACTGGATTGCGAACAACACGATCACCTTCGTGCAGCAATACACGATCATGCGCAGCCACGGTCACAAACCCGATGTGCTGGGCAATGTGCTGAAAACCTTCAAGCGCAAGCCGAAGGACGCAGGCTAATGGCGCATGTCGCCGAAATCTGGCGGCATCCGATCAAGTCGCACGGGCGTGAGGCGCTGTTGAATGTGACCCTAAGGGCAGGCGAATGCCTGCCCTTTGATCGTCACTGGGCTGTCGCCCATGATGCCGCACGGATCGAAGACCCCGACCAATGGGCACCCTGTTCAAATTTCTCGCGCGGTGCAAAAGCACCGTTGCTGATGGCACTTGACGCACAGTTTGACCGCGCCAGCAACACGATCACGCTGACCCACCCGGCCAAACCGGGCATCACCTTCAACCCAGACCGCTTGGAAGACCACCCGCGCTTTATCGAGTGGATCACACCGCTTTGTCCGTCAAATCGCGCCGCACCCGCGCGCATCGTTAAGGCCGACCGGGGGATGACGGATACCGATTTTCCGTCGGTATCGTTGATCAATCTGGCCTCGCACGCTGCCGTTGAGGCCCAGATTGGGCAATCATTGTCGCCGCTGCGTTGGCGCGGAAACCTGTTTCTTTCCGGGTTGAGCGCATGGGACGAGAAAGGCTGGATCGGCAAACGCATCCGCGTGGGCGACACCGAAATGGACATCCGCGAGGAAATCACCCGCTGTCTTGCCACCACCACCAATCCGAACACCGGGGCGCGTGATGCTGATACACTGGGTGCGCTCAAACAAGGCTGGGGCCACCAGGAGTTTGGCGTTTACGGTTACGTGACCAAGCCGGGTGCCATTCACATCGACAGCCCGGTTGAGGTTATCACATGAACCAACTTCCCTTTCCCCTTGCAGAAGAACCTGATCCGCAGGAACGCGAGGCCGGGCGCCTGCTGTTCGCCGCGGAAACCGATTTTCTGAAAGGCGTCGTGGCGATGGATGGGTTGCCCGCGCCCGACCGGGTCGAGGTTTGCTTTGCTGGTCGGTCAAATGTCGGTAAATCCAGTTTGATCAATGCCTTGACCGGGCGAAAAGGGTTGGCGCGCGCGTCCAACACCCCGGGCCGCACGCAAGAGATCAACTTTTTCACCACCACCAACGGACCCTATCTTGTGGACCTTCCGGGCTATGGCTATGCCAACGCGCCAGTGAAGGTGGTCGAGAAGTGGCAGCGGCTTCTGAAATCCTATCTGTCCGGTCGCCAGAACCTGCGCCGCGCCTTCGTTCTGATCGACGCGCGGCATGGCGTCAAAGCCGTGGACGAAGACATCATGACCCTGCTGGACAAGTCCGCCGTGACCTTCCAGGCGGTGCTGACCAAGGCAGACAAGGTGAAAGAGAAAGACCGCGAAAAGGTGCTGGCGCAGGTGCGCAAGGCCTTGTCGAAGCACCCGGCCGCCTTTCCCGAACTTGTGCTGACCTCGTCTGAAAAAGGCGATGGGATCGAAACCTTGCGGGCGATTATCGCAACGCTGGACTGACGCGAAGGTCAGACGTGTTGCGCGCCGTTCACCTCGATCTCGGCGCCCGAAATATACGAGCTTTCCGGAGAGCACAGGAAATAGATCGCGGCGGCAACCTCTTCCGGTTGGCCAAGGCGCTGCAGCGGCAGTTTGCGCACAATTTTATCGGTGCCGGGTGACAGGATCGAGGTTTCGACTTCACCGGGCGCAATCGCGTTCACCCGCACGCCCATTGGGCCGAAATCATGCGCCATCTCGCGGGTCAGGGCCGCCAGCGCCGCTTTGGATGTGGCATAGGCCGCGCCGGCAAAAGGGTGCACCCGCGACCCCGCGATCGAGGTGACATTGACCACCGCCCCTTTCGCCGCCGCCAGTTCGTCTTTCAGGCCCCGGGCCAACACGACCGAGGCGAAGAAATTCACATGGAAGACTTTGCCCCAATCCATCAGGTCGGTGTTCAACGTGTTCAGACGTGATCCGTTCGGCCCTTTGGGGGACACACCCGCATTGTTGACCAGCGCATCCAGCTTTCCATCCAGCTTTTCTTGAATGACCCCAACCGCGTTGATCGTATCGGCAGGGTCGGACAGGTCCAGCTGCACATGATCCTTGCCGGTTCCGCCCCAGGGGCATTCTTCGGGGATGGCATGGCGTGAACAGGTGATGACCCGCCAACCTTCGCGGTTGAACCGGCGCACAGTGGCGTGGCCGATGCCCCGGCTGGCCCCGGTCAGCAAAAGGGTTTTTTGTCGCTCGGCCATGGTGGGTATCCCGTTGATTGGTTTCGCCGCAACCCTATCAGCCCACGGGCAGCGTGCAATGGGCCTTGGCATGGGATGGGCAACACTCTAACACGGTGGGGCACGAGGAACTTGGAATGAAGACCCAGAACATGAACCGCGATTGGATCGCCACCGCCCGCACTCTGTCCCAGGCTCTGCCCTATTTGCAGCGCTATACAGGCGCGACCGTTGTCATCAAGTTCGGCGGCAATGCCATGGGTGATGACGAAGAGATGGCCAGTTTCGCCCGCGACATCGTGCTGATGCGACAGGTGGGTGTGAAGCCCGTGGTGGTGCATGGCGGCGGGCCGATGATCAACAAGATGCTGGATCGTCTGCAGATCAAAAGCGAGTTCGTGAACGGCAAGCGCGTGACGGATGCAGCCACTGTCGAAGTGGTTGAAATGGTCCTGTCCGGTGCCGTCAACAAGCGGATCGTCCAGGCCATCAATGCTGAGGGCGGCAAGGCCGTTGGTCTGTCCGGCAAAGACGCCCGGCTAGTCACATGCGACCAGACTAACCCAGACCTCGGGTTCGTCGGAACCCCTGCCGAGGTCGACGTATCCATTCTGCATGACCTGGCGGCGACGGAAACCATCCCGGTGATCGCCCCCTTGGGTGTGGGCCGCAACGGCGAGACCTATAACATCAACGGCGACACAATGGCGGGCGCCATCGCCGCTGGCCTGAAGGCGGATCGCCTGCTTCTGCTGACGGATGTCGAAGGGGTGAAAAACGCCGATGGTGCGGTTTTGACCCAGCTCACACCGACGCAAATTCGCGAGATGACCGCTTCGGGCGTGATCGCGGGCGGGATGATCCCGAAAACCGAGACCGCTCTGGCAGCGATCGAGGGCGGCGTGCGCGCCGTGGTCATTCTGGACGGGCGCGCACCCAATGCCTGTTTGCTGGAGCTTTACACAGATCACGGTGCCGGATCGTTGATCCGCGCCTGAACGCGGATCCGTGGCGTGGGGCCATGTCGCGCGAATGTGTCTTGCGCTTGGCCGGACAGACCATAAATTCACCGCATGGAATACGAACTTCTTCTTCGACTGGGCAGTTTTCTGGGCCTGTTTGCCCTGTTCGCAATCATCGAGGCCAAAGCGCCCCGTCGCGCCCGCACCCAGCCCCGCCAGACCCGCTGGTTCACCAACCTGTCGATCATCGTGATCGACAGCCTGACCCTGCGCCTGATGGCGCTGGTGATGCCGCTGCTGGCCGTTGGCGCCGCACTGGACGCCGAGGCGCAGGGTTGGGGCTGGTTCAACAATGTTGACCTGCCCGTCTGGGTCGAGGTGGTCGCCGCCATCCTGATCCTTGATCTGGCGATCTGGGCGCAGCATGTGATGTTTCACAAGGTGCCCATCCTGTGGCGCCTGCACCGGGTGCATCATGCTGACCGTGATTTCGACGTGACCACCGCGCTCAGGTTTCACCCGGTCGAGATCGCAGCCTCGATGATCATCAAGATTGGCATGGTCTATCTGCTGGGCGCGCCTGCGCTGGGGGTGATCCTGTTCGAAGTGATCCTGAACGGTTCAGCCATGTTCAACCATGCCAATATGCGTTTGCCGCTGGGATTGGACAAATGGCTTCGTCTTGTGTTGGTCACGCCCGACATGCACCGGGTGCACCATTCCATTCACAGAGATGAAACAGACAGCAACTATGGCTTCTGCTTGTCGATCTGGGATCGTATGTTCAGAACCTATACGGCACAACCCCGCGACGGGCATGACGACATGGTGATCGGGCTGCAATGGCAAGACGACAATCCATCGAAACTGGGCTGGAGCCTGATGCTGCCGTTTCGACGGAAATGACCCTTACGCACCTGACACAAGAGGCACGGGCACGCCAGTTGGACGTGTTCGGCGCTTTGCATGACGGGCAAGATACGGTGATCCTTCTTGGGCCGTTTGAACCGGGGTTCTGGGCACGATTCACCGATAGTGCAGAATTTGGCGACGGATTGCCGGACCCGATGGATCGCTGGTCAAAATCCGTGATCTCGGATCTTGCCAGCCGTTGGGGGGGGCACCCGGTCTTTCCCTCGGACGGGCCGCCTTATCCTCCGTTCTTCGATTGGGCCTTGCGGTCAGGTCGCGCGTGGCGATCACCGGTGACATTGCTGGTTCACGACACCGCCGGTCTGTGGGTCAGCTTTCGTGGCGCTGTGCGCCTGCCGGGGCGGCTGGCCCTGCCCCCCGCGCCGAACTGCCCCTGCGACACTTGCGATGCCCCCTGCAAAACCGCCTGCCCCGTCGATGCTCTGAGCGACGTTGGCTATGACACGGGCAAATGCATCGACCATTTGAACGGGGCGGACCACGCCGGTTGCATGGGGTCGGGTTGTGCAGCGCGTCGCGCTTGCCCCATCAGCCAAAACTATGGCAGGTTGGCCGCTCAGTCTGCATTTCACATGAAAGCGTTTAACCCAAGATGACACTGACCCTGATCCTGACCCGACATGCCAAATCCAGCTGGGGGGATGCCGATCTGGATGACCACGCCCGGCCGCTGAACAAGCGCGGGCGCGCCTCGGCGAAGGCGATCGGGCGCTGGTTGGCCGAGCGTGGATATGTGCCCGACACCATTCTGTGTTCGGACGCAGAACGCACCCGCGAAACCTGGGCGTTGATCGCGGACAAGTTCGTGAAGGCGCCGAAGGCCGCATACTCGCGCGCACTGTATCTAGCCAACCCCGATACGATGCTGGCGGCGTTGAAAACGGCTGAAACCGAGACTGTGATGATGGTCGCCCACAACCCCGGTTCGGCCTTTCTGGCCCGGCGGTTGGCGGCAGAACCCCATCCGCACCCAAGGTTCAACCATTACCCGACCGCAGCAACCAGTGTCATCAGGTTCGAGGCTGACCGCTGGTCAGATGTGGATTGGGGCACCGGACAGGTCATTGATTTCGTCGTTCCGCGCGAACTGATCTGAGCGCAGAGAAGAAGGGGCCAGCCCCTCGCGGCATAGCCGCTCACCCCGGGATATTTTTTAGCCAGAAGAAACACGGGAAATGCAAAACCCCGCACGTGCCGGTGCGGGGTTCTGGTCGTGGTGTACAGGCAGATCAAAGGATCTGGCTGAGGAACAGCTTGGTGCGTTCGTTCTGAGGGTTGTTGAAAAACTCTTCCGGTTCGTTCTGTTCCACGATCTGGCCGGCATCCATGAAGATCACACGGTTGGCGACCTCTTTCGCGAAGCCCATTTCGTGGGTCACGCAAAGCATGGTCATGCCTTCTTCGGCCAGTTCCACCATGGTTTCCAGCACTTCCTTGATCATTTCGGGATCAAGCGCGGAGGTGGGTTCGTCAAACAGCATGATGCGCGGACGCATGCACAGCGAACGCGCGATGGCCACACGCTGTTGCTGACCACCCGACAACATGCCCGGATACTTGTGAGCCTGCTCGGGGATCTTGACCTTTTCAAGGAAGTGCATCGCAATCTCTTCCGCCTCTTTTCGGGGCGTTTTGCGCACCCAGATGGGGGCGAGCGTGCAGTTTTCCAGGATGGTCAAGTGCGGGAAGAGGTTGAAGTGCTGAAACACCATCCCCACTTCGGAACGCACCTTGTCGACGTTTTTCAGGTCCGAGGTCAGTTCGGTTCCGTCAACGATGATCTGGCCTTCCTGGTGCTCCTCAAGCCGGTTGATGCAGCGGATCAGGGTGGATTTGCCCGAGCCCGACGGCCCCGCGATCACGATCCGTTCGCCTTGATAGACGGTCAGGTCGATGTCGCGGAGCACGTGGAAGGCCCCGTACCATTTGTTCATGCCCCGAATTTCGATGGCAATCTCGTCCGACACTTCCATTTTCGAGCGGTCGGCGTGGGTTTCGAGAGTAATAGACGACATAGGTCTCTCCTTTAACGGTGGTCCGTGCGAAGCCGGCGTTCGAGATACATCGAATAGCGCGACATCGAGAAACAGAAGACGAAGAACAACAGCGCGATGAAGCCGTAAAGCTCCCACACGACACCGTTCCACGCCTGGTCTGCACGGATGGCATTTGAAAGACCCAGAGGGTCCAGAAGTCCGATGATCGACACCAGCACCGTGTCCTTGAACACGCCGATGAAGGTCGACACGATGCCCGGAATCGAGATTTTCAGGGCTTGCGGCATGATGATCAGGCGTTGAGCTTTCCAGTAGTCCAGCCCAAGCGCATCGGCCGCTTCATACTGGCCACGCGGCAAGGCGGCCAGACCGCCCCGGATCACCTCGGCCATATAGGCTGCGGCAAACAGCGTCACCATGATCAGCACCCGAAGGATGATGTCAAAGTTCGTCCCCGGCGGCATGAAAATGTTCAGAAGCGTCGAGGCCACGAACAGAAGCGTGATCAGCGGCACGCCGCGGATGAACTCGATGAAGCCGACGCACAACGCCTTGACGATCAAGAGGTCCGACTGGCGGCCCAGCGCGAGCACGATGCCGATGGGCAACGAACAGGCGATGGCGACGACACCGATGGTGATCGACAGCATGAAGCCCCCGAAATCGCGGCTTTCGACGGGTTCAAGACCGATGGGAATGATGCTTTGCATGAGGTCTGCAAAGCCGACCGTCAACAGCAGCCACCAGACCAGCGCCACAAGAACCGCGACGATCATTCCCGCAAGGCTTCCGACGATCGAAGCCAAAAGGCGGTAGACAAAATAACCGATGACGAATCCCAGCGCTGCCCCTATGGGCAACCACAGCGTACCACCCCACAAGAGCCAAGGGGCGATGAACGGGTAGATCGCCGAGAAGATCAGCGGGTTTGGCAGGCGTTTTGCCCCGGCTTCAATCTCGGCTGCACGCGCGGTTTTATCCGCTGTAAAGGCTTTATAACCGATCGCCGCACCGGCGGCGATCAGGGCCAAGCCGACAACGATCCCCAAGGCACCACCAAGATACAGGCTGGTCAGCCCCAGAACGGCACACAACAGGACCCAGTTCATCCGGCGCGATATCATGTTGAACAGCACCGGTGTCACTGCCACGAAAAGCAGCAGAAAGGCCAGAATTGGGCGCCAGCGCAGGTCCGAGGTGCCTTCTTCCGACCCATTGGGGTAGAAGCCGAACAGAAGCTGCTGCCAGCGGTCGTTGATAACCCCCCAGCATGCGGCGTGGTGGCCGCTTTCAGCACCGAAGATCTCGCGGCATTCACTGAGTGACGCGCTGTTCCATGTGGGCGAGAACGCCCAGGACAGCAGGAACGATACGACATACCAGATGAAAATCAGCGACAGCACTGTCAGGATCGAGTTTCCGACCCCGTTGAACAGGTTTTGACGCGCCCAGCCGACGAACCCGACCTGCGATGCAGGTGGTGCTCGTTCAGGCAGCATTTCGGCGCGGACATAGGACAGATCGGACATATCAGCGCTCCTTCAGCTTCACGGATTCGTTGTACCAGTTCATCACCGCCGAGATGGTCAGCGAGATGGTCAGGTAGACCAGCATCAAGAGCAGAACCGTTTCAAGCTCGCGCCCGGTCTGGTTCATGGTGATGCCACCCAAGGTGCCCGTGATGTCCATGTAGCCCACGGCAATGGCCAACGAGCTGTTCTTGGTCAGGTTCAGATAATTCGAAATCAGCGGCGGAATGATGACCCGCAATGCCTGTGGCAGGATCACAAGGCTCATCGTGCGTTTGGGGCGCAGACCCAGGGCGCTTGCCGCCTCGGTCTGGCCTTTTGACACGGCCAGGATGCCGGCGCGGACGATTTCGGCGATGAAAGCCCCGGTATAGAGCGACAGGGCAAGCCACAGGGCGATCAGCGAATTCCGCAGGTGAATGCCGTTTCGGAAGTTGAAGCCCTTCAGTTCGGGATAGCCCAGATGGAAGCCGAGGATGGCAAGCACCAGAACAAAGGGCACCAGAATGACCCCCAGGCGCAAATGCCATGTGCGCGGGCGCACGCCTGTGGCCTCTTGCAAAATGTCGGCGCGGCGCTTGATCAGCACCGAGGTCAGGATGCCCCCGATCAACACCGCCAGAAGCACCAGAAGGTCAAGGCTGACATCAAAGCGAAGGCTGGAGTTGCCAAGAAGATGAATGTCTCCAAGGCTGCGTGAAAACAGCGGTTCGGGAATATAGATCCCGCGGTTTGTGACGGCCACACTGTCCCAGAGGGACATGCTGGCCTCGCCTTTTCGAAAGGCGCTTGGCTGCGGAAGGGTCTCGATCAGGACCGCCATTGTGAACACGATCCACAACAGGACCGGAACGTTGCGGAAGCCTTCGACATAAACGGCAGACAGGCGCGATATGATCCAGTTGGGCGACAGGCGCAAAACGCCGATGATTACGCCAAGCACTGTGGCGGTGATACAGCCCATGACCGCAACAAGCAGGGTGTTCAGAAGCCCCATTAACGATGCGCGCAGGTGGGTATCTTGCGAATTGTAGTCAAGAAGGCGCTGGTTGATGTCGTATCCCGCCGGCTCCATCATGAAGCTGAAACTGGGTTCTTTTCCCAGCTCCGCGAGGTTCTGGGCGGTGTTTGACAGAAGCCAGCCGAGAAGCATCAGAAAGCCGATCAACGCGACAATCTGAATGGTCATCGAGCGGTACCGGCTGTCATAGAGCAGCATGGATAGCCGGAACTGGCCCTGATGAGGGTCGGTTATAGTTGTCATTGATGACGTCCCCGTTGCCCTTGGCTTTGTTTGTTAGTTGCGGATCGTGCCGCGGTGCCAAGGTGCGTTCTGATAGAAACGAAAAGGGCGTGGCAGCACCACGCCCTTTCCAAAGATATGTTTACCGGAACGGTGGCGAATAGATCAGACCGCCATCTTTCCACTGAGCGTTCAGGCCACGGGCCAGAGCGATCGGTGTGCTTTCACCAATATTCTTGGCGAACACTTCACCATAGTTTCCGCCCGCCATGATGGCGCGCTTGGCCCAGTCGGCATCAAGGCCGAGCATTTCGCCCAGATTGCCCTCGGTGCCCAGCAACCGGTTGATTTCCGGGTTGTCGCCAGGTGCGGCCGACAGTTCGCCGATATTGGTCGACGTGATGCCCAGCTCTTCTGCCGAAATCAGGGCATTCAGCGTCCAGCGGACGATGTCAGCCCACTCGTTGTCGCCGTGACGGACCAGCGGTCCCAGCGGCTCTTTCGAGATGATTTCCGGCAGAACGACGTGATCCTGCGGGTTCTCAAAGGTGGCGCGCGTTGCGGCCAGACCCGAAGCGTCGGTGGTATAGGTATCGCACGCACCGGCAAGATACTGCTGTTGACCTTCGGCGTTGGTTTCGATCGGCACCGGTTCATAGCTGATGTTGTTTGCGCGGAAGAAATCCGCCAGGTTCAGCTCGGTGGTGGTGCCGGTCTGGATGCAGACGGTTGCGCCGTCCAGATCCTTGGCCGAGCTTACACCCATCTCTTTCGAGACAAGGAAACCCTGACCGTCATAATAGTTCACGCCGACGAAGTCGAACTTCAGGTCGACATCGCGCGACAGTGTCCATGTGGTGTTCCGTGCCAGCATATCAACTTCGCCCGACGCAAGGGCGGTGAAGCGTGTTTTGCCTGTGGTCGGAACGAATTCGACCGCGTTGGCATCGCCCAAGACGGCAGCGGCCACAGCACGGCAAAAGTCGACGTCGAAACCTTCCCACTTGCCGTTTGCGTCCGGCGCGGCAAAGCCGACAAGACCGGTGGTCACACCGCAGTTCAGCTTGCCGCGGGCCTTGACGTCATCAAGGGTCGCAGCCGCCGAAGCGCCAGCAGCCAAGCCGGCGACAGTCAGTGCGCCAAGAAAAACGGTTTTTTTCATGTTTACCTCTTCCTGAATAGTTGCCCGTAGTTTCGGGCTATTTCGCAGCCCTATCGGCCACAACCATGTTTGCGAAAGGAATGACCCCTCTCAACATGGGTGAGAGTTTGAAAGAATTGATCAGTTATCGTCAAGGGCAACATCGCCATTTGCGATGCTTAACCTAGGGGAAAGCAAGAATATTACCGTGGCTAACGCATTGGTTGCATTATGTTTCGTGGCGGCTTGCGTGAAAGAACCAGGCGGCGTTCACAATGTCGATACGTTTTTTCTCTGCAAGTTCCGAGGCTTCTTCGTCAATGCCCCATTGCTCTTCCTGCCAGGTCTCGTCGACGCGCGACAAGGCCCAGGCCTCGTCCACAGATATCCTTTCGACGGTAACGGCAAGTGCCAGAACCAGCGATCCGCTGATCGCAACCAGATCGTGAAAGCCGGCAAGTTCGAAATCTGACATCCCGTGCACCCGTTCCGACAGCAGGGCAAGCGCCGCACCATCCTGCGGTTGATGCATGATTCCCGACACCGGGCGCAAACGCGCACCCAGCTCGTCGGCGGCCCACTCCAACAGCGGATCCCACAGCCCGGATTGCCGTGCGACCAGTTCTTGCGGGTGTGTCGCGCGATAGCACAACAGATCGCTGTCGCCATACGCCGCCAGCATATCCGCCACCTCGGTGAACTGGTGTGCGACCTTGTCCAGGGCAGAGTTCGCAGTGCGGGTGACAGGCATGGTCGAGGGGTCGATCTTGTCGGCCTGCGCGTCCCATTCCCCGGCAATCGCTTTGGCAAGCGCGAGGGTCGGAACGCACAGCAGCGTCTTGGCCGGGGTCTTGATCGGACGGCCGTCAAGCTGGACCGTATATCCGCCATTGCAGGCTACAGCACGGGCCTCTTTCCAGAACCGCTTTGCCACCCAATCGCTCATGCCGTCCTCCATAAATCGTCCAACGCGGGGATCACATCGGCAAAGGAGTCAATCAACAAATCTGCCCCGGCGGCAATCAGGCTGTCGCGCGGGTGATACCCCCAGGTCACGCCGATGGTGCGAAAGCCCGCCGCGCGCCCCATTTCCATATCAAAACTCGTATCCCCGATCATGACCGCCTGCGCAGCCTCCGCACCCGTTTCCGCCAAAGCGGCCTGCAACATCGAAGGATGCGGCTTCGACGGATGGTTGTCCGCCGTCTGACTGGTGACAAAGAAATGGCGCAGGTCGTGCGCGTCATAGGCGTGGTCCAGTCCGCGCCGCGCCTTGCCGGTAGCGACGCCCAGCAACACCTCGTCTTGGGTGTGCAGATGCTCAAGTGCCGCGCGTGCACCGGGATAAAGTGGTGCGGTCGCCTCGCCGCCCTTTTCCGCCCGCAGCTTAATGAACATGTCCTTGTATTTTTCCGATGCCTCGGCGACCTCGGACCCGCTCAGCGTCGGCACCAGACGCCCGATCGCGTCGTGCAGCGACAAACCGACGATCGACAAAACCTCGTCGCGGCTCGGCAGCGTCACGCCCATCGCCCCGAAAGCACGGTTCATCGCTTCGACGATGAAATCCTGGCTGTCGATCAGAGTGCCATCCACATCGAAAACGGCAAGGCGCAGACCCGTCATTGCAACGCCTCGAACGGATCATCGGCGGCCAAATCCTCGGTCCAGCCGAAGGTCTTGAACGTATCGGCCATATGTTCTGACAGCGGGGCGGTGACGGTCACGGGCTTCCGTGTCACCGGGTGCAGGAAGGTCATCGAACGGGCATGCAGATGCAGCTTGCGCGACACCTCGCCGCCAATCATGGCACCCCAGCCATCGCCCATGTTTTCCTGACCAGACCCGCCATATTTGCCGTCACCGATGATCGGGTGACCGATTTCGGCCATATGGGCACGCAATTGGTGGGTGCGTCCGGTAATCGGCTCCATCGCGACCCACGCAGCGCGCGAGGCCACGCGATACAAGGTGGCGTAAAGCGTGTGGGCGCGTTTCGCGCCGGGGGTCTGGTTCATCTCGCGCGGGTGCACGCAGATCATCTTTTCGCCAGCTCCTTTGCCGCCGCCTTGCGCCTTGACAAGACCGAAACGAATTTCCCCAAGATAGGGCGTCGGCACACCGGCCACCACGGCCCAGTAAATCTTGCGCGTTTCCCTATGACGGATCGCCGCCGTCAGCGCCGAAGCCACCGCCTGCGTCCGCGCCAGAAGCAACACGCCCGACGTGTCCTTGTCCAGCCGATGCACCAACCGGGGCTTCTCATCGCGGTCGAACTTCAATGCCTCGGCCAGTCCGTCAACGTGACGCGTCTGCTTCGATCCGCCCTGCGTCGGCAGGCCCGGGGGCTTGTTCAGGGCAATGATGTGATCGTCCTGATAGATGATGCACGATTTGATCAGTTTCGCATCCGCATCCGACACGCGCGGCTGCGGCTTGGGCCGATCCTGCCCCTGATCCGGCACCGGAAGCGGTGGCACGCGCACCTCGTCCCCCGGCCCCACCCGGGTCGAGGTTTTGACCTTCGCGCCATTCACCCGAAACTCGCCCTTGCGGCAGCCTTTCTCGATCCGGCCCTGCCCGACATGCGGGAAATGGCGCTTGACCCAGCGGTCAAGCCGTTGCTCGGCCTCGTCCGGGCCGATGGTGATGACCTGAACGCCGCTCATGCCAGCACCATACGGGTCAGCATGACCCCTGCAATCAGGGCCAGGATTGACAGGACCACCGTCCCGATAACATAGAGTGCCGCAGACCCCATCTGACCGCGCTCAAAAAGCGTATACGCTTCCAGCGAATAGGCCGAGAAAGTCGTAAATCCGCCCAAAAAGCCGGTCATAAGCAACGGCGACATATGGGTGAGTTCCTTGCGCGCCAGAAACACCACAACGATACCGATAAGGAATGAGCCAAGCACGTTTACGATCATCGTGCCCGCAGGGAATCCTGTGCCAAACGCCCGTATGTAAGCGTTCACGCTCAGATAGCGGGCCGAGGCGCCGATCGCGCCCCCAAGGGCAACTTGCAAAAGGGGTGTCATCATGCGGCCTGACTGCGGCCACAGGCGGCGCTTGTCAAGCGTCGGGATCGTCTTTGCAGTCCACCGATCGAAAAGGTCACCTTATTCGACCCGCTTGGAGCGCAGCCGCGCGAAATAGTCGACCCGCTTTTTCAACTCGCGTTCAAAGCCACGTTCGACCGGAACATAAAAGACACCGCGCTTGACCCCGTCGGGAAAATAGTTCTGTCCCGAAAACCCATCGGGTGCGTCATGATCATAGGCATAGCCGTCGCCATAGCCCTGATCTTTCATCAGGCTCGTCGGTGCGTTCAGGATGTGTTTGGGCGGCGGTTCCGACCCGGTTTTCTTTGCCGCCGACATCGCTGCCTTATAGGCCACATAGGCCGCGTTGGATTTCGGCGCCAGCGCCAGATAGGTTACGGCCTGTGCCAGTGCCAGCTCGCCTTCCGGGCTGCCCAGACGCTCATATGTTTCCCACGCGTCCAGACAGACGCGGTGGGCCTGTGGATCGGCCAGCCCGATATCCTCGACCGCCATGCGCGTGATGCGGCGGGCCAGATACCGCGGGTCTTCCCCACCGGTCAGCATCCGCGCCAGCCAGTAAAGCGCCGCATCAGGGTCCGAGCCGCGCACCGATTTGTGCAGGGCGGAAATCAGGTTGTAATGCTCGTCCCCCGACTTGTCATAGATCACGGCGCGTTTCATCAGTCGGGTGGACAAACCGTCGACATCCAGCTTGCCATCAACCTTCCAGGCGAACACCTGTTCGATCAGGTTCAGAAGCGCCCGCCCGTCGCCATCTGCCATCTCCAGCAACGCATCGCGGGCGTCGCCGGTCAGGGGCAAGGGGCGGTCCAGTTCTTTCTCGGCTCTCTGGGCCAGCCGCTCCAGATCAGCGAGTGACAGGCGGGTCAAGACCAACACCTGCGAGCGCGACAGCACAGCGGCGTTCAGCTCGAACGACGGATTTTCAGTGGTCGCCCCGACCAGAAGGATGGTGCCGTCTTCCATATGCGGCAAAAACCCGTCCTGCTGGGCCTTGTTGAAGCGATGGATTTCGTCCACGAACAACAACGTTCCCTGCCCGTTCGACCGCCGATGCCGCGCGGCCTCGAACACTTTGCGCAGTTCGGGCACGCCGGTGAAGATCGCACTGATCTGGACGAAATGCAGGTCGGTTTCCCGTGCCAAAAGGCGCGCGATGGTGGTTTTGCCGACGCCCGGCGGCCCCCAGAAGATCAGCGAGCCCAGGCTGCCTGCTGCAAGCATCGTGCCAAGCGGTGCGTCCGGGCCAAGCACCTGCTCCTGCCCGATCACCTCGGACAGGGACTGCGGCCTGAGCCGATCGGCCAAGGGGCGCGGCGCATCTTTCCCGCCATCAAATGACTTGGACGCAGGATCATTATCGAACAGGTCTGCCATGATCCAAATCTAGGACTGCGGCCCGTCAGTTGAAAGGCGAAAACGGCCTGTCTGGGCGGGTTACAGAAGGTTATATTCCTGCGCGCGCTGGATCGCTTCGGCAGTCGTCCGCACAAACAGGCGCTCGCGCGCACTGCGCAACCGGGCCTTCAACGCACTTTCCGAAATACCAAGAAGCGCCGCGGCTTCGGCGTGACGACTGCCCTTGGCAATCAACCGCAAGGCCATGCGCTGCGCCGACGTCAGTTGCTCGGGCGGGGTCGATTTCTCATGCAGTTCAACCACCAACGCATGGATTTCCGCAATCTCATCATCTGCAAACTCGCGATCTTCCCGCGCAAAACCGCCGATGGTGCGCGATGCGGTCGACCCGTGTGACACAGCCACACCGTATTTCAGGCCAAACCCGCCAGCCTGTGACAGGATCCCGTGCGGGTCGGGCAGATTCAGATCGCTCCACCGGATGGTGCCTTCGTTACCGAACCCCCAGAACACCATCGGATCCGCCAGCATGTAACCTTTTTCGGTGTAAATCTGGCTCCAGCGTGGGTCGTAAGTCTGGATCATGATATGCGCCGAAGCATAGCGAATATGCAGCCCCAGCGCGTATCCTTTCGGCGCCAGGTCCGACAACTTGGCCAGCCCTTGATCAAGGCCAAAATCTTCAACCATGGTTTTCATCCCCAATCCCCGCACCTATCCTTTTAGTCAGTCGCGCCGAAGTCAAACAACCATGAATTGTTTAGACTGTTTTTTTGTAACTTCGGGGATATTTCTTGTAAAAAAGAGGTGACCCGGAACGAAAAACCCCGCGCATGATGCACGGGGTTTCTGTTTTCCCGGAATGGGAAGGGTCATTATTCGTCGGCAGCGTCAGCAGCTTCTTCTGCTTCCAGACGGGCACGATCTGCCGCGCCTTTGGCATCGGCGTCGCGGTCGACAAATTCGATGATGGCCATAGGGGCCATGTCACCATAGCGGAAGCCGGCTTTCAGAACGCGCACGTAACCACCCTGGCGTTCGGCAAAACGGGGGCCAAGCACGTCAAACAGCTTGGCGACATGTTGGTCCTGCTTCAGTCGCGCAGCGGCCTGGCGACGGGCGTGAATGTCGCCGCGTTTGGCCAGCGTGATCATCTTTTCGATGATCGGACGCAGTTCCTTGGCTTTCGGCAGGGTCGTTTTGATCTGTTCGTGTTCGATCAGCGAACCAGCCATGTTGGCGAACATCGCCTTACGGTGTTCGTGTGTGCGATTCAGGCGGCGGTAACCACGAGCGTGACGCATTTTCTTAATCCTTCTTTGGTGCTCTTGAGTGAGCGGTGCTTTGTCTGTGAACCGATGCGTGTCGGTCCCTCTCCTTGGGGCAGGATTGCCCAGCTGTTCCCCGCATCAGGCGGGCATTAAGGGGCCACCGAAGCAGCCCCTGAATACTTTAGAACTGGTCTTCGAATTTCTTCGCCAGCTCTTCGATGTTCTCAGGCGGCCATTCCTCGACATCCATGCCAAGGTGCAGACCCATACCCGAAAGCACTTCCTTGATCTCGTTCAGCGACTTGCGGCCGAAGTTCGGCGTGCGCAGCATCTCGGCTTCGGTCTTCTGAATCAGGTCGCCGATATAGACGATGTTGTCGTTCTTCAGGCAGTTTGCCGAACGGACAGACAGTTCCAGCTCGTCGACTTTCTTCAAAAGAAGCGGGTTGAACTCAAGACCATCGTCTTCGTCCTGGCGACCAGCCGCTTCCGGCTCGTCGAAGTTCACGAAGATCGACAGTTGATCCTGCACGATGCGCGCGGCGAATGCCACGGCATCTTCCGGCGTGACGGAACCATCGGTTTCCAGCTTCAACGTCAGCTTGTCATAGTCCAGAACCTGACCTTCACGGGTCGGCTGAACGTCATAGCTGACCTTCTTGACCGGCGAATAGATCGCATCGACCGGGATCAGGCCGATCGGCGCATCTTCCGGCTTATTCTTGTCCGACGCGACATAGCCCTTGCCGGTGTTGACGGTCAGTTCCATGAACAAATCGGCACCATCGTCCAGGTGGCAGATCACGTGATCCTTGTTCAGGATCTCGATACCCGCGGTTTCGGTGATGTCACCGGCAGTCACGACCATCGGCCCTTTGGCCGAAATCGACAGGCGCTTGGGGCCTTCGACTTCCATGCTGATCGCCACGCCCTTCAGGTTCAGAACGATATCAGTGACGTCTTCACGCACACCCGCGACCGAGCTGAATTCATGCAGCACGTTGTCGATCTGCACCGACGTGATGGCCGCGCCTTGCAGGCTGCTCATCAGCACGCGGCGCAGGGCGTTGCCCAAGGTCAGACCAAAGCCGCGTTCCAGCGGCTCGGCCACGACGGTTGCCTGACGTGCGGGGTCGTTGCCCGGCTTGACGTCCAACTGTGTCGGCTTGATCAGTTCGGCCCAATTTTTGTGGATCATGCGTCCCTCCATACCAGTCCTGTCCCCATGTCCAAAGGGCAGGACGCCCGAGGTTAAAATGACGGAAACCGGGCCGCGACAACCGCAGCCCGGCGAAATAATACTGCTTAGACGCGGCGGCGTTTCGGCGGGCGGCAGCCGTTGTGGGCGATCGGGGTCACATCACGGATCGAGGTGATGTTGAAACCGACAGCAGCCAGAGCGCGCAGAGCCGATTCACGACCCGAACCGGGGCCTTGCACTTCGACTTCCAGCGTTTTCACGCCGTGCTCTTGCGCTTTTTTGCCAGCATCTTCTGCCGCCATCTGAGCCGCATAGGGTGTCGACTTGCGCGACCCTTTGAAGCCCATGGTGCCAGCCGACGACCATGAAATGGCGTTGCCTTGAACGTCCGAAATCAGGATCTTGGTGTTGTTGAACGAAGAGTTCACATGAGCAACACCGGAGGCGATGTTCTTGCGCTCTTTACGCTTAGTACGAGTCTTATCGCGTGCCATTGATCAAACCCTCCCTTATTTCTTCTTACCGGCAATGGCCTTTGCGGGGCCTTTGCGAGTACGAGCGTTGGTGTGGGTACGCTGACCGCGAACGGGCAGGTTACGGCGATGGCGCAGGCCGCGATAAGCGCCCAGATCCATCAGACGCTTGATGTTCATTTGAACTTCACGACGCAGGTCACCTTCAACGGTGTAGGTCGCGTCGATGTGTTCGCGGATGGCCAGAACTTCAGCATCCGAAAGCTCGTTCACACGACGTGTTTCGTCGATGTTCACGGCTTCGCAGATAGCTTTGGCCGAAGTATGACCAATTCCGGTGATATATGTCAGGGCGATCGGGACCCGCTTGTGGGTCGGGATGTTTACGCCAGCAATACGTGCCACGTAGTCTTTCCTTTCGTTGCGGTTCCGTAATGCCGGAACCTTTTTTCACAACGGAAGCCCGCCGGATTTTTCCTGCGGGCCGCGCTGAATTCTATGATCTGATGCAGCAAAGGAGCGACCTTGTTTGCATCGTGATTCCCGTCAGGGATGGGGTGACTTAGATGGGATTGCCACAGGCGTCAACCCGTCTTTGTCCATATGTCTGGATTTCCGAACCAATCGCTTCATCATGCACCGATTTAAAGGCTCAGGCGTCCAGAATACCCGCGATCTCGGCCTGCACTTCGTCTATCGTGCCAAGCCCGTTTACCGACCGCAGATCACCCTTGGCATAGTAGTAACCAATCAAGGGCGAGGTCTTCTTGTAGTATTCCATCAGGCGAATTTTCAGGCTTTCCTCATTGTCGTCGGCGCGTACGGGTTGGCCCGCCTTGCGCGCCTCCTCTGCTCGACCGACGATGCGGCCAACCAGCACCTCGTCATTGACCTGCATCTCGATCACCGCATCCAGAGACTGGCCGTGTTTCTCAAGCAATGCGCCCAGGGCATCGGCCTGTGCCAGCGTCCGGGGGAAGCCATCAAAGATAAACCCACCGCCGTTATCGCCTTCCAGCTTTTCTTCGATCAGGCCGATGACGATCTCGTCAGTGACAAGCTCGCCCGCATCCATGATCGCGGCAACCTTCTTGCCCATCTCGCTGCCCGAGGCTTTCGCCTCGCGCAGCATGTCGCCGGTGGACAGTTGGATCATGCCACGTGCTTCAACGAGCTTCGCGGCCTGCGTGCCTTTGCCTGCGCCGGGCGGTCCAAGCAGAATGATGTTCATCGACGCGACGGAGCCTTCTTCGAACGCTTCTTGCCGCGCAACTGCGACTTCTCGATCAGGCCTTCATACTGGTGAGCCAGAAGATGCGACTGAACCTGTTGAATCGTGTCCATCGTCACCGACACAACGATCAGAACCGAGGTGCCGCCGAAATAGAACGGGATCGCCAACTGGCTGCGCAGGATTTCCGGCAGCAGACAGACCGCGGCCAGATAGGCCGAACCAAGGACCAGCAGGCGGGTGACCACGTAATCCAGATACTCGGCGGTTTTCTTGCCGGGACGAATGCCGGGCACAAAGCCGTTCTGGTTTTTCAGATTGTCGGCGACTTCATCCGTCTTGAACGCCACTTCTTTCGTATAGAAGAAGGTGAAGAACACGATCATCGCCGTGAAGAACAGCAGGTAAAGCGGTTGACCCGGCCCGAAATAGGCGAGAATGACCGACATCACCGGCCCCGCCTGCCCCGAAGAGAAGGTCGAGATCGTGGTTGGCAACAGCAGAAGCGCCGAGGCAAAGATCGCCGGGATCACGCCCGCAGGGTTCACCTTGACCGGCAGGTGCGACGACCCGCCGTCATAGACCTTCATTCCCACCTGACGACGAGGGTATTGGATGTGGATCTTGCGCAGCGCGCGTTCCATGAACACCACGAAGGCGATCACGGCAACCACCATCACCAGCACCCCGATGATCACAGCAGGGCTGATCGCGCCCGACCGACCCGAGGCCAGGAATTGTGCCAAGGCAGCGGGGATTTCCGCCACGATGCCGACGAAAATGATCAGCGAAATGCCGTTGCCGATGCCGCGTGCGGTGATCTGTTCACCCAGCCACATCAGGAACATGGTGCCACCGACAAGAGTGATCACACAGGCGGCGATGAAGAACATCGACCCTAGGTCTTGCTGAACCAGGTCGCCGGCAAGAAGCGAATTTGCCAGCGCGAAAGCCTGCCCGGTGGCCAGCAGAACGGTGCCATAGCGGGTGTATTGGTTGATCTTCTTGCGACCCTGCTCACCCTCTTTCTTCAGCTGCTTCAACGGCTCCCACATGGAAGACAGAAGCTGCACGATGATCGAGGCCGAGATATAGGGCATAATGCCCAACGCAAAAACGCCCATACGGCTCAGCGCGCCGCCGGTGAACATGCCCAGCACACCCGCGATGCCGGATTGCGCCTGATCCATGAACTCGCGCAGGGCGGTGCCGTCAATTCCCGGAATGGGAATATAGGTGCCAAGGCGATAGATGATCAGAAGCCCGATCGTGAAGAAAATCCGCTGACGCAGCTCGGTCGCCTTACCAAAGGCGCCCCAGCTCATGTTCGCGGCCATTTGTTCTGCTGCAGATGCCATAAGGCCCCCTCGATCCATGTAAAACACCGCCGGACCGTTCCCGGCTCCGGCGGCGCTTGAAAACGTGAGTAGACATGTAAGGGGCGGCGGCGCCCCTCACAAGGTCTTATTCAGCCGCAGCCGGAGCAGCGACGGTCAGTTTGCCGCCCGCTTTTTCGACAGCTTCAACAGCCGATTTCGACGCGCCGGTCACGGTGATGTTGGCTTTGGCGGTCAGTTCGCCTTTGCCCAGCACACGGACACCGTCCAGCTTGCGGCGCACCAGACCCGAGGCAACCAGCGTGTCCTCGGTGATCTCTTTGGCGTCCAGCTTCTTCTCGTCGATGAATTTCTGGATCAGGCCCAGGTTGATAACAGCGAACTTTTTCCGGTTCGGCTTGTTGAATCCACGCTTGGGAAGGCGCTGATAGATGGGCATTTGCCCGCCTTCAAATCCCTTGATGGCAACGCCCGAGCGTGATTTCTGACCTTTGATACCACGACCACCGGTCTTGCCCATGCCGGAACCGGGACCACGGCCAACGCGTTTGCGGGGTTTGGTTGCGCCTGGATTGTCGCGCAGTTCATTCAATTTCATGTCGCTTCTCCTTGCCGGAACTGACCCACGAAGCGGAAGGGGCCAAACACGGCTTTTCTTGGTTTTGATTCTGTGGCGCAAGACGCCACCGGGGGCGTATAGACCCTTGCCGCGCTTCGCGCAAGTCTGGCGTCCATCGCGATGCGCTGTTGGCGAACGTTACTTGTTGCAGCCGCGCAAATACTCGGTCCAGGTCGGAACGCGGTCCGAGGTCAGGAAACGATGTGTAGCCGATTGGATGGAGGTGATCACCTCGGCAATGGCATTGGCCAGCGGGGCGACGGGAGTAACAAGGGCGTTCATGGTATTGGTCCTAAACGGGAATGATATGTTCGCGCCCTAATAGGAGGGGCGCGCGGAGAGGACCACAGTTGAATCCGAATTGCCGGGTTGCGGGGCGTGCATGGGTTGGGGGTGAAAGAGTCCACCCCTTACGCGCATGTACTAGATGGCGAAACTAACGGTTTCTGCACTACCAACTACAGGCGTCCCTCAAGGGCTTGACGGCCTCCGCCAGCCCTTCAATCCTAAACTCGGCAGTGACTGGGCTCTCGTTGAATGGCGTAAACCGGACCAGTAGAGTATCGTGACCAAGAAGCTTCTTGATCGCAGGAATTGCCTGTGAACCTCGCCACAAGCCAAGCGACCGGTTGTTGGTGCTTTCATTCATTCGATAGTCGTATGACTTCTCATCATCAACTCTGAAATCGACCCTTCCGTATCCACCAAATCCACTAGCTAAATGGCACTGCCCGGTCGCGATGATAAGTGATGTGGTGTTCTCCTGACATCGCGCATAGAGGACTATTTTCTCCGGACCCGCGAACCCTCCACAATTGACAGGTTGAGTGGAGGCGACAGACAGAAAGACATCTGTTGTATCCTCAAACTTGGATTTCTCTATTCTGGTATCCCATGCCCCCGTAGGCATTGAAGATTCAATAGACTCCGAAGTCGGCGTGCGGCCAGATACTTTATCGTAACACGCCAATCGATCCAAGTCGGTATCAATCTTTGCGCAGCGATCCAGCTTGACCTCGGCAAATGACGGAGCTGCCAGAATTATCAAAATTGAGAACACGGTGGGGCGTAGCATGTACTTGACCTCCAAGACTACTATTCGGTGCTACGATCATCTGGCAAACAATTATGGCGCGATTATGGAAATAAAAAATTGATAACCGTAAACAAAAAAACACCCCGGCCATTTCTGACCGGGGTGCTTTCAAATCTTCAAGAACTGGTCCAAGCCGAAGCTCAGCCTTTTTCTTCGATGATCTCCACCATATGCGGGATCGACGCGACCATGCCGCGGATGGCAGGTGTGTCTTCCAGCTCACGGGTCTTGTGCATCTTGTTCAGGCCCAGCCCGATCAGCGTCTGGCGCTGCTTGGCGGGGCGGCGGATCGGGGAACCGATCTGCTTGACGACGATGGTTTTAGCCATGGATCAGTCTCCTTACGCGTCTGCGGCTTCGGCATCTGCCGGAGCTTCAGATTTGGCGCCCAGAATGTCGGCGACTTTCTTGCCGCGACGTTGGGCGATCATGCGGGGGCTGGCTTCTTTTTGCAGCCCGTCGATGGTTGCACGGATCATGTTATAGGGGTTTTGCGACCCGATCGACTTCGACACCACGTCCTTGATGCCCAGCATCTCGAACACGGCACGCATCGGACCACCGGCAATAATACCGGTACCTTCCGGAGCGGTCCGCATCACAACCTTACCGGCACCGTGACGACCTTCGATGTCGTGGTGCAGGGTGCGGCCTTCGCGCAGCGGCACGCGGATCATCTGGCGCTTGGCTTGCTCGGTGGCTTTGCGAATGGCCTCGGGGACCTCTTTCGCTTTACCTTTACCAAAGCCGACGCGGCCCTTCTGGTCGCCGACAACCACGAGAGCTGCAAAGCCAAAGCGCTTACCACCCTTCACGGTTTTCGACACACGGTTGATCGCAACCAGGCGATCTGCAAATTCCGGGGTTTCGTCGCGGTCGCGACGGTTCCGGCGGTTCTCACGTTCTGCCATCAGAACATCCTTTCATGGTGGCGCGCTTGGTCTGCGCCGTTCAACTCGATCCCAGTGGGCAGGTTGCCCCCGGATCATCGGAGGGGCGTTGCCGCCCCCCACAGGTTTCTTAGAACTTCAGCCCGCCTTCACGCGCGGCGTCGGCCAGAGCCTTCACCTTGCCGTGATACAGGAAGCCGCCGCGGTCGAAATAGCATTCTTCCACACCGGCCTTCTTGGCGCGTTCCGCGATAGCGGCCCCCACCTTGGCGGCTGCGTCGATGTTGTTCTTGCCAACCACGCCCAGATCCTTCTCGAGCGAAGAAGCCGAAGCCAGGGTGACGCCATTCACATCGTCGATCAGCTGTGCGCTGATGTTCTTGTTCGAGCGGTGCACCGACAGGCGCATCTTGCCCACGTTGTGCTTGCGCAGGCTGTTCCGGACGCGCAGGCGGCGCTTGAGGAACAGGGTCCGTTTGCTGTTTGCCATCTGTCTGGTCCTTACTTCTTCTTACCTTCCTTGCGGAAGATGTACTCGTCTTTGTATTTGATACCTTTGCCTTTATAGGGCTCGGGCTTACGCCATGCGCGAATGTTGGCCGCGACCTGGCCGACGAGTTGTGGGTCGATGCCTTCGACAACGATTTCGGTCTGCTTCGGCGCCGTCACGGTGACACCCTCGGGTGCAACGTAATCGACGTCGTGCGACAGGCCGAGGTTCAGCTTCAGGACATTGCCCTGCATCTGAGCACGATAACCAACACCGTTGATTTCCAGCTCTTTCTTGAAGCCGTCGGTGACGCCCGTGACCATGTTGGCAACCATCGTGCGGCTCATGCCCCACTGCTGACGGGCACGCTTGGACTTGCCGCGCGGCTCGACATTGATCTGGCTGTCCTCGACGGTGATGGTGACATCGTCGGTGGCGGTGAAGCTCAATGTGCCTTTCGGCCCTTTCACTTCAACGGTCTGACCCGACTGCGTCACAGAAACGCCGCTGGGCAGTTCGACCGGTTTTTTCCCAATACGAGACATTCAAAGGCCTCCTTAGAAGACGGTGCAAAGCACTTCGCCACCAACATTCTGGTTGCGAGCGTTTGCATCGGACATGACGCCTTTGGGGGTCGAGACAATCGAAACGCCAAGGCCCTGACGGACCTGCGGGATGTCTTTCACGCCCATATAGACGCGACGGCCGGGGGTCGAAACCCGTTTCAGTTCGCGGATGACCGGAACGCCGTCAAAGTATTTCAGGCTGATTTCAAGGGTGGGGTGCCCACGCTCGTCAGTGCCTTTTTCGTAGCCGCGGATGTAGCCTTCGTCAGCCAAAACATCCAGAACCCAAGCACGCAGCTTCGACGCCGGGGTCGAAACAACCGACTTGCCGCGCAGTTGCGAGTTGCGGATACGGGTGAGCATATCGCCGATAGGATCGTTCATATCTGTCTCTCCCTTACCAGCTTGATTTCACCAGGCCGGGGATCTGGCCGTTCGAGCCAAGTTCCCGCAGCGCGATCCGCGATACTTTGAGCTTACGATAGTAAGCGTGCGGACGACCGGTCAGCTGGCAACGGTTGTGCAGCCGGGTCGCCGAGCTGTTGCGCGGCAGTTTTGCAAGTTTCAGGCGCGCCTTGAAACGCTCTTCCATCGACTTGCTTTCGTCGTTTGCGATCTCTTTCAGCGCGGCACGTTTGGCGGCGTATTTTTCCACCAGACGCTGACGCTTCTTCTCGCGTTCGATCATTGCTTTTTTAGCCATGTCTATTCCTTCCCGCGGATCAGCTGTTGAAGGGCATGTTGAAATGCTTCAGCATGCTCTTTGCTTCCGCGTCGGTTTTCGCGGTGGTGGCAATCACGATGTCCATGCCCCAGTTTTCATCAACTTTGTCGAAGTCGATTTCCGGAAACACGATGTGCTCTTTCAGGCCCATGGCATAGTTGCCACGACCGTCGAAAGAGGTGCCCGGAACGCCGCGGAAGTCGCGGATACGGGGCATCGCAATGGTGATCAGACGGTCCAGGAATTCATACATCCGGTCGCCGCGCAGGGTCACTTTCGCACCCAGCGGCATGTCCTCGCGGACACGGAAACCAGCGATGGATTTCTTGGCTTTCGTCGTCAAAGCCTGTTGACCTGCGATGATCGTCAGGTCAGCAACCGCCGACTTGGCTTTCTTCGAGTCCTTCACGGCTTCGGCGCCACAACCAATGTTCAGAACGATTTTTTCCAGACGCGGGATCTGCATGTCGTTCTTGTAGCCGAATTCCTCTTTCAGGGCGGCACGGATGCTGTCCTTGTAAAGGGCTTTCAGACGGGGGGTGTAGTTTGCGGTATCAAGCATCAGACAGTCTCCCCGGTGGTTTTGGCGTACCGCACTTTCTTGCCGTCTTCCTCGCGGAAACCGACGCGCGTTGCTTTGCCGTTCTTGTCCAGCAGGGCCAGGTTCGACAGCTGGATCGGCATCGCTTGCGGGATGCGGCCACCTTGGCTGTTCTGGCTTTGGCGGGTGTGGCGGATGGCGATGTTCACGCCGTCAACGACGGCTTTGCCGGCCTTCGGGTCAACGCTGGTGATTTCACCTTGCTTGCCCTTGTCCTTGCCGGCCAGAACGACGACCTTGTCGCCTTTTCTCAACTTGGCAGCCATCTTACAGCACCTCCGGAGCCAGCGAGATGATCTTCATGAAGTTCTTCGCGCGCAGTTCGCGAACAACCGGTCCAAAGATACGGGTGCCGATCGGCTCGTTGTTGTTGTTCAGAATAACGGCCGCGTTGCGGTCGAAGCGGATGGCGGTGCCGTCTTCACGACGGACCTCTTTGGCGGTGCGCACGACGACGGCCTTGCGGACGTCCCCTTTCTTTACGCGACCGCGCGGGATGGCTTCCTTGACCGAGACGACAATGATGTCGCCAACGGATGCGTATTTACGCTTGGAACCACCCAGAACCTTGATGCACTGAACTCGGCGAGCGCCTGAGTTGTCAGCAACATCCAGATTTGTTTGCATCTGGATCATGTGGTTTCTCCCGACCTTCTGGGCGCCGATGCGTGGCGAAAATCCCAGGGTTTCGACTTGTTAAGTCGTCCGGGAAGGCAAAACTCAGCCTTCCAGAACTTCCCAACGCTTGGTTTTCGACTTCGGCGCGCATTCGATGATGCGGACGGTGTCGCCTGCCTTGTAGGCATTCTTTTCGTCGTGAGCGCGATATTTCTTCGACTTACGAACGGTTTTCTGAAGCAGCGGGTGCTTGAAGCGGCGTTCAACCGAAACCGTGACGGTTTGTTCGTTGGCGGCCGAGGTGACAACACCTTTCAGGATACGTTTGGGCATTCGTCTGGCTCCTCTTACTCAGCCGCAGCGCGGGCTTGTTCGTTCAGAATGGTTTTCACGCGAGCCGCATCGCGGCGCACTTTACGCATCTGAGCGGTGTTTTCGAGGGCGCCGGTGGCCTGCTGAAAACGCAGGTTGAAGGCCTCTTTCTTCAGTTCTGCCAGCTTTTCACGCAGCTGGTCAGGAGACTGATCACGCAGTTCCTTGGCGTTCATTCGCCTGTTCCTTTCCTTGCACCAGAGAGCTCTACCCGTCTTTGCTGGCAGGTCACCCTTTGTCTGGTGGGTTATATGCAATACACACGAATCCCGTTGCCGGGAATCCGCGAGATGTGCGTCTATAGGGGGGTTAGGCCATTATGGCAACAGCAAAGCGCGTGTTTTATTCAGATAGCGCCTATGCCTCTTCCTCAACGCCGCCGCTGACGAATTTCGAAGCATAACGTTGCTCGCCGATCCGTTCGATCAAATTCAACTGAAGCTCAAGCCATCCACGGTGTCCGACTTCGTCAATCGCGATCTCTTCAAACAGGGCTTTGGTCGCGAGGTCATCTGCGTCATAGGCAGCCTTGGAGGCTTGTGTGTAAAAAGCGATGGCCTCTTTCTCGTCGTTCAAATCGGATTCGAACATGTCCTTTAACGTCTTGGCCGTTTTCGGGGTGGCGGCAAAGGCGATCTCAGGTTCACCACCCAGTTCCAGTATGCGTGTCATGAAACGGTTGGAATGCTCCAGTTCTTCCTTGAATTCGCCGCGCATGCTCTCGGCCAACTTGTCCAGCCCCCAATCATCCAGCACATGTGCATGTAGTTGATACTGATGTGCTGCGGTCATTTCCATTTGAAGCGCTGTATTCAGGTGTTTGCAAATCGTTTCGTTAGACATGTCCCAACTCCTTTTCTTCCGTGTTCGTCCTCAACGTAAGCATCTGCAAAATGCCTTCAACCAGCGTGCAAATATGTCGCATTAAGGCTCGCCCCTTTTTTGCAAGTGTTCTACAACGTCCCCATGCCCAACATATCCTCCCTCTTCGTGACCCGCCTATACCACGCTCAACTGTCCGAGTTTGACCCGAAGGTCAGCCAGGACGAGCTTTATGACAGCTGCTATTCCATCGCCGAGGATGACGAGGCCGGGCAGGAATGGTGCGAGGCCGAGGGCTATCCCGGCTACACCTCTTACGCCTCCCTGACCGACCTGCCGTGGAGGTTCCCGATCTTCAAGGATCTGGTCGACGCGCTGGACAAGCATGTCGCCGCCTTTGCCGAGGATCTGGAGTTCAATCTGGATGGGCGCGAATTGGTGCTGGAAGACATCTGGATCAACATCCTGCCCCCCGGCGGCTATCACTCGGCCCATATCCATCCGCATTCGGTGATTTCCGGCACCACCTATCTGGCCCTGCCTGAAGGCGCCGGCGCACTGCGTTACGAAGATCCGCGCCACGCCCGTATGATGGCCGCCCCGCCCCGCCGCAAGAATGCCCGGGAAGAACTGCAAGGTTTCATCACCAAACGCCCAGCCGAGGGCGATGTGCTGCTCTGGGAAAGCTGGCTGCGGCATGAGGTGATGCAAAACACCGGTGAGGAAGAGCGGCTGTCGGTCAGCTTCAACTACAAATGGGGCGAATAGACTCGCCCATCGGTGCGTCTCCGCCTGATGCAGACGACAACCGGGCGAAAAGCCGCGAAGCCAGCGGCAATCCAAGCGTGTGATATTGTATATCAACCCTGCTCCCGGCAGTTTCGCTTCGATTGGAACCCAGACGTTCGCAGGCCGTTTACATGAAACGCCAAACGAACAACGGATGGAGTGATTGATGAAAACTGCAACCAATACCGCCCTGGCGCTCGTGCTGATACCGCTGCTCGCAACCGCCGGTTTTGCCGGAAACGGCAATGGCAAGGCGAAGGGGCACGGTCAGGCAAAGCGGATGCACGGTGGCGCGATTGTCCAGAACTGCCCGCCCGGACTGGCCAAGAAAAACCCACCCTGCGTCCCACCCGGCCTCGCGAAACCACGGGTTGGCGACCATCTGGATGACTACGATTATTATCGCTTCACTGACTATGACCGCTATCGGCTTGATCCGAACTATCGCTACTACCGCGTCGGGGAAATGATCTATCGCGCCGACCCGACCACCTTCAAGGTGCTTGAGGTGATCGGATTGATGGACGAGCTGTTGCGCTAAATCGCTTTCGGGACTGCAAACCGGCGACTCCACATGTCGAGAAGCAGATATTGGGCTGGGCGAGTCTCGGCCCGTGCCGAACCTCGCGCTAGTCGTCGTAGACACCGTTGAACAACGATGGTCGGACTGGCGGCACCGACAAGAGATGTGTGTGGCTGGCGAGGGGCAGCATGATATGGGGCGTCAAATAACCATAATTCGCCCTGAGCGCCGTATTGAAGACATCGCCCAAACTGTCCGTTCTATAGGTTGAAATCACAAGGCGCGGCTCTGCACGTTGCAGCGCACCGTAAAGAACCGATTGCCGCCCTTCTTCAACGGTTTTTTCTACGGCTTGTGCGTCCAACCAAAGGCGCGGCTCCATGCGGCGGCTGGGGATCATACCGATACCATCGAAATATGTATCCTCGTCTGCAAGCAGCACTTCCGCCCGCTGGATAACCGCCAACTGATGGCGGTTATCATGCCCCAGGTATTGAGCATTGCGTACAAAGCTCTGAACAGCGACGACAACCAGAATCACAGTCGCAATTGTGGACGATCTTGTCGACTGCCGCTTCAAAGACGTAAGCGCGATGGCACCGTAGACTGATAAAAAAGGCAGCGCCATTGTGAACACATATGGCCAAGTTTGATTGTGCAGGAAGACGAAGGCGGAAAGCGAAACGGTGAAGACCAGAAAGATCCGCGCAGTGCTTTCAAGTCTATGGAAGCGCAGGGCGGACAGCAGAAGCCCGACGACAACCAACCCATATGCAAGCGGATTGCGCTGAAGCGTTTGCCATACATATAGGTCCAACTGGTCATAATAGCTGCCGCCGTGCAGAGCAACTTCGGTAGGGCCGAGGAACAGAAGCTTCAACACCTGCGGCATCGCGGCGCCACCCAGAAGGGCGCCATAGATTGCAATCGCTCCAGCCCAGCCAATTATGAGCAACCCTCCACGCCAAAGCGCGCGAGAGGCAGATAGCATGAAAGCCGCATCCACCACCAACGCAACCCCAAGGGAGAAGTTGAAATAGACCGACTTCTGCGTCGTCACGAAGGCCAGCCCACTCAGCAGGCCCGCGACAAGAAGAGTTCGGGCGCGGTCGGCTTCGTATCGAATGACGACCAACATGGCCATGGCCGCGAACAGGATCGCAAGGGGTTCCGAGCGCAGCCGAAACCCACGCTCAATGAAGTTGCTGAAGCTCAACAGCAATGCCACGGCAAGAATGGACGTCAGGCGGTCGTGGCCCAGAGCGCGAGCGCATTTGAAAACGCAGAATGCCACTCCAATTGCAAGAAATGCTGTGGTCAGTCGACCCGCCATCAGCATCGACGTTGCGTCCCATCCGATCAGATGGGAAAGCTCGTAGAAAAGGACGTAACCAACCGCTTTCTTAGGCCAGATCGTCGAGAATATCCCGTCGAAAAGATAGACCGGTTGGCTAAAGTGCCAAAACTCGTCCATCACGAAACGAGTGTTGACCGCCAACACCAGCAACATGGCGATTTTCATCAGGATGAACAGCCGCATCGCAGTTGATAGCATCCGCTCTCGGTTGTCAGAAAGTGGTTGAATGCTCGAGATGTCCGTCATGCCAAATGCCCTATTTGACGATCTTGAAGGCATGGTTCTGTGACCAGGGCTTGATCGACTGCTCTGCCACAATTGCATCTTGCCCGAACACGGAAGTGATCAAGTCCCTCTGATCTTGCAAGGGCATGTAAGCCACGTTCTTGTCGCCGCCGATGTGAACATCCGCAAAATAGCAGGCGGCATGGATCGGCGTCTTTCGTTTCAGCCAGTCCTTGAACACAAGTACGCCACCTGGAACAAGCAGCTGCTGCGCAGCTTTCAGAATGTCCACACGAAGGGCGCCCGGAACGTGATGCATAACGTCATTGATCACAATCAGATCAAACTTCCCCGCCGCCTCTTTCGCCAGATCCTGAGCGTCAATCTGACGAAACTCGGCCCGTTCATCTTCGAACATGCGTCCCAGATGCGGAATAATGTCGATGCCAAGATAAGACGCATCGGGAAAATCCCGGCACAGGCGTTCTGCCAAAGCACCCTCTCCGCAGCCGATTTCGCAGATGGCCGTCGGTTCGGTCCAGCCACGGATGCAATCGGAAAGATCTTCCAAGTCAATAAAGATGCGCCGGTACAATTCCGAGACGTGTCTTTCGTAAGGACCAAAGGCGCGCCTTACAGTTGCTCCGATCGAACCCATTTCATGTTCCTCGTTTTAGTGCCAGCTTAAGCCGGGGTGCCAATCTGTTCTTGATTTGGGTGCTGATGAAAAACCTGCGCCACTCGAGTGGTCCAAGCATAAGAAAGCTGCTAAGGGCTCGACCGACACCATGTATGCTTCGATGGTGGAGACCTGCCAAACAGACATTGAGCGCATTCGACGCTTGAGCAAGTCTGCGCAGACGCGTCGCCAGCCGTTCTGGAAGATTGGGCAGATGGCGGTCAAGCGGTACATCCAACTGATGCCTAAAAGCGTGAAGATCCCGCGAACCCGTCATGGTCAACGACGAGGCATGAATGCGAAACGCAGCGGCACACGCTGGATCCCAGACCAGACCGTTTTCGGCAAGATCCAGCCAAAGGTCCCAGTCCGCGGTGTACCAAAGCTCTTCGTCCAGCCCTCCCTTGTGTAGCGCAACATCACGCCGAAACATGACAGACGGCAGCGCGATGGTATTCTGTACGATCAGGTGGGAAAGCGCTTGCTCGCAGTGCAGGGCGCGGCGCGCATTTCCGAAGGGTGGACCCATTTGACCGATGGTTCTTCCTTGTTCGTCAATCAGGGCCGCACCATGCACCCAGATGTCGACATCTTGATGCCGGTTGCTCATGTCTTTCAGAAGCGCTGCGCGCCCATTCGCCCAGATATCATCTTGGTGCAACATAGTGACGAGCGGCGCGCTGGCTGCTCGCAAACCGATATTCGTATTCTCGGTCCAGGACTTGCCTTCGGGATTGTCGATAATGCGGATTGGAAGCGAAGTCTGCGCCGCTTGAAGAACATCCCGACTGCCATCTGTTGAACCCTGATCGACAGCAATGATCTCGATCCCGTCACATTGATCTGCGAGGGATGACAAGGCGTCGTTTAGCGTTGCCCGACCGTTGAACACGGGCATGATGACGGATAGCCAGGGCAGCCTCACGCCGCACCCCGATTCTGCGATTGAAAACCTGCAAGAAGAAACGGAGCGGCCAGAAAAAATCCAAGTGTCGAGATGACGCGCAACGCCAACGCGGCCTCAACCGCTTGATCGAAGGGCAAGCCTTCCTTCGCCAGCACACCAGCCCATGTCACTTCCACCACTCCCAGCCCGCCCGGAAAAACGGGAAGCGACATCAGAAACAGCACCAGCGGATAGGCGATAAGAAGCGGGAGGATGTCCACATCCGCGATGAAGCTGAGCAGCAGAACATTCAGCGCGGTCAACAACACATACCCTAACAGGCTCAGAGTGGTGATTGTCGTCAGGATGCGATCTGGCAGTCGTGCCGTCCGCTCAAGACCGTGACGCACACTTGTAGCCATCGTTGAAAGAAATGACGTTCCTTGATCCGCAAGGCGTGACAAGATTTTCGACAGCAGCTGGATGGCAAATCTCACAAAGACAACCATCAGGAGCAGGGCGAGGATCGCGAGGATCATATCGAACCTCCAGTCAAGCGCGGGTACCAGGAACAGGAAACTAAGAACGGCTGCACTAACCAACACCAAAAGCTGAAAAGTCTGTTCTAAGGCGGACGTCCCTACGGATCGTAAAAGCGGGATGTTGAACCGTCTTGCGAACCACGCGCGAATGATCGGAGTGCACAGTTGGATCGGCAGAAACTGCCCGGCAATAGCCGCCGTCGCCGTCGCCGCCGTAGCATGTCGAAGAGAAAGGGTTTCACCATCTGGGAACACCGCTTTCAATAGCACGATCCATCGCACCGCCGCCAACACAACGATAGCAGCCTGGACAAGAGCGATAACGCTATAGGCCCAAAGCGGTACACGAGCGCACAAGGCCAGAAAATCCGCTGTCGACGCTCCGCTGCCCTGAAACAGAATGACCAAGCCCAGGATGGCGGCAGCGGCAATCGTCAACGCAATCCACAGTCTGCTTCGTTCAGCTTCAATGCTGCCTATGATCCTTTTCCCTCTCATCATGCTTGCTGACCGTGCGGCTCAGGCCCGGATGGCGAGCTGATGCCTAGAACGGTTTCCCGACACCACTGACATGAGGAACCCGGAAAAGAACACCTGTGCGCCAATCACGCACATCGTTCCTGCGGCGATCATCGACCGCATTGCACTCAAGCCCGCATAGTCCGACGCGATCCAGCCAAAGGTGATCGTGCTGATCCACGTGATCCCACCTGCAATCAAAAGGAGGCCCGCCAGCAGCCAATACTCAAGCCGCGACGCATTCAGGAATGCACGCACGCGTTTGCCAGGTTGCCGGATACGTTCCCGGTAGTTGTAAAGCTGGGCGAACAAGCCTATCGCGATTGTCTGAACCGAAATAATCATTGCAGCACTGGCCAGGACTGCCCAATGGCTGCCAAAGAAGAGGTTCCCGATCTGAACCAGTTCATCACCACCGACCGCGAGCAACGCAGTCATCATCACCAATCCAAATAGCCCAAGCGCCAAACCCGGAACCATGAACAGCCAGCTTGGGCTGAGCAGAAGCATATAAATCAAGTGGCGCATGCCGTCGCGCCACGGGTTCAGATGAGGGGGGCGACCACGTTCGTCAGGGGACAAAGTGACCGGAACTTCTTCGATCTTGTAATCCAGCAAGACCGATTTCAGAAGCATTTCCGAAGCAAATTCCATCCCCGTCGAGGACAGGTTCAGACGCTCCAACGCAGGAGTCGTCAATGCACGCAGCCCGCAATGAGCATCGCCGATCCTGGTCTTGAACAAAAAGCGCAGAATACCAGAAAGCGCGGGATTGCCGATATATCGGTTCTTCCACGGCATGGCGCCGGGCTTGATGCCGCCACGAAACCGATTGCCCATACACAAATCGGCGCCATTCAACAGCTTCTCGATCATCGGGACCGCTTCGACAAAATCATAGGAACAGTCACTGTCGCCCATCACAAGGTACTGCGACTTCGCGGCGCGAAAACCAGCGATCAAGGCTGCGCCATATCCGCGCTCCGCCACATCAACAACACGCGCTCCCGCGCTCCTGGCGATTTCCTGACTGCCATCGGTGCTGCCATTGTCCGCAACAACAACTTCCCCAGAAAGGCCGAACCTCCCCTGAATTTCGACCAATGCCTCCTTTGCCCTGCGCACACATTTTTCCAGCGTTGCCGCCTCATTCAAACATGGCAAAACAAATGCAACAGAGATGGCTTCTTCCTTCATGGACTTCCCTCTCGACCAAACCAACTTAGAAACAATTCGTTTCCGATACTGCGTTTTTTTTGTCGAGATTTGGGCGGGCTTCGTTCGAATTGAAGATTTAGCAGCGAACGCGGCACCGAATTGAAACGAATGCCAAGGATTTGCGCAGCTGGTTAGTGTCCAGATGCCTGTTCAAATGCAAGTTTCACCTTGCCGCCCCTTCCACAACGCCATCAATGCCGGACATTTGACGGTCGATCACCGGCTCACCACATCGTCGACTTGGCGCGCGCAGGCCAGTCCCTGTCGTAAGCCGCGCCGTCGAATGCGCCCGAAGTCAGGTCGGTCATCATCTGACCGATTGTCGGCAACCCGGCACTGTCATCCCCGCCGGACCATAGATTTGATCGCACGATCGCGCGCGCGCACTGGGGATAGACCTCGTGAATACGGATCACGATCACAACGCGGGGCTGCTTGCCGCCCTTGTCGAACCTCGCCCGCAGGTCGGCATCAGTTGTCAGGCGTGCCTGTCCATTCACGCGCATCACATTCTTTGACCCCGGCACCATGAACATCAGCGACACGCGCGGGTCGCGGACGATGTTGCGAAGGCTGTCGATCCGTTCGTTTCCACGCCAATCCGGCAGGGCGAGCGTCCGCGGATCAAGCACTGTCACCACAGACCCGTCATCCCCGCGCGGGCTGCCATCGGTGCCTTCCGGTCCCACTGTGGTCAACACGCAAAATCGCGAGGCTTCGATCCAGGTCCGATACGCCGATGTCAGGTGATCCGTTACTTTCCGGACCGCCATCTCGACCGGGGTGCCATACAGCGCCTCAAGCTCTTCAACCGTCTCCAGGTAATCCATCATACACCCACTTTCATCCCTGCTTCCCGCATCAGCGCATTTGATCCGGTCTCGATCGTGTCTTCGAGCTGTTTCATGAAATCATTCAACTCAAGCCCCGGCTCGATGCGGGGATGGAACTCCACCACAGCAAGGCCGGGATGGCGCATGATGCCGTGGCGCTTCCAGAACACGCCCACATTGGTCGCAGCCGGCACGCAGGGTTGCCCGGTTTCGCGATACAGAACACCAGTGCCGATCTTGTAGGGCTTGGTCTCGCCCGCCCCGACGCGCGTGCCTTGCGGAAAAATGATCAATTGCCCCGGCAGAGCAGCCCCCGATTTCACGTCTGCCAGCATCTGTTTGATCGCGGCCCCGCGTTTGCCCCGGTCAACGGCAACGCAGCCGATACGATAGGCATAGTAGCCGAGGATCGGGGCCCATTTCAGTTGTTTCTTCATGATGAACTTCGGGCGCGGCACGGCCGAGGTGATCATGATGATGTCCAGAAAACTCTGGTGCTTGGATGCAATCACCACCTCATCCGTCGGCGCCTCGCCACGAATTTCGGTCTTCAAACCCACCATCCAGCCTGCTGTCCAACGAACCCAGCGGCAATAGGTGTGGATCGCCGAAAACGCATAGTCACGCTTCAGGATCGCCAGCGGTGTGAAAAACACGGCCAGCACCGCCATCATCAGATACATCTGCACAATGAACACAAGTGACCGCAGCCATTGGAATGCGTGGCGCATCAGCGTTTCTCCTGCAACACGGTCCGGGCAGTCTGCCGCGTGGCGGCAAATGCCACAAGGGCAGCAAGTGGCGGGATCAGCAACGGCCACAACCACTGCCAGCCTTCAAACCCCAGATCAGTCAGGAAATTTCCCTGCTCGCCCGACGAGGGCATCAGAAACACGGCCAACGCCCCCAGAACCGTCCCGACAGACGCGCCACCCAGCGCGCGCAGGGTGTAGCGACGCACGAACGCATTTGCGATATAGTTGTCCTGCGCCCCCACAAGGCGCAACACACGGATCACCTGCTCATTGGCGGCCAGCGCCGCCGACGCCGCCAGCGTGATCACCACGCCTGCCAGGGCGCCAATCAGGACGATGGACACAAAGCCCAGCGCGCGCAGGCGCTTGGCGGCCCTGACCAGCGGTTCACGCCAACGGGTGTGATCGTCCAGGATCGCCCCGGGCGCCTCGCCCGCCAATCGGGCGCGCAGCCCTTCGGCATCGAATCCATCGCCCTCCTCGATCACTTCGATCAGCCGGGGAATGGGCAACTGATCCAGTGGCAGATCAGGACCGAACCACGGGGCAAGCAGGGCGCGCTGCTCGTCATCGCTCAGGGGGCGGGCATTCCCGATCCCCGGTGTGGTGGCCAGGATGTCCATCACGGTCAGAACCTGCGCGTCCATCTGGTCAACCGGCGCGTTTATGCGGATGGTCGAGCTTTTGGCCAGCGCCTCGCCCCATCGATCCGCCACCCGGCCCGTCGCGAGCGATAAGGCCAGTGCGAAGACGGCCAGAAACGCCATCGACGCGGCGGCGAACACCGTCAGGCGGGCGGTATAGCCGGTCGGGGGCACAAGCCGGTCTGCCTGCGCGTCCCCGGCAAGAAAATGCAGGAAGGTCTCCAGTCGCGCGTTCATAGATCCGCCCCCGCCTGATGAAGCTGCTTGTTCGATATGCGCAGCACCCGGGCTTGTATCTGCGCCTTGGCAGATCGGATCAGGTTCATGTCATGGGTGGCAATCAGCACCGTCTTGCCCATCTTGTTCAACTCGACCAGCAGGCGCAGAAGGCGCAGCGACATATCCCAATCGACGTTTCCGGTGGGCTCATCGGCCAGGATGACATCGGGCGACATCACCACCGCACGGGCAAGCGCCGCCCTTTGCCGTTCGCCACCCGACAACTCCGGCGGTTTCGCATCGCGCTGCGGGGTCAATCCGACCCAGGCCAGCAGGTCGTCCAGTTCGGACGGGTGTTCAAGGCTTCGCCCGGACACAGTCAGCGGAAGAGAGACGTTTTCGGCGACGTTCAGATGATCCAGAAACTGGCAATCCTGATGCACCACACCGATCCGCCGTCGCGCCCTGGCAACATCGTCGCGCGACATCTGTTGCGTATCCTGATCAAACAGCGACACCCGCCCCCGTGTGGCAGTCAGTTCGGCATAGCACAGCTTGATCAGAGTCGTTTTCCCGGCCCCTGACGGACCTGTCAGAAAGTGGAACGACCCCGGTGCAAGTTTCATGGAAATGTCGGATAAAAGAGTGCTGCCCCCATATCCGTAGGACACTTGTTCCAGTTCGATCACACGATGCCCTCACCTCTGTTTGGCGACAGTTTTGCCTCAGCCATGCGTTTGTTTCAATGCACTGCTTGCAATGATTTGATTTTCGCCGGGAAACTGGCATATTGAGGTCGAAGTGGCAGGAAAAACCCGGGTCGAATGCCGGGGATCGAGGAAAGCATATGCGTCTGGTTTGCCCAAGTTGCGGCGCGCAGTACGAAGTAGATGACCGTGTGATGCCCGAAACCGGGCGCGACGTTCAATGTTCAAATTGCGGACATGGTTGGTTTCAGTTGCCGCCCAGCGCAGAAAAAGCGGCTGCGGAAAAGGCCAGCGCGCCTTCCCCATTCGACGACATCGACGAACTGGATGACGTGGCGGAAGAAACGCCAACCGCACCCATCAGCGAAGTCGAGGATGCGCCCGTGGATGCACCCGACGAGGATGCGCCCCCGGCAGACACAGCGGACGCGTCCAAGGACATTCCGTCCGAAGGCAGCGTCGCGGATACCCCGCCTGCACGGCAGCTGGACGACGACGTCCGCTCGATCCTGCAAGAAGAGGCCGAGCGCGAACGCAAGGCCCGCGAAAGCGAACGCGAGGGTCTGGAAACCCAGCCCGACCTGGGGCTGGACGACGCCCCGGCGACCACCTCCGACAACATCGACAAGATGATGGCGGATGAACAAGCAGCGATCGAGGACGACGCTGCAACGACATCCGACGACATCAAGGCCCGCAACGTCCTTCCGGATATCGAGGAAATCAACTCGACCCTGGATGCCCCTGCGGACGAACCGTCCGAGGTCGCCACGCCCCCCGCAGACGGGGCCGAAGCGGCAACCGGCGGGTTCCGTCGCGGCTTTATCCTTGTCGTTGCCCTGGCCTGTCTGCTGGCCATCCTTTACATCTTTGCGCCGGTCATCGGGGAGCGTATTCCCGCCATCCGGCCCGCGATGGATCAGTTCGTCGCCCTCGCGGACACGGTGCGCATGGGATTGGAAGAACTCATGCGCTCGGCGATTGGCAAGATGCAGGGCCTGATCGACAAACCTGAAGCCAGCTGAGCTGACCGCATCGGAAATGTTGCATTCACGCGGCGCGTCAGGTGCCTCCAAAGTCAGTTGCTACGGAAAATTCGTGATTCCCCGATCATCTCTTCAAGGGCCGTGATCCGGTCCGTGCTGTCGCTGCGGCTTTGGATTTCGGCCACCAATGCCTCGATCAGGAAGTTGATGGCCAGCGTCGAATCCCAGCTTGACGGGACCTCGACCATGCTGCGGAAACAGAAAGTGGCATAGCGTTCGATCGGGGATCCCCACTGATCGGTGAACAACACCACATTCGCCCCCTGGTCGACCACCAGCTTTGCCAGACGTTCCAACTCTTTTTCATAGCGGCGAATGTCGAACACGATCAGCGTTGCGTTTTCGTCCATATCCAGCAGCGATTGCGGCCAGACGCTGGGCGAAAAATCCAACTGCGCGACACCGGGGCGAATGATCTGAAGGTGGTTGAAGAAATAATGCGCGTTTGACCGGGTGATCCGCCCCCCCAGCAAATAGAGTCGCCGGTTTGGGTCAGACAAAAGTGCCGCCGCCTTGTCAAATTCGTCCAGATCCAGCCTTTCGAGGCTGCGATTGATATTGCGGGAAACGGCTTCGGCAAAGCGGCTGACGATATGGTCCTTGCCCGCCGACAGTTCCGCGGTTTCCAGCTTGGCCAGCGGCTCTTTCATCCGGGCTGCTATTTCTTCGCGGATGGCGTCTTGCAGGTCAGGAAAACCCTGATAGCCCAGCTTGCGTGCCAGCCGAATGATCGTGGGCGTTGACACCTCGGCGCTTTCAGCCAGCTTTGTGATCGACTGCAACCCCGCCACCAAACTGTCATCCAGAAGTGTTGCGGTCAGGCGCCGTTCAGCCGCCGTCAATTCGTCCTGCTTTTCCCGGATCAGATCTTTGACGAGGGGTTTCTTTCCCATTTGTTATCATTCCAATCATAGATCTCGGCGCTGTAGCAATAACTACAGAATACATCTTGACACAAGCAGACTCGGTGTAGTGATAATTACATAACGACAAACAGGGGGGCAAGGAGAATGCTCGGAACAGCTTGGCCGGCGGCCGCGCTGATCGGTGCTGCGGGCATGGCGCCCATAGTGCTGGTCTGCGAGCACGCATCCCATTTCATTCCGCCCGAATACGGTGCGCTCGGGCTGGAGGGCGATGCTCTGCTGTCACACGCCGCCTGGGATATCGGGGCGTTGGACGTGGCAAAGTGCCTGAGCACCCGACTGGATGCCCCCCTTGTCGCCGGTCAGGTCTCGCGCCTGGTTTACGACTGCAATCGTCCGTTGGAAGCCCCCGATTGCATCCCGGCTCGAAGCGAGTTGATCGACATACCGGGCAATGCCGGCCTTAGCGATGCCAAAAAGCAGCAACGTTTCGACACCGTTCACACCCCGTTTCATGCGGTGGTCGATCAGGCGATCGACCGGCAGCTTGCGCGATCCGATGCGCCGATCCTGCTGGTCACGGTGCACAGTTTCACCCCCGTTTATCATGGGCAACGCAGGACGCTGGACATCGGCTATCTGCACGACAGAAACAGCCGCGCAGCCGAAGCGGCCCTGAAAATCGAACAAGAACAGGGCGTCTTTCAGACCGCGATCAACGAACCCTATGCGGCGCGCGACGGCGTGACCTATTCGCTGGCCAAACATGCCGAATCGCGTGGGCTGGACAATGTCATGATCGAAATCCGCAACGATTTAATCGACACACCCGCAACCGCCGAAGCCATGGCCGATCACCTCGCCAAAACGCTGAAACAGGTCATGGCAAACCTCACCTCATCGGAAGCTGTCAAAACATGACTGCACTTCGCAAATTCATCAGCTTTGTTGACCAGATCAACTATCGCATCGGGCGGGTGACCATGTATGGCATCTTCGTCATGATGGCGATCCTGCTGTGGTCCTCGATCTCGAAGACCTTTTTCAACCCGTCGCTCTGGACGCTGGAAATGGCGCAGTTTGCGATGGTCGCCTACTACATTTTGGGCGGACCATACTCGATCCAGATGGGGTCGAATGTGCGGATGGACCTTCTGTATGGCAGCTGGAGCACACGGCGAAAGGCTGCGGTGGATACCGTCACGGTCCTGTTCCTGATCTTCTATCTGGCGATCCTGTTGTGGGGCGGGATCGACAGCACCGCCTATTCCTTCAAATACGGAGGCGAACGCAGCCCGACCGCGTGGCGCCCCTATCTTTGGCCCATCAAGGTGATCATGTGCACCGGCATCACCCTGATGCTGCTGCAAGCCATTTCCGAACTGTTCAAAGACATTCTGCGCCTGCGCGGTGAGGAGATCAACAATGTCGTATGAGATGATTGCGATCTTCATGTTCGCAACCATGATGGCGATGCTTCTGACCGGGCAGCGCGTGTTCGGCGCCATCGGCTTTGTTGCCGTGATTGCGGCGCTGGTGCTGTGGGGCGACCGGGGCGGGTATGACATCGCGTTTTCGTCCGCGATGAAACTGATGAAATGGTACCCGCTTCTGACCCTGCCGATGTTCATCTTCATGGGCTACGTGCTGTCGGAATCAAAAATCGCCGACGACCTTTACAAGATGTTCCACGTCTGGATGGGCGGGCTGAAAGGCGGGTTGGCGATCGGCACGATTGGCTTGATGGTCCTGATCTCGGCGATGAACGGGCTGAGCGTCGCGGGCATGGCCATCGGCGCGACGATTGCCCTGCCCGAGCTACTGAAACGGAACTATGACAAGCGAATGGTGACGGGGGTCATTCAGGCTGGGTCGTCCTTGGGCATTCTGGTGCCGCCATCGGTGGTGCTGGTGCTGTATGCGATGATAGCGCGGCAACCTGTTGGGCAATTGTGGCTGGCCGGTGTCGTTCCGGGCCTGATGATGGCCGCGATGTTCATCATCTACATCGCCGTGCGTTGCCACCTGAACCCTACCCTTGGCCCTGCCCTGCCGAAAGAGGACCGCGACATTCCGATGTCCGAGAAACTGGCGCTTCTGCGCGCCGGGATGCTGCCGCTTGTGATCTTTGCCGCGATGATGGTGCCCTTTGTGAATGGCTGGACCTCGCTTGTCGAAAGCTCGGCCATTGGCGCACTGACAGCCTTTCTGGCGGCGGTCGTGAAGGGACGGATGACCCGCGAAGTATTTGAAACCTCGGTCCGCATGACGCTGGGTATCAGTTGCATGTTCATGTGGATCATCCTGGCCGCGCTGGCCTTCGGCGCGGTGTTCGATGGGCTGGGCGCGGTGAAGGCGATCGAGACCCTGTTCACCGAACGGCTGGGCTTGAACCCGTGGGTCATCCTGATCCTGATGCAGCTGAGCTTCATCCTGATGGGCACGTTTCTGGACGACACCGCGATGCTGGTCATCGTGGCCCCGCTTTATGTGCCGCTGGTCGCCGCCCTTGGGTTCGATCTGATCTGGTATGGTGTGCTCTATACGATCACGACTCAGATTGCCTATATGACGCCGCCCTTCGGCTATAACCTGTTTTTGATGCGCGCGATGGCGCCCCCGGAAATCACGCTGCGCGATATCTACGGCTCGATCCTGCCGTTCGTGTTGGTGATGGTGCTGGCCCTGACGCTGGTCATCCTGTTCCCCGACATCGCGCTGTGGCTGCCGGGGTGGGTTTACGGAAACTAGAGGAAAGAGCCTGACGAAACAGGCCGCAACATTGCAACAAGGAGAGAGAAAATGACGACAAGACGCAAGTTTATCGCCGGAGCCGGTGTCGGTGCGCTGGCCGCCCCATTGGCGACCCCCGCATTGGCGCAATCCACGATCAAATGGCGGATGCAGACCTATGCTGGTCCTGCACTGGCCGAACACGTGGTCAAGCCCGCCATCGACATGTTCAACCAGATCGCGGGCGACAAGATGCAGATCGAGCTGTTCTTTGCCGACCAGCTTGTGCCCACGGGTGAACTGTTCCAGGCCATGCAGCGCGGTACGATCGACGCAGTGCAGTCTGACGATGACTCGATGGCATCACCGACCGAAGTGACCGTGTTTGGCGGCTATTTCCCGTTTGCCTCGCGCTATTCATTGGACGTGCCGGTTCTGTTCAACCAATACGGCCTGAACGAGATCTGGGACGCCGAATATTCCGCAGTCGGGGTGAAACATATCAGCGCAGGCGCATGGGATCCGTGCCACTTTGCCACCAAGGACCCGATCAACTCGCTTGAAGATCTGAAGGGCAAACGCGTTTTCACCTTCCCGACCGCTGGTCGGTTCCTGGCACAGTTCGGCGTCGTGCCTGTCACCCTGCCGTGGGAGGACATCGAGGTCGCGGTGCAGACCGGTGAATTGGACGGCATCGCCTGGTCTGGCATCACCGAGGATTACACCGTTGGTTGGGCCGATGTGACCAACTATTTCCTGACCAACAACATCTCGGGCGCCTGGGCCGGGTCGTTCTTCGCCAATATGGATCGCTGGAACGAATTGCCGGACGATCTGAAAACCCTGTTCCGTGTTTGCTGCGATCAATCGCACTATTATCGCCAGTGGTGGTACTGGGGCGGCGAAGCCAGCCTGCGCGTGAACGGGCCGAAGATGGAACTGACCACCATCCCGGACGCCGAATGGGCGCAGGTCGAAGAAGCCGCGATCAAGTTCTGGGACGAGATTGCCGCGGAAAGCGAAACCAAGGCGAAAGTCGTGGACATCATCAAGAAGTACAACGCGGACATGCAAAAAGCTGGCCGTCCGTATCGTTACGGATAAGCATGGCATCACGCATCCTGCCGGGCGGCCCGAGCCGCCCGGCACTGTTTCAAAAGGTTTTCACAAAATGTCGCCCACACTTTCGTTCGATGATCTGAAATCCCAAACCGCCGCTGGCGAGGTCGACACCGTTCTGGTGTGCTTTGTCGACATGCAGGGCCGGCTGATGGGCAAACGATTTCACGCAGGCCACTTTGTTGCGGGCGCTTGGGAGGAAACCCATTGCTGCAACTACCTTCTGGCCACGGATCTGGAGATGGGGACGCCGGATGGCTATGCCTCGACCAGTTGGGAACGCGGCTATGGCGACTATGTGATGAAACCCGATCTGGACACGCTGCGCCCGGTGCCGTGGCTTGAGGGTACCGTGATGGTGCTGTGCGATGTGCTGGATCACCACACACACGAAGACGTGCCCCATTCACCGCGCGCCATCCTGAAGCGGCAGGTCGCACGTCTGACCGAGATGGGCTTTGACGCGATGTGCGCCACTGAACTGGAGTTTTTCCTGTTCGAGAAGAGCTTTGACGAAATCCGCAAAGAGGGGTTCCGCAACCTCGCCCCGATCTCGGGTTACAACGAAGATTACCACATCCTGCAAACCACCAAGGAAGAACACGTGATGCGGCCGATCCGCAATCACCTGTGGAACGCCGGGCTGCCGATCGAGAACTCGAAAGGCGAGGCTGAGTGCGGGCAGGAAGAACTGAACATCAAATACGCCCCCGCGATGGAGACGGCAGCGTTTCACACAATCGCCAAACACGCGGTGAAGGAAATCGCATGGCAACAGGGCCATGCCGCCAGTTTCCTGCCGAAATGGCATCACGAAAAGGTTGGCTCCTCCAGCCATGTGCACATGTCATTGTGGAAAGATGGCCAGCCCGCCTTCGCAGATCCGGACGACAAGCTGGGCATGTCGGCGCTGATGAAGAACTACATGGCCGGGCTTTTGAAATACGCGCCGGACTACACTTATTTCATGGCGCCTTACATCAACAGCTACAAGCGGTTCATGAAGGGCACCTTTGCGCCAACGCGGATCATATGGTCGGTGGACAACCGCACGGCGGGCTTCCGGCTGTGTGGCGAGGGCACCAAGGCGGTGCGTGTGGAATGCCGTATCCCCGGGTCTGACATGAACCCCTATCTGGCCATCGCCGGGATGTTGGCCGCTGGCATTGCGGGGATCGAGGAAGGGCTGAAGCTTCAAGAACCAACCGTGGGCGATGTCTATCAAGGCGATACCGGGATGATCCCCGGCAACCTGCAAGCGGCACATGATGCACTGCATGGGTCGGCTATGTTACGGGCGGCGATGGGGGATGAGGTCGTCGATCACTATACCCGCGCCGCCGAGGTCGAGATCGAAGAGTTTGAACGCGTAGTGACTGATTGGGAAATCGCGCGTGGGTTTGAGAGGGCGTAAACAAGGGATTCTTGCCTCCGGCGGGGATATTTACGGCCAGAAGAAACATGAAGGATTGGCGCATGGGCCAGGAATTGAAATGTGTGTCACCGATTGATGGATCGGTTTTTGCAACGCGCGAGACAATGTCTCGCGACGATGCGTTTGCTGCCGCCAAACGCGCGCGTGAGGCACAGGCAGAGTGGGCGGCACGACCGCTTCAGGAGCGGATCGACCTTGTGATGGCGGGGGTTGCCGCTGTGGGTGCGATGAATGACGAAATCGTGCCGGAACTTGCCCATATGATGGGACGCCCTGTGCGCTATGGCGGTGAGTTCGGCGGGTTCAACGAGCGCGCCAGCCATATGGCCGACATCGCGGCCGAGGCCCTGGCCGACATCGAGGTCGGCGAGGATGCGTCGTTCAAGCGCTATATCAGGCGGGTGCCGCATGGCGTGGTGTTCGTGGTGGCACCGTGGAACTATCCCTACATGACCGCGATCAATTCGGTGGCGCCCGCGCTGATCGCGGGCAATACCGTGGTTTTGAAACACGCCACCCAGACGCTTTTGGTCGGCGAACGGATGGCCGCTGCCTTCCATTCGGCGGGCGTGCCCGAGGACGTGTTCCAGAACGTGTTTTTGTCGCATGACGTGACCAACGACCTGATCGCGGGGAATGCGTTCGACTTCGTGAACTTCACCGGTTCGGTCGGTGGCGGTCAGGCGATGGAGCGGGCTGCGGCTGGCACCTTCACCGGCGTGGGTACAGAGCTTGGTGGCAAGGACCCCGGTTATGTGATGGACGACGCCGATCTGGACGCAGCGGTGGACACCCTGATCGACGGGGCGATGTTCAACGCCGGGCAATGCTGCTGCGGGATCGAACGGATCTATGTACACGAAAGCCTGTTTGACGACTTCGTGGCCAAAGCGGTCGAGATCGTGAAGGGCTATAAGCTGGGCAACCCGCTGGACCCGGACACCACGCTTGGCCCGATGGCCAATGTTCGCTTTGCCGCCGAGGTGCGCGCCCAGATCGACGAGGCGCTGGCGGATGGGGCAACCGCCCATATCGACACTTTCCCCGAAGATGATGGCGGCGCCTATCTGACGCCGCAGATTCTGACCAATGTCACCCATGACATGCGGGTGATGCGGGATGAGAGCTTCGGCCCCGTTGTCGGGATCATGCCCGTCAAGGACGATGCCGAAGCGATCCGCCTGATGAATGACAGCGAGTTTGGTTTGACCGCGTCACTCTGGACGCGCGACCTTGAACGTGCGCAAACCGTCGGTGATCAGGTCGAGACCGGCACGGTCTTCATGAACCGCGCCGATTATCTTGACCCGGGCCTGTGCTGGACGGGTTGCAAGAACACCGGGCGCGGTGGGGGGTTGTCGGTGATCGGCTATCAGAACCTGACCCGCCCCAAATCCTATCATCTGAAAAAGGTAACATCATGAGCCTTGTTGGTAACTGGTCCTATCCGACCGCGATCAAATTCGGCGCAGGCCGCATCAAGGAACTTCCCGAAGCCTGTGCACAGGCGGGCATCAAACGCCCTCTTCTGGTGACAGATAAGGGATTGGCCGACCTGCCGATCACCCGCGACACGCTGGACATCCTGGACGCGGCCGGGTTGGGTCGAGGTCTGTTCTCGGACGTGGATCCGAACCCGAACGAGGTGAACCTTACCGCTGGCGTTGAAGCCTACAAGGCGGGCGGACATGATGGTGTGATCGCGTTTGGCGGCGGATCAGGGCTGGATCTGGGCAAGATGGTGGCCTTCATGGCCGGGCAAACCCGTCCGGTCTGGGACTTCGAGGATATCGGTGACTGGTGGACGCGGGCCGATGCAGACGCCATCACGCCCATCGTCGCCGTGCCAACGACTGCTGGCACCGGGTCCGAGGTGGGGCGCGCCAGCGTCATCACCAATTCGCAAACACATGAGAAGAAGATCATCTTTCACCCGAAGGTGTTGCCCAGCGTCGTCATTTGCGACCCCGAACTGACCGTTGGAATGCCGAAACTCATCACCGCTGGCACCGGGCTGGATGCGTTCGCCCATTGCGTCGAGGCCTATTCAAGCCCCCATTACCACCCTATGAGCCAGGGCATCGCGCTTGAGGGGATGAAGCTGGTGATCGACAACCTGCCCCGCGCTTATGCCGATGGCAGCGACATTGATGCGCGCGCCAACATGATGAGCGCGGCGGCGATGGGCGCGACGGCCTTTCAGAAAGGGTTGGGCGCGATCCATGCATTAAGCCACCCGATCGGCGCGATGTATCATACGCATCACGGCACGACGAATGCGATCTGTATGCCCGCCGTACTGCGGCTCAACGCGCCCGCGATCAAGGATCGTTTCGATCTGGCCGCAGGATACCTTGGCATCAAGGGTGGTTTCGAAGGGTTCCAGCGCTTCGTGCAGGAGTTCAACGACAGCCTTGGCATTCCGAAACGCATCAGCGATCTGGGGGTGAGCGATCCGGATATCGACAGTTTGGTCAAGGGCGCGCTGATCGACCCGTCATGTGGGGGCAACCCCATCGAACTGACCAAAGACAACCTGACCAAGCTGTTCCACGAGGTTCTGTAACCTGTGCTGCACAGACAGCGACCCGCACCATTTCGTGCGGGTCCTATCGTGGGAAACAAGCGCCGGATGGATCAATCGCGCGAACGCTGGACGTGCACCGCACAGGGGCAATGGCGCACGACACGCGCCGCAGTCGAGCCGAGGAAAAAGTCACTCAGCCCCGGTTTGTGCGACCCGATCACGACGCAGTCGATGTCATGTTCACGCGCGTATTCCACGATGGTCTGCGCAGTGTGTCCTTTCAGAAGGACAGATGTCACCCCTTTCAGGCCCTCGGTTTTTTTCTCAAGCGCGTTGCGGGCGTGTTCAAAGCCTGCGCGCACGATGTCCTCGTTCAGATAGGCGCTGACTGACCCTTGCGGCACTTCGTGCACATGGAGGGCAGTGATTGACCCGCCTTTGCCCAACAGGCTGCGCGCGATTTCCAGTGTTTCGGACGAGATGCCATGATCCAGCGCCATGGGGACAAGAATTTTCTTATACATAAGAACCTCATTCAGTGGTGGTTTGCCGTCAGTATAGCGAATCAATCCCGTCCGCCCCAACTGTACAGGTTGCGGCGTTCCTGCGCCTTTCAAGCTCTTCACGCATTGATGCACATCATGCCCGCCCGCTTTTGGGCACTATCGGGCCAGAACGCCATCAAGGTCCGTCGCCATGCGCGACAACCGAGGCGTCAGGGGATAAAGGCAGGCTTGCACCGCATGGTAGATGTCGGGTTTGCCAGAAAACTGGGTGGTGGTCGGTTGCCCTTGTTCATCAACCTCTGGATACCATCCGCCGCGCTGATGGTCGATGAAACTGGCGTCCGCAAAGCGCCACAGACGCGAGTACCATTCGCTTTGCTCCTCGGTCCCGCCCAACTTTAGAAAGCTGGCAAGCACACCGATGGCTTCGGTGACAGGCCACCAGTATCGGGCCCGGATCGCGGGTGCGCCGTCCAAACCCAGCGTGTAATATACGCCGCCTCTGTCGGCATCCCACCCGTCCATCAACGCACGTTCGGTCAGCGCCCAGGCAGCGTCGCGCGATCCGTCATCGGGACGCCCGCGCAGATCCCAGTATTGCAAAAGCAACCGGGCAAGTTCGAAAGAATGGCCCGGTGTCGTGCCCGCCGGGCGAAACATCGGGTTGCCGCTATAGGTCCAGTCCACCTGCCAGTCCGCGGTATAGTGTTCTGGCAGCCGCCACCCCTCGGACGGAGCAATCCTGCCGATAAAGAACGCCAGAATGCGCCCGGCCTTCACAAGATACTGATCCCACCCGGTGGCTTCGTATGCGGTCAGCAATGCCTCGACAGCATGCATGTTGGCGTTCATCCCGCGATAGGTTGAAAAGGGCGACCAGTCGCGGTTCCATTCGTCCGCGAACAGGCCGGCATCGTCCTCCCAAAACCGGCGCTCCAACGTTTCGGTCACATCGTGGATCAGGCGATCGGCATCAGGATGTCCGGCCAGCTTGGCGCTGGCCCCGGCAAGCAGCACGAAAACATGCCCATAGGCCAGCTTGCGCGCATCATGCACCTTGCCGCCCTTCACGGCCCAAAGATAGCCACCATGGTCAGGGTCGCGATGATGGTGCCAAAGATAGTCAATCCCGGCCTCAATCACCGCCTCGCATCCCGCCGCCCCCGCGAGCTTTCCCAGCACATAGCTGTGCGTCAGACGTGTGGTCGTGTGCAATTCCTGCACATTGCTGCCCAGTGGAGTGCCGTCATGCCCCAACACATAAAACCCACCCTCAGGCCGCAAGCTGGCTTTGAAGAACGAGAATTGACGCCGCGCATCTTCAACCAGAAAGTCGTGATGCTCTGGCGTGCCGAAGCGGTGCTGCGGGGCGGAAGGGGGAAGATCTGATCTCATACGCAACCTCGGTAAGTTGCCAGGCTGCGCATGTCCAGCCAAACTCTGCCTTTGATCCGCGCCGCCTGAAAGCGGCAGCCCGAAAAAAGCAAAACCCCCGCGGCGAAGCCTGCGGGGGTTTTGCTGTTTGATTGGTTGCGGGAGCAGGATTTGAACCTGCGACCTTCAGGTTATGAGCCTGACGAGCTACCGGGCTGCTCCATCCCGCGCCAATGCGGTGTATATAGGCCGGTGATTTCAGGACTACAAGCGCATTCGGCAAAAAAACCCGAACAAATGCGGTCGCGTCGTCACCTGCGTGACATCGACGCTGCAAAAGGGTAACTGTCTGAGAACACGAAAGGAAGTATCATGGACGGCACGCTCGCGGTCTTGTTTCTGCTGACCGGGCTGATTGATATGTGGGTCAATCACTGCCACACCGGCTGCATGAAACCCGCAGCCACCGTGGCACGTCACGTCATATCGGCGGGCGACGTGATTTTTGAAGCCGATTCCATTGGAGCCGAGGTCTATTATCGTCACGACCTTCCCGTCAGCATTGGTCCGTTCCAACCGGCAATCGGCGTGTCCGTGGATACGCTGGGCGATGTCTGGGTCGGGTTGGGCGCGGTGAACGCGTTTCATCTTTGGGGCGGACGGTCTTTTGCTCAACTTTCGTTCATGCCCGGCCTGTGGCTGCGCGGTGATGGCCCCGTCATGGGCCACCCGGTCGAGTTCCGGTCGGGTGTCGACGCGGGATTCGAGCGGCCGGACGGTCTGCGATATAGCGTTTCGCTGGATCATCGCTCGAACGGCGACATTGTGCCCGTCAATCCGGGGTTGGAGACATTGCAACTGCGCTTTTCCCTCCCGTCCAAATAAATCCGCTCGCGCGAGCCGGAGCTTCCGATTGCCGTGGTGTTCCTCTCACTTGCCAGCGTTCAGGATTTGCCCAAACCCCGCAAGGGGCGCATAGTTGAGGGGTGAAAACCCTGTGCGCCCTGCTCCTTTCCGGCCTCATCACGCTCGTCCAAAGTTTGCCCTTGGACGCGGCCGATTATGATGCACTGCTGACCACTCCGAGAATGGACCCCTGTCACCAGTTCACCGCCGATGCGGATACGGTGGTGCTGTATCTTGACATGGGCGCCGAAGGCGAGGTGCAACTGGCCCTGCCGCGTTCCTATCTGGAAGATCGCGCCGATCAGCAAAGCGGGCTGCGGCACGGGTCGCTTCTTTTGCGCATGATGCTGGAAAGCTTCCTGCCAGTCAGCCGGGCACAGGCGCTGCGGCTGTCCGCCACCCGGCAAGACCGAACCCTGCAGGGCGCCTTCGTCACCATGCTGATCAGCGACCTTCCAAACCTCGAAGCAAGGATGGATGAACTGACCCGGACACCGCTGGACCCTGCCCCGAATGAGGTTGGCCTGTTCCGCCTTTCAACGACCGATCCGGCACGCCGTATCGGCTTTGCCGCCCTGCGCCCCGATGGCACCTTGCGCGCCGTCATAGAATGTACAGCCTCTGAAACCGCACAGCGGCAAACCTGCACGCACCAACTGCGCAGCAGCGGTGTGGACGTGGTGTTGGATTACAACGCCGACCTGTTGCCAGGGTGGAAAGACATCCAATCACGGGCAGAGCGGTTTCTGGAATGTGCAGCGGATGGCTGAGAGGCTTTGAAACCGGTTAGGGCGCCAGGGACGTCAGTCCAAACAAAAAAAAGGGCGTCCCGAGGGACGCCCTTTCCGGTCAAGAACGTGAGGCGTTCTTACTCGATGATTTTCGACACAACGCCCGAACCGACGGTGC